>CAYZWU010000010.1:0-153616 GCA_964482235.1 uncultured Phycisphaerales bacterium
CAGCCAGAGGTAGGCGGCCCGCTCGTCAGGCAAAAGCCCGGTGTGGCATTCTAGATAGGTTTCGGTACGTCCCCTCCGGCCCACACCTACACCCATCTTCGCCGGGTAGAGGCGGATCTTGCGGCCGTGCAGGAGAACGACCCAGTCGAGGTTCTCGTCGTCCGCCCGGGCCAGGGCGTAGGAAACGGGTGAGAGCGAGCCCGGGATGCGGTCCGAGCCGGATTCCGGAGTTTCCCTGTCGCTCAGAAGGATGGCGATCGCGGTCTTCTGATCGCCGGTTCTCAAGATATCGGTCACCTTGTCGAGCGTTTCGAGAGTGAAGCCGAGCGAGTGGAGCAGTCGCTTGCCGAAATGATCCAGGATACCGCGCGCCCTTTCCCCGGCCACAGACCAGTCTGCGCGGGCGGGAACGCCTGCTGTCAATTCATGTGAAGCGAGGAAGCCCTCATTTCGTAAGCCGGGCAGGCCTTCTGCTTCAAGAGTGCCTAAGCTGTCACGCAAGGCCCGCAGGGCGGACTGACGGGAGGGTTGCTCGAGCGCCTCCTGACAAATACGTTCGACCTGCCCCGGATCGAGTCCCTGATAGACTGTCGGATCCTCGCCTGAGGGGCCGCAGACGTGCGCTTTGTCGGCGTGCAAGACCACAACTAGAAGGGGAACCCCGCGCCTATCCTGGCGGGCTTTCCAGGCCGATCGCAACTGAGTGGGGTTCGGAATCCGGTCATGTTCCGAGTAGATAACCTCCAGCTGGAGGCGCGTTCCCTTCCCGTAAGCGATGCCGTGAAGTTGGAAGGGCCAACTTTTAAGGGTGATAGTTTCCAGTTGGAGGGTCATCTGTTAGCTCGTTTCTGCTCGAAAATATTTGCGCTTCGGATCCTGGGGGTTGGTCCAGACTTCGTACACCAACCCGCGCTCCCTCGAGAAGAGCAGCTTTTCGGCCTTCGTACAGACCTTGCGGCCCGGATGCCTGGTAAGCAGGTACTGCTCCCTAGCTCGGCGCTCCGAAGCTTTCTGATCGGAGCGAACGACTCGGAAGCAGCTCGGAAGTCGATCGCTTCCGAGTTCAGTTCGGGCATCGGCTTTTCAACGAAACCGGAGGCCCGATTATTCAGAATATAACGATCTGGCTTCGGCAAGTGACTCCTTGAAAGCTCTCTTGTATGGCGTCCAATCGCCAGCCGGGCAGATTGACTCAGGTTCAAAGCCGTTTGTGCGAAGGGTATCGAGGATTGTTGAGTATCGTTTGTGGTAAAGGTCCCATGTTGCCAAATATTTTGCGCGGACACTTGGAATGGGATGAGCCCGCATTTGCTCGTAGACATCGCGGAGAAAATGAAGTTCCCAATGAATATATGAAAACTCATCAATATTATAGGGGTCGATGGGGAGTACTCCACTTGAAATTTCTTGGAGGCGCTCAAGACAACGATTGAGGTAGACGAAGTTTCGGTTCGGAACGAACGGCGCCGTACGAAAGTACTCGTTGTGTTGTTGGCATATATCATCGATGAAAAGGCCGATGGCGGGGAGATCCTTTTCACTGTAGTAAGCATCGACCAACGCGCGCCCGAAAAAGCATTCGATGTTTTCAAGGTCGTAGTGGTCGAATTCACCGTGCGTCAGGATTGCGCGGAAGAAAGTACCAGTGCCAGTCAATCGGTGATGAAGGTCTTCGGCAAATTCAATTGCGTACCAAACAAGATAGTTGCGCTCGCCGTCGTCTTTGGGCTCTTCCTCGTTGTAAACGAGAATAGTATCCGAAAAGACGATTGTGTTGAAGTAGTAGTGTTTATGAGCGTTCAGAGAATCGACGATCTTATAAAGCGAGCGAACTTTGTGTGGTGCATCTACGATGTCGCTGAAACCGAGCAAATCTATGTATAGAAGGAACTTCTCTTTCATTTGTCTCCTTCCGGCGAACGCTGCTGACTCACTGGCCAACACCCTGCCGCTGAGCAGCGAGGCGCTTCGTCTATTCTCCAGCGGCTTGGGCGGTTGCCACCACCGTACTCAGATATTTTTTCAAAAGGTCACGTCTCGTGTTTCATGAGATGCTTCTCGAGCAGCGCGTTCAACCTAGGTCCAGGTATCTCCGTCATCGGTGTACTAGAGTAAACGAACCGAGGGCCAAGTAAAACCAGTCGCGCGTTGTGCGTAACAGCCATCAGTTCAAACCAGTCATCACCAAGTTCCGAAAGCCACGACGGAGGAGTGCACACCAAGAGGCGATCTGGCGACAGTGCCATTGAAAACATCGACGCCGGAGTACCAAACTTCACGCCAGATACGTTCAGAATAATAGGCTGATCTGTGGTCACAAACCACGCCGGCGAAACCACGCAGTGCCAGGACCATCGCATTAGAGTCTCTTCCCAGGACGATTTCGATTCGCAAGGTCTGACAAGATTGCCTCGGGCCATGTTCCGAGCCATTTCGATCGTGAAGAGCTCAGCCGCCTTGGAGCATCGCATTGCGAATGCTGCCTCCGAAAGGACCTCGGCGCGTAACTCCTTAGCGAGTTGGAGGGCTTCGTTCACTCGGCCTGGATCTCGATCGAGCTGCAACAGAACGAAACGCGACCTAGCTCGTTTCTCATCCGCGCTTAGGTTCGCCGTTACATTTCCGACCATTTGCTCCAGAACTGGAGCAGCTTCGTCCTCCACGTCTCTCAACCGCATCTCTAGGCCATCCGGATCGATACTAGTATGTGGCTCCTGCTCAAGGGAGTAAAGACGGCGTGCAAATCCTGTTCTCCGAGTCGATACCTGCCTCGACTCAACGCGGCCAGTGTATGGCACTCGCCGATACTGCGTGAGCTGCTCGTTCACGGTCCATCGCTTTAGATAGAACCGAGGAACGTAGTGGTGTCGCCAGGATTGTCGCTGATCTGCCATGACACTACCCCACTTTGTCTTTTTCCTCCGGACTGTATTTGATGTCCTGAGCTGGTGAGACTTGCTGAGAAGAGTCTCCGTCGTTTCCACTTGGCAGCATCCTTCTCCGCCCAGAGAGTTCAACGTTCAGCATCCGGCGCGAAGCGGGAATCTGTCTGCAACGGGATGTAGGGCTTCATCTATTGCCTCTCCATGTCCAGGAACGCATCCAAGTCCAGGACTTCCGCGCGGCGATCCGGAACACGTTCGGTCAGCAAGTATTTCATCCTGGCGTCTCCTGTTACGAATAGGTCGGCTATGCCGGCATAGCAGGCATGTCGGAAGTCGAATTGGTCACCCAAGTCCGGGTGCGTCAGACGGCCGGTTTCGTGGCAGGCGATGTAGCTCAGCGCCAACCAGTACTGCACCCAGCTGGAGGTCGCTGGTAAGCTCCAAAACGGTAAACTTGGCGTAGAATCAGGATCAGGGATGTACGCTGCCAGACCGGCAAGCCGGAGGGACTCCAGAACGAAGGATCTCAGCGCCGGGTCCGTTTCGAGTTCCTGGAGGAAGCTGTTCCATTCAGTCCGAAGGCCGAGTTTTCGCCCGAGTTGGAAGATCGGCATGAAGATGCGCCGGCTTTCTCGCAGATGCTCAAGGAACTGCTTCTTTGCAGCTGTCACTTGTCTCTGCAACGCCTCTCGCATTCCGTTTGGCCATGCCATCGCCCGCATCGCCTGCCACCCGATCTGAAAGCCAGGATCGTCATGGTATATTGGATAGCTGGACTCGCCACGCTGGAATGCAGCAATCTCGATGGCCGTCATTTCGAGGTGGTCGTGTAGTTTTCGTCGGTTTGACCGTTCCCAGGCTAAGTCGGCTAAAGCTTTTGCTCTCGAGATATCAGCAAGACAGAACTCGTCCAGATTGCAGGACGAGAACAGATACTCGAACCGACGGCACCCATTGGCAGGGCTACCGGTCTCCCAGTTAAGGAGCCCGTTCCACGCGTTCGTATCCAAGTATACCGACCGCTCCGCTGACACCACTATCTCACGGTTCTGTCACTACAACTAGACCTAGAAAAACCCCCTCAAAAAAATGACGGGGTGGAAATCGGTCGGAAAACCGGATCAGGTGATTTCCGTCTCCTAACATTAAGCGGCATTCTACCATAGGGTTGGAGCTGAGAAATAATGAAAAGCCTTAGTGAACTGTACCGCGGATTCCACGATAGTAGCAGGGCGGCTCAGTACCGCAGTAATTCGGGAGGCGCCGTTTCACGCGTTAGTCTTATCAAGGGATGTCATGGCTCAGGAAGGCGTGCGAAAGAACCCCCCGGCCGAATCCATCATCCCACCCCAATCACCCCGTAATCTCCACCGAAATCCCCAGCTCCAGCAACCGATCAAGATCCCCCCGCTCCGCCCCCTCATCAGTAATCAAATGCCCCACCTCCTCGAGGTCAGCAAAGAACTCCACCGAGCTCACCCCGAACTTGCTACTATCCACAAGCAGACAAACTTCTTGCGCCAGCTCGATCATACTCCGCTTCACATGAGCGTGATTGTCATCAAGCACGCTCAACCCGCGCTCAAAATCCAATCCCTTGCTCGAGAAGAAGAGCTTGTTGATATTGAACTGCCTCAGCGTCTTCTCCACCAGCGAACCAACGAAGCAGCGCGAGGGCGCATCCAGAATCCCCCCGGTACCCACAATGGTGATCTTCGACCTCCCCTGAAGCGAGGCGATAGCAGTCAGCGAGTTCGTCACCACGGTGATCGGTATATCGGGGATGATCCGCGCCAGCTCGTTGACCGTCGTACTGGCGTCGAGAGCGATCACGTCGCCCGGGGCGAGACGCTTCACCGCAAGGTCCGCGATGGCGCGCTTCTCCTTCTGGTTGGTGACGAAACGCACCGAGAACGGCAGCTCCATGCCCCCGTCCTCGGCCGGGACGGCGCCGCCGTGGATGCGGATCAGCCTGCCGCTCCTGTCGAGCTTTTCGAGGTCGCGGCGGATCGTCTCCTCGGCCACGCTGAGCGATCCGGCCAGCTCGACGACGCGGACGCTTCCCTGCTGCGTGACGCGGTCCAGGATCCTGCGATGTCTCTCCGGTGCCAGCATGATCAGCCGCTCCTCCCCTCGTCGCGCTCCGGGGCGGTCAACCTCTCGTAGAACTCGCGATAGGCATCCTTCTCCGCACTGTCGCGGAGCTTCATCGCTTCACGGGGATGCTTGTTCAACAAACCGGTCAACGCATAGGGGATGATGTAGCCCCACTCGACCTTCTCCCTCAACGGAATGAAAAGATCGGCGATCAGATCGAGAATCGGCCCGAGATCCGCCTTCCTCTCGGCAAGCCGGCCGAGGAGAAGCTCGAGAGGGCAGTTGCCGGCCGCGCGGCCCATGCCGAACACCGTGCCGTCCACGTCCACGGCCCCGTGATCGATCGCCGTCAGCGTGTTGGCCAGGGCGAGCTGCTGGTTGTTGTGGCCGTGGAAACCGATCCTCTTTCCCGGTAGGGCGGCGCGAAACCGGTCGACGAGCCGGCCCGTCTCCTTCGGCACGAGGGCGCCGAAGCTGTCCACGATATAGATCGTTCGCGCCGGGCTCTCCTCCCAGATCCGGTGAAGAGCCTTGTCGAGGTCGTAATCGCTCTCCTTGGAAACAGCCATGACGTTGATCGTCGTCTCGTAGCCCTTGGCGTCGAAATCGGCCGTCATGTCGATCGCCTCGTCCATGCCGGCCACGTAGGTCGCCACGCGGATCATGTCCACCGGGCTATCGGCCGCGGGCGCGACATCTTCCAGCCGGATGCGGCCCACGTCCGCCATGACCGAGACGAGGGGATGCGGCGCCGATCCGTCCACCACGCTCAGGAGATCCTCCTTGCGGCAGAACTTCCACGGACCGTACTCACCGTCCGGAACAAGATCGGGCGAGCAGAGGTAGCCGAGCTCGACGCAGTCGACACCCGCCTTCGTCACGGCCTCGAAAAGAGTGCGGACAAAGGCGGTATCGAAGTCGTGCCGGTTGACCAGGCCGCCGTCCCGGATCGTGCAATCAAGAACGAAAAGATCGTTTCCGGGCATGTCGTTTCCCTTTCGCTGCCTGGGCCTTGAGCGTCTGTTTCAGCCGATGGGTGCGGGCCGAAGAGCAGGAGGCTGGAATTACAACTGGTTCTTACTTTGTTGCTTGACTTTGTTGGATATTGCCCGAAAATGTGAGAACTGTCAAGAGCGCTGGGAAATTGATAGAGAGAAAACCGATCGCATTCTGTATGTTTTCCCCTGGCAAAACAGCTTGCTGCATCACTTCCGAATCACGCATGTCTCGTTCATGAAAGGAATCCAGCCATGGCTTCGAGCGAGTTCCACCATTTCGGCGTCCCCACGAGTGTGAAGAGCAACGATGAAACCTACATCGAGGGAGGCAAGGTCTTTGTCACCGATCCCGAGGCGCATCCCTACCGCGTCGAGTTTCTCCGCTTCGAGGCGGACAGCCCGATGCCCGACATCGTCAAGAACACTCCCCACAGCGCCTACGTGGTCCCGAGCATCGAGAAGGCGATGGAGGGCCGCGAGGTGGTGATCCAGCCCTTCAACGCAACGGAGACGATCCGCGTGGCGTTCATCAAGCACAACGAGGCGCTCATCGAGCTGATGGAGATCGAGTAGCGAATAACCGGACACGGGCCCGGCCCGGACGACTGGATAAGAGAAGGAGACCGAGATGGTGATGAAAAAGTTCCTCAACTCCCCCGACGACCTGGTGAACGAGCTCCTCGAGGGCTTCGTCCTTGCCAATGCGGGCAAGGTGGCCCTTTCGGGCAACAACCTCGTGGTGCGCGCCAACCCCAAGCCGAAGGACAAGGTGGCGATCGTGACCCTCGGGGGCAGCGGCCACGAGCCGGCCCTCAGCGGCTACGTGGGCGACGGCATGCTCGATATCAGCGTGCCGGGCGAGATCTTCGCCGCGCCCGGACCGCCGCGCGTGATCGAGGCGCTGCGCCTGGCGAACCGCAACGCGGGAGTGCTCTTCGTGGTGCTCAACCACGAGGGCGACGTGATGAGCTCGAACATGGCGATGGACATGGCCGCCAAGGAAGGGCTCAACGTCAAGTCGATCCTCACCCACGAGGACATCTCGGCCGGGACGCGCGACGACCCGAAGGACCGGCGCGGCCTGGTGGGCTGCCTGCCCGTGATCAAGGTGGCCGGCGCGGCCGCCGAGCAGGGCCGCTCGCTCGACGAGTGCCTCGCCATCGCCGAGATGATGGAGGCCAACATGGCGACGCTGGCCGTGGCCCTCTCGGCGGCCACCCACCCCTGCACCGGCGAGCCGATCGCGAGCTTCGAGGACGACGAGATGGTGATCGGCATGGGGCAGCACGGCGAGGCGGGCGGCGGCGCCAACAAGGTTCTCACCGCCGACCAGACTGCCGACGCCATGATCCCCATGCTTCTCGACGACCTGGAGATCGGCGGCGGCGAGGAGGTTTTCGTTCTCCTCAACGGTGTCGGATCGACGACCTTGATGGAGCTCTACGTGGTCCTGCGTCGCATCAACCGGATCCTCGACGGAAAGAAGATCAAGATGGTCCGCAGCCTGGCGGGGAACTACCTCACCGTCCAGGAGATGGGCGGATTCCAGATCTGCCTGGGTCGCATGGACGAGGATCTCATTGAGCTGTGGGATGCGCCCTGCTCCTCTCCGGCGCTCACCGTTGTGTAGGCGGAGGTGGACGCGACATGACGAAGTCGATCGATTTTGACACGACCGTCCGCATGCTGCGGTGCGCGTCGAAACTGGTGCGCGACAACCAGGCCCTGCTCTCGAAGCTCGACTCCTTCGGCGGAGACGGCGACCACGGCATCACGATGATCCGCGCCATGGACAGGATCGAGGCGGCCATCGCCGCTGTCGACGGGAATCCCCAGGGCGGCGATGCTCCGCAGTTAGGCCAGCTCTTCCGCGACGTGGGCTGGGGCGTGCTCGGCGTGGACGGCGGCGCCACCGGCCCGCTCTTCGGCACCTTCTTCACATCGATGGGGGAGGCAATCGGCGCGATGGGCGATGCCATCGACCAGGTGAACAACGAAGAGCTCGACGCCAGCGCCCTCGCCGCAGCTTTCGGCGCGGGGCTCGAAGGCGTCTTCAAGTACACCAAGGCCCGCAGGGGCGACAAGACCATGATCGACGCCCTCGAACCGGCCGTGGTCGCCGCGAAGGAAGCAGCCGATGGGGGCGGCACCGCGACCGCCACGCTCGAGGCGGCTGCAGCAGCGGCCGAGCAGGGCGCCGCGGCCACGGAGGAGATGCAGGCCCGCTTCGGCCGCGCCAAGAACATGGGCGAGAAAAGCAAGGGAAACAAGGATCCCGGCGCCACGTCGGTGGCGCTGATCTTCAAGGGATTTTTCGAGGGAGCGACAAGCGATGGTTGATGCGGACAGCAAGGGCGGCGAGGAGTCCAAGGGTTTTGCAGTCGACATCCCGGCCGAGACGCCGGGCTTCTTTCTCAAAGGATCGGCGCACCTCGGCTGGGGGATGAAGAACAGGCTCTCGCGCATCTTCAATCCCGAGTCGGGCCGGACGGTGATGCTCGCCTTCGATCACGGCTACATCATGGGCCCCACGTCGGGTGTGGAGAGGATCGACCTCGCCATCCCGCCCCTGATCCCGTACGCCGACTGCCTCATGTGCACCCGCGGCGCGCTGCAGGCCTGCATCCCGCCCGAGGCGGACAAGCCGATCGTGCTTCGCAGCGGCACCGGGGCCACGGTGCTGAAGGAACTGAGCAACGAGGTGATCGGCGTCACGATCGAGGACGCCCTCCGCCTCAACGCCGCGGCGATAACCACCATGGTCTACGTGGGCGAGCAGTACGAGAAGGAATCGCTCGCCAACATGGCGCGCCTGATCAACGAGGGGAACCGGTACGGCGTCCCCTCCCTGGCCGTGACCGCCGTGGGAAAGGAGATGAAGCGCGACGCCCGCTACCTCGGCCTGGCCACCCGCGTGGCGGCCGAGCTGGGCGCCCACTTCCTCAAGACCTATTACTGCGAGCCCGGCTTCGACGAGGTCGTTGCCGGCTGCCCCGTGCCCGTCGTGATCGCGGGCGGCAAGAAGCTGCCCGAGCCCGAGGCGCTCGAGATGGCCTGGAGGGCCGTGGATCAAGGTGCCGCGGGCGTCGACATGGGGCGCAACATCTTTCTCGCCGACGACCCGGTGGCCATGATCCAGGCGGTGCGAGCCGTTGTCCATGACCGGGAGAAGCCGGCGGACGCTTTTGAGCTCTACAACTCGATCAAGAACGAGAGACGAGGATAATAATCAAGAACCAGAGACAACGATAATAAAGAGAAACGAGAGACAAGGAGAATTACGATGACGGAAGTGACACGACGAGAAATGATCGGCGCCGTTGCCGGGAGCGCCATCGCAATCACCGCTCTCGGTGGATGCGGCTCGGAAGGGAAGGTCGTCATGCCCAAGAACGAGGACTTCTACTCGGCCGAAGGCGTCTTCGACGAGAAGGCCGCCAAGGAAGCCTACTACGCCATGATGGAGCGTTTCGGGTATCCGATTCCCGAGCGGCTTCGCGGCGAGGATTTCTGGACGCTGGACTTCGGCCTCGGGCAGTTCGCCGAGACCGGCATGGCCGGCATCTTCTGGATCAACAGGCAGGAAGACAACTACATGGGGCACGAGATCTACCTGCTGCCCAACCAGATGATCCCAGAGCACTGGCACGTGGCCACCGAGACGGCCGGGCCGAAGATGGAGGCCTGGCAGCTGCGCTACGGCTCCGTGACCCTCTACTCCGAGGGCGAGCCCACGCCGGGTGTGGACGAGCGGATCCCGCCCCTGCACCGCGACATCGCCATAGCCAGGACCGAGCAGGTCCTGAAGCCGGGCGAGATGGGCTACCTGGCGAAGGCCGAGGCGCGGCACTTCATGCTCGCCGGGCCCGAGGGCGCCATCGTCACCGAGTACGCGACCTATCACGACATGGAGGGGCTGCGGTTCACGCACCCTGACATCAAGCTCTAGCAGGCCGCCCCAAAAGATCCGCTTTCGGACCGAATGATTTTTTCAGCGGTCTTTGGCCGCTCTTCGGCTCGATCGATCCTGCTGATTATCCGGACGTCCTCGCGCCTGCCGGGCAGGCGACGAGGGTCTCCGGCCCGAACCTGGAGTCAGACGATGACGACTCGAATAACGTGCAAAACAGGACTGTCCCTTCTCGCAGCGGTTCTCCTTCTTGCTCTTGCGGCAGGCGCCGCCCCGCAGGCCGATTCCGGCAAGGAGAAGCAGCCGAAGTCGGATTTCTTCGTGAAGAAAGGCACATGGCCGGAGACGATGTTCGCCTCGCGGGCCTGCTTTCTCAATAAGGGCGAGGAGTTCGACGTGACCTGCGGGCCGTGGTTCGCAACGGCTCCCCAGGCCGCGAAAGCCTTCATTGACACTGCTTTTCCCGAGGAGGGCGTCGATCTCGAGGCCAGCGATGCCCAGGGCAAGAAGCTCTGGAAGAAGCGGGGCAAGTACATTGACGGCATCCCTCACGGTCTGCCGCTGAAGGACCGCGCGGCGACCTACCTCTACAGGACGATCACGGCCAGGGAGGCCGTCACGCTCTCCGCATCGCTCGGCAGCGACGACGGGCTGGAGGTCTGGCTCAACGGCAAGAAGATCCTCTCGAGAGACGTGGCGCGCGGCCTCGGCCGCAACCAGGACCGCGTCGATCTCGAGCTGAAGGCCGGCGAGAACGCCTTCCTCTTCAAGGTCTACAACATCTCCGGCGGCCACGGATTCTACTTCAACCTGAAGGAGGATCCGCTCCTCGCCCTCTGGAACGACGTGAAGAGGTTCTTTCCTCGCGAGGCGCTCTGGATGGAGCGCGATCTCCCGTCGGGCGGGCAGTACGAGTGGTTCCGGCCGGACGAGTCCGACAAGGCCGAGGGGAAGATGATCAAGAGCCTGCTCGAGGATCTCGGCGACGCCGGGAAGATCGTGGCTCTCAGGCTCGAGGCCTGCCCGAAGCCGGAGGCCGGCGCACCCAGCGCGGAGCGGCTCAGCGCCTACGCCAACGGGTGCCGGATCCGCGACGCGATCGCGCGGATCGAGCGCGCCGACACGGCGGCGCTGCGCCGGGCGATCGAGGATCTCATCGCCACCTACCCGGAGCGATACAAGCAGGGGAAGAGCTTCCTGGCGCGTCTCGACGAGATCGAGAAGATCTTCTGCGGGCTGGACGACATCGGCGCCCCGCTCCTGGCGCAGACGGCCGAGCAGCACGCCGACGCCTTCGAGAAGCTGCGGGCCGAGGCCCTCCTGGCCAATCCGCTCGTCGACTTCGACCGCATCCTTCTCGTGAAGAGGAAGGCGAACAGCCCCAAGCTCGGACTTCCCCAGAACTGGCAGGGGAACTGCTCTCTCCCGCGCAGCGGATTCGACGACGAGCTCGCCACGCTCACACTCGCCGACCCGGCGGCCGGGCCGGCCACTCTCTTCAAGCCGAAGAAGCCGGCATTCATCGGCGACGTGGATCTGCACTTTGGCGGCGACAGGATGCTCTTCTCGTCGATAGGCAGCCACAACCGGTGGCAGATCTTCGAGGTCGACGCCGGGGGGAAGGCGGTCCGCCAGGTGACGCCCGGCCTCTACGACGATGTGGACAACTACGACGCCTGCTACCTGCCCGACGGCCGGATCATCTTCGACTCCACGCGCTGCTTCCAGGGCATCCCCTGCGTGGGCGGCAACGACCAGGTGGCCAACCTCTACATCATGGACAGCGACGGCGGCGGCGTGCGGCAGCTCTGCTTCGACCAGGATCACGACTGGTGCCCCACGGTGCTCAACAACGGACGCGTGCTCTTCACCCGGTGGGAGTACTCGGACACGCCCCATTACTTCTCCCGTCTCCTCTTTCACATGAATCCCGACGGGACGGGGCAGATGGAGTATTACGGGAGCAACTCGTTCTGGCCGAACTCGCTCTTCTACGCCCGGCCGATCCCGGAGCACCCCACCCGGTTCGTGGCCATCGTGTCGGGGCACCACGGCGTGCCGCGGATGGGCGAGCTCGTTCTCTTCGATCCGGCCAGGGGGCGGCGCGAGGCCGACGGCGTGATCCAGCGGATTCCGGGCTTCGGCAAGAAGGTCGAGCCCGTGATCGTCGACCAGCTGGTGAACAACTCGTGGCCGCGCTTCCTCCACCCCTATCCGCTGAGCGGCAAGCTGTTCCTCGTGTCGTGCAAGCCCTCGCCGGACAGGCCCTGGGGCATCTACCTGGCCGACATCTTCGACAACCTGATCTGCCTCTGCGAGGAGCCGGGGTTCGCGCTCGTCGAGCCGATTCCCCTGAAGGCAACGAAGGTGCCGCCCGTGATCCCCGACAGGGTGCGGACCGATACGAGCGACGCGGTGATCTACCTCTCCGACGTCTACCAGGGGAACGGCCTCGACTCGGTGCCGCGCGGCACGGTGAAGAAGCTGCGCGTCTTCGAGTTCCATTACGCCTACAACAACATGGGCGGCCACGCGCACATCGGCGTGGAGGGGCCGTGGGACGTGCACCGCATCATGGGAACCGTCCCGGTCCTCGAGGACGGGTCCGGTGCCTTCGTGGTGCCGGCCAACACGCCGATCGCCGTGCAGCCTCTCGACGAGCAGGGCCGGGCGGTCCAGGTGATGCGGAGCTGGTTCACCGCCATGCCCGGCGAGGCCCTCTCCTGCGTGGGCTGCCACGAATCGCAGAACCAGGGCCCGCCGAGCCGGATGAGCCAGGCCGCCCTGCGCACGCCGTCGGCCATCGAGCCGTGGTACGGCCCGACGCGGGGATTCAGCTTCAAGCGCGAGGTGCAGCCCGTTCTGGACAAGTTCTGCGTGGGGTGCCACAACGGCGAGCCGCGCCGTGACGGCCGCTCGATTCCCGACCTCTCGGCCAAGGAGAAGAACGGGTGGGGCAACTTCACGCCCTCCTACCTGGCGCTCCATCCCTACGTGCGAAGGCCCGGACCGGAGAGCGACTACCGGCTGCAGAGGCCCCTCGAGTTTCATGCCAGCACGAGCGAGCTGGTCCAGATGCTCACGAAGGGGCATCACGGCGTGACGCTAGACGATGAAGGCTGGGACAGGCTGGTGACCTGGATCGACCTCAACGTTCCGGATCACGGGACGTGGGCCGAGCAGGCGGCGATCCCCCGAAACCTGCACAAGCGCCGGCTCGAGATGCGCGCCCTCTATGCCGGCCGGCCGGAGGATCCCGAGGCGATCCCGGAAATCGAGCGGCAGCCCGTCGAGTTCGTGAAGCCCCGGCCCGAGTCGAGAGTCGCCCCGCTACCGGAGGAGATCCGCTGCGCGGGCTGGCCCTTCGGCGGCGAGGAGGCGAAGAGGAGGCAGTCCGCGGGTGCCGGCAGCCTGCCGCTCACGAAGAGGGTGGACCTGGGCGGCGGCATCTCCATGGATTTCGTCCTCGTTCCTGCGGGAGAGTTCCTCATGGGCGATCCGGACGGCTGCAGGGACGAGATCCCGTGCGCGCCCGTTGCGATCGAGAAACCGTTCTACATCGGGAAGACCGAGGTGACGCTGAAGCAGTTTGCCTGCTTCGACTCGGAGCACCACAACGGTTTTCTCGATCAGCGCCACAAGGACCACACCACGCCCGGCTACCCGGTGCACAAGCCGTCCATGCCGGTGATCCGCGTTTCCTGGGATCAGGCGATGGCCTACTGCCGCTGGCTCGAGAGCGTGACGGGCCAGGCATGCAGCCTGCCCACCGAGGCGGAGTGGGAATGGGCATGCCGCGCCGGTGCGGAAACGGCGTTCCACTACGGAACGGCCGAGACCGACTTTGCGCCATTTGCCAACCTGGCCGACGCGTCGACGAGCCGGCTGGCCGTGACCGGAGTGAACCCCCATCCCATCGCGAATCCGAACCAGTACCAGGACTATCTGCCCAAGGAGGCGCGCTTCGACGACGGCGAGCGGCTGATGGCCGAAGCGGGGAAGTACCAGCCCAACGCCTGGGGCCTCAATGACATGCACGGCAACGTGTGGGAGTGGACGCTTTCGAGCTATCGCTCCTATCCCTATCGCGCCGACGACGGCCGCAACGACGGCGTCACCCGCGACGACAAGGTGGTGCGCGGCGGATCGTGGCGCGACAGGCCGATACGCGCTCGCGCCGGTTTCCGCCTGGCCTACAGGCCTTACCAGCGCGTGTTCAACGTGGGTTTCCGGATCGTTCTTCCCGCTGAAGAGTGAGCCGACGCCGGTCAACGGGCAGCGAGAGAAGAAGGCAGGATCGAATGACGAACAAAGAGCCGCGCGACACCCTCTTTTCACGGAGTTTCGATTCGTCCGGAACGGACCGGATCTCGATCCCCCGGGCCGACGGGGAGGAGCTCTTCTTCACCGCCACGATCGTCGACAATGAGGCGCCCGAAGAGATGCTGGTTCGCGCCGCCTCGGCCGTGGCGTCCTGCGACGCGCGGATCATCTCCCAGGACGTGCTCGGCATGAAGGGCCTCGGCGTGGATGGAAAGGCGGCTCTCGAGCGTGCCTTCGGCCCCCCGACGTGGCCCGTCACCTGGATCGAGAACAGGGGGACGCTGCCGCGCGATGGGGGCGGATCGGGGGGAGGGCTCTGCGGCACGCAGATCTGGGCGAAGGCCAAAACGGGCCTCGAGCGCGTGGAGAGCGAAGGCCGCATCGTCGGGACGACCTGGACCGGCTCCGGCATGACGTGGTGCCGTCTCGGCGGCCTGCGGCCCGCCGATGCGTCGGCCTCGCGCGTCGAGCAGGCCGCTTCGCTGCTCGAGGGGATGGCGGGCATCCTGAAGAGCGAGGGCATGGACTTCGACAACGTGGCGCGCACCTGGTTCTTCTTTGACGACATCCTTGCCTGGTACGGCGACTTCAACACCACGCGCGATGCGTTCTTCCGATCGCGCGGCGTCTTCGACGGCCTGGTGCCGGCCAGCACCGGGATCGGCGGTGCGGACCGGAGCGGACCGGCCCTGGAAGCGGGGCTCCTGGCCGTGGCGCCTGCCGCGGGCGCGAAGGTGCCCATCCCCGTGCCGTCGCCCCTGCAGTGTCCGGCCATCGAGTACGGAAGCTCCTTCAGCCGCGCGGTGGAGATCGGCCTCGAGGGAGAGAAGCGGCTCCTCGTCTCGGGCACGGCCAGCATCGATCCCGACGGGAACGCGATGCACCTCGACGACACGAAAGCGCAGGTCGCCCGCACCATGGACGTGGTGCATGCGATCCTCGAGTCGCGGGGCGCGGGGTGGCGGGACGTGGTCCGCGCCATCGTCTACTTCAAGGACGGCGAGAAGATACCTCTCTTCCACGAGTGGTCCGCGGCCGCCGGGATAGATCCTCTTCCCGCCCTCTTCATGCAGAACGATGTCTGCTGGGACGAGCTGCTCTTCGAGATCGAGGTGGATGCTCTCTTTGCAGGGTGATACCGAGCCCGCGCAATCTCCGCCATATTCGGGTGCGAATGTACCGAACTTGTGTGCGGCGTTGTCTGAATATGGCGGAGATTGCGCGGGCTCGGTATCGCGGTATCGCGGCGTATCAAAAATATTTGATTTTACTTATCTTGTGTATTTAAATTGGTATAAGTCGAAAACAAGTTCTTAAGCCGGTTTTACTTCTCAATTCGGTGCCTTTCGCAATGACGGAGAGCGTGAAGCGCGTCTTTGCTTCTCTCTGATCCTCTCTTCCCCTGTCGTTGCCAGCAAAAAGGAGATTCGGTATGCGTTTGTTGCAACTTTGTGTTCTGTTTGGTGTTACGTTTCTGCTGATGGCCGCTGCGCCCCTGTCGGCAGGTGATTACACGGGCAGGGCCCCCTTCACTGCCGACAACGTGAGCTTCGGGCAGAAGGCTGGTTTCGACGTGGTTAATGCCGATGGGCTGGACCTCTTCAGCGAACCGGGAAAACCCGTTCTTCCGTGCCTGGAAATCAACGTGGCGCTACCCACCGGCGCCGAAAAACTGCAGCTAGCGTCGCGGAGGGGCAGTAAGGTCGTGCTGGCCGAGGAACTGATCCTCATGCCGGGAACGCAGCCTCGCCGCATCAGCAACCCGCCGGCCGGGAACCCCTTCTTCATGGATCCGGCCGTCTACGAGAGCGACGCTCTCTATCCTGCCGAAACGGCCAAGATCGTTTCGACCTGGGATCTCTACGGGCAGGAGTTCGTGACGATCCGCCTCTTCCCCTTCCAGTACAGCGGCGCCACGGGCACGCTCACCATGTGCGAGGACATCGCCTACCGGGTCAGCTACGACGTCGATACGACGGCGGTGCGGCGGACCTACAACTTCAGCAAGTCGATCAAGGCGAGCAACCTGGCCCGTCTGCAGCGGATGGCCGTCAATCCCGCGGCTGTCTCCATTCCGACTTTCACCGGTGCCGGCACCCGCGCCCTGCCCGCCGGCCAGTATGATCACGTGATCATCACCGACACCTTCGAATCCCAGTGGACTCCTCTTCGCGAGCTCTACACCAAGCTGGGCGTCCCTTCCAACATCGTGACCCTCTCGTACATCTACTCGAACTACTCCGGATCGGGGAACGACGGGAAGGTCCGCAACTTCGTCATCGATGCGCACAGCACCTGGGGAGCGACCTACTTCCTTCTCGGCGGCGACGAGGGTGAGATTCCCTACAACCTCTACTCGAACGGCGGCGACAACATCCCCGACGACACCTACTACTCCGACTACGACGACGACTGGAAGTGCGAGGTCTATGTGGGCCGCGCTCCCGTGGACACGTCGACCGAGGTTGCGGACTTCATCACCAAGACCGAGGAATACATCACCTACAGCGGTCTGGCCAGCGGCTTCGGCGACGAGGTCTTCTGCATGGGTTTCGACCTCGACAACTCGACGGACGGCGAAGACCTGATGATCGACATCTACAACGATCACGTGCCGACCTGGGCCGACTATGACAGGGAGTACGACTCCGAGTCGGGCGGTCACGAGAGCGACGTGAAGAACTACATCAACGGCGGCGAGAACGTCACGTTCCACTGCGACCACTGCTGGATCGATTCGCTCGGCGTTGGATCGACAAACCATGGCACCCATCTCTCCAACTCCGAGTGCTCGGCCTTCACCAACGACACCAAGTACGGGATCCACAACTCCCTCGGCTGCTGGCCCGGCGCGTACGATTACGACTGCTGGTCCGAGCGCTGGACGCGCGACACGAACGGCGGCGGTTTCGGCATGGTGGCCAACAGCCGCTACGGCTGGTATTCCCCGGGGATGCCCAACCTCTACTCCGGAAGGTATCAGAAGCGGTACGCAAAGGTCCTGTGGGACTACAACGACTATCACGCCGGTGAAGCGTTGGGCGAGGCCAAGAACGACTACAACCCCGGCGGTTCCTCGACCTACAAGTACATCTTCAAGGAGCTGAACCTGCAGGGCGATCCGGCCGTTCCGATCTGGACGAACGTTCCGCTCACACTGTCCTGCACCTACTCCTCGTCGATCAGCACGGGCAGCCAGACCTACTCCGTCAACGTGAAGCAGGGCGGTTCGAACTACCCGGGCGCCCTGGTCTGCCTCTACATGGGCAGCCAGGTCTACGAGATCGCCACGACCAACGTCTCGGGTAACGTGGACATCTCGATCAATCCCTCGAGCGGGGGCACGATGTACGTTTCCGTCACGGTCCAGAACATGATTCCCCACATGGGTTCCTGCTCTGTGGGCGGCGGCGGCGGTGCGGACGTGACGATCGACTTGGTGCTGAACGGCACCTCGTTCCAGCGCCGCGACTGGATCTACTACGACTGCCACGTGACGAATACAACGGGCTACACGCAGAATCCCTACCTCTGGACCAACGTGACGCTTCCCAACAGCAACACCTATCCGGGAACCGGCTACCTCGACGGTCCCATGAGCCTGACTCTCTCGGCCTACGAGACGGAGGTCTGGAACTTCGCCCGCAGGATTCCGCCTCTGGCGCCCATCGGGAGCTACGTGTTCAACGCCTTCGTCGGTCCCAATCCGGGTATCGATGACGAGGACAACGAGAACTTTTCAATCACCAATTGATCGCACATTGTTGGTGACCGACTCGGCGGTCCTCGAGCCCAAGGCCGGGAATGTCGGGAACTGGATGCGATAGATGCAATGAAGCGGCCCGGCGTGCTGAGTGCGCCGGGCCGCTTCGCTTTTTGCTGATGATCCTTCGCCGGATATTAGCAGAGATACCGGATCCGCGCAATCTCATACATAAGCGTGTGCGGAGGCCCGCGCCGATACCGAGCCCGCGCAATCTCCGCCATATTCGTGTCCAGAGTTACCCTATCTGCATGCGGCGCCATACGAATATGGCGGAGATTGCGCGGGCTCGGTATCGGCGGCTTTGGTATGATATCGGCTCGTGGAGCATGGCGGTGGAACCCGCTCCCAGTGCCGGAAGGGGCAGCATGAGCGAGACCAGGAAAAAGATCGTCTACATCGTGGGCGGCGGCCGTTTCTTTGGCACCACCTACCCGCTGGGCGGTGCGGCCAGCTACCTGAGTACCGCGGCAAAGGCACTGTCCGGCGATCGGTTCGAACACGTCTTTCTTTTCCTCTTCGACGGCCCGTCGGTCCGGGAGTTCGAGGCGCTCGGCTACAGGTGCCTCGTCGTGGAGCGGCGCGACGGCTGGACAATAACCCTGCCGTGGCGGATCGCCCGCCTGCTCAAGCGGGAGCAGCCCGACGTGGTGGTCACCGCCATCTCGAACGCCAACTTCTACGGCCGCATCGCGTCCTGGCTGGCTTCCTCTCCAGCCACGGTCACGGTGATCATGGATTTCCTGGACGGCATCATGGCCGGCACGGAGCAAAGGCCGTGGCGCGAGCGCTTCCACCTCTGGCAGGAGAAGAAGCTCTGGCGCCTGTGCAACCGCCTCGTCGCGGTGTCCGGCCCGCTCAGGCAGCACATGGTGAGCCGGTGGGGTATCCCCGAGGATCGCGTCGTGACGATCCCCGGCGTGGTGGACACCTCTCTCCCCGCGCCCACGGATATCAGAAGGGAAAAGGTCTACAGAAACCTGGGGATCGATCCGGAGCGCTTTCTCGTGGGATCGATCTGCCGCCTGTCGCCGGTGAAGAACCTGCCCATGCTCCTTCGCGCGGCGCGGAGGGTGGAGGACGCCGTTCCCGGCGAGGTGTGCTTCGCCGTGGCCGGCGAGGGTCCCCAGCGTGAGTTTCTCGAGAAGGAGGCGGCCCGGATGGGTCTCTCCGACGTCGTGCTCTTCACCGGGTGGTGCGACGACAAGGATGCCTTCTACGCGGCGGCCGACCTTCATGTGCTGACCTCCCATTCCGAATCCCAGGGAATCTCGCTCCTCGAGGCCATGGCCGCGTCCAGGCCCGTGATCGCCACGGCCGTCGGCGGCGTCGTCGAGGTGGTTGAGAACGAGGTCACCGGCTTTCTCGTCGATCCGGAGGATGACGAGGCCATGGCGCGCCTCATCGTGGAACTGCTCCGCAACGGCACCATGGCGCGCAACATGGGAATGGCTGGACGCAAGAGGGTAGAGGAGCGATTCTCCCTCGAGCAGGCGCGTTCGGGACTGGAGAAGCTCCTGGCCGGTCTTCCGGAAAGAGCGCGGTGACAGGATGAGCGACGGACCAGAGAAGATCCTCGTCACGGGAGCGGAGGGCTTCATCGGCAGCCACGTGGTGCGCCGGCTCCTCGAGAACGGATACCGGGCCGGCGTACTCGTCCGCTCCGGTTCGGCGGGGGAACGGCTGGCCGATCTGAGCGGCCACTCCGGCCTGCAGATCGTCGAGGGCGATATCACGTCGATCGTGTCGCTGTCAGCGGCGCTCGACCGGTTCAGGCCCGACGGCGTGATCCACCTGGCCGCTTCGGGAGTGACGGGCGACGCTGCGCCGGCGGAGATGATCTTCACCAACACGATCGGCCTGGCCAATCTCCTCGAGTTCCCGGAGAAGCTGGGCAGGAGGCTCGTCGCGGCCGGCTCGGTCTTCGAGTACGGCGCGCACGACGAGGCGATCGACGAGGAAGCGCCCTGCCGGCCGCTCTCCAGCTACGGCCTCTCCAAGCTCCACGCATCGGAGCTTCTCTTTCGCTCCGAAGGCGTCGACTGGGTTCTTCTGCGTCCCTTCGGCGTCTACGGTCCCTGGGAGCAGCCGGGGCGTCTTCTGCCGTCGCTGCTGACCGGGCTCTGCGCCGATCATCCCGTTTCGCTCACCGACGGGAAGCAGGTTCGCGACTTCGTCTACGTGGAAGATGCGGCCGACGCCTTTGTCAAGGCGCTCGAGAGCAGGGACGCTTCGGGCAAGGTGATCAACATCGGTTCGGGCCAAGGCGTCACGGTGCGCGAGTTCGCCCTGGCCGCGGCAAGGCACGCCGCCGGGGAAGGGAGCGAACGTCCCGGGAAGGAGCTTCTTCGCTTCGGCGATCATCCCCGCCGCGAGGCCGATGCACCGCACCTCGTGGCGCGTTGCGACCGGGCCGCCGCCCTGCTCGGATGGAAAGCCGCGAACACGCTGGACGAGGGCATCGAGAAAAGCGCGGCCTGGTACGCGAGCCCTTCGGGAGCGTTCTGGCGCGAGGCAGGAGCAGCGAGCCGAGCCCACTTCTCGCTCGTCATGCCCTGCTACAACGAGGAGGCAAGCCTTCCCGTCTCCGTGCCGCCTCTCGCCGGGATCCTGGAGAGGCAGAGAGTCCCCTGCGAGCTGGTCCTGGTGAACAACGGCTCCAGCGACGGAACGGGCGCTGCGATCGACGAGCTCATCACCCGGGGGCTGCCGGTGAAGCGCGTCGACATCGAGACGAATCGCGGCTACGGCAACGGGATCATGGAGGGGCTGAAGGCGGCGCAGGGCCGCTTCGTGGGCTATCTCTGTGCCGACGGCCAGGTGGAGCCCGAGGACGTGGCGCGCATTCTGCTGGCCATGGAGCGGGTCGGTCCGGGAGCGATCGTCAAGGCGCGCCGCGTGACGCGGAACGACGGCTTCTTCCGGTGGTTCCAGTCGCGGATCTTCAACCTCCTCTGCCTGATCCTGTTCCGCACCATGACGATGGATGTGAACGGCACCCCCAAGGTGGCGGCCCGCGAGGTATGGGAGAAGCTGTCGCTCGAGAGCCGCGACTGGTTCATCGACATCGAAGTGGTGGTCAAGGCCAAGTCCATGAATCTGAACTTCGTCGAGGTGCCGGTGGTCTTCAGGCCGCGCCAGGCGGGGAAGTCGTGGGTGAACCTCGGCACATCGATCGAGTTTCTCAGGAATCTCTGGATGACTGTGCTGAAGAAATGGTGAGTTCTACTGTTCAGAACCGGACGGCCGGCCTGAGACAGCTTCTGCCGTCCCGGGAGCGCGTGGCATGAATATGGAAGAGAGAGACCGCGCCGGGATCCTGAAGTCGGTGCGCCGCTACTTCGAGGATCACGGGCGCCGTCGCGGGACGTTTGTTCCCGGGAAAAGCGCCGTTCCGTGCGGGGGGCGCGTCTACGATGCCGACGAGCTCGAGGCCCTGGTGGACGCGGCTCTCGACTTCTGGCTCACGGCCGGTCCGCGTGCTAGCGAGTTCGAGGCGAGGTGCGCCGCTCTCTTCGAGCTCGACTCCTGCCTCTTCGTCAACTCCGGGTCGTCGGCCCTGCTCCTGGCTCTCACGGCGCTGATGGACGACACCCTGGGAGAGAGGCGCCTGAAGCCCGGCGACGAGGTGATCACTCCGGCCATGGGTTTCCCGACCACCGTCGCCCCCCTGGTCCGGGCCGGCATCGTGCCGGTCTTCGTCGATGTGGAGCCGGCCACGTGCAATCCGACGCCCGAGACGGTGCTGCAAGCCGTGACGAAGAAGACGCGCGCCGTTGTCCTGGCACACGCCTTCGGCAATCCCTTCGACTGCAGCGGAATCGGGGAGGTCGTGAAGGAGAACGACCTCTGGCTGGTGGAGGACAACTGCGACGCCCTCGGCAGCCGCTTCAACGGACGGTTGACCGGAACGTTCGGCCACCTTTCGACGTTGAGCTTCTACGCGTCCCATCACATCACAACGGGCGAAGGCGGCGCCGTGCTGACCGGCTCCGAGGAGCTGGCCGCGATCGTGCGTTCGCTCCGCGACTGGGGTCGCGACTGCGCCTGCCCCCCGGGAGAGGACAACACCTGCGGAAGTCGCTTTCTCGGCCGATACGGCTCCCTGCCCGAGGGCTTCGATCACAAGTACGTCTACTCGAGATGCGGCTTCAACCTGAAGGCCACGGATCTTCAAGCCGCCATCGGTCTGAAGCAGCTCGACAAGCTCGACCGCTTCACCGCTGCGAGGAAGCGGAACTTCTCGCACCTGATGGACGCGCTGTCCGATCTCTCCGATCGGCTGATCCTGCCGGAGACGTTGCCCGGGGGCGATCCGGCGTGGTTCGGCTTTCCGATCACCCTCCGCAAGGGGAGTCGCAGCAGCCTGGTCGAGGCGCTTGAGAGGAACGGGATTGCGACACGCATGTTCTTCGCAGGAAATCTCGTGCGGCAGCCTGCTTTCGAGGGTGCCAGGTACAGGATATCCGGCAGCCTCGAGAACGCGGACCGCATGGTGAACGATTCGTTCTGGGTGGGCGTCTATCCGGGCATCACGGACGAGATGTGCCATTTCATGGCGCGCACGCTGCGCAAGGAACTGGTAAAGTAGCGCCGGGTTGATGCAGGGACACCGGCTCGGGCCGGCGCACATGAACGCTGCCTTTCAACGGCGCCGTGGAAGGCGCCCGGAATGACCCGCCGACCGCTAGAATGACTTCTGGGGCGGTCTGACATGAATGGAGAGGAGAGACCGATGAGAACGATGCCGGTAGTTGCGATTTTCCTGCTTGCTGCAGCATTTCCCGCTCTGGCCCAGGAGGGGGAGCCCCCGAAGGAGCTCGAGCGCTTCGACGTCCTGCTCGGGAACTGGGACGGCAAGGGAAAGATGATCCAGTCGGAGGGGGGGCTCGAGATCGAGTGGACGGCGGCCTTGACCGCCACCCGGATCCTCGACGGCAACTTCCTGCAGGTGGATGAGCGCATCGATTTCGGTGCAATGAACCCGGCTCCGCTTGTCTTTCGGACGATCTACGGTTTCGACAGGGAGACGAAACGGTTCACCTACTTCGGCGTGAGCAACGCGGGGGGAGCAAGCCACGGAAACATGTTCTGGACAGGCGACGGCAAGCTCGTGAGCACATCGATCCTGACCGAGGGAAGCGAGCCGATCTCCTATCTTTCGGTGACGAACTTCTCGGAGAGCGGGCACAGCTTCACGATCAAGAAGGTCGAGGGCGGCGGAAAGATCTTCGTCAACGTGCTCGGTTCCTACAAGCGTGGCAAGAACTCCTTCTCCGCCGAAAGCGTTTCGGACGAGTTCATGCCTGTCCCGGTCGAGATGGACAGGGTGAAACCCATGCTCGGCTCGTGGTCGATCAAGGGTTCGGTCTACCCGATGCCGGGCGGGCCGGCCATGGCGATTTCAGGACGGGAGGAGATCACGAAGATCTTCGGCGGCCACGTGCTGATGGCCCGGATCGAAGGCGATCCCGTTCCCGGGATGAAATCGTCGTTCCGGGGCATCGGTTTTCTGGTCTGGGACGATCAGGAAAAGTCATTTGTCAATTATTCGATGACATCCATGGGACGTGCCGTGATGGAGAAAGGATTTGTCCTTCAGGGGAACAAGGTCGTCTTCGTCAGCGCGCCCGTGATCCAGGGCATTCCCCATACCGAGCGATGCATCGTCGAGATCGCCGCCGACGGCAGTACGATGCATATCAGCGGCGATCGCTGCGCCGGTGTCGAGGAGGCGGACAAGGCGTACGAGACCACGCTGACCCGGGTCGGAAAGTAATCGGGAAACGCCTGATTTGTTTTTCAACCACCGCAGCCGGATCTGCCGATAACAGCTGTTGTCGCAGAGTCTAGTATGCACCGGAACCGGTCCATTTTCTGCCCGGCCGGTGCTTCGTGGAGAGGCATGGCGTGGTTGAGTCAACCGGCTTGACAGGGAGAGCGTTTCCCTGTCCGAACAGAATCATTCTGGTCGCGATGCTCGCCGTATTGACCGCCTCGAGCTTCGTCATCGGCTCCATGACCAGCGAGACGCTGATGGGCGTCGTTCTTGTCGGCTGGATCGGGATCTACTCCGTGCTCGTGGTGAGGAACTTCAGGGCTCTCATGCTGATCGGCATGGTTGCCGTCATTCCGCTCCGCCTCAACTACTTCCTGGCCACGGCGTACACCGATTTCCCGCGGCCGATCCACGGGTTTGCGATCAGCGCCGAGGACTTCTGCCTGCTCGGCCTTCTCTTCTACCTCCTCTTCCAGGTCTTCATCAGGAGGGAGAGAACCCTTCACATGCCGGCCCGCGTGCTCTGGCCTGCTCTCATCTACCTGGCACTCGGTTTTTTCGCCTGCATGAAGGCTCAAACCCCTCTGCTCCAGGTTTGCACCTTCCTCGCGGTGGTGCGCAGCCTGGTCTTCTTCTTCCTGTTGGCCAACTACCTGAGGTCCGACAACGACGTGATCCTCTTTCTCCTCGGCCTCTTCTCCATCGTCGTGCTGGAGTCGCTGCTCGGGGGGATGCAGCTTCTGTGCGGGGGAATGTCCCTGGAGTTCATGCCTTCACCGGGCGACGAACTCCAGACCAACATCACCGGATCGATGGAGTTTGCCCGGATCTCCGGGACGATGGGAAGCGCCAATCTCTATGCCCTGTTTCTCAACCTGGGCCTTGTTGTCGCTTTCGGACTTTTCGTCTCGCGAATCGGGGCGAAGTACCTCTGGCTGAGGCTCATCGCGCTGGGCGTGATCTGCGTTGCGCTGCCCATGGACATCCTCTCCTACTCGCGCGGGGCATGGATGGCCCTCGGCATCGCCGTGGTCTGGTTTTCCGTGCACATCCTGCATTACTACACGAAGAGCCTTCTCAAGTCGCTTTTGCTCGTGACGGTGTGCGGTGCGATCATCTGCTCCGCGGGGCTCTCGATCGATTCGGTCCGCGAGCGGCTCCTGGGCGAGGATTACGGTTCGATCGAGATGCGCGTTCCCATGATGACCGTCGCCTCGGAGATCATCATGGCCCACCCCCTCACCGGCGTGGGGTATGGCGAGTACACTGCCTCGATGGCGGAGTACAACAAGACGCCGTACAACCTGGGAAGCGACTTCACCTATCCTGTCCACAACTTCCTCTTTCTCCTGGCGGCCGAAGGCGGCATTCCCGCGCTCATCGCCTTCCTCTTTCTCTTCTTCGGCGTCTGTTCCTACGCGTTCAAGTTCCTGAAGAGAAGCGTGCTCGACAAGGAACCGTTCCTTCCCTTCGTTGGGGCGGGAATGGTGTTCAGCCTTGTGGCCCTGATGATCCAGTGCCAGCTGATCGTCTACAACACCTACGCGGAATTGAGCTTCTGGCTCTTATTCGGAGCGATCGTGGCCATCGATTACATCATCTCGCATCGGCAGGAAGAGGCCGATCCGCAGGGAGAAGGGGGCGCTCTCGTGTCGGAAGGCGCCGACAGGAACAGGGAGCCTCCGCTGCCGGGCATCCTGGAGCGCGGCCAAAGACCTCTCTTGCCGCTCCGCTGGGTACCGAGACTCGTTGCCGTTTCGGGAAGGGCTCTGCTCAGGAGGAAGAGAGCGCACACCGCGGCAGACGTGCCGGCACGGAAACGGAGACCGCTATTCCTGACCCGCGGCAGGGGGCGGATCGAGACGATCCGGAAGAGGAACGAGGCTCTGCGAAGACGGGTGCGCTCGGCAAGGAAGGACTCGGGACGGCCCTGACGCCCTGTCTCCGGAAGCCGCCCGGAACGGAGCGCTGTCCGGAACCGCAGGCCCATGGTGACGATCCGGTCACGTTGAGGAAGTTCCAGCAGAGCCTGCGGTCCCGATGTATTTTCAGCGGTCGCCGATGACCTGGCCGTACCGATAGTAGACCTCGAGGCAGAGCGTGTTCAGCGCGGTGGTGTAGATCCTGCCGCCGCAGTTTCCCCAGGGATCGTCCTGCGGATCCCAGGAGCCGCGCTCGCAGCCCTCGTGCTTCTGACTCGAGACGAGCGCCTTCTCCATCTCCTTCTTCCACTGCTTCCACTCGACTCCGCCCATCTGGTGCAACGCCAGGGAGCCGTAGTACCAGTAGTAGTAGTCGATGCAGCCGGACTCCCTGTCCCAGCAGGGGAGCCTGGCACGGAGCAGCCTGGCACCGGCCTCGAGAGGAGGCATCTGCGAATCGATCTCGCCCAGGACGTTGCCGGCGAAGATGCGGGAGAGCATGGCCACGGCGGTCATGGCCTCGGTCTTCCCGAAGGGCCAGATCTGCTCGTCGCCCGTCTCGCGCGATGATCCCTGGCCGCGCTCCTTGTAGCCGGTCCGGCCGGTGGCCGGGTCGGTCATCCTGTCGATGTAGAAGAGAGCGTCCTGCATGGCAGCCTTGTCGCAGCGCAGGCCGAAGTCGTTGGCCGATGTCAGGCACATGATCATCCAGCCCGTGACCGAAACGTCGTTCTGTTCCACGGGGTCGATCTCGTCGTTGTTGTAGCGCCACGCCATCCCGGGATTGCGGCTCTCGTGAACGAAGTCGACGGCCATCTGCGCCGGCTTTCGCAGCACGGGCCAGCGGGAGAGGCCGTAAGCCTCCGTGAGAGCCAGCGTGGCGATGGCGTGATTGTACATCCACGGAACCCCCTCACGGCTTGCCAGGCAGCCGTTTTCGGGATCCTGGATGGAGCAGAGATACCTCGCTCCCCTCTTCACGACGTTGCGGTACTGGCCCGTGCGCGTTGTGTTGCCGCGGCCCAGGAATGCGAGGAGCGCCAGGCCGGTGACACCCACGTCGTTGAGCGCCGCGCCGCGGCCGCTGCAGCGGCTGTCCTCGCATTGATGGCTGAATCCGTCGCAGTCCCAGAAGCCTTCGGGATCCTGATGGCGGGCCAGCCACTCGAGGCCCCACTCGACGGCCTTCTGCGATGTCTCGCCGCCTCCGGTGCCCGAGGTTCTCTTCACGTACTTCCTGCCGAACCTGGGGGAGCCGCCCCCGATGCCGATGATTCCGTCGGTGTTCAGGTTGCCGTCGAGGGGCTCGATCGGTTCGTCGTAGTCTTCTTCTTCGATCGGGAGCGGTTTTTCGGTCACAATGGGTTCTGGAAGCGGATCAATGGGGGGCTCGAATTCTTCCGGTTTCTCATCGTCCCGTTCTTCATCGTCGAGGGGCTCGATCTCGTCGGGGAGGCTTGTGGCCTGCAGGATCCTCGGATCGTCGACCTGCGTGACGCGCCATTCGATGTTGGCGAGCACGAGTCCGATCACGGCATGGATGACAAGGGAGACGGTGAACCACGGCGCCGCCCTCAGGTGGTTGATCAGCAGGTCGCGGAAGGAGTCCTCCCTTGAAGGAGCGAAAAGATCAAGCCGGTCGACCCGTTGGCTGCTGTTCATCGTATTCATCGGTAGACCCTCCCGTGACAGGCTGTTGAAGAACGAAAATCTGTTGTTGCAGCGTTCTCTTGAAACGATGATTCGCGGAGGCGGTTCGATCACATTGCCGTTTTTTTGTTCCTGAAGATCTCTTCAGCACCGAAGGGGAAAAGCGCAGGATCCTGCCGGGACGGGCCCAGGTCATCGGGGTGGTCGATCCCGGACGCATTCACGAAACGGACGAGCCCGTGCCGACGCGCGGAGATCGAGAGATGGAGTGCAGGCTGTCACGCCTCGTTCCGATCGGCGGCGGTGTGCGCTACTTCGCGAAGCCTCCGCCGTTCAGGCCTTTCGAGTATCCGCCCTGAAGGTCTTTCGCCTCCCGATCGATACGGATCCCGATCCAGTAGCCGCACACCCCTCGCGCCTTTTCGGAGGTCAGCTCGGTCACGGGCTGGCCGATCTTCCGGACAGCCGCGAGGACTGCGGGATCGAACACGCCTTCCTGCACCTGGACAGCGGCCCTTCCCTGGAGATCGTAGCTCGGCAGGAGAAGAGAGGGCTCGCTGATGGCCGCCTGCGGAGCGAGACCGCGGACGAGCACGTGATGGAGAGAGAGCATGGCTTCCTGATGCAACCCCGCGCCGATGGTGCTAGAGGCGAGCACGGGAGAACCGTCCTCGAGCACGATGAGCGGGTTGGTCGGATCGGGCAGCCGCTTCCCCGGCCCGGCCGCGGCGATCCTCTCCTGCTGGTGAGTCGCCGCATCGGGGATCGAGACTCCGTCCACGAAGATCCCGGTTTCACCCCAGGTCGCCGTGTTGATGGAGTGGACGAGAGCCACCACGTTGCCGTTCCTGTCGCAGGCGACAACGGCGTCGGAATGGCCTTCCGGATTCTTCCTGGGTCTCGCCAGGGGAAAAGTCCCCTTCTGCATGCGCTCCCAGAGCATGCGCGCCCATTCCTTCCTGATGCGGCCTTCAGGCGTGACCTCGACATCAGGCAGCATTGCTTCAAGGGCCTGCGGCGTGATGAAGCTCAATCCGAAGGCACCGGTGATCTGAGCCCACCAGAAGAGATCGTCGGCCGAGCGGGAGGGCGGGCCGATGTCGGCCGCCTCCAGGAGGTTGAAGCACTCCACCGTGTTCACTCCCCCGACCGAGGGGAGACCGAGGGCCGCGATCTCGAAGCCCTTGAAGGTTGTCCTGAGAGGCGGCGACCAGACGGGCTTGTAGCGCTTCATGTCCTCGAGGGTGATCTTGCCTCCCTCCGCCTGCACGATCTCCACGAACCGGCGGGCCCACGGCCCGGTGTACATGTGGATCGCGCCGTCCCTTGCCACGGTGCGCAGGAAGGCGGCGAGCTCGGGTTGGCGAAAGAGCTCGCCGGCCGCGATCGGCTTCCCCTCCTTGCCGAAGAACACGCGCCGTGTTGCGGGAAGGCGTTCCAGGACCTTTCGGCGATGCTCGATCATGCCTGCCAGGAAGTAGGGCATCTCGAATCCCTCCTCGGCGAAGTGGATCGCCGGACCGAAGAGGGTGTCAAAGGAGAGGCGGCCGAAGCGCTTGTGAGCCGCCTCGACGCCGGCCATGAATCCCGGCACCAGGGCGGTGCGGCCGCTCGGGATGCCTGATCCCTGCCGCGGAATCTCGTGCGGTGCGTCTTCCTTCGACGGCACGTCGAAGGCCGCGTTCAGTGTGTGGACCTCCCCGGTTTCCGCATCGTAGACGACCATGGTGAAGATCCCGGCGTAGCTCACCCAGCTGCCGCCGCAGAGGGCGATCTGCGCCAGCGACGTGGTCAGTGCCGCATCCACGGCGCTGCCGCCCTGAAGAAGCGCCTCGTAGCCGGCCCGGACGGCGGCCGCTCCGGTGGTCCCGACGATCATCATCTCCTTGCCGTGGACCGCGGCGCCCAGGTGGGGCTCGTTTCCGAAGCCTGTTTTCAGGTACTGATCGGCTCCTTCGGGCCAGGACGAAGGCGTGAGGTCCTTCTCGTCGGCGCCGGATGCGGGGGAGAGGGAAAGGAGGGAAATAATGCTCACTGCAAGGAAGAGGCTAACTTCCCGCTTTCCCGAAATCGTAGACGGCATGCTATCTCCTTTCGCATTCCCGGAGTGGGCGCGTCAAGATCGGTCCGGATCGTCTCGTTGATGGCGTCATTATAACCGTTTGTGCCGGATTTCACGCAATCGACAGGCATTCCCGGTATCGCGGCTGACTACGTCAGCATGGCAGAGTTGTTCGACACCGGCAAAGGGAGCGGCTCAAACCAGATCGTGGTCGGCTTCGAAGGGGAGTCAGACCTTGACATGCATCAGGTGGGCATCGCTCATCGAAATTCCCAGGGAGGCGGCGCAATTAGGATAGCCGGCGTACTTGTCGTACTCGCCGGTGAGGCGCAGGGTTTCCCGGATTGCGGAAACACGGCAATGCCCCCCGCACCATCTGAGGAGATGGCAGCTTCGGCAGGGTTCCTTTATGTTTTCGAAGAGATCCTTGTGCCAGGTGTCTTTCTCCAGGACGATCCCCTTGGATTCATCATAGAATCCGATGCGGAACTCGGGATCGAAGACGCTCAGCCGGCAGGGATAGACCTCGCGGGTCAGGGGGTGGACGCAGAGTTCTTTTGTTCCGCAGAGGCAGAATGATTTTCTAAAAGCGGGACGAAAAGCCAGGATGGCTTTCTTGACGTTTTTTTTTCAGGCGCGACTGGATGAGCCCGAATGAATTGCACACAGGCTCGATGATCAGGCGGTTTCGGTATTTCCGCCTGAGCTTCTTCACGATCTCGAAGAAGGCAATGATGTCCTCTCTTTCCATGAAGAAGCCGTCGAGATTCCTGGCCGCCAGGATGGAATAGGAGAGCTTGCCCAGCCTCAGCCACCTGATGCCGCGGATCTCCAGCAGCTTGCAGAGTTCTCCGATGAAGCGGTAGTTCCTTCTGTGCACGACCGAGTTCACGAAAACCTTGAGGTTGAGCTGGCGCGCCCTGTCGAGGGTGTTGAGTGTGATGTCGAAATCATCCGGTTCGGTGCAGATGAGCCCGTGCAGATCGTCGTTGTGGCCGTGGAGGCTGAAGCCGCAGGCGACGCCCTCTCGAATGATCTCATCCAGGGCATCGAGGGAAGGGAGAGTGTTCTTGAACTCGAGAACCTTCATCTCCTCCTTTCTGAATCCGAATTCCTGCGTCATGGCCAATGCTCCCGGCTTGCTGCAGTCCGCCAGGTGAATCCTCACCTTGTGGCCGTGCTTCTGGAGCGAGAGAGCCGTCTTCAGGACTTCGACATCCGTTGTCTGCTCCGTCGGTTTCAGGAAACAGTGGAGACAGTTGTTGTCGCAGTTCTGGTGAAAGACCCAGATGATCGTGGAATCGAGAGGCATTCGAATCTTGTTCATCACGCTGTCGCCTTCTGGTGCATGCCCTGCTCACCCTCCCTGGTCGACTTGTCGGGATGGGATGCCTTTTTCAGCATGGGTTTTTTCTTCGGAATCACCCCGCGAGGGGGAGAGATCGTCAAGAGCGACCGGCTTCTTCCCCGACGGATCGCGCCTGATCTTCTTCATGAAGAAACCTGCATGACGTGCCGCCCCGCCGGAGGAGTCTCGACTTCCGCTCCCCTTGCTGCGCCGGAGCATTTTCTTGAACGAGGCTGCTGCCATGAGAAGAAAGAACTCCGGCGCCAGGATCATCGACCTGTGCTTCATGCGAAAGGCCATGGCAGACCGGAGCAGCCGAAAGAAGAAGGCTGCCGGCCGGGGACCTCTGCTCGCCCGGATATCGAGGAACCTGGCGCCGTGAGAGTAGAAGTAGAAGTGGCGCCACTGGCGGAGGTACCTCTTGCTGAAGACCGGAATGAGAGAGTGGGCGGCGCGAAACCCGCTCTGACCCCACTCCTCCAGGGTGCGAGGCTGCTTGTAGTATTTCCGTATCAGTGGATCAGCAGCCAGCCGCGTTCCCGGAAGAGGCTGAAAGAAGTTGATGTCGATCTGAGCGTACCGCGGGTTGATGTGATAAAGCCTGGCCGCCATGTCGAGGGTGTTCGTCAAGGCATCGGGCGGCTCGCCGGGCACACCGACGATGAAGTTGAGTATCATGTTGATGCCGTGGCGATTCAGTCTTTCAACGAGCTCGATGTTGTCTTCCGGCGTCGCACGCTTGTCGAAGAGACCCAGGACAACGGGATCGCCCGATTCCACTCCGATGTAGACCTCGTAGAGGCCGCTCTTCTTGAAAAGGGCCAGCATGTCGTCGTCAGCCCGCAGGAGGAAGTTCGTGCTGCCGGTGGCGGACCACCGGAACTTCCCGGCCAGATTTCTGCGCACGATGAGCTCGCTGATCCGGCAGGCTCTCTTGAGACCGGCGAAGAAGTTGGCGTCAGGGATGCGGATATGGATCTTGCCGCGCTGGGCCATGATCCGTTCGAATTCGTCCACGACCCTTTCAGGCGTGAGCCCCACCCATCTTCTCTTGTAAGCCTTTTCATTCGAGCAGAAGGAGCAGTTGTTCGGGCAGCCGCGGCTGGTGCTGCAGATGACGAAGGGCCATCCATCCTCGTCCGTCCGGCGCGTCAGGGCGTCGAACTTCTCCGTGTCGATGAGATGATAGGGCAGGGGAGGAAAGGCATTGATATCCTCGATTGGCCTGTCGGGGTTGACCACAACGGCGCCGTTTCTCTTGAACGAGATACCCTTCACCGGATCGAGGGGAAGTCCTCCATCGAGTCTTTGCACGATTTCCAGGAGAGTGGCCTCGCCTTGCCCCCTGGCCACGATGTCCACGTGGGGGGAAGCTATGGCCGGCTCGGGGCACATGGTCGGGAACCAACCTCCCCAGACGATGGGAAGGGCAGGAAATCGGTTCTTGACCAGCTTGGATACTTCGAGAGCATCGACGACCTGAGGTCCGATGGCGCAGCTGATGCCGATGCACAACGCCTCCCGGGCGAGATTCAGGATCTGCTCCCTGTAGTCGGCCTCGATGCAGGCCGCAATCAGCTTCACATCGTATCCGGCCTTTTCAAGAGGTCCCGCCACGGCAAGGAGTCCCAGAGGTAGGTTTGCCTGAGTTTCGAACGGATAGCAGAGAACGACTCGCTTCCCAACCTTATCCTGCCCTGCTGCAGCATCCATCGAACTCTGACTCCACCCGCTGCATCCCTTCAGGGGATCTCGTGGTGATATTGCTTCAGCTTCCCTGCAAGCATGGTCAGTCCGGACATTTCATTGATGTCCCAGCGAGTCGTGCAGAAAAAGACGAAATGTGCGGACCTGGAGCGACAGGTGTCGAATTTCTGTCTGAGTCTGAAGATCAGCGCCCTTTAATAAATTAAAAATAATAGATTTAACTTGTTTGGTCAAGCCCTTATCTCATGGTATTCGTACCCCGGCCACACGGCATCCCCTTCAAAATCCATCAACGAACTCGTCTGTTTTGTGATAAAATGTTCTTTCCCTGAGGTCGGTGCTCACGAAGAGTGCGAACTCAGGGAGGGCACCCTTAGAAGTAGGCCTTCGATATTCCGGAAGAGGAGGGAACCAACGTGAAATCTGTCAGCTTCATTCTGTGCCTTCTGCTCTGCCCATCCCTTCTCCTCGCCGCCCCGGGAGGAGACGAGACTGTTCCGATGTCGCCCGCAGTCCTCGATTCCGCCGCGCCGCTCAACATCGAGCTGCCGGATCGCCTGCCTCGGGATCTCGTTCTGCCGAAGGAGAGGAAGTGGCCTGCTCCTCCGGAACGCTTCGCTCCCTGGCCGACGAACGGCTGGTCGTACTCGATGCCGGAGAATCAGGGGATGGACAGGTCGACCCTGATCCGGGCCTTTCGATACGGCATCAGAGAGGGCGCCAAGGCCATCGTGGTGACGCGGCACGGCTACATCGTGGGTGAGTGGTACGGTGCGGACTGGAACGTTTCGACGCGCCAGCAGGCCTACTCGGTGAGCAAGAGCTTCGCCAGCGCCCTGATCGGGATGCTCGTCAACGACGGCGTGATCACCGGCGCAGACCAGCAGGCGGCCTCGTTCATTCCCGAGTGGCAGAACTCCCAGTACAGTCCCATCACCGTGAAGAACCTCCTCGGCATGGAGTCGGGGCTGCGCTGCAGCTGGTTCTCCGAGATGATGCTTTTTTTCTCCTACGACCAGAACGACTACGCGATCTCCCTTCCCGTGGATCAGCCGCCGGGCACCGTGTGGGCCTACAACAACGCCGCCTGCCAGGTTCACTCCGAGCTGATCCTGCAGGCCACCGGTGCGCAGGCCGTCAACTATGCCCGGGATCGGCTCTGGGACGAGATCGGCATGTGGACCGCAACATGGGACACCGATCAGGCCGGCAACACGCTGACCTACATGGGCATCAACGCGTCGGCGCAGGAGCTGGCCAAGTTCGGTTATCTCTACCTGCGACGGGGCATCTGGGAAGACCAGCCCCTCATCAGCCAGCAGTGGGTCGATGATTCGACGATTCCCTCGCAGGTGATGAACCCCTTCTACGGCTACCTCTGGTGGCTGAACACCGATGCCCTCATGTGGCCTGCTGTTCCGGACGATGCCTTCGCGGCACTCGGAATGAACGAGAAGAAGATCTACGTCGTGCCCAGCCTCGACATCGTCGCCGTCCGCCTCGGGGACGCCGATTCCAACTGGTCGGACAACTCCTTTCTGGGGTATGTCTGCGCGTCGGTTCTTCCCTGATCACCCTTTGATGCGAGTCATTCAAGGCTGCTGATTTCCCCGGAAGGGCGCAGCCCTCAACGACGGCTGGCTTTGCGCGCTTTCTGGTCCTTCCCCACACTGAAGGGGAATCCGCCCACCGTGATTGTTTTCGAGCCCTGGATCTCGACGGAGAACAGGTCGTGCTGTGCTGTCACCACGATCTGCGCCCCCTCCGGAACGCCCTGAAGGTTGATCGAGTTCCCGACAAAGAGATTGTCCACCGAGGAGAACCAGCTCACGAGGCCCGTGACGTCGGTCTCGCTTCCGTTCTCCCAGGTCGCGCGGCACTCGAACGAGGGTATCCCGCCCACGGGCACCTGATCCGGCCCGGTCACGGCGAGAGAGGCCAGCTTTCCCGGTGGAAGAGGAGGATCTGCCGGCATGTCTCTCGAGAATGTGGTGTATCGCGGGGTGCCGTTCTTGGGCACCTGGCCGCCGGACATGAGGCGGATCGTCCTGCCCGCGGCGTCGGCTGCGTAGTGGTCGTTCTCGTTGGGCGGCAGCGCCAGGGAGTAGTTGAAGCGTGCCTCGTTCCACGCGAACCAGTCACTGGTGCCCGCCTTCCTCTTCCAGCCGTTCTGCAGGTCGAAGTGGCGGTCGTCCTGACCGTTGATCGGCGCGAAGTCCTCGAGGAACGTCGCCACGGCTGCGAACCAGAAGTCGGGGTAGGGGTACGAGATGACGGACTGATGCTTGAGCAAGGAGTTCTCCTTGTCGTAGACGTACTGGGAGAAGAAGGTGCGGTTGTTCCTGTTGTAGGCCCTCACGAAGAAGATGTAGTCGGCTCCCACATCCCAGTCGTAGTAGCGCTTGGTGGACCAGCCCTGGCCTTCGTTCCCGAACCGAACCGCCGAGACATCGTGGTCGCGCCACTCGAGGTTGCTCTCCGTCTGGTCCGGCGCATCCCAGAGCGAGAAGATGAAGAGGTCACCGCCGTCGGTGCTCTGCATTCCCGTGTATCCGCCGTTGGGTGACGAGATCCCTGTCCAGCAGAGTGCGCAGTAGTACGTCGAATGAGCGTCTCGGGCTACACGCGCTTCCGTGACGATCAGGTCGCCCGCTTCGCCTGCGCCGATGAGATAGTCGAGATACGTCGCCGGAGCCTGTCCGGGATTCTCGACCTCCAGGGCAATCTCGTAGACGTTGTCATCCTCGTTGCTCTCGACGACATTCTCGTCCGTGTCCATCTCGACATGCAAAGACCATGTTCTGCTGTCGGGAAACACATGGATGCCGTCCTCGTAGGAGGATCCCGTTCCAGCAGGGACGCTTCCGGTCGGAAATTCCCAGAGAAGGACACCATCCACCTTGAGTATGTTCATGTGGGCTCCGGCTGCCCTGGAGCCGTCGTTGATGAACGCCCAGTCGATGTAGGCTGCTTCACCCCTGTAGATGTAGCCGCTGACCGTGGTGCCGGGCACGGGGCTGACAACTATCCTGTCGCTCCAGCCGCCCGGCCGGTTCGGGCGGAGGTTCGGCAGGTCGGTCACGCAGAGGATTCTCAGAAATGGCCGCTTGTCCGATTCCGGGTGCTCCCTGGCGCAGAACCTCAGCCTGTGGTCGGGTTCGCCGGTGCCGAAGTCGTGTGCCAGGACCACTCCAAAGTTCGACGCCGTGCCCAGGATCCACTCTCTTGCCAGATCCGTGACTTCCCAGGTATACCAGCCGAACGAGGATCCATCGATATCGGTGCCGGAATAGAGCTGTGACAGGGGCGGCTGGTTCCACGTCAGCGTGCTCTCGGTCCAGCTGCCTCCTGCGCCGTACAGGGCGACGTGCCTGTCGTGGAATCCCGTTCCCCATGCGTCGCGGTAGTAGCAGTGGACTTCCGCCTTCAGGATGACCGCATTCGAGGGGATCCCGGTGAGGTCGAAACGCAGGGCAGCGTAGTGGTCGCCCACTTGAGGGGAATAGGGGCATCGGCCGATCTCGAGTTCGGTCCCTGTTCCGTTGCCTCCAGGCCCGGATTCCCAGACGAATCCGTCGGCGTCGCAGGGTGCGTCGATCGTTGTCTGCGCCCGGCAGATCTCCGTTGGGCCGGAGAGGAGGAGCAGCGTGAAGAAGATGGCAGCCTGAATGGTCCTGAGGGAGCCCGAATTGCAGCCGTTGATGATCGAACACATCCGTTTCTCTCTCATGCCGTGTTTTTCCGAAGTCGATGTTGTTGACATATCATTCATATCCCGGCGCCGTGGCTGGAGCCGCTGTCTTATGCATGTTGATGTGAAGTTCGAGTCCTGTTTGCGTCACCGGGTAATATAATTCAAGCAGGAGTTCAGAGAAAGTGCGTGTGGCAGAGCGTCAATGATTTTGTCGAAAGATGCTGTCTCAGAGGTCAGTCGCTGTTCGGATTGGGATGAAATCGCGATAAAAAAAACAAAATTCATCAATAGAAGGAAAAAAATAGGATATTCTTGTGGATTAAGAAAAAACCTGAAGGCAAGATGTTTTTCATGAATAGGGTAAATAAAAAGCGTTTTTCGCTCACCAAAGGTCATTTTCAGGGAATTCCCATCCCGGAGAAAGAGGCTCTTCTTGCCGGCTATGCTGCTCTCGTTGATGGATACGATCTCGAGGTCCCGTTGCCTGACAAGCTGGCGATAATAAGCAGCAAGCACAAGCGCTATGAAAAGGAGCGCTGGGTGGTGTTCACACCTCGCCATGAACCGGAAGATACCCTGAAGGGTCACTTGATTTTTGCTCTCCGGTACGAAGGGTTGGACCTTGCTGTTCTGAAGGCGCTCTTTCAGGCCATAGAACCGGATGAAATGGAAGAGATCGTCCTGTCCGGTCCATCGGGAAAATACAGCCGTCGCTTGTGGTTTCTGTACGAGTGGCTGCTGGACAGGCAGCTTGATCTGCCTGATACGAAGGTTACCAACTACGTCGACGTTCTCGACCCACGCCTGCAGTATCCGGGACCATCGATCCCCTCCAGGCGCCATCGCGTACGCAACAACCTGCCCGGTGTCAGGGATCTCTGCCCGCTGATCCATCGAACGCCCAGACTGGATGCGTTGATCGATGCCGATCTGAAAGGAAAGACAGAGGATTCCCTGCAATCCGTTCATCCCGATATCCTGGCCCGGACAGCTGCCTTTCTCCTGCTCAAGGATTCCAGGGCATCTTTTGCCATCGAGGGTGAGAGACCACCGCATAACAGGGCAGAACGCTGGGCCCGTGCCATCGGTCAGGCCGGCTTGAAGTCGATAACGCCAGAAGAGCTTCTGCGTCTTCAGGAGGTCGTGATCCAGGATCAACGGTTCATTACCATGGGTTGGCGGACCGAGGGCGGTTTCGTCGGAGTTCATGACCGGACCAACAGCAAACCTCTGCCAGATCACATCTCGGCGCGCTGGCAGGATATCAACGGCTTGATCGAAGGCTTGATCGCCATGAACAACCGTCTGGCGAACAGTGATTTCGATCCGGTGCTGGCTGCGGCTCTCGTTGCCTTCGCATTCGTGTTCATACATCCCTTCGTGGATGGCAACGGCCGTATTCACCGATATCTGATCCACCATGTTCTGGCGGAAAAAGGCTTCAATCCCAAGGGTATCGTTTTTCCCGTTTCCGCCGTCATCCTGGAAAGAATCGACGAGTACAAAAGATCCCTGGTAGGCTTCTCGAATCCTCGACTTGGACTGATCGATTGGAAATCCACGCCATCGGGCAATATCGAGGTTCTCAATGATACGGTCGATCTCTATCGTTACTTCGATGCAACACGGCAGGCGGAGTTTCTCTATGATTGCGTCCGTCAGACTGCAGAAGAGACATTGCCGGAAGAAATCGCCTATCTCGTTGGCCATGACCGGATGAAAAGCTACATCGTAGAGCACTTCGAGATGCCGGACAAGGTGTCGGAGCTCTTGATAGGTTTCCTGCGCCAGGGAGGCGGCAAGCTCTCGAAACGTGCCCGCACGAAGGAGTTCGCCGCCCTGACCGATTTCGAGGTCAAAGGGCTGGAGGAGCGCTTCGAGGAACTTTTCAGTGGTTGAGAGCCAAGCCTGGTCAGTTCACTCGACCTCGAGAATAAGCAGGTTCGTGAGCATCGCGGCCGGATTCACGAGCCTTCCCACCAGAGCCTGCATCGGCTTGATGTCTCCCGGCTGCCAGAATCCCGGAACGGCAGCCGGGAACCTCACCACACCGTCGGATGGGATGACGCCCAGCGGGAAGTTCCTGATCGGCAAGCGGAGATGAAGGTCGCCGTATTGCGTTGTCCAGGGCGGATCACGCACGGCTGCGCCAAGCGCCAGGCTGGCGAAGATCCCTGACGGGCCGATCACGCGGAGCTCGATCATGCCTCCCGGTGTGACATCGCCCCGGCAGTAGAGATGCGGGTAGAACTCGTCGGCTCCCATGTCCACGTACCCCCCGGATATTCGTGGATCGCCCTCGAAATCGCTGGGAGGGAGATCCGCCAGTTGTCCGAAGCCCGCATCGCGGCAGGGACTATTCGCCGTCAGATGAAGGTCGCAGCTTACCGGTTCCACGAACATCGGATAGGCCTCGATGTTGCCGTGTCCGTATTCGAGGACGCCTCCCGGTTCCACGTGAGCCGCGCTCTCGCCTCCCTGAACATCGGAGAAATGAATGGTCAGCTTCCCGTTATACGAGTTCCAGCAGCCGATGCTGATCTCGGGTCCCTCGTCCGCATCGTTTCCCCAGAGAACAGTGTTGACCATTTCGGTTGGACCGTTCTCGCAGCGGATCCCTCCCCCGTAATCGATTGCCCTGTTGCCCACGATCGTGTTGTTGATGAAGAGGGGGCCGCCGTAGATATTCATCCCCCCACCTTCCGATTCGGCAAAGTTTCCAAATATCATATTGTTGGAAAAGATCATCGCAGCCTCCCCCTCACAGCAGAGACCGCCACCGGATAACGTAGCCTCGTTGCCATTGATGATGTTGCTCGTTACATTTGAAGAGGAATTAGATCTGCAGTATAGACCGCCGCCGTAGACCGCCGTGTTGTTGGAGATCAGGTTGTTTTCCACAATGGAGTCCGTTTTACCGGAACAGTAAACACCCCCGCCCCTCAGGGCCGAGTTATTTCTGATGATGTTATTGCTGACCTTGACATCCAAACCATAGAAGGTGAGTCCACCGCCATCTCCATCGGGTACCGAGTTGTTTTCGATCAGGTTGTTCCGGATGATCGAGGAGTCGCCCCCACAGTAGATCCCTCCACCGCCAAGTACAGTCGCTTCGTTCCAGACAATCGTGTTATCCGTGATCAGGGGGGAGCAGTCCCAGCCGCTGTAGATCCCCCCTCCCGAATCTGCTCGATTCCCTCGGATGATGTTGCCGCGAATGGTTGGAGACGAGTCGTTGTAACAGTAAATGCCGCCGCCCTGGGAGAGGGTGCTACATCTGAAGTAGCCACTCCCGTTCGCGATGCAGAATCCCTCCACAACGGAATCCCGTGTCTCGCCGCGCTCGAAAATGATCACGCTTCCGCAATAGGGATTGATCGGACGGCTCCCGTCGATCACGGTCCGCTCGGGTCCCATTTCGCTCACGAGCTTGATGATCTTGCCCAGGAAATGGACGTTCTCCACGTAGGTTCCCGGCCGCACGACGATCGTATCCCAGTTGGAAGAGGCGTTGACAGCATCCTGGATGGTCGGATGGTCGTCGGGGACATAGATCGTGGTCCCCTTGGCAGTTTGATCACAGCAAACGAGAAGAAGCAGTATCAGGAAAATCTTGTGAATCATTTGCGATAGCTCCGATCTGTCTCATTCATGGCTGGAATCATCGCACAACAGCGATCTGGAGATTCGTGAGCTCGGTACCCACAAGAGCCTGCATCCTGAACAAGGTTCCGGGTACGAGAGCCGGGGAGACTGTCCGGTATACCGTTCGGACTCCGTTGTCCGGTAGAGCTTCCAGGTGCACCCGCTGTTCCCACGGCGGCCGGAGGAAGAGCCATCCGCAAGATGTCAAGACCGGCTCATCGAGCAATCCGCTGCCCGTGAACAGTGTCACGGGCGAGGTCCCCGGCCATCCGGTAATGACGATCGCGGCTTTCTCGCCCGGCTTGACGGGCCCTCTCAGCGAGAGATGAGTGTGGAACTCGTCAGCTCCGATGTCAGGGCCGGTGAAGAGCCCCGGACGTGGATCACCCTCGAAATCAGTGGCCGGCATCCCGGGTGCATCCCTATTACCAGCCGAGCGGCAGGGCGAATCAAAGGAAAGACGATAATCGCCTGCCGCAGGATCGATGAAAAGGGGATCCCCATCGATCATGCCCGGACCCCAGACGAGATTACAGCCCGGGCTGATGTGGATATGTTTAGGCCCTCCCTGGATGAGTGAGTGGTTCACTATCGCCGTGCAGGAATCGTAGAGATGGATCTCGCCTTTCAGGGGCCAGTTGTTCTCCCAGAGAATGCTGTTGCTGATCACGAGTCTGGTGCCGTAGCTATAGATCGCTCCCGCGTTCCCGCCGGTACAGTTTTCCGTGATGGTACAGTTCCTTATCGTGACTGTAGGATCCTGCATGTTACCCGAGCAGTAGATCCCGCCTCCCCTTGATTCGGCGCCGTTTCCGGCGATGATCGTGTTCTCGATCAATGCATTGGAGCCGACTATATTTATCCCTCCCCCTCGGTTGCTCCAGTTGTCAATGACGATGCAGTTCCGGATCACTGCAGTGCCTTCCCAATGGCAGCTTATCCCATTCCTGTAACCGCTGCTGTTTGTGATCGTGAAACCATCGAGGATGGGGGTGTAGTCGTCTCCAAGGTTTTCGAAAACAACACCGTCTCTTTCCTGGTTTGCGTCGATGATGGTGACCTGCGGCCCATGTTCACTGACCAGGGTGACTTCACCATACAGCGAGACAAGCCCCCTGTAGCGCCCCGGACGGACCATCACGATACCGCCCGGATGTGCCGCCTTGATAGCATCCTGAATCGCGGCGTACTCGTCAGGCACCACATAGATCGGAGCCGGATTCAGAAGTGTATAGTGGTATCCCATGTCCACCACGTCGATATCAGGCTTGCCGTCGCTGCGGGTTGCTCCCTCGACGAGTAGCGAGGCGGGATCCCCCGCATCCACGCAGGGGCTGTGGTCCCAGAGCTGGCACGGGGACTGGCTGAGGTGATAGTCCAGGACAAAGAGAGGATCAGCGTCGATGTTGCCTTCGCCCGGATAACCGCCCTGGATGTTGCAAAAGGTGACCATTGATGAGGAAACGCAGAGCTGTGGGTCCTCTTCGGCCCTGTTGTCAAAGATGATGCAGTTCGTGACGGGAGGGGTGCAGATCTCGAATCCGATGCCTCCCCCTTGCGCGCAGCCGGCGTCGTTCTTCACGATCGTGCAGTTCGTGATGTTCGGGCCCGGTTCACCGATGCAGAAGATGCCGGCGCCGCTCTTCACACCCGGTATCGGACACTCGATCGTGTTGTAGCAGATCAGATTGTTGACAACCCTGCCTGAAGTGCAGCAAAGGTAAATACCGGCTCCCTGGATATCGGACGTGTTATCCCGGAACACGTTGTTCTCGATGACCGGATCGGTGAATCGTTCTCCGAAGATCCCGCCGCCGCTGTCAGCCGTGTTCCTTTCGATCCGGTTGCCGAGGATCAACGGTGCCGCGTTTTCCGTGCAGTAGATGCCACCCCCGATTGTGGCTCTGTTCGATATGATGGTGTTTCCTGTTATCTGAGGGGACGCACCCTTGCAGTAGATCCCTCCGCCGAAGGTGTCATGGAAACCGTTCGGCTTCCCATTACCTCCGAAGATCGTGAATCCATGGAGTATGGAATCCGATGCCTCATTCGTTTCGAACGTCACGACGCTGTCATACTTATATCCGTCGATCAATGTCACTTCACGTCCTGATTCGCTCCTGACCTCGATTGCCTTGCCCAGGAAGTTGATCGTATTTCCAGCACGGTATGTCCCTGGTCTGACGATGATCTTATCCCCGTTCGCGGCCGCATCGATCGCCTCCTGGATGCTCGAGAAATCATCGGGAACATAAAAGGTTGCACCAGGGCTGTCGGAAGCCGCTGTCACAAGGATCGTCACGGTGAAAATCGTTCGGGCAAGACAGTTCATTTTGGCTCGCTCCACCTGAATTGGAAAGGGATCTGCGACACGGATATCGCAAATCTCATTCCGGGATCTTTGGTCAGGTGAAATGAACCATGTCTTATTTTGTTTCTCCTTATCCCTTACTTGGGTAAGACATTAAAAAATCCAGAGATTTGCTTGATCGCCGGCTCACTCGAATCCGATCATTGCACTTTTTTCGTTACTCAACGGTGACGGAACCGCTTCATTCCATCCAGATCGCGAGATCCGACCTTGACTGGTCGGACGTCATTATTCTCGGCAATGTCTGCGCGTCCGAGCTTCCCTGATGGTTTATTCGACCGAGAGGACCAGCAGGTTCGTCAGTACGCTGGTCGAGAACCACTGAGGACCGATGAGAGCTTGGAAGGGATACCTTTCCCCGCTTAGCCAGTGCGACGGAATGGTACGTTGAAAGATGAGGTATCCATCGGCATCCAGGCTGCCGATCGACTGCTGATAAATCGGCCAGTCGAGGAAGAGGTCGCCGTACATGTTGGGCTGGGGAGGATCCTGGATTCCCGATCCCTGCGCAAGGATCACGGGCTCCGAAGGGGTACCGATGATCCTGTATTCCATGGACTGGCCAGGGATCACTCCTCCCTTGAAGTAGAGATGCGGATGGATCTCGTCGGCGCCCATGTCCACCGTTCCGTCGTGGATGCGGGGATCGTTCTCGAAGTCGAGAGGATGATCGAGGACAACGGTGTTGTCGCCCTTGTCGCGGCAGGGCGAGTTCCAGGCCAGGTGGAAGTCACCGTGAAAAAACCCGGTGAATTCCGGATCGGCGTCGAGCATGGTGGGCCCCCAGTTGAGCGTGGCGTTGCTATCGACAACGAACGAGGAGATCCCTCCGCAGACAACGGAGTGGCTGATGTTCAGGGTGGAATGGGATCTCACCGCGCCTTCCGGTGCGACGGGGGCGGTGTTCTCCCAGAGAATGGTGTTGGTCATCGTCACGACTGATGAGCTGGAGTTGATGCTGATCCCTCCTTCCTCGTGACGGGCCCTGTTGTTGGCGATCGTGTTGTTGATCATTGTCACGTCCGAACCTGTGATATAGAGACCTCCACCCTCATCCTGCGAGAAATTCTCGACGATGGTGTTGTTCACGAAAGTGGAGGAGATTCCCGAACAGTAGACTCCCCCGCCACACCGCGTCCCGAAATTCCTCTTGATGATGTTGTTCTTGATGATGTTGTTCTTGAACGTCTGCGAGGTACCACGGATCAGAATCCCGCTGCCGTGGCTGGCGTAGCCGTTCGTTATGGTAAAACCGTCCAGGACGGCGTCCTCCTTATTGTTGTAGGGGTATATGACCACGTACAGCTTCTGCATCCCGTCGATGACAGTGACTTCCGGCCCCATCTCGCTCTTGAGTACGATCTCTTTATTATAGAATTTTATGTTTTCGTAGTAGGTCCCCGGCCTGACGATGATCGTGTCGTGATCCTGTGCGGCATCCATGGCCCCTTGAATGGTCCCGTGATCGTCAGGTACGTAGATGTCGTCAGCGAAGCAGAGGGGGGAGAGGACGAGAAGCGCGACGAGGAGCGGAACAGGTCTCATGACAGTTCTCCTGCTGTTCTGGCTTGATGTGAAGGGCGACTCCGGTTTGCGTTGACCCTGATTATAACTGGAATGGCGATCCCTGTTAAGTGGTCAGCCGTTCCGAATCGAGCCTTCTCAGTTGCATCTCGAAGCCAAGAATTCGATGATGGAGCCGGGTCAATGGCCGCAGAGATCCCTGTCGCACGACAACCCGCGGGAATCGAGGAGAAATCCATGCAAGAACACGTTGTGTTTCCCCTGATCCTCTCTCTCCTGATCCTACTTACTTCTGCTTGTGGAGCGTTGACGACAATGCCGGAACCGGACATCGAGTGCCTCAACCTGACATGCGAATTCCTCGAAAATCCTATCGGCCTCGACGAGGCGCGTCCGCGGCTGAGCTGGGAGATCCGTTCGGAAAGGCGGGGTGTCAGGCAGGCGGCCTGGCAGGTCATCGCCGCGAGCACGCTTGCGAAGCTCGAGAGCGAGGACGGCGATCTCTGGGACAGCGGCAAGGTGGAGTCGAGCCGGTCGGTGCACATCCCCTACGGCGGGCGGGCTCTCGCTTCCGGGCAGCGCTGCTGGTGGAAGGTCCGCGTCTGGGCCGACGACGGAGCGCTCACGCCTTTCAGCACAGCGGCCTTCTGGGAGGCCGGTCTCCTCGACCCGATGGACTGGGAAGCCAGGTGGATCGGCTTCGACACCGGCGTGGCCGATGAGGCGGTCTTCAACGTGGCCGGCTCCCACTGGATCTGGATTCCCGGCGATGAGACTCCCCAGGAAAACAGGAAGGTCTTCTTCCGCCGCTCCTTCAAGCTGGTAGAAGGCGCCGTGATCACGAGCGCCCGCCTGCTGATCACGGCTGACAACAGCTGGTCGCTCTGCGTGAACGGCGGCGCCGTGGAGGCCGAGAAGAGGTGGGCGACCAACTGGAAGTCGATACAGGAGATCGATCTGACGGACAGGCTCGTTCCGGGGGACAACGTGCTGGCCGCCTGCGTGACGAACAGCAACGGTCCGGGCGGCCTGCTGGCCGCGCTCGAGATCGAGGACGAGCGAGGCGGGACGATCAGGATGACAACGGACAGCCAATGGCTCGTCCACGGACAGGAGATTGAGGGCTGGACGGATGCAGCCTTCGACGAGAGCCGCTGGCAGGGGGCCGTGCAGGTGGCGGCCTACGGCGAGGAGCCGTGGGGCGATTTCATGGAAACGCGGAAGCCGGCACCCTGCCCCTTCCTGAGGCGCACCTTCGACGTGAAGAAGCCGGTGGCCCGGGCGCGCCTTCACGCCACGGCTCTCGGCGTCTACGAGATGCACCTGAACGGCGAGCGCGTGGGCCGCGACTGGCTCACCCCGGGATGGACCGATTACAACGACAGGATCCAGGTCCAGACCTACGACGTCACCGGTCTTCTCGGCGAGGGCCCAAACGTGCTGGGCGCCATCCTGGGTGACGGCTGGTACGCCGGCTCGATCGGGTGGGAGTGCCGCCGCCACAACTACGGCCCCTATCCTCTCGGCCTTCTCGCCCATCTCCGCATCGATTACGAGGACGGCACGTGGGAGACGGTGGCAACGGACGGTTCGTGGAAGGCAAGCTCAGGTCCGATCATCTTCTCCGATTTTCTTCTCGGTGAAACATACGATGCCCGCCTGGAGATGCCCGGCTGGAGCCGCACCGGCTACGACGACAACCGCTGGAAGCCGGTCTCGCTGCTAGACGGGCCCGAAGCCCCGCTCAAGGCCCAGCATTCGCCCACCGTGCAGAGGGTGCTGGAGCTTGACACGAAAGAGGTCGCCTCGCCGGCTCCCGGCGTTCACGTCTTCGACCTGGGGCAGAACATGGTGGGCTGGGCCCGGCTCAAGGTGCAGGGCAAGGCGGGGACGCGGGTGCAGCTCCGCTTCGCCGAGATGCTCCAGCCCGACGGCCACATTTACATCGAAAACCTGCGCAGCGCCAAAAACACGGACGTCTACATCCTGAAGGGTGACGGCGAGGAGGTCTTCGAGCCGCGTTTCACCTTCCGCGGCTTCCAGTACGTCGAGGTGACCGGCTTTCCCGGCGAGCCGGGCCCCGAGGCCCTGACTGGCATCGTGGCCTACTCGGCCACGCCGGGCTGCGGCACGTTCCGCTGCTCGAGTCCCCTCGTGAACCAGCTGGTGAAGAACATCGTCTGGGGCCAGCGCGGCAACTTCCTCTCCGTCCCCACGGACTGCCCCCAGCGCGACGAGCGGCTTGGCTGGTTGGGCGACGCGCAGATCTTCGCCATGGCCGCCACGTACAACATGGACGTGGCCGCCTTCTTTACCAAGTGGATGAAGGACGTGGAGGACGCCCAGTCCGACCTGGGAGCCTACCCCGACGTGGCGCCGCGCCTCGTGGCCATGACGGACGGGGCGCCGGCCTGGGGCGACGCGGGCATCATCGTTCCGTGGACCATGTATCTCTGCTACGACGACGCGGCCCTGGTCAGGCGGCATTACGAATCGATGCAGCGATGGATTGCTTACATCCTCGAGGGCAACCCCGGCTTTCTCCGAACGGAGAGGCTCAACAACAACTACGGCGACTGGGTCTCCATCAACGCCAAGACGCCGAAGGATGTCCTGGCCACGGCCTACTTCGCCCGATGCGCCCGGCTGATGTCCCGCATGGCCGCCATTCTCGGGAAGAAGGAGGATGCGGCCCGGTATGCCGGTCTCTTCGACAGCATCTGCGGCGCCTTCAACGAGGCCTACGTGGACGACGAGGTCCGGGTGAAGGGCGACACCCAGACCGCCTACCTGCTGGCCCTCGAGTTCGATCTTCTGCCCGAGGGGAAGCGTGAGGCGGCGGCGCGCCACCTGATGGAAGCGATCGAGCGGCGCGACGGCCACCTCTCCACCGGCTTCCTTGGCGTGGGGCATCTCCTCCCGGCGCTGACGAACAGCGGCCTGAACGACGCGGCCTACCGCCTTCTCCTGAACGAGACGTTCCCGTCATGGGGTTACTCGATCCGGCAGGGGGCCACGACGATCTGGGAGCGCTGGGACGGCTGGACCGAGGAGAAGGGCTTCCAGACTCCGGGCATGAACTCGTTCAACCATTATGCCTTCGGCTCGGTGGGGGCCTGGATCTACGGCGTCGTGGGCGGCATCGCACCCGATCCGTCGAAGCCGGGCTACGAGCGGATCATCATCCACCCGCGCCCCGGCGGCGGGCTTACCTTCGCCGAGGCGGACTACCACTCGATCCGCGGGCCGATCCGCACCGCCTGGAAGAAGGAGAAGGGGCGCTACGTCCTCGATGTGACGATCCCGGGCAACTCCTCGGCCGAGGTGCACGTCCCTCTGCCCGATGCGGGGAGCGAAGTGCGTGAGGGCGGTAAACCGGCTGCCGAGGCCGAGTGCGTGAAGTTCCTGCGCAACGAGGATGGCTTTGCCGTCTTCGCCGTGGGGAGCGGGTCGTACCGGTTCGAGGTGGGGAAGTGATGGGGGGCGGTTTTTGATCAGGACACGCTGATTGTCGGTTTTCTGTAACTCGAATATTTAAAAGATATTACACCGTTTTGTTTAGGGTAATGATTTCTGGTTGGAAATAATTCTTGCAGATTATATCTGAAATTGGTAATAAATATGACCAGTTTTGCTTGATTCTGGGTAAATAAATTACCGATTGAGGCTGTATGCAGGAAACTATCAAAACGGTTATCCTCGATTCCCAGGAAGCCACTCTGCTGACCGGAGTGCCAAGGCGGTTCCAGCTGAAAAGCGTTCCCGGCAAGGCGGCTGTCTGTATCGGCGTGCGTCGATCCGGAAAGTCGACCTTTCTCCACCAGGTCATGCAGGATCTCATCGATGGCGGCGTCTCACGAGAGAATATTCTCTATCTGAACTTCTTCGACGACCGGCTTCATATCCTGCAACAGGATAATATCGCGCTGCTCACGGAAGCCTACTACTCGATCTATCCGGAGAAAAAGAACACCGAAACCGTCTACTGCTTCTTCGACGAGATCCAAGCGGTTTCCGGCTGGGAGCCCTTTGTCGATCGCATCATGCGTACCGAGAAATGCGAGGTCTACCTGACGGGTTCTTCAGCGCAGATGCTCTCCAAGGAGATTGCCACGCAGATGCGGGGACGGGCCTTGTCGTGGGAGATGTTTCCTTTCTCCTTTCAAGAGTATCTCGATTCGAAAGGGGTCGATTTCCAGGGTACGCTTTCGACAAAGAAACAACTGCTCGTCAGGAAAGCCTTCGACCAGTACTGGGAGACCGGTGGCTTTCCGGAGGTTGTTCACCTGGACAGGCACCTGAGGATCAAGACGCACCAGGAGTACTTCCAGGCCATCCTGTTCCGCGACCTGGTCGAACGGCACGATGTTTCGCACCCCAGGGCAGTATCCGATCTGGCCCACCGGCTCGTGGACAGCATTGCTTCGCTCTACTCCGTCAACAGGCTCAAGGGATTCCTGGATGCGCTGGGTCACAAGGTCCCCAGGCACTCGATATCGGACTACCTGAGGTGGTTCGAAGATGCCTATTTCCTTTTCAGTGTCCGGCTCTATGATGCCTCGCTCACCCGGAGCAAGGCGAATCCCAAGAAGGTCTACTGCATCGATCATTCCCTGGTCACCTCGGTCTCGTCCGGCATTCTCGTCAATTCCGGACATCTGCTCGAGAACCTCGTCTTCACGGCGCTGCGGCGGCTTCATCAGGAGATCTACTACTTCAAGACAAGGGCGGGCAAGGAGGTCGACTTCGTCGTGCCAAAGAGGAACCGCCCCGGTCTGCTCGTTCAGGTGAGCGAGACACTTGTCGATCCCCGCGTCAGAGAACGGAAAATTGCCGCCCTGAGCGAAGCCATGGTGGAACTCGACATCAAGTCGGGCACCGTCGTGACGCGCAACGAGGAGGAGCAGGTCGGAGCCGGGAACGGTACCATTCGAGTGGTCCCCGCTTGGCGCTTTCTGCTGGATATGCCTGAGTAGTCGACGGCGTTGGGCAAAGTCCGCCGGACGCCGATCTGATATCCCGCGTCTCGCGTCAGGCCTGTGGGATTCTTCTTTTTCCCGGTCATAGATCCTCCGACGACATCACGATGGCGTGATCACTTGACGTAGGTCTCCTGCTTCCAGATCGACCGCAGGTCCACCCGCGCCCGCAGACGGGTGAGAATGGCGCGCAGGCCGATGAAGCTCTTGGCCAGCCAGGTGTTCAGGGGGATGGAACGGACGTACCGCCGCTTGACAATCTCGCCGTAGACCTCGCAACCGCGCCGGAAGTAGGCGGGATCGCCGAAATCGAAGGGGCCCTCGTGGAGCATCGGCTCCCAGACCCACTCGGCCCACTGGCGCAACGTGCGCACGCGCTTCTCGTTTTTAGCCTGACGCGGGGTCAGGTCTCCGGCCCGGAGGATCGAATTCCGCACATCCTCCTCCGTTCCCTCGACGGCCCGCTCCGACTCGGTGAGGTAGTCGATGTCCTCCCGGGAGAAGTTGCTGCAGCAGCCGAAGTCGATCATCCCGAGGCGGCCGTCGGGCATGAAGAAGTAGTTGCCCGGGTGCGGATCGGCGTGAAGGAGGTCCTTTTTGTAGTAGAGCCGGAAGCAGGCGAGGGTGATCAGGTGGCCGTACCGGTCGCGCACCTCCTGGGCGGGATCGGTATCCAGGAACTCGTTCAGGTGAACGCCCTCGATATAGTCCGCCGTGAGGATCCTACGCGACGAGACGTCGCAGTGCACGCTGGGAACCACGATCTCTTCGCTCTCGTCGAAGGCGGTGCAGGCAATCTCGATGTTCCGCGCCTCATGCTCGTAGTCGACCTCGAGGTCGAGCATCTCGCGGATCCCGGCGAACTGCTCCTTGATGTTCTCCCAGTCGGAGCTCAGACGCATGGGGAAGATGAGGGCTTGCATGTTGCGGAAATCGTCGCGGATCGTGCGGGCGATGTTGGGGTACTGGATCTTGACCGCCACCTGTTGCCCCGTTCGCTTGAGCCTGGCCCGGTGCACCTGCCCGAGCGATGCGGCGGCAAACGCCTCGGTCTCGAAATCGTCGAACACGGCATCGGGAACATCGCCCAGCTCGTTCCGGAATAGCTCGCGCAGCATGGAGAAGTGCATCGGCGGGGCCTCGAAATGAAGCCTGCCGAGGATGTCGGCGAACTGGTCCGGCACCACGTCGGGGTAGTTGGCCAGAAGCTGCCCGACCTTCATCACCGCTCCGCGCAGGTAGCTCATCCCCCCGAGCAGCTTGATCGCCGACTTGAGGTGCGTCTCGCTGAGCCGCCTCTCCTTCTTCTCCAGGTCGGCAAAGCTCGATCGGATCCAGTGGGCCAGGTAGGCGGCCGCGATCTTGGCCTGCATCGTCCCCAGGATCCAGAGGCGGTTCAGCGCGCCGGTGGGGATCTTCTTCCTTCCCAGCTCGCCGATGAGCTGTTGGAGCGCCTGCTGGGGCGCTGTGCCCTTCGGCTCGTCCTGGGGGAAGGCGTCGATCAGTTCGTTAATGTTGATAGCCATCGTCGATCTCCGTTCTGGACTGGTTGCTCGCGAGCGACGACACGAAAAGTCGCATCGACTGATCGAGCAGCACCAGGGTATCTTCCTGATCCGGCGACGTGTCCTGCGACCAGAAGGCAAGCACGCCGAGGTAGAGCGTCCAGTAGAGGTGGATCGCCACGAAGGAAGGCAGGTCCGTCCTGTCGTGCGCGGCGATCAGAGCGGCCACTTCCTCGAGAAGCTCGATGCGGACGCGTTCACCGGCCTCGCTGCCCGCCGATCCCGCGAAGGGGCTGAGCGCGGTCTCCACCACGGCGGAGAGGTAGTTCCTGTGAGGCTGCAGCCTGCGCAGCCCCGTCACGACGAGGAGGAAAAGCTCCTCCTCGAGCGCTTCGGTGCCGCGGCGCTGGTCGAGGTAGTCGCGGCGTCCCTGATCGAGGGCTTCGGCGATGATCTCCATGCCCAGGGCTTCCTTGCTGGGGAAGTAGTTGAAGAGCGTCCCGGCGGCAATGCCGGCACCAGCGGCGATATCCCGAGTGGTCGACTGATCGAATCCCTTTTCGATGAAGAGCTTATGCGCCGTGGCCACGATCGCCTTCCGGGTGTTCTCCTTGGTCTTCTTCGAGACTCGCATTCATGGATCTCCTTTGTGAGCGTGCTCACATAATACCTCTTTCTCGGAGATGGGCAAGTAAAAAATGAGCATGCTCATAAAAAAACTTTCTCCCGAGCTTGCGGCGTGATTTCCGCGAGTCGCGGATCAAACCCGAAGCGCGTGACCTTCGTTTTTTCAAGAAATCCCCCTCTTTCCTTCACCAGGTTCACGGCTCTGCGGCATAGACGTGGTGGAAATTGAAATTGAATCTTCGACAGACTGCTTTAAAAGGGGTACTTGCCATGAACGCCGAGGAACTTCTCGCTCACAACGACTTTCTCCTTTCCCTGGCCCGGCGGCTCGTGCTGGACGAGCACCGCGCCGCGGACATCACGCAGAAGACCTGGCTTGCCGCGCTGCAGCATCCGCCTGCCGAGGGGAGGCCCGCCGCTCCGTGGCTCTCGGCGATCTTGCGCAACATGGCGCGGATGGTCCATCGCGGCGAGACGCGGCTCAAGGCGCGCGAGAAGGCGGCAGCAGTGTCCGAGGGGGTTCCCTCCTCCGAGGAGATCGTCGAACAGGAGGAGATCCGGAGCAAGGTGGTGGAGGCGGTCCTCTCCCTCGACGAGCCGTTCCGCTCGCCCGTGGTGCTCCGCTACTACAAGGACATGCCCAACCGCGAGGCGGCCAGGCGTCTCGGCATACCGGTCGACACGATGAGGTCGCGGCTGAAGAAGGGGCTGGCCCTGCTGGCCGAGCGCCTCGACGCTTCCCACGGCGGCGACAGGCAGAAGTGGCTGCTCGCCCTGGCGTCCGTTGCCGGGCTGAGCACGGCCGGCTCCACGGCCGGGGCCGCGGCAGGTACGGCGGCTGTTGCGGCTGGAGCTGCGGCTTTTTCCGCGAAGGTGAAGTTCGGCGCTGCCATGCTGTTCGCCGCCGCGGCGATCCTCACCACCTTCCTAGTATTCTTCAACGACCCTCGAGAGGAACTCGATGCAGAGTCTGCCGCGGCGGAAGTACGGCTTCCGGCCGATGAGACAGGGACCGCCGCGGCCGCAGCCCCCGACGAGGAGAGGCCGGAGCGGGTGGCCTTCGAGGAGGAAGACCGGAGCCCTCCCGCCGGGACGGCAAGCACCCCGGAGAAGAGTGGTATCCGGGGACGCTGCATCGACGGCAGAGGCATCGCCCTCAACGGGGTCCAGGTGGCCACGGCAAGGGGAGGCGAGAAGGCGGAATCCGGACCTGCTGGCGGCTTCACTCTGATCCTGCCTGATTCCAACAGCGCGTCGAGGCGGTACAGCCTCATCTTCTCGAAGCACGGGCTGGCCAGCAAGGCGCATGAGGTCACGGTTCAGAAGGGCGAAACGGTCCTTCTCGGCGACGTGGTGCTGGCTCCCGGCGGCGCGGTGTCGGGACGTGTCGTCCATCAGAACGGCGAGCCGGCCAGCGGGGCCAAGGTCATCTGCGTGGGGGCGGACCGCCTGCTTCCTGAAACCGAGCCTCGCAGGAAGAGAGGACCTTTCAACAGGAACAGCTTCATCGACGAGGCGCTGCCGACGGGCAGGGACGGTACGTTCCGCTACGAGGGCGCCCCTGTGGGGTGGGTGAGGATCTGGGCCAGGGCAGAGGGGACTCTCTACTCGTACACGGCACCCGTCGAGGTTCATCCCGGCGAGGAGACGAGGGGGATCGAGCTCGTGCTCGAGCCCATGTCCCGCAACGATCTCATCACGGGAAGGGTTGTTTCTCCCGATGGGAAACCGGTTCCCCGGGCCAGGATCAAGGCTTCCTACAAGACATTGTTCGGCAGCGGCTCCTCCGGGTTCTCGGCTGACGAGATGGGCTGGTTCGAGTACGAGGTGGATAACAAGGCACCCCACACCTTCGTCATCTCCGATCCTCAGGGGCGCTTCGGCCAGATCAAGAAAGCTGATGTCAAGCCGGGCTCTCTTGACCTCGTTTTTCAGCTCGCTGCGCCGCGTTATCTCCATCTCCAGGTCATATCGGCCGGCCGAAGGGAACTCGGCAAGGCGACAGTCTGGTTCTCGAGCCCGGACAAGATGCGCATCGGAGACTTCTGCATGATCGAGGGGAAGGATGCCGATGAGAAGGGGATCTTCGATCTGCCGATGCCGGCTGACGCGTTCCTCCTCAGAATCGAGGCAGAGGGTTTCCAGATCGTGGAGAATGGTCCGTTCCATCCTGATTCCGTCCCTGATCCGCTGCCTGTCGAGCTCTTTGCCGTGCCCGGTGTCACGGGGCAGGTGACAGCCGGCGGCACACCGGCAGCGGGCGTTGCGGTTTTTCTCCATGCCGCGCTGAAACCGAACGAGGAGTACCGGGTGGGTGACTTCCGGTGCCGAGTCCGGCCCCGTGCCGTGGCAACGACAACGACCGATGAAGATGGACGCTTCTTTCTTGGACTACGCGAATCGGGGAGCTTCTACTGCCGCGCCGAGCTGGCAGGCTACGCCCCTGCCGAGAAGGGGCCCCTCGATGTCGATTTTCGCGTCGGCTTGAAGGGACTTGCGATCGGCCTCGGACAGGGCGGCACGCTCGAAGGGAGGGTCTGGACCATGCCTGGCCGCGATCCGGCGGGCATCATCGTGGCCGCTTCCCGGGGCGACGCCTATCCGATCAGCACGCGGACCGATGAGAGCGGACTCTATCGCTTCGAGAGGATCGATCCGGGCCGCTGGCAGGTGGAGGTGCGGCAGGAAGAGCTGAACCGGGGAAGCGTGAGCTCGTGCTCCTCCGGCAAGCAAACCCCGATCCCCTGGTCGTGCGAGGTGGAGGAGGGGAAGCTCACGCGGTTCGACATCGATCTCACCGGCGGCGCCGACTGCACCGTCAGGGGGATTCTCATGGTAAACGGAGCTCCTCCTGCCGGCTGGAGGGCGGTCTTGACCCGCCCGGACCGGTACCGGCTGGCCAGGAAGGTCGAGATGCCTCTCAGCCTGGAGGGAACGTTCTCCCTCAAGGGAGAGGAGGCCGGGATCCACACTCTCGTTCTCATGGGCCGTCACGACGACGGTCCGGAGATCTCGATCGTGGACCAGATCGACCTCACTCCCGGCGAGACGGCCTGGAATCTCGATCTCCCTCTGGGGCGGATCGAGGTGAAGGGAGCCCGGCTTCCCGCCGGGGAGAGGGGCCGGTTCGCCTTCGTGAGGAAGGGGCCCGGCGAGCTTCTTTCCTACGTGGAGATCGTCCCGAATGAGGACGGCAGTCCAGTCAGCTGCTTCGTTCCGGCCGGCAAGGGATCGATCGTGCTGGTGACCAAGACCTACGGGCCGATCGATTTCACGGAGAAGGCGCTCGCGGAAGTGGAGGTAACGGCAGGTGGGACTGTTGCTGTCGATCTGAACTGAGAAATTGAGTTCCAGCAGGCGGCTTTCATCACGAATCCGCCTTTTTTTTCTCGGAAAGCGCGAGGCGCTCTCGACTGGAAAACGCCCATTAATTAGAAGAATTTGATTTTTCATTGATGGCCTTTTCCCCCGTGGGATGAGGAGAGGAGTCTCGTCATGTGTAATTGTCAGAAAAGCGCGTGCGGCAGAAAACTGCTCCTGATTGCCGGTCTCAGCCTCCTTCTTGCGGCGGCGCCCGCCTCGGCGGAGGTGTACGGTCTCAAGTCGAAGGATCCCCAGTCCGAGCCGCCGACCCACCTGTTCACGTTCCATGAGAACGGTTCCGGAATCACGGACCACGGGCCCGTGAAGGTCGGCGGCGATGACACGAATCTCGACGGCTTGGCCTATTCGCTGGGGCACGGGCTTCTTGCCTTCAACATCGTTGGTTTCGACTCCCAGCTCCTGTCGATCAGCGTCTCACCGCCCACGGGCACGCCGATCGGAACACCCCTCGTCGGGAGAGAGATCCGGGGTGCCGTCTTCGACTTCGACGACCGGCTCTGGGTGATCGATTGCGAAAACGACGAGCTTCTCGAAATCGATCCGGGTACGGGTCTCGAGATCGGCACTGCCATCCCCTTGATCGAGAACGGGATGCCTTACGATCTGATGGATATTGCCGATATCGCCTTGCGGGGGGATGGGACCTTCTACATCAGCTCCTACGAAGGCAGCGGCATTGGACAGATCCTCGAGCTCGATCGAGCGACAGGCACGGTTGTCTTCCGCCACGACCTGGGATCCGATTACCTGGCCGGGATGACCTTCTCTAAGGACGCCCTGGGGCAGGACCACCTCTTCAGCTACGACGTCCGGTCAGACGATGACCTCTACTACCTGGAGGTTGACAACGACTTTGCACTGACCATGCTCCACAAGGACATCCTTCCCCAGTTCAACGCGGGCCGGGGCGACCTTGCCGCCCTGATCGAACCGGCGCCGCTCGTCGCGGACAGGACGTTTCTGCATCTGCAGGGAGGGCAGGTGGAATTCATTTTTGCACCCGGTCCCGCCTACGCAGGCAGGAACTACATGCTCCTCGCCTCTCTCAGCGGTACCGATCCCGGCACACCGCTGCCTGGCGGCCTGGTCACGCTGCCGCTGAACCGCGACGGCCTGACACAGTTTGTCCTCAACAACATCACGGGGCCGTGGTTCACCGGATTCCAGGGAACACTCGATGCTGCCGGCTCCGCGACGGCTCAGCTCGACACGCTGGGGTCGCTGCCGCCCTCCTTTGCAGGGGCGACGATCCATTTCGCCGCTGCCACGAGCTATCCCTGGGATTTCGCGTCGAATCCCATTGCCGTTGAAGTGGAGCCTTGAACGCAGCGTGGAACAAGGTCCCTGATCCGTCCGGCTCTGCCGCCCCGCAATACTGACAGCTGACAGCGAGAGGGAAACGCTCTCGCGATGAAAAAACCCTTTGCCCGTCCATAATCCTGCAACCTTTCCTTCGGTTTCCCGGTAGTAGTAGAGTAAGAACTATGACTGAGAGCCGAAGAGAGCCGGTGGAAAGAGTGGATCACCAACTTGCCGCGGAGTTGCCGAGGCTGAGAGCCTTTCTCCGGAAGCTGGCTCCCGGTGATGCGGATGATCTTGCTCAGGAGGTGGTGGAGCGCGCCCTGCGGTACAGGCATGCTTTCCGGAAGGACGGCTCGCTGCTTGGCTGGCTCAAGAGAACGGCCTTCAACGTCTTTCTCGATCACCGGCAGCGGTCGTCCCGGACGCCCAGCCCCATGGGCGATTTTGTCTGGGAGGTCGAGGCGCCGGCCCGGAACGATGCCGAAGACCGGGATCACGTTTCCATGCTGCTAGAGCAGCTGTCGGGAGATGAGCGGGATGTGCTGATCCGCTTCCACTGTCATGGAGAACAGATCTCCGAGATTGCCGGCAGCCTCGGCAGGCCGGAGGGGACGGTGAAATCACTTCTCCACCGGGCGAGACGCAAGCTGGCAGCCTCGAAAAGGACGGGATCATGAAGACAGGTTCCAGGGAACGGTTCTGGGAAAGGGTGAACGACATCCTGGATCAGCGTGGCGATCCCTACGAGGATCGGGACATCCGGTCCCATCTCATGGATCATCCCGAGGATCTCGAGGAACTGGCCAGCCTCTGTTCCAGGCTGGAAAGGCTGGAAAGAGTTGTTCCGGCTCCTGTCCGGAAAACAGTGCGGCCCTGGCTCACGCTCGCCGCGGCAGGGGTGGTCGGCTTCTTCCTCTTGATTCTCTGGGATCCTGATTCTTCCCGGCCCGGGATCGAGGAGGCTCCGGTCGCCCAGGCAGGCGTTATTCTCGAGTTCAGCTGCAAGTTCACGGTGACCACCGCGGAGGGCGAGGAGATCTTCGTCCGGAACGGGGATCGCTGGACTGCAAGACAGACGAAGGTGATCGAAGGGAGCGAAGGTTTCGAGCACGGCTCCATTGGGCCGACCTCCATCGTCTGTGTAGACAGCGGCCGCGACTGGCCGGACAGGTCGACGACGTCCCGGCAGTGATCGACGGTTCGGCGGCGGGCCGGTAATGGAATCAAGGACGGAAACAAGGAACCCATATCATGAACAGTCTTTTTCTCTTGCTCACGATTTTCCTCGGCGCCGCTTCGCAGGAGACGGTGACGATCAGTCGGCATCCGGAGACGGAGAGCAGCCTGACCCTGAAGATCTACGATGTGACCGACCTCGTCCAGGTTCCGAAGACGTGGAACGATATTGCTGAAAAGGGGGATCCCGGCAAGGAGATGGCAGAAAGAGCAGGGATCCTGGCCGAGGTGATCCGCTCCTTCATCCAGCCTCCCTTGAAGAAGAACGTCGAGGACGTCAAGGCCATCGGCACGGCCACGATCGTGGCCCAGCTTCCCGAAAAGAAGCAGAAGTGGATCGAGGCCTTTCTGGACGCACAGCGTGCGGCGAACAGAATCCAGTACCTCGTGGAGCTGACCTATTTCACCGTCTCCGACAAGGCGTTCAAGGAACTCCCGAGATCGGAGAACCCTTCCGTGATCCTCGTTGACGCTGGAATCGAGAAGCTGTTCGACCGGTGGAAGGACGGCAAGGAGTGCGACATCGTCACGGCTCCCAGGATCCTGATCCAGAACAGGGAGAAGGGAATCATCAGCTGCCTGAACCAGTTCGCCTACGTGAGCGGCTATGACCTCCATGAGAAGGTCGAGCCGACCAGGTCGCGCATTGTCGATCCGGTTGTCGAGATCGCGGAGGAAGGCTTCATCTTCGAGGTCAGGGCTGTTCAGCTCGCAAAGGGCAATATCGGCATGACCATCTCATCGAAGCACATGTCCGTTCCCCGACCCATCCCGGAGATCAAGACGGAACTCGGCCTCATCTCCCGTGTCACGGTGGAAAAGGTGGAGATGTCAACCACGATCATCGTGAAGAGCGGCGGTTCGATGATCAGCACCATGCCCAGCAAGAAGGAGGGCGGCAACCATCACGCGATCAAGATGACCGTCACGAGAGTGGAGGAAAAGGATCTTCAGGACCTGAAGTGACCGGGTCTTATCAGGATCCGCCTGTCGGAGCAACGACGATCTCGAGAAGCTCGATATCGAAGAAGAGCTTCTTACCGGCCAGCGGGTGGTTGCTGTCAATAGTGATGGTCTCGTCGGTCACGGCGATGACCTTGACCAGGACCTTGCGGCCATCCTGATGCTGCATCTCGAGCACCTGGCCTTCAGAGACTTCCACATCGGGAGGCAGCTGACTGCGCTCGATTTCCAGAACACCTTCGGGATGATATTCGCCGTAGGCGTCTTCCGCTTCGATGGTGCAGGACTTGGTCTCCCCTGGTGCCATCCCCTCGACGGTTGATTCGAATCCCGGCAGGAGCTTCTGAGTACCAAGCTCGAATTCCAGGGGGCCGCGGTCGCGCGAGGAATCGAACTCCGTACCATCCTCGAGCTTGCCCGTGTAATGAACTCTGACCTTGTCGCCGCTTTTGGCTGCTGACATGAAATCCTCGATATTGTTTTCCGGTTCCGAAGAACGTCACGAAAAGGGGAAGTGAATTTGCCGCAAAATCCGAAGTGGAAAGGGGGGAGCCGTTCCTGAATCTAGGGGCGAATCCGTACAATCAAATTGAATTCCATCTTATAGCCGTGCCCGGGAGAAACGACGACTTAATAATAATATTTTCACGTCCAGGGAGGGGACTCGATCACCTGAGAACCGTCTCGTAGAGGGGCGCCACGTCGAGCCTGAGGTCGTCCCGGCCCCTCTGGTCGAAGGGGTTCTCCATGTTGGACTGGATGTTGTCCAGGCTGACGAGAACGAGGGTGTAGATGATGGCCACCGCGTATCCCACGCCGGTGTAGTACTCCCTCCCCAGGTAGGCGAAGTAGGGACCGAACAGGATGGGGAAGGCGTTGAGGAAGACCTGGCTGTAGGCGCGCAGAGTCCGGGGTGTGCGATAGGCCAGGATGTTCCGCATGCGCTCGAAGTCGATGATCATGGAGCGCAGGTACTGGTTGGCGCGGCTGATCTCCCCGCTCGCGACGTTCCGGCTGCGCAGGCTTTCTACGGAAAGGGAGAAGTTCGAGAACCGGCTGTAGATCGCACCGAGCTCCTCGTCCGCCTCGCCCGGTACGGGATGGCCGTCGAAGTACGCTTTGATGCCTTTCAGGAGGTCGAGCACCGCCTCGCGCGCCCGCGATGCGAGATCTTCGTCCCCGCTGCCCTTTGCCCAGTCCCGGTGCGCGAAGAAGAGGGCCACGCTGTGGGACTTGAGCGAGGCGAAGCTCCTGAGCGCCTCCTCGCGCCGCCTGTAGGCGGCATTGATCGAGAAGACGATGGGAAAGATGATGGCGATGCCGATCAGCCCGGTGGGGAGGTTGGCGGCCAGGCCGAAATAGTCGCAGAGGAAGGTGACTCCCACGGCGAGTACCATCACGGCCAGCGTGTGCCAGTCGAAAATGATCCAGAAGTTTCTGAGCGCGTTCATCGTGATTTCATCCCTCTCGAATGATGTCTGTTCGCTGTGGTCTCTTGTCGACTGGACCTGTCCCGGGACTACCACTTCACTCTCAAGGTGTACTTCCCGGGCTCGGCATACCGCCTGCCCGAACGCCTCCCCTCGCCCTCCTCCTCTTTCCGTTCCACCGAGAGGTCCCAGGCGGCGATGTTCAGACCAGCGCGGCCCTGGTGCGCGATCTCCTTGACCATCTCGCCATCGGGATCGACGATCGAGAAGACAACCTCCTGCGGATCCCTCAGGAAGTAATGGATGCGGATCGGCTCGGAACGTCCCCATCTCCCGCGGCGCGCCTGGACCGATTTCGTCTCGAAGAGGTGGATCCTCTTCCGCAGGATCTCCCTGCTGAACTTCTGGAGATACTCCACGTCCAGGGCGTACATCCCCCGGCCGTGCGTGGCAGCCACGAGGATCCTGTCGCGCGGGTGGATCACGAGATCATGGACGAAGGTCGACGGCAGGCCGTTGCCGAGGCAGTGCCACGATCCGCCGGCGTCGATCGAGACGTAGACTCCGACATCGGTGCCCGCGTAGAGGAGCTCGCTGTTTTCCGGATCCTCCCGGATCACGTTCACCGGCCCGAGGGGGATGTTGCCGCCGATGTCGCGCCACGTGGCGCCGCAGTCGGTAGACTTCCAGAGATAGGGGGTGAAGTCGTCGTCCCGCTTGCCGTTCTGCGCCAGGTAGACCGTCTTCTCGTCGTACGCCGAGGCGACGATCCGGGAGATCCACCGATCCGGGGCGAGGCCCGGCGTGATGTCTTTCCAGGTCGTTCCCGAATCACGCGTCACGTGGACCTTCCCGTCATCCGATCCCGTGTAGATCAAACCGAACCGGAGCGGAGACTCGGCGATGGCGAAAATCGTCTGATACGGAATGTCGCCCTGCTTCTCCGGATCGTTGCCCGTCAGGTCGGGGCTGATCCTCTCCCACGAGTCGCCCCTGTCCATCGAGCGGTGCAGGAAGTTCGAGCCGTGGTAGATGATGCGGGGGTTGTGCGGCGAGATGATGAAGGGAGCGACCCACTGGCACCTCAGCTTCGGATCGCCCTCCGCGACCTTCGGCATGATGCGCGTTCTCTTGTCCGCTTTCAGGTCGGTGCGCATGATGCTGCCGTAGAATCCGGCCGAGTAGACGATGTTCGGATCCGTCGGGTCGATGGCGTGGCTCGAGCCCTCGCCGCCGGGAGCGTTCGTCCACTCGACGGCCGGGATGCGGCTGCGCCCGCGGCTCAGGTCCACGATCCCCCGGCGGCTGCCGTGATCCTGGATCGAGCCGTAGACGTGAAAGGGCTCGTCCATGTCGAAGGAGACGTTGTAGAACTGGACGAGGGGAAGCTTGTCGTTGTAGTTAATCCAGTTCTTGCCGCCGTCGTAGGAGATGACCAGGCCGCCGTCGTTGGCGTTCACGAGATAGTCGGAGTTGTCCGGATCGATCCAGAGGCCGTGATGGTCGCCGTGCATGCCGCCCAGGCGGCGGAACGTCTTGCCGCCGTCCTCGGAGACGTTCAGGCTGATCCCCATGACGTAGATCTTGTTCTCGTCGTTCGGATCGACGCGCATCTGTCCGAAGACCCAGCCGTAGGTGGCTGACAGGGTTTCCATGTAGCGGTTCGACTCGCTGACCTGCCTCCAGCTCTCGCCCCTGTCGTCGGAGCGATAGACGGTGGCTCCCTTGATCGTGCCTCCCTTCTGCCGGCCGTAGGCGTCCCTGTCACCTTCATCGGCCTGTCGGGCATAGTCGTAGTTGTCGATGAAAGCATAGAGCACGCTGGGATTGGATCGGGCGATGTCGATGCCGATCCTGCCCCTCTTCTCAGCCGGCGGAAGCCCCTCGGTGATCTGCTTCCAGTCCGCGCCCCCGTTCTCCGTCCTGAAGATCGCGCTTCCGAAGAAGCCCGGCTCGTTGCGCGGATCGTTCCACTTCTTCCGTCGCCTCTGCCACGTGGCGGCGTAGAGATTTTCCGGGGCAGAGGGATCGATCACCAGGTCGATCGCGCCTGTTCCTGCATCCACGTGGAGAATCCTCGTCCAGTCCTTGCCGCCGCTCGTCGTCTTGTAGACGCCGCGCTGCCTGTTGTCCGTCCACTCGCGGCCCGAGGCGGCCACGTAGACGATGTTCGGGTTCTCCGGGTGGATCACGATGCGCGGGATCGTGTGGGTGCCTGCGAGCCCCATGTGCTCCCACGTCTTTCCCGCATCGATCGACTTGTAGACGCCGCACCCCGCCATGGAGCTGCGGAAGATGTTCGCCTCGCCGGTGCCGATCCAGACGATGTCCTGGTTCGAGGGGGCGATGGTCACGTCGCCGATCGAAGTCGAGGCGGCATGCTCGAACACGGGCTCCCAGGTCGTGCCCTCGTTCACTGTCTTCCACACGCCGCCCGAGGCTGCGGCCACGTAGATCGTGTAGGTCTTCCCTCTCGGCGACGTCACCGCCACGTCGGTGATCCTGCCGCTGATGTTGGTCGGGCCGAGGAACTGCCACCTGAGAGGCTGGAAGATCGACTCTTCATTCATGGCGCAGTGCCGGTCGTACCTCTTGAGGCGCTTGTTTCCGGCCAGTGGCTTGTCGTTCTGCTGCCCCTTCAGGGGAGAGACGAAGACGAGCAGAATAAAAGAGGAGAGCAGGACCGCCGCGAGGCGTTTCTTCGATAGCGTCATCGTTTCACGTTTCCCGGATTCGGGAGATCAGACGTGATCCGAATCTCCCATGTGAACAAAGAAATTGCCGAAATCCGACAGGACTGGATCATCGGGTTTTTCATAGGAGATGAGAAATGTTTTTTCCGGCTTCCGCTTGAAGAAGAAGAACGACTTCAGGATCTTGCCCACCTCGTCTTCCCGGTCTTTGAGCCAGAGTGTGGCAAGATCGACATTGTCGGCGATGAAGGAGGCGAGGACGTGCTTGAGAAGGGATTTGAAAATGTCGGCCTTTCCAGGCGGGACCAGCCAGTCGGCGATGATCCCGCGCCTGTACCCTCGATCCTCCTTGAGACAGGTCACCATGAAACCCTGGAGCTCGCCGCCCTTCCTGGCCTCGAAGAACCTGTATTTTTCCACCGGGCAGCTGTTGAACCGCCAGGAGAGATACTCCTGGTCTTTCACAAGCGCCCAGACGAGATCGGTGGATGCTCTTTTCCAGAGCTCTTCGTAATCTTCCGTGGGCCCGGCCACCTCGCTGATCTCGCAGCCGCTGTCGCTGCGCACCTTGATCGCCAGCTTGTGAATCATGCTGGACAGGTTGAGACCCGGCACCTTGATGGACTTCTTCCTCTTCAGGTAGTTGCCCGCATTGAGGATTACCGAGTAGATCGGCAGCCCGGCATTGCAGACCAGCACCTTCTTGAAAAGGGTGGTGATGCCCCGGTAGCTGTGCTTGTTGGTGTATCCGTAGATCATGTTGGTGGCGAAGAGGTAGGGCTTCAGGTGGCTGGCGATCCTCTTCCAGGCCAGCATCTTCCGGTGTGTCGGATCGATCATCATGTCCGTCAGATGGACGCAGCTGTAGTTGCCGTCCATGATGGTGTTCTTGAGGTTCTGGACGCCGCAGAAGCCGATGAGCTTTCCCGAATCGAAGATGGAAAGCGAGTATCTCTTACCCGGGCAGTCGAGATACTTCCACTTGAAGTACTCTTCCGGCATCTCGTGAAAGTCCGGATCATCTTCCTGACTCTTCCAGACGGCCGCGTGAAGGGCTGGAAGCTGGTCGATATCCTGCTCTTCGATCAATCTCGATTCGACGTTTCTCTTTGTGTTGGCTTTGGACGACATCGTTTTCTCGCTCGGAGTTTCGCGTTGAATCTGCTCCCAGGCCGGGCCGCCGCTCCAGCGCAGACAATCCTGACCACGTAATGCCCGGTCGACTCCCGCCTCCGCAGGAAGGACCGGGCATTCTTATAATCGGCAAAAGGTGGGGTCAACATTGCCTGCATATTTACTTTATTGGCAAATGGAATCCTCGCAAGCAGAAAGGTGCGAATTCGGCGACCTTTATCGATTCAGGTGACCGGCAAAGGCGCGGATCACGGGATCGGGATCCTCTTCAGCCGTCTTCTTCACCGCGGCGGCCAGATCAGCGATGCTCCGGAAGCGGGGAACGCTGCTGTAAGCGGAAAGAGCGGCAAAACGGATCACTCGCTCGGGATCAGCGAGCGCACGGCGGATGAGAGCCGCTCTGTCGCGGTCCCTCTTCACGACCGACATCCCGAACTGGAAGGCAATCCACCGCTCCAGGCTCTTCTCCGATCCGTGCATCTCCTGGAGCATCGCCGCGAAGTCGCTGTCGTAAGGGTTGTCCGCGAGGGCGAAACCCAGCAGGAAGGGATTCAGGTCGCCATACCGCTCCGTTAGCCGGGCAGCCTCGAAGACACGAAGCCGAATCCTGCTCATCAGCTCGAGATCTCCGTCCTCTGCGAGCAGGTAGAAGTCCGGAGTGCCCGCTATGACCAGCAATTTATCGAGCGCTTCGGACGGCTTCCCTTCGGCCAGGAGCCTGTCGGCCTGGACCAGTGCGGCACCTGCCGCGTCCCTGGCCTTGTCGGATATCTCGATCTGCTCCTTCTCCGCGCGGATCTGCGATGCACGCGTGGGAACGTCGAAGAACCACCGCCCGAGGAAATCGCCGATGAATATCAGGGGAGTCGCCACGGCACGCCATGGCAGGGCGGCGCATTCGGTCACGTAATGCTCGTCCCAGTCCCACTCGTCCCAGAGGATATCGCCCGTGTCGCCGGCCGCGTCGTCGATCACGGTCACGGGATGAATGATCAAGCCGTCGGTGATCACAGCAACCAGACCGATGGGAAAAACGACGGGAAAGGCCACGACGCGCCATCCCGTGGCCTCGGGCCAGAGGTTGTCCTCGACCAGGTTCAGGGCCGGGGTGTTGTCCCGGTTCATGAAGGCGCAGCCCTGGAGAAGCATTCCCACAAGGCAGATGAGCATAATCTGAATGAAAGGGGACCGCGCCGTGCGGTTCTTGCTTGCGGTTATCATCCTCTGTTCTCCACGGCTTCCACGTCGTCCATGATGAAAAGCGAACGGACCAGCCAGTCTCCCAGGAAGGTGGGAGGTGTCAGCACGATGCTGAGCGGGAGCATCAACGCCTTGCGCAGGATGTCGATGTCGCGCGGCTTCCAGTAGAGCTGGTAGACGTCGTCGGCTGCGTCGGGAATCACGCAGACCGGGTGGACCAGCACCATGTCCGTGACCAGCGCCGCGGTCCCCACGGGGAGAGCGACCGGCGCCAGGGCGACACGGACCGGCGTGGATTCAGGCTGGACCGCACCGTCCAGGGTGTTGAGGAGGCGCCTGTTGTCGCTGTCGAAGACCGCGCAGCCGCACAGGGAAGCTGTCACGGCAAGCAGGACCGCGAGCAGAACAAGGTTCGGCAAGACATTTCGGATCATGAGAGAGGCCTCCTCTGCCGGATGATTCATCGATAGTTCGGCTGCCCGCATCAGTCCATTCTAAACGTGAATCCCTTGCCGAGTCCAGTAAGCCTCTTGAATGATCTAGACCGCTTCCCCTGCCGCTGCCCCCGATGCCCAGGCCCAGTGAAGGTTGAATCCCCCGAGCTGACCCGTCACATCGATCACCTCGCCGATGAAAAAGAGACCGGCGATCTTGCGGGATTCCATGGTCTTCGACGACAGCTCCTTCGTGTCCACGCCTCCGAGTGTTACTTCCGCCTTCTCGAACCCCTCCGTGCCCGCGGGAACGAACTTCCAGCGGTGGATCGCCTCTGCCGCGGCGGCGAGCTCGTCGGACCGGCATTGGCAGACAGGCCGCAAGGGGATGCAGCGCTCGCTCCAGGCTGCGGCCACGCGGCGCGGCAGGCAGCGGCCGAGGAGAGTCTTGACCTCCTGCTTCTCGCCTCGCTTCCTGCACTCCTCGAGGAGTTCGAGGAGATCGCGGTCCGGGCAGAGGTCGACATCGATCGTTTCGCCCTGCTGCCAGAGCGACGAGACCTGCAGGATCGCCGGACCGCTCAGCCCCTTGTGCGTGAACAGGACGTCCTCCGTCACGCTGAACGGCCCGCATCGAACGCCCGCCATCAGGGAGACGCCGGCCAGTGAGGCGCAGAGCTCCTTCTCCGGCACGGCCAGGGTGAACGGAACCAGGGCCGGGCGGGTCGGGACGACGGCAAGGCCGAACCGACGGGCCAGCTCAATACCGAATCCCGTCGCGCCGAGCGACGGCATCGAGAGGCCTCCGGTGGCCACGACGAGGGAAGGCGCCTCGAACGAACCGTGATCGGTCCGCACACGGAAGAGCCCGTTCCTGTCGATCGTCCTGACGGGGCAGTCGAAGCGGAACTCCACTTTCCCGCCGCGGCACTCTTGGAGGAGCATCTCGACGATCCTTGCCGAAGAGCCGCGGCAGAAGAGCTGCCCCTCCTTCTTCTCGCGCCAGGCGATGCCGTGCCGATCGACGAGGGCGATGAAGTCGTGGGGAGTGAAGCGGGCCAGAGCCGACTTGCAGAACGCGGGATTTTGCGACCAGTAGCGATCCGATCCTGCTGCCAGGTTGGTGAAATTACAGTGCCCGCCTCCCGATACGGCGATCTTTGCTCCCGGCCCGGCGGCGTGGTCGATCAGCAGGACACGCCGTCCCCGCTTCCCTGCCGTGGCGGCGCAGAAGAGACCGGAAGCTCCGGCTCCGATGATGATGACGTCGAATGTTTTCCCGCTTGGGCGGGTCGAGCCGCCTGGGCCGGGCCGTGAGGTCATGGGAGATCGTGCTCCGCCTGCGGCAGCGGCTTGCGCCGCTGGAGCATGCGAACGAGCCACCAGAGGCTGACGGCAGCAAAGATGTGCTTCAAGGTATGGCCGCTGACGATCTGGAAGAACGAGTAGATCTGCTCGTCAAGAAGTTCGCAGCCCTTGGCAAGAAGATACCAGCCCGCGCAGCCCCAGAAGTAGCCGCCGTGGCTGTAGCGGGGCGGGAACAGGAGCAAGGCGAGCGGGATCGCTGCCATGGGGTAGTATTGAACCAGGCCGTAGAGGCGTAGGTCCCCCTTTCCAGCCACCTCGGTGAAATACCAGTAGAACACGCTGGCCACACCCAGGGCGACGAGAGGCCAGAGAAGCGCCCTCCCGGTGCGCGGGCTGATGCGCTCGGAGATGATGACGCTGAGGAGCGGCATGAAGATGAGAACCATGCCGAGGCGGTCCAACACGAGGCGCCCGTTGGAAGGATCGAGGTGGTACCAGGCCGATCCGAAGGCGGTGAAGATCATGGCGGAAAAGATCGTCGTGAAGGCGATCCGTTCCTTGTCGTGCTCGAACAGGATGCCGCGCCGCACGCCGCCCGAGCGGGCCATGAAGAAGAGGGCGCGGAGACCAACGATGAAGAAGAAGAAATTGGTCAGCACGTCGGCGGCATTGGAGATGCCGAGAAACGAGCGGTGGTCGGCAAAAGAGTGGTAGTCCGGATCCTGCGGGATCACCCCGAGGAAGAGAAGTACAACGATACCCACGGCGCCGGGTGCCAGAAAGCAGATGATCCTGACTCGTTTCGAGAGCGGGGATAGCGGCTTCCGCGCCACATCGATAGAAAAGCTGGATTCGCTGTTCGCCATGGCTTCGGTTTTACAGATCGTTGTCTACCTGGTTCCTGATCTCGTGAAGGCAACCATCTTGTTTGTCGGATTACTAATGATAACGACAAGCATGGCACATTTTACCAGAGGTCGGGAAATAGCAAGTCGCCAAAACCAATTGATATCGATCGAATCGTGGTCCGAGCTGGCGAGTTGCGCTTATATTCCAGTGTGCCGGTTGAGTTTATAATACGTTAATTCTCAATAGGTTATTGGTGGTTATATGGATTTGACAACGGGCTGTGCAGAAAAAAACAATCCCCGGCGCGGGACGCCGGGGATTGCTGTTGATGTCTGATCTTCTATGAAAGAATTGTACCGCACGGGTACAGGTCCGCCCTAGCCTCAGCAGCTCTTTTTCGCGGGTTTCTTGACCTTTTTCGGTTTCGGCTTGGCAGGAGTGGGGACCGCGGGGCCGCTCTTGCAGCTGCCGCTGCAACTGCCGCCGTCCTTGCAGCTGCCCGAGCAGGAACCCGTCTGCATCTCGCACGAACCGGTGCCGTGCTTCTTCGTCCATCCGGCCATCAGCTTGGGAAGGTACTTGCCGGGATTCTTTTCGAAGGACTGGACGCATCCCTTGCAGCAGAACCGCACCAGGAAGTTGCCGAACACGTGATCGTACGGCTTGCCCATCTTGCCGAGCTTGGTGCCCGAGACGATGCAGGTGTCGAGAGGATAGACCGGCTTCTGCTGGGCGATCACGGCCTTGTCGAGGGCGGCCAGGTACTTGGCCGGATTCTTCTTGAAGGCGGGAACGCATTCCTTGGAGCTGAGCCGCACCAGGCGGTCGTTGAAGAGGAAGTCAAAAGCCTTTCCGCTCTTGCCGAGCTTGGCGCCCGAGACCACGCAGGTGTCGAGCGGGTAGCAGCTCGACTGGATGGCGAGGAGGGAGTTTTTCCTCTTCTTGAGCAGGGCGCCGGGATTGGCCTTGAAGGTGGCCAGGCACTTCTCACCGCAGAAGTTGACCTTTGTTCCCTCATGCTTCAGGCTGAGCGGCTTCTTCACCTTGGTCAGGGGCGCGCCGCAGTCCAGGCACTGGGTGAAGGGGCAGCAGATGCCCGGCTTGGCCGCGGAGCTGGCCTTCGACGAGGCGATCGCCTCCTCGCCGGCCATGGCAGTGCCGCCGCAGAGGAGCAGCGCCATGACGACGAGTCCCAGGGTCAGCAAACATTTCTTTCCAATCATTTCGATCTCCTTGTTCAAGTTAAAAGAACCGGTTTTCAGGTCTCGGGATCTTTTGCGAAAGGTGTGCCGTATGGGTGGTTCTTTTTAACATGCAGACGGTTAACAGGTTAGGTGGGTCGTGGTGCGGGATGGTCTCCGCGGCTGGTCAGGAACTGGTTCCTTCTGCAGCCAGAATCTGGTGACTTCACTGTCGCAGCCCGTAATCCTGGATCTTCTTGCGAAGCGTGGTGGGGGAGATCTCCAGCGCTTTTGCCGTCTGCGTGATGTTCCACCCGCGCGCGGCAAGGATTTTCTCGATGTGAATCTTCTCCGCATCCCTGAGGCTGAGGATCTCCTTGCTTTCGGAAAGGGCGCTTCCACCCCCACTGCCCAGTGCCTGATCCACGGCCTCCCTCGTGAGGACGCACTCCCTCGAGAGCGTGGCGGCGCGGGTCAGGACGTTCTGCAGCTCCCGGACGTTGCCGGGCCAGTCGTAGCTCTCCAGGCGGCGCATCGCCTGCTCGTCCACCGCCTCCAGATGACGATGGAGGCTTCGCGCCGTGCGGCCCAGGAGGTGGTTGACCAGAAGCCGGATGTCCCCACGCCTTTCCCGGAGCGGCGGGATCTTCAGACGCGAGACCGCGATCCTGTAGAAGAGGTCCCCGCGGAAGGCGCCCTCCTCGACACGGGCCTCCAGGTCGCGGTTGGTGGCGGCGATGATGCGCGCATTCAGAGGAAAAGTCCGCGTGCCGCCCACCCGTTCGAACTCCCGCTCCTGAAGGGCGCGAAGCAGCTTGGCCTGGAGGTCGGCCGGCATGTCCCCGATCTCATCGAAGAAGATCGTGCCGTCGGCCGCATGCTCGAGCTTTCCGATCTTCGACGAGTCGGCCCCGGTGAAGGCGCCCTTCTCGTGGCCGAAGAGCTCGCTCTCCAGCAGGTTGGAGACGATGGCCGAGCAGTTGACGGCCACGAAAGGCTTGCCGGCGGCCCGGGCCTCGTGCAGGGCCCGGGCGACGAGCTCCTTGCCCGTTCCGCTCTCGCCCTCGATCAGCACGGTGACATCGCTTCGTGAGAGGAAGCCGATCTGCTTGATGATCTCCACGATCTTCCGGTCCGCGCCCACGATCTCCTGCGGGCCCGGGGCAACGGCCTCGACGGTCGCGCTGCTCCCACTCGGTTGGGCGGTCCTGCTGAAGCGCGCCGCTTTCTCGATAACCAGCAGGATCTCCTCGAAGTCGAAGGGCTTGCGGATGTAGTCGAAGGCACCGAGGCGGATCGCCTCGATCGTGGCCTTCATATCCTGCTGGCCGGTGATCATCACCACGGGGCAGCCGGGAGCGGTCTCGCCGATGGCGGCGAGGATGTCGAGCCCGTTCCTGTCAGGCAATCCCAGGTCGAGGAGGATCAGGTCGGGGGCGTCCTCGTTCACTGCGGCGAGGCCGGCCATGCCGGTTGAGGCGCTCCTGACCGTGTGGCCGCCGAGCTTCAGCTGGATCTCGAGGGATCGGCAAAGGGCCTTGTCGTCGTCGATGACCAGGATCAGGCTCATGTCACTCGGTTTCCTGCCGTGCCGACGGGATCGACATTCTCTCAAGGGTGAACGGGAAAGGTCAGCTCGAAAGCCGCGCCCGGCTCGCGGTTTTCCGCTGTCGCGGCTCCTCCGTGATACTCGGCGATCTTCTTCACGTTGGCAAGGCCGAGCCCGGTGCCCTCGTCTCGCGTGGTGACAAAGGGCTGAAAGACCTTTCCCATGAAGGATTCGGGAATTCCCGGTCCGTTGTCAACCACCATTATCGAGAAGGTTTCCGGCCGGTCCGGGCAGGGTCGCCCGCTGATCGTCACTTCCCCGCCGCCCGAATCGGCCACCGCTTCGATCGCATTGTTCACCAGGTTGATCAGGGCGCGCCCCATCTGCTCGCGATCCACCACGAGGAGCGTGCCGTCCGCCCCGTCCTCCACCTCGAGGCTGATGCCCTTTCTGCCGGCCTTCTCGCTCACGACCTCGAGCACGTCGGCCACGAGATCCTTGAAAGCCACGGGCGCGGGATCGAGGTCGAGAGGCTTGCCGTACTGGAGCAGGTCGTTCAGCATCCTTTCCACGCGGTCGACCTGCCTCGCGGCGATCTCGGCCAGCTCGGTGTGGGCGTCGTCCCCTTCGACCTTCTTGCGCAGGGCCTGGATGTTGACCTTTATCGAAGAGAGGGGGTTGCGGACCTCGTGCACCACGCTGGTGCTCAGCTCCCCGATCGCGGCCAGGGCGGCGGCGTGCGACAGCCGGTTCTGCGCGGCGGCCAGCTCGTCGAGCATCCTGTTGAACGCCGTGGCCACCTCGCGTGATTCGGTTTCATGCATCGGCTCGAGGCGCTCGCCGAGGCTCCCCTTGGAGATCCGTCGAGCCACGGCAGCCAGCTCCCTCAGGGGGAAGGAGAGGCGGCCCGCGATCCGCAGCGAAAGGAAGAGCGCGACGGCCAGCGTGACGAGGCCCGTTATCAGCACCCTGAACTCGAGCTTTCGCAGGGACTCGAACGCTTCGGCCTGATCGATTTCCGCGACGATCGAGAACGGCATGCCGGGAAAGTCCGTGACCGCGCCGAGAACGTCCGTGCCGTTGTGGTCGCCGTACTCCTTGACCGCAATGGGCTGCCCGGACGGCTCACGGGAGCCGGAGCGTGCCGCGCCGGGGTGCCCCGACTTTTTGCCGATGAGATCGTCGGGGGCAAAAGGCAGGCTCTGGATCTGGCCTTCCGGAGACACGAGGAAGACCTTGCCCGTCTCGCCGAGACCGGTCCGGTCCTGGAGGATCGGATCGATGGCGCGGGAGATGTTGAGGCAGGCCACCAGGTAGCCGACGCGCTCCCCGCCGCTATCCATGAGAGGGTGCCCCATGTCGAGGCAGATCGTGCCGCAGAGGAGAAGACCGGGGGTGTTGACCACGAGACCGTCCGCCTCGGCCAGGCGCGCCGCGAAGGCGTTGTCCACGATCATCGTCATGTCGGAGGCGAAAAAACTCGACTGGTCGATCGGGTTCCACTGGGGATCGTAGGTGATGATCACCTCGTAGGGCGAGCCCCTCTCCAGGAACGTCTCGATGATCTTGCACTGGCACCCCTGCTCTCCCGGCGCCGTGCTGCAGTTGGGGCAGGAACTCCGGGCGCAGGGTGTGGAGGCGAGGAAGCTGAGATCGGACCGGCGCTCGTCGAGCCAGTCGACCAGCCGCCCCTTGCGCGATTCGAGCACGGTCCTGAGGTGCTTCTCCTGCTGGGCGATGATCTCGTTGCGGGTGAAATGATATCCCTGCCAGGCCAGCACGAGGAGGGGGCAGAGGGCGATGACGGCCATGCCGGCGAGGATCCGGGCGCGGAAGCTGCGCAGGAACGGCCAGCGCCCCGGCGGCTCGCCCGGCGGCGGAGGTTCATTCGCGGGATCGTTCGTTTTCGTGTTTTCTGTCATGGCGGCACACCGAACTTGAATCGGTCCTTCTAGAGTAGCACGACGGCGCTTCTTCCGCCACACGAGGGGGAGCTTTGAGCGGTACGAGCCGCGTCTCGCTGGAAGGTTCGGCGTCAGGATGGCGGATGGATCAGCGAATCATCGTGTGCCAGGATGCGACGAGTCATCTGCCTTACTTGAATCGCGTGCAATCCGCTGTTCGAATCCTCTCCACCCGTTGCCGCAGCTGATCGATTGCGTCCTGAACGCTGATGCCTGCGCGTTGCGCAGGGTCTTCCCGGAATGCTACCCGTGCCCACTGAAGCAACAGGGGGCCGCTGACTGGATCATCTGGGTTGTCGGTTGCTTGTCTGTACTCCTCCTTCAGCCAATGGGTACGCGGGAAGATATGAAAATGGATTTCGTGTCCGCCCTCGCTGAATCGGGCGACATACACTCTCTCAGGATTGATGACTTCTTCGACCGCGCGACATGCGAGGAGCATCGCTGTGCCGAGGTCCTGCCAGGCGTCTGGTGCGATGTCGGAGAACGACGTGACGGGCTGCATCGGGAAGAGGACGAGATAGCCCGGCACGGCACAGTCCGGACACTGCCTTGCTGTCCATGATGCAGTCTCGAATACCGGAAAGTCATTCATATCTGATTGTTGGCCGTTATTACAGACGATCACCATATTCCTTGATCGCAACAGCAAATGCAGCGTCAAGCCAGCGACCAAACGCGTCCTGAATTTCTACTTTCGACGTTTGGTATGTGAAGACGAAAGGCTCGAGAGAGCATAAAAAGAAATCCTGTCTCACGGATTTCCGATCTTCGGATTCCTCAAAGGACTCTAGTTGAGCGAACGCGGTAGCTTCCATGATGCCTGTTAACTCGCGTCCTACATGGTGAAAGGAAACCACGATCACAAGACGTTCTCTTTCGACACGAATGGACGACTTCATAAAATAGTGGGCCTCGTCGAAGTTCGCGAATTTGTCCGCCTCGCTAGCAGACTTCACGACCTCGTGTTTATACCAATGGGCATTGTGTCGATCCGGCCCACCATCAGTTAAGTGGGTCACCGGTTTACCGACCGTCGAAAGTGGCTGACCCAACTGATTCAGGGTCTGTTCGAGCGCTTCTCGTGTGCGATCCCGCAGTGCGACGGCCACATCGTTGACCTTTCTGAGTTCTGTCTTTTTCGCTTGACGTCGCTTCCCAAACTTCGCTACAAGGCTCTCGATCACGACTTGCGTAATCGTCCGCTCATGAGCCATCTCTGAGTCCGCATCAACACTGAGAGCCTGTAGGATGGCCGTTCGCTCTAGGCGAGCGAAGAGCGACGCGAGAGGCACCAGGTCACCGCGGTCGGCAGACTCAAGACTCGTGACGTACTCCACGCGAAGATCCCGATCAATGATGAGTGGCAACAGTTCCGCGCGTAATAGAACTAATGTTGTCAATGCACGAGCCACGCGCCCATTCCCATCCTGGTAGGGGTGAATCTGGGTGAAGCGATGGTGGAGCCACGCGGCTACGATTACTGGATCCTCGTTAGAGTATTCTGCCAACCAGGTCAGGAGGTTCTCCATCTCTGAATCAACATGAACAGGCGGAGCGTACTCGTGGATCGAGCCATCAGGACGCTTGGGGTTGTTGGGGTGCTCCTTGAATCGGCCCTTGACTAAGGAAATCTCCAGCTGATTCCCAAACTGGTCGATGGCCGTCGTCGTGTCCTGATGTTGCGTGAGAATCACATGCAATTCGTTAATTAAACCCTTTGTTAGCTCGCGATCCTTCCCCACGCAGTCCATCACCAGCTGGACCGCTGCTTCCTGATCTCGCAGGATATCGATCAGGTGCGACGGCTCAATGTCCGTGCTCGAACGCGAAACAAGATCTTCTACGAATCCATGAGCGACCAAGGCCTCCGTTGTGCCTCGATCTATATCGTAGAGGCGCTCAAGGATCCCCGTCTCTACGCTGAACCGGCGAAGAAGCCGCTCAGTGTAACGTTTAAGGCTTGCCTCGCTGGACGTCAGCATGCGCTGCTTGGATGCTCTCCAGCTCTCATATAGAGGATGGATAGCAGCAAGGTCTATTGTCCTATCGGGATCGCTTAGGGGCTTTATGGACTTCCACTTATAGTCACTCATTTACGCGGCTCCTCTAACGCGATTGCTGTTTTTTCGTCCGCCCAACGTCCTGCGCTTCAGCTGCGGCGCGAAGCGCTGTCAGCTGCAAGTGTTCGGCCTGCCGCGCAATCTGCTCCAATCGCTCCCGGCTGAACTTCCAAGATGCTGGAATCGTGTCTGTTGTTCCTGCCGCCTGAGCGCGGGAGGTCCATACATGATTCTCGTAGAGAATCGTGTCACCCCGTCCGGCCGCCGCCGATTTCAGCCATGTCGCAATCTCGCGTGGCAATGCCAAGTACATGCGTGGCAACGTATCCAGCGGCACGTCCTTGAACTGGACCAGGCAAAACACGGTCTTCTGCGAATGCCTCTCCAGCCACGCATCTGCGGCTGCCTGATAGTCCGCCTGCTTGATGAACGACTGCGTGAGGCCCCAGCCGCCATCCTGACTACCCTTCACCGATACTTTCAACATGTGATCGCCGTCGACTGCGACGAGGTCGTACTCCGGCTGGTTAGCCCCGTACTGAACCGAGACGTCCCATCCGCAGCGCGCAAACTGCGCTGCGGCGAACGCTTCTGCAGCCGTAGCGACCTGCCAGGGCGTCTTCATGCACTCTCCTGCTCTCCGGCCGAGCCGAACTAGAATTCGACGGACCTGGATAAATCCGATTGTTCATGTTATGCGGTCAGAGTTAGACTGACCGGCGGATTGTTTTACCTTGGCCCAACTCCTCTCCTGAAAAGGACTGCGTCCGATACTCCATCCCGGGAGCTGCTATTCGACAGGTCTGTTAAACAAGTTTCTGCGGGGGAAATCAAGAGTGCTCGACATGGACGTTTCTCGAGAGTCTCCCGGGTTCCTCTAGCAGGCCGTTGAAAAAGTGCTTCGCGATCGAAAGCGAGAGATTTTGTGTTGGATCAAGGCGCCAAACCGCAGGCGAATCAGTGGATTCGCTGAGGATTTGGCAACGCAGAGCCGGCGCAAAAGATCCGTTTTCGGCTCGAATGAATTTTTCAACGGTCTGCTAGGATGAAATTCGGGGATCGTGTGAGTGACGGTATGAAATGGCTTCTTCCTGCCAGCTGCCAGGCGTCGCAGCTCCTCTTTCGACCCAGCTATTCTTCTCCGTCCACGCGGTTTTCCACGTGCCGGCGTCGGTGCTGGTTCGCAACCGATGCCACCAGATCACGATGACGGTTTATCGAAGCAGTTCTTACCGTATGATCCCTCTTCCGTCTCCGTCGAGACCTTGTCAACTTCTCTCAGATCATCGATGCGCAGGATGACGACGTCTCCGACCTTTTCCGTGGAGATTTCGACGCATACTTTCTTGACCTTGCTGCTGGCTTGGATGTCCGGATAGGCCTTGACCTTCACGATCGGTTTTCCCGTCTCGAATGTTTTCTGGATGGAGTTTCGTATCGTACAGCTCTGGCAATGAATATCATTGCCGCAGCCGGCCGGTGTCTTCGAGTGGGAGCATTCGATCGCCACTCCGCCCCTTTTTCCCTCGATATCTGCCAGGGACTTCTGAAGAAGAGCGCAGGCCTGGCTGTTTGCCGTACGCACCCTCACGTCGGGATCGAAGACAATTACCGGTACGCTGAGGGTGTCCAGGAGGGCACGAAGATCCAGACCCAGTTCGTCGCACAGGTATTCTTCCGCACAGGATTCGCAAAAGGTGTGGGTGATGACATCGTTTTCGGCTGCTTTCGAGGGAGTCGGCGACATCTCCGTGCCGCATCGACAGCAGATCAATCTCATCTCAGATCTCCGTCCGGCTTGATCTCGATTCTATTCGGGGTGAGCGGGGATTTCCAGTCCTGACTACTCGAGCTCCTTCTTCAGCCAGGCCTTGGCCATTTTCCAGTCGTACTTGACGGTCCGGGGTGAAAGGCCGATCACGCAGGCCGTCTCGTCCACCGTCAATCCTGCGAAGAACCTGAGCTCGACGATCTGGGCGAGGTTGGAATCCAGCTTGGCGAGCTTCTCGATCGCCTGGTCGAGCTCGATCGGATCGATCGCCGAATCGGTCCAGAACTCGTCCGCCATCTCGATGAGCTCCCTGCGGCGGCCGCCTCCTCCCTTCAGGGAATTCTTCTTGCGGGCATGATCGATCAGGACGCGTCTCATGGCCGTGGCCGCGAGACGCATGTAGTGGGTCTTGTTGTTCAGCGGGTCGTTCTTCATGCCGCTCAGCCGGAGGTAGGCCTCGTGAACGAGGGCCGTGGTCTGCAGCGTGTGGCCCGCTCGCTCGTCGCGCATGAAATACGATGCCAGGGCGTGCAGCTCGTCGTAGATGAGCGGAAGCAGCTTTTCCTCCGCTTCGATCTTGCCTGAATTCAGATCTTCCAGGAGCTGGGTGATCTCTTTCTTGGAAGGCAACTCGAAGAACCTCTATTCGATAAAAGGAAGATTCGAGGCGTTCCGAACCCCGCTGTTCGTCGCATCATCATCATAACCGATCCGCGGCCGGAGAAAAAGCCGCTCAATCGCCCGGCTTCGTCCTCGGCAGTTCGACGGTGAAACGTGTGATCCTGTCGCCGGGTGTGGAGATATCCAGTCCGCCGCCGAGGCTGTGGATGATCTTGTTCGCTACGAACACGGCCAGGTGGCTCCGGTCCGATCCGTCCGGTTCGTAGTACGGTTCGAGGGCTCGATCGATCGTCTCCTGCGTCAGCTCGATGCCGGTGCCGGTCACGTCGAAGACAACCCGGCGATCCTCGAGGCGCGATGACAGGACCACCGATGCCGTTTCCTTGTCGGCAACGTTGCCGAGCAGGGTGAGCAGGTATTCGGCCAGGTTCAGTAGCAGGGAGCGGACGGCGAGCTCCCAGCTCTCGAAGGTTCCGGTATCCGACTCCGCGCGCAGCGATATCTGAAGGTCTGCCGCGTGCCCCTCGAGCGTCGAATGCACCGCATCGAGGACCTCCTCGAGATCGACCGGTTCCCAGCTGACCTCGCGATCCTTCACGAAGTAGAGGAGGTGCGACACCGTCCTGTTGATGCGGGCGAGGTTCCGCTTCGCCATGCCGAAACCGCTGTCGATCCTGGTCTGGTCGCCCTTCTTCAGACCCGAGCTCGCAATGTACATGCCTCCGTCGATTCCGCTCAGAAGGCCCTTGAGGTCGTGGGCCAGGGAGCCGACGAGCTCCCCGATCGAGCCGATCACGGCATCGGGATCGTCAATCCTGCTGATCATCCGATTTTCCTTTCCTAGCAAGATGGTATGTGTCTCTTCATTATTCATGGAATCCGGGGACAAGCAATCCGTTCCGGTTCTTCTTTTTTGAATTTTGCGAAGCCACGCAACAGCGGCTCAGCTATCCTGATCTCCATGAGAACTGTGAAAGTATCCCTCGTTCGACGGAACGGTTACGGCCCCGACGAGGTGCATTCCTCGGTGATCGAGCTCCTTGCGCCCCTGGGCGGCATGACGGCTTTCGTCAAGCCGAACGACCGCGTCGTCCTCAAACCCAACATCATCATGGGCAGGGCTCCGGAACATGCCGTCACGACCCATCCCGACCTGGTGGCAGCCGTGGCGCGCCTCGCTCTCGACTGCGGCGCCAAGGTGGCTGTGGGCGATTCCCCCGGGATCGGAACGCTGCGCCGGGCCGGGGACAAGGCCGGAATCGGCGACGTCGTCAGGCGCCTCGGCCTCGAGTGGGTCGACTTCACACCCCGGGAGGTCTCCTTCGAGAACGGGACGTTCCGGAAGGTCGAGCTGGCTCGCGAGCTCCTGGAGGCTGATTGCGTCATCAACCTTCCGAAGCTGAAGAATCACTGCATGATGCTCCTGACCGCAGCGGTGAAGAACATGTTCGGCGCCGTCCTGGGATTGCAGAAGTTCCAGTGGCACCTGCGGGCGGGCCGCGACAAGGATTTCTTCGGGCGGGCCCTCTACGAGATCTGCAAGGCCGTCGGCCCCGCGCTCACGGTGGTGGATGCCGTTGTTTCCATGGACGGAGACGGTCCCACGGCGGGCAAGCCGAATCCCACCGGCTTCCTGGCAGCGGGCGTCGATCCCTCGGCCGTGGACGCCGTTCTCATGGACATCGTCGGCTGGTCGCGCCGCGACCTCTGGACGCTGCGCGCCGCCGCCGAGGCGGGAGATCTGGGCTGGGAGTCGGCCGAGACGGTGGGGGCGGCGCCGACCGATCTCAGGCCGGAGCGCTGGACCGCGCCCGCCTCGCAATCGGCCGCCCTTCCCCTGCCTCCGATCTTCATGCGGATCCCCTATTTCCAGGGCTGGCTGAGAAACCAGACAACGGCGCGGCCGCACTGCGACAGCGAGGCCTGCACGCGATGCGGCGAGTGCGCTGCCATCTGCCCGGCGCAGGTCATGACCGTGGTCGACAGCGGCGTGGCCATCGACCACGACAGGTGCATCCTCTGCTACTGCTGCCACGAGAACTGCCGGCAGAAGGCGATCTCGCTGCGCAAGGGTTTTCTGGGAAGGCTGTTCTCCTCGAGCGGAAGCTGACGCACTCCGGCTCGCCTGCGCTCAACGTTATTTTGCACCGTCAGGGTTTTACTCGCAGAGCCGGTCCTCGAGAGGGCTCAAGGGGGGGAGTTCGTTTTCCGGCCTGTCGAGATAGAAGTAGGCGCAGCTCGACCAGTCGTCCTCCCGTTCGAAGAGACCGTAGGGCTCGAAGCTCTCCTTGCCGGAAAAATCGAGCTCCTTGCGGCCCGGTCCGGCGGCATGGACCGGATCCCCTTTCCTGTGGAGCAGCGGGGTGGTCCCCGGCGACCAGCAGCCGATCTGCTGGATCGTCGCACGGATCTCCTTCCGGAAGTAGACGGGATCGGGGATGTGGTAGCGGTAGAAGCAGTACTTCATCTGCTCGTGGTCCGCCACGTGGCAACCGGTGAAGAGGTTGTCGTACCGCCCCTGGCCCCACCCGGTGCCGATGTAATCCTCCGTGCCTGTGCCGCACAGCGTGGGATGGGTGGTGTCGCCGTCGAGATAGAACTTGACCTCGCCTTCGCCCCACCAGGAGGTGAAGTAGCGCTCCCTGTCCGCAGCGACACCCATGTTCACGCCGAGAAAGCGGCCCCGGCCCTCCACGCGCGGCAGGAACTCGTAGTCGCGCTGCATGGTGGTGGGATTCTCCCGGCACCAGTGGGCGTGGAAGAAGAGGGTTTCGTCATGATGCCGATCGCCCACGGTGAAGTTGACGTCGTAGAAGAAGTAGCCGAGCTGGGTGTCCGTCTCGTTGGTGACCGTGATCCGCATCCCGCTCCGGAACGGCATGGGGAGGTAGCAGCAGAAGCTCCGTCCTTCCGGACTGGCGAAGGCGGCCGATTCGAAGCGCGCCGTCCTGCCGAGGCCGGTGCCGAAGAAGTCGCCGAGAGGCACGCTCACGGCCGGCCGGCCGGCGCCGTCCCAGAAGATGTCGAGACGCAGCCCGCGGAGCATGAGAGGAACTCTCTCGTTGATGGTGACCCAGATCCGGCGGATCATGCCGCTCGTCCCGGAGGCATGGGCCAGTACCCGCTCTTCCCCAGGCTTCAGGGGAAACCAGGCGGCGCCCTTCCGCCCGGCGTTCTCCTTTCCCGACACGCCTTTCGCCGTGTCGGGATTTTCCGGGCTGGCCCAGCGTGTCTCCACGCCCTCGGGGATCAGGTAAAACGGCTCCGTTGAAAACAGCATCTCTTCTCCCTTGATTTCTGCGGTTCCTCAGCGACCTTCCACATGATTTTCCAGCAGGCCGATGCCAGAGATCTCGACAGACACCCTGTCTCCCTCTTCCAGCCGCACCGGCGGATCCCTGTAGATCCCGACGCCGCCCGGCGTTCCCGTGGAGATCAGGTCGCCGGGATGGAGAGTCATGGTGCGGGACAGGTAGGAAACGAGGAACGGCACGGTGAAGATCAGGTTGGAGGTGTTGCTCTTCTGGCGCAACTCGCCGTTCACGCGGCATGATATATCCAGGGTGTGAGGATCGGCGATCTCGTCCCTCGTCACGATCCACGGTCCGGCGGGGGCGAAGGTGTCGTAACCCTTGGCGCGGGTCCACTGCTTTTCCGAGTTCTGCGTGTCGCGCCCGGAGACGTCGTTGAGAATCGTGTAACCGGCCACGTGGTCGTACGCCTTGTCTTCAGGGACCTGCGATGCCTCACGTCCGATCACCACGGCCATCTCGGCCTCCGGATCGGTGAATGTCTCGAACTCGGGATCGGGCAGGCGAATCGCCTCGCCGGGGCCGATCAGGGCGGATGTCACCTTGGCGAAGACCAGCGGCTTCTTCGGGAGCGGCTTGTTCTGCTCCTCCGCGTGGTCCCTGTAGTTCAGGCCGAGGCAGAGGATCTTCGTGGGATCGACCACCGGGGGAGCGATCCGGGTGCTTTCCAGCGGGATGCACTGCGATCGGTCGACGGCGCCCGGTCCGGGCATGCTGTCGAGAAGACCGCGCTCGAGGAGCTCGCGCATCGATTGCGGGTGGCGCGGGAGCGTCTGCGTGAGGTCGAGGATAAAGGTATCGTCCACGAGGAGGCCCGGGCGTTCCTGCCCGTGGGGCCCGAAGCTGAGGAGTTTCATCTGGCCGAGCTCCTTTCATCGTCGCTTGTCCCGCCGGTTTGATCGTTGCAGCCGGGTGTCCGGCTTTCCTTGTCATGCTCCTTCATGCGGGCGGGATCTTTGAGTCTTCCCACCATGTTGATCATGGTGGGGGGGAAAACGTATCTGTAGCGGCAGAGCCAGTGGAACCGGCCGAGCAGGCCGGCCAGCCGCATGAGAGCCACATCGAAAGCGCGCAATCTTTTGCCGCGCCGGAGATGCCAGCGAGGGCTTTGCGGGCTGATCCTGGTGAGATCGTGCTTCAGGGGAATCCTGTCATCCGGACACGACGTGGCGGCGTGCCCCAGCTCGAGATCGAACTCGATCCGTGGAAAGAGCTTCCGGATCCCCTCCGGGGTGAAGCGCCAGAGGTCCGAGGGAAACCCGTGGATCTTCCAGGCAAAGGGTGCGGAGATGAAGATCACGCCGTCGGGCGCCAGCAGGCGGACGATGTTGTTCGCCATGGCGAAGGGCTGCTCGCAGTGTTCGAGTACGCTGAGGCAGAAGATCGTGCGGAATCGAATCCCTCCCACGGCGCGGTCGATCTCCTCGAAGGGGTGGGTGAAGTCCAGCACGACGTCCACACCCCTGCCCGGGCTCATGTCCACGCCGAGCCAGGGTTCTTCGGGAAAGAGCTCGTGCAGAAGGCATGGCGCTCCGTAATCCTTTGATCCGATCTCCAGGAACGGGGCGGAGAAGAGCACCCGGTGCTCCTGGATGAAGTTGAGCTGGTTCAGGTCTCCCATTCCGATTCCTCACAAAGAACTCATTTTTTCCTGATCTCGAAAACGAGCTCGTTGCTCATGAGGGAGCACGGTGTGCTTTGCCGCACCTGTCGCCGTAATCTCGAGCGTGAGCTCGGCAGGGGGAGGGACATTGCAGGTGCCTTGTTTGCAGGCGGAAAAAGCCGGCAGAATCAGTATCGCGGTCACGAGCGAGCAAAGCTGTCTTGTCAGCATCGTCCATACCTCCGTACATGAAACCGGTCAGCGAAACCTGACAAAGAGTCGAACGACCCATACGGTCATATAGACGAAATAAATACCCATCAGGATCCACAATAATAAACCGAGACGCGGTTCGCCTTCCATTGCATTCACGTTGACGACGATGATCTGCTGGAAGACGAGTGCGATCAAGGCGAGCGTGGCGTTGCCGGCGTGGAGCATCTGGCGCGAGAGGTACGCGAGGGACTCCTCTTTCCTTTCCGGCGCAAGCCAGTATTTCTTGTTCGGCATGTTGATCAGCGAGGGAGGGATCCGGGGAAGAAACCGGGAGATGCCGATGAAGATCAACGCGGTGAAGGCGACCATGACGGCGTAGAGGACGACAAAGGCCGTCTTGCCGCTGCTGCCGTTCGGTGTGCCGTCGAAGTCGAAGTTGTCCGCCACCTCGTCGGGAAGCCTGGGGGCATAGGTGACGATCTGGATCACGATCAGCGCGACGATGATCGCGAAGGTCATGATGGCGGCCGAGCTCCGGGACGAGGCGGAACCGCCGACCATGCCCGGTGCTTCCTTTTCGTTTTTTCTCATGGTCTTTCGTCCTCGTCCTGCCGGGCGCGGCGAATCCGTTCGGCCGGATCCTGCCGGTAGAAGCCCATCAGGAGATCGTACAGCTTTCGATGCCGCCTGGCAAAGGCGAGCGGTCTCTCGAAGAAGCACTCGGTGCAGACGGCAAAGAACTCGGCCGGATTTTCCGCCCCGTACTGATCGAGGAGCGTGGCCCGGTCGAGCCGCGACTGCTCCACGAGCTTCTCGAACTCGACGGTCATCACGTCGCCCCACTCCTCGTACTCCTCGCGGCTTTCCAGGGGAGGCGTGCCGTTGATCATCCCGTCCAGCATGTCGAGCTGGTGGGCGAACTCGTGAAAGACCACGTTGATGCCGTGATGAAGGAGGCGGTCCCGCCGCTGCACGTCGGCCCAGGAGAGGACGACGGGGCCTCTGTGCCACGCCTCGCCGAGATGGCCCTGCAGATCGATGCTCATCGTTCCGGCCGGGCCGACCCTCCTGTCCTCCACGAAGAACTCGGCCGGATAGACGAGAATCGTCTGCACGTGGTCGAACCGAGTTCTTCTCGTCTCGAGGACGAGGAGGCAGGCCTGGGCTGCAATGATCACCTTCATCCTGTCGGTGATCTCGAGTCCGCGGCATCCTTCCCACTCCTTCTCGTGGATGAAGATCTGCACCAGGTCGCGCAGCCTGGAGCGCTCCCCCGGGCTCAGGAGAGCGTAGAAGGACAGGTTCAGACGGAGGTGACGGTGCCACTCGTCGGGGAACGGGTCGGCCAGCAGCTTGCGGTGACGGCGCTTTCTCAGCCAGGAGAAGAAGAAGTTCAGGACCATCTCAGCGATACTTCTTTCCTGCCGGCATCTCCGGCTCGATCTGCTCGACCGGGTCGACACGGTTGGCCGCTATCCACGCGGTCAGCCCGGCCACCACCTCGGGATGCTCTGCGGCGACGTCGGTCGTCTCGCCGATGTCTCGGGAAAGATCGTAGAGCTCCCAGGGCTTGCTCTGCCTGTGGCGCAGCATCTTCCACCTGCCTCTGCGGACGGCCTGCATCAGGCCTTCGGCGGGATACGATTTCTTGCCCCAGTTGTAGAGCGGCCACTCCCAGTAGAGGCAGTCGTGCTCGGCCTGAGCGCCGCTGCCCAGGAGAGTGGGGGCGAAGGAGATGCCGTCGGTCCCGTCGGGCACGAGCTCCGGCATGCCGGCCAGGTCGGCCAGCGTGGGCATCAGGTCGGGAAAGTAGCAGGGCAGGCTGCTCTCCGACCGGGCTGCGATCTTTCCGGGCCAGCGGGCGATCATGGGGACGCGGAGCCCGCCCTCGTACATGTCGCGCTTTCTCCCCCTGAGCGGTCCCGATGAATCGTGGATGCCCTCCAGCCGGTTGTCCGTGCCGTTGTCCGAGCAAAAGAAGACGATCGTGTCCTCGGTGATCCCGAGCTCCTCGAGCAGCTCGAATACCTCTCCCACGTGCCTGTCCACCATGGTGTCCATGGCCGCCACGGTCTTCGCTCTCGCGGGCCAGTCCCTGTCCCTGTATCGCGCGACGGCCGGTTCGTCCTCGGGGATCACGTAATGGCCGTGGGGAGGGGTCCAAGGTGCATAGCAGAAGAACGGCTGATCGGCGTTCGACCGGATGAACTTCTTCATCTCCTCGAATATCACGTAATGGGAATAGACGGCCTTGCCCTTGTTCTCGTTCCCCGGCAGCATCACCTTCTCCCCGTTGCGCACGAGGTACTCGGGATAGTAGTCGTGGGCGTGGATCTGATGGTAGTAGCCGAAGAAGATGTCGAAGCCCTGCTTTTCCGGCGTCCCGGCGGTGCCGATGTCGCCGAGCCCCCATTTCCCGAAGCCGCCGGTGGCATAGCCCGCCCTTTTCAGGACCTCGGCCACGGTGGGATCGGAGTCGCGCAGGGAGATGCCGCCCGTGTTGCCGCGCACCGACGAGTGTCCCGAGTGGCGGCCTGTCATCAAGGTGCATCGCGCCGGCGCACAGACCGTGTTTCCCGAGTAGGCGTCCGTGAACCGCATGCCCTCCGCGGCCATCCGGTCGATCGCGGGCGTATGGATCGCTTGCGAGCCGTAGCAGCCCGTGTCGGCGTACCCCATGTCGTCGACCATGATGAAGATGATGTTCGGAGGGCGTCTCCCCTCGTCGAGCAGGGGGATCGAGCAGCCCGGCAGTGCGAGGCCTGCGGCGCCGAATCCCATGGCCTTGACGAAATCGCGTCGGTTGATGTTCTTCATCTGTCAGCGCATCCTCTTGAATTCCGCGGCCGGCCGGAGAGTCTGTTGACGGTGAGCTCGCACATGATCTCCGGGAGGAAGTGGCTATCCATGGAGGCGTAGTAGAGATCGGTCGGCGGGCCGCCGCTGCCCGATCCGGTCCAGCAGGGAATCGGATCGACGTCGCCCACGAGAAGAAGGATCGAGGGAGGGATGATCCATGTGTTGTAGGCGTTCTGTCCAGTGGTGTTCGTGTCGACGAGGGTCACATCGAAGCCCTGGGAGCTCCTGAGATTGATCAGGTCGTGCAGCCCGGCGCCGCCCGTGAAACGGGGGGCCGATATCACGAGGTATCCGCCTGTCCGTGACGGCATGGAGATCCTGCAGCCGGGGTCCGTCGACGAGGTCTGCCCCGCAGCCGGCAATACCCAGAAAAGAAGCAGGAGGCAGAATTGAATCGGTGTCATTTCCTCCCCCTTCTGAACAAGCTGATATGGCCCGACGAGGCGTAGCCCCAGGCCATGCCCAATCCGAGCCCCACGGCATGGGCCGTGTTCGCGATGGGCCCCAGGGCGCCGCTGAGGCAGAGGAAGAACCAGATTATCATCATCAGCACGATCCCCTTGTTGAGAAAGAAACCTGATCGGGGATCGAACTTGCCGCGGATCCAGACGAAACCGAGAAGCCCGTAGACGACACCGGACATGCCGCCGAAGCTGGGGCCCGAGACGAGGTGCTGCCCCACGTTCGAGGCGATGCCGATCACGAGCACGAGCAGCGCCAGCCGGAGAGCACCGAGGCGGTTCTCGACGAGGCCGCCCAGGTCCTTGAGCCAGAGCATGTTGAAGAGAAGGTGGATCAGTCCGTAATGGATGAAGATCGGCGTGAGGAGACGCCAGACCTGACCGCTCGATATCTCGGGAAATCCCGGGAACCACCGGATGTATCCGCCGGAGATCTCGTACTCCGTGATGACGAAGGGCTGCAGGGCTTCGGCGTCTTTCCCCAGTTTCGACAGGACGGCCACGGCCACGCTGAGCACGATCAGGGTCAGGGTCAGCGGGGCGGGGGCTCGCGTCACGGGATGGGTCCATGTGGTCCGGACATCGATCTGCCGGTTCCTCGCCCGCAGCGCCTTCGTCTGCTCGATCTTCAACCTGGCCCGCGCTTCCAGCGTCGCATCGGCGTATACCGGATCGTCCGGCTCTCTCAGGAAGCTGGCGAGGGACGCTTTCGCCTCGTCGATCTGGTCCTCCGACTCGACCCAGACGGCCCACAGGCCGCCCTGAATCGGTTCGACGCAGTTGCGGATCCCCTTTGCGTGGAGGTATTCACCGAACACCCTGGCGTGGCCTGCCGTCTCGATCTGTCCGATCTGCCGCATCGCTGCTCAATCCCTGCTTATCAGCTTGATGTAATCGAGAGCGAAGATCTTGTCGTCCCTGGTCATCTTGTTCGCTCCCGTCAGCGTCACCTTGAGCTGATTATCCCCCTCGGCGAGCTGTGTGGTGAGAATATTCACGTCGCCGGTCATCATGGGGGCCGGAGTGAAGAGGTCGATCGTCTTCTCGAGCTTCACTCCGTTCAGGCTGAACTGGAAGGCGCCGCGGTTGAAATTGCGGGACATGTTGAACTGGACCGTGTAGAGTCCCGACTTCTTCACCGGGAACGACAGGACGATCGAGTCGTCCGGCTCCGCGCCTTTCCAGTGCAGCACCGCGTTGCCGCTCCATCCGAAGCGCGTATCCTCTTGGGGGCCGACGCTGCCGCCCTTGGTCTCGAGAACGGCCAGGCTCTCACCCTCGATCACTCCCTTGATCCGGTAGGGATACTCGATCTCAGGGACGGGGCACCGCATCATCCGGATATCCGGATTGGGTCTGCCCATTGCGCCGGGGAAGCCGTACCAGTAGGTGGCTGCCGTGAAGTCGAGCTGCACCCGTTCCCAGTGCCAGACCTCCATGAGGAAGTCGAGGGACGTTGAGAAGGGGATGGCATCGAGGCTCCGCGTGCGTGTGTTCACGATGTGCCCGAACGAATCCGGCCCGTCGGCGCGCGGCTGGGAATGGAAGGGCGCCTCGAACCGCTCCGGCGTTCCGAAAGCGTATCCGTAATAGTCTTCCGTTCCCGTTCCGAAGATGGAGGGGAACTCCTCGCCGTCCACGCGGATCTTCTCGTCGCCTTCGCCCCACCACGCCTTGGTGGGATTTATCACGGCGAGCGTGTCTCCCACCAGCACTCCCTTGCCCTTGATCATCACGTAGGGCCAGTCCCGCTTGACACCGGTATCGAGGGCCGCCTGTCTTCTCCAGTTTGTATGGAAATGCATGGAACGGTCGTCCCAGGTCCATGGCATCTGCGCGGTCTCCAACTCGACCTTCACGATGTTCGCCGAACCGTTCCAGACCTCGATCCTGCAGATCTTCTCGAAGGGCATGATCCACCTGCAGGTCATGCGGCCGTTCGCCTCGACGGTGCGCCACCAGTCATGGAAAGGGTTGAGCCCCGGCCCGGTGCCGAAGAAATCGCCCACCGGGCACCAGACGGTCATCGCGTCGTCGCAGTTCAAGACAAGGACCGTCTGCCTGAGGGCCGAGGGCAGATCGTCGGCTTCGAGGCGGAGAGAGAGCTCGCGGATCGCCGCCGGGCCGGCGATGGCTCTTCCGAACTTCTTTCCCGGCTTGAGCGTGTGCGACAGGCTGGCGTCGCTGCCTTCCTGGAGCAGGCTCGGAGCAGGGCTCTCAAGCAGCTTCTCCCGCACGCGTTCCATAACGGGACGCGCCTCCTCGAAATCCTCGCCGGTGAAGCTCTCGAGAGGTGTGCCCTCGGGCCAGGTCCTGAAACCGATGTTGTACCAGAACCGGTCCTCCCGGTTTCTGGCAAGCTCGTAATCGGGTCCCTCGTAAGTGATCTTGCAGCTGCCGGCGTAGGGGATGGGCAGGTAGAAATTCAGGCCGCGCGCCCGTGTGGCGGCAAGGGGCGGACCGACCAGGGCCGTTCCGCCGAGCAGCTCCGCCGTGGGCGCCTGGATCACGGGATCCGGACCGCCGTCGATGTAGATTCGAATGATCCCCTGAGGCTTCTGAGCCGTTGCCCAGATCCGCGTCACGCATCCCGGTCCCTTGGCATCCATCAGAACCCACTCGGGGCGTCCGCGGTCCTCCTCCTTCCGCAGAAAGTTGCTCCAATCCTCGTTGGCGAACCATCCGTCCTTCCCGTTTTCGATCGACTTGCGGTCGTAGCTGCTGAACTGACCGGCTGTGTACGGGGGATCGGGAAATCGCACAAGGGATTCCCTTTCGATCATCTCGAGGAGAAGCGATTCAAAGGTGATCGGCTCTTCGCTGCTCTGGGCGATAGGGGCCGAGAATGCGGGGAAGAGGGCAAGATACAGGATGAGGATTCGATGCATGGTTTTTCGCTTCCATCTCAAGGCCGTTGAAAAGTGCGACGGGATACTCCGGTCAGATGACCTTGCCAACGGGTTGTCAGCATTCCGTCATATAGAGCCGCTGACTGCTCGAAGGGCTTATCAGACCGTTGAAAATGTTTCGGGAATGACTTTTAACAGCCAGTGGCGGACTGTCTAAAAAGTCATTCGGGCCGAAAGCGGATCTTTTGCGCCGGCTCTGCATTGCCAAATCCTCAGCGAATCCACTGATTCGCCTGCGGTTTGGCGCCTTGATCCGACACAAAATCTCTCGCTTTCGATCGCGAAACACATTTTCAACGGCCTGTTATGGAGCTGTTTCAGAGGCCGAGAGCGACATTATACCACGGCGATGCCGCTGTCTCCGTCAATTTAACGTTAGACCGAAGCAGCCGAGTGTCGTGAATCGCCGGACAGGGTGTGCCCCGCCCGGTCGGGTCGGCAAATGGGAAGCCGACCGGGCGGGGGGAAGGGAGGACTCAGATATGTGTTCCCGTCATCATTGTTCGATGATCTCCGATTGCTTGGCCACATTGAGCGACAGGCAGTTCGTCAGCCTGGACCCGACCAGAGCCTGGATCGGGATGCTGTCGCCCGGCTTCCATGAAACCGGAGCAGTGGCCGTAAGATCGAGGAGTCCGTTTTCAGGGATAGGACCCTGAAAGGTTTTCTGGATCTGTCCATCCAGGTAAAGATCGCCGTAATTCGTGTGCAGCGGTTGTGACCGAACGCCGGTGCCTCTGGCTATCAGAACCGGTTGTGTGCCTGGAAAACCGATCGTCTTGAGGTGGAACGTCTTCCCCGGGACGATTTCGCCGGTGAAGTAGATGTGCAGGTGCGATTCGTCGGCACCCATGTCGGCAAGGCCGCCGGCCGTGCGCGGATCGCCCTCGAAATCGAATTCCGGAAGGTGGGGAGCCGCCGCGGTTCCAGCGTCCCTGCAGGGTGAGCCGTAGAGAAGGTGGAAGTCGCCTGTCTCGGGCGCCGCGAAGAGCGGATCGTCCTCGATCATGGAGTCTCCCCAGTGCAGGAAAACATCGGGATCGACGTGGACAGGATAGATCCCGCCCTTGACGTTGCTGAAGTCGATCAGGAGAGAGGAACGTTCCATGCCCTTGCCGAGCCAGATCTCGGGGCCCGATGCCGCGCTGTTGTTCCAGAGGATCGTGTTGACCACCCTGGGCCTCGAATCGCGGGAGAGGAGGCCGCCGCCTATCGTCTCCGCGCTGTTGTCGTAGAACGTGCAGTTCGTGATCCACGGCGTGGAGTAGAGGCAGTAGAAACCTCCGCCCTCCACGGCGGCGTTGCCCCTCACGATGCAGTTGGTGAGCAGGGGTGAAGATTCGAAGCAGCAGTGGATCGCTCCTCCATAGTAAGCCCAGTTCTCCTCGAAGAGGCAATCCCGGATCGGGGGAGAGGAGTGGGATTGAAGGTATATCGCGCCACCGAAACCCTCGAGCTCAGCCGCTTCATTGCCGCGGAATATATTCGCGACGATGCGGGGTGCACAGCTGAAGCAGAAGAGACCTCCTCCGTCGCCGAGGTGCGCGGTGGCGCGGTTGTTGACTATTTCATTGTCCGATATCGTTCCCGAATCGAGCAGCCAGCAGGTGATCCCGCCGCCGTGGCCGCTCGCGTTGCCCGAAACGACGTTGTCCTGGATCGTTGCCGCCAGGCCTTCGATGTAGAGACCGCCGCCGTAGTCTCCGGCCCGGTTGTCCTCAAGGCAGTTGCCATCGATCACGATATCCGTGCTTTCCCCGGACTTGCAGATGGCGTAGATGCCGCCGCCGTCGATATCGGCGCTGTTGTCGAAGATGTGATTGTTCGTTATGGTCACCGTCTTGTCGCCACTGGTTTCGATGTAGATCGCACCGCCCGTCTCGGACACCGAGTTCTCCGTGATCACGTTGTCGGTGATCGTGAGCTTGTGCTTGATGCACTTGATTCCCCCTCCATCCGTGCCCGATCCGTCTCGGATCGTGAATCCCTGGATCGTGCTGTTGGACTTCGAGACGTTTGCGAACTTGACGGCCGGCATCGATGCGCCGCTTCCGTCGATGATCGTCGCCTCGGGACCGTCGGTGCTTCTCAATGTGATCGTCTTCTTCTTTATTTCCAGGTTTTCGACATAGACGCCCGGTTTTACGAGGACCGTGTTTCCGTTCCTGGCGACGTTGACGGCTTCCTGGATCGTGGGGAAGTCGTCGGGCACGATGATCGTCGGGCCGATGATCGGACCGGCTGTCGGCTCCTTGAACAGTTTCTGATATTCCTCATCACCGGATGCGGTCAAGGAGATGGAGAAAGTCATGATCAGGAGGACCGTTCGGATTGTTCGATTGAGCAACATGATTTCCTCCCTTCTGTCGGCAATGCCACAGCAGTACGTAACTCCAGAATCTGATGCTCCTGATGCAGAGGGTCAGGAGATGTCCTCCTGGTTCTCTGTAGTCGATCACATCGCGTGAGGTAAAAGCGAATGGTGTGCCGGGCTCGAACTTTTTATCGGGCCTCGAGACGAGGTCCGGCAAGGAAGCCTTGCCAAGTCAGCTTCTGCAGGGCTGGTGCGAAGATTGAACGACTTGTCCGGGCAGGAAAAAAAACGGCAAGACGGACTGTGGTCAGCCAGGTGCGTGGAGCGATCCTCCCCCGGTCCTCCTTTCTGCTGTTACCTCCTTTTCCCCCGGTTACCGGTGCGTAACCTTCAAGGAGACGCCCTCTTCTTGCCGCCCTTTTTCGACGGCCTGCGGGGTTTGATGTCTCGCTTGCTGCAGTACTTCTCGATCACGCAGATATCGCAGCGGGGACCGATCGGCTTGCAGATGTTCTGGCCGTACTGGACGAAAAGGTCGTTGAATGCGTTCCAGTACCTGCGCGGGAGCTCCTCCCTCAGGACACGCTCCGTTTCATCGGGAGTCTTCGTGGTGACCCAGCCGATCCTGTTCGGGATCCGGTGGCAATGGGTGTCGATGGGGAGGCCCGGCTTGCCGAAGCCGTAGACGATGACGATGTTGGCCGTCTTCCTTCCCACGCCGGGCAGAGAGAGAAGGTCGTTCATCGCGTCGGGAACGCGGCCGCCGTGCCGTTCGATCAGGAGCCTGCAGATCTCGATGATCGTCTTCGCCTTGGTGTTGTAGAAGCCCACAGGGTAGATCGTTTTCGCGATTGTCTCCGGATCGAGCCGCCGCATCGTCTCGGGAGTGCGAGCCAGTTCGAAGAGCCGCTCGGAGGCCGGTCCCGTGGTTTCGTCCCGCGTCCTTAGACTCAGGATGCAGCTGATAAGGACCTGGAAGGGATCGCGCGTTCTCTCCGCGATCTCCGTCACCGGTGGGACGGCGAATCCCGACTCACTGGAGAGCCTGTTCATGATGGCGCGGACATGCTCGAGAGCCATCACGCACCTCCGTTCAGGGCTTTCTTCTCGTCGATCTTCCTGGTCACGTGCTTGAACAGGAGCAGGCCGATGAAAGCCGCGAAACCGATGGCCGTGAACACGAACCAGATGTAGTGGGCGTGCGCGTAGGCTTCGGGCATGGGACCCTGTCCCTGGACGGCGGCCTGCCACTGCTCGTACTGCGCCGGATCGATTTCCCTGATCTTCTCGGGATCGGGGCAGTAGGCGTCGAGCAGGTATCCCGAGATAACGAAACCGAAGAGCCAGGCAAAGAAGGTGGTGAGGTGCTGATATCCCAGGTAGAGCCCCACCTCGCCTTCCGGGGCCTGCTTGGAAGCATACTCGAGGAACTTCGGCGAGAGAAAGCATTCCGCCAGTCCCTGGAGGCCGATGCCGATGATGATCGTCACGACGATCGGGTGAAGGGAGAAGAGCCCGAAGTCGACTTCCGGCCCGGTGATCGATTCGAGAACCGGGCTGAGAGCCATGACCAGTGCGGTGAAGGGGATGATGAAGAGGCCGATGCCGATGGCGTTCTCCGGCTTGAATCGGCGAACCATGTGCGTGATCGGGATAACGAGAAGAACAACCACGGCGGGATTGACGTTGGCCAGGTACTCGGGCTTGGTGCCGGATCCGAGCAGCCGCTCGAGGTATGTGGGCATGGAGGCGTAGAGCTGGCCCTGGATCGCCCAGAATCCGGCAACGATCAGGATCAGGCTGAGGAAACGGAAGTTCTGCATCACCGTGAGGAGTCCCGCGAAGGCTTCCTTCACCGTCTTGCCCGTGCCTTTCATGTCGGGATTCTTGTAGAGGGCCATGACGAGCAGGAATGCACAGAACGACATGCCGGCGGCATAGAAGTTGATGTACTGCAAACCGAGCCTGTCGTTCAGGTCGCCGGCGAGAAACTTCCCGGAGAACGATCCGATGTTGACCACCATGTAGAAGATCGACATGGCGCGGGCGCGGGTCTCGTTGGTGCTGCACTTGGCCGCCGTTCCCGAGATGACCGGCTTCACGATGGCGCCGCCGAACATGATGATGATGAGCGCCACGATCACGCAGAGCTTTCGCGGAACCTCGGGAAGGAGCATGATCTGCTCGCGCTCGTCGGCCGAGATGCTCGATCCCGGCTCGGCCGCCGCGGAGGAGGATGGAACCTCCCGGTCGATGGATTCCTCCTTTTTGGTGCCTCCGGTTCCGAGCAGGATGTATCCCACCGTGAGGAGCAGGAAGGCCATGATCAGTGCGCGGCGGAAGCTGATCTTGTCCGCCATGATCCCCATGAACGTCGGGAGGAAGTAGAGGATCGAGGAGAAGAGGGCCGCCACCCAGCCGGCTTCCACGTCGGTGAAGCCGATCTCGATGTTCAGGTAGCGCACCAGGCTGATGAACATGCCGTAGTAGGCGGCCCGCTCGCAGAGCTCGGCCCCGTTGGCGATCCAGAAGGTACGCCCGAAGCCGCGCCTGGGTTTCCCACCATCCGCAGCGAAATCAGTGTCAGTCATCGTTTTTTCCGGTTTGCCGATCCGTCGCGGGGCAGGCCGGCGACGGCAGAATGCGGGCCAGTTTTGGATACACGAGCTGTTTCTTGTACAGAAAGGGGCGGTGGACCGTCAAGAGCGACGATGCGGTAAGCGTTTCTCCCCCGGATGCCTTTCTCATTTTTTCAGACAAATTGAGGTACCATGTCCGTTCCTGAGGGAGTGGAAACCGAAGTGGAGAGCGACAACGCACTGATCCGGGCTTTCAAGCGAGGAGACAGCCGGGCTTTCCGGGTTCTCTACACCCGGTACAAGGACCGCGCCTTCTTCTACGCCCTGGCCCTCACCGGCGACAGGCACGCGGCCGAGGAGGTGATGCAGGAGGCTTTCCTGGCCTTTCTGCGCAATCTCCGGAGCTTCGAGGCGAAGGCAGGGTTCCGCGGCTATCTGTTCACGGCGATACGCACGCGGGCCATCGATGCGGAGAGGAGGGGAAGGGTCCGCCGGGAGGTTCTCGAGACCGATCGCCTCGAGCTTTTCGAGAGCTCCGGGACCGGGGACGCGGAGAATCGCGCCAGGGAGCTCGGGGCGGATGTCAGCAAGGCGCTGCTCGCCCTTCCCCGAAAGCAGCGCGAGGTCGTTTTGCTCAAGGTATTCGACGACATGACTTTCCGCGAGATCGCCGGGCTCATCGGAAAGAGCGAAAACACGGTTGCCTCGCGTTACCGCTACGCCTGCGAGAAGCTCCGGGCGCGGCTCGAAGGGAGCGAAAAATGGAAAACCGGGAGATCGGCAGCCTGCTGAGGAGCCTCACGCCGGCCAGGGCTCCCCAGGCTGTCGAAGAGCATGTGCTGCGTGTCGCGGATGCGGTCGTCCGCCGCGGGAGATCGCGCCTGCTCCGCCGCAGGCTGCTGCTCGCCGCGACCGCGGCCGCCGCCCTTGTGGTTGTTCTTCTCGAACCGGTCTTTGTCGTCCGCTCTCCGGTTCGACCTGCAGGCCGCGATACCGAGACGGCCCAGGTCCTTCCACGCACGCTCTCTCCGCGTTCCGAGGAGACGCTCGCCGGCCAGGCCGGGATCCTCGAGCTCAAGCTGGCGCGTCTCAAGCAGCTGGCCACTCACGTGGAGAGCCGCAGCAGCATCGAGGCCGACCTCGATCTGCTCGAAAAGGATCTAAAAACAATCAAGAGTCTCTACCTGGATACCTTGCCGATCGAACAGGAGAACGGGAAAGGTGCTCAGGACAGGAAAAAGGGATCCAGTCATGAAGAAAACGGCAGGTTTCATTATCGCTTTGTTGTTGATCCTTTCCACGGCGGCGCTCGCCCAGGATAGGGAAGAGTCGAGTGCCGCGGAGGAGCGTGCCGCCGCGGAGCTGGAAAAAGCGGCCGGCCAGGTGGAGAAGCTGCACGCCATGGCCCGCGAGGCCGAGGAGCTCGGCGAGCTGGAGGAGGCAAAGAAGCTGCATCTGAAGGCAAGGGAGATCGAGCAGAGGATCCATGAGACCCGTGAGGATCTCTTTCGCCGGAGGATCGAGGAGGGAGAGCGGGAACTCAAGCTGCTGAGAAAGAAGGCGGAGCTTCTCGAACAAAAAGGCCGCCTGGAAGAGGCGGAGGAAGTCCGCCGCAAGGCCCGGGAGCTGGAAGCCGGGCTGCATCGCGGCGCCCGGCAGCTGGGCGAGCGAAAGATGGACGATGCGGCCCGCCGCGTGGAGGAGCTGCTGCACCTGGCCCGCGAGGCCGCGGAGCGCGGCGACGATGAAGAGGCGGAGCATCTGCAGCAGGAGGCGGTCGAGCTCAGGGAGCGGCTTCACGATGCCAAGGCGCACGCGAAGCTGGAGGCGGGAAAGGAGGAGATCCACAGGCTGCTGCAGAAGGCGGAGGATCTCGACGACGCGGGCCGCCACGAAGATGCCGACGAGGTCCGCAGGAAGGCGGCGCACCTGGAGTCCAGGCTGGCCGAATTCATCAGCCAGCAGGAACAGAGGCGGATCGCCGAGGCCGAGGGGCATATCCGGGAGCTGCTTCATGCCGCCGCCGAAGCCTGGGAGCGCGGCGACACGAAAGAGGCGGAAGAGCTCAAGAGGGAAGCCGCCGAGCTGTCACACGAAATCGAAAAAGCACGCGACAGGCGGGCGTTCGAGGTGAAGATCGACGCCGAGAAGGAGCGGATCCATGCCCTCTTCGCGAAGGCGGAGCATCTCGATCGCGAGGGTCGGCACGAGGAGGCTGATCGGCTCCGGGCGGATGCCGAGGCAACGGCACGCGAGCTCCAGGAATACGTCCATGCCATGGACGAGAAAAGGCTGATCGATGTCGAGAAGCGGCTCGAACACCTCCACGCCCTGGCCCGCGAGGCCAAGGAGCGGGGCGATGAGGAGGAGGCGAGAGAGCTCTACATGGAAGTCCGCGAGCTGGAGTGGAAGCTGCACAACGAGCGCGAGCATCGGGAGGTGATGGCCCGCACCGAGGAGATGAACCATCAGAGGAAGAAGCTCGTCGAGGCTTTGGAGCATGCCAGGAGGGAAGGGAATCACGAAAAAGCCGCCAAAATCGAGGAGAAGATCGCCCACGTGGAGATGGAGATGGACAGGCTTGTCCGGGAAATGGAAACGCACGAGATGGAGCGAAAGATCGCCTTCCTCGTCACCAGGGCGGAGGAGGCGCGGGAGGCCGGTCGCTCCGAGGAGGCGATGAAGCTGAGAAAGGAAGCCCAGGCGGTCGAGCGGGAACTGCACGAGATGCTCAGCGTCGGTGAGAGTGACAGCGAGGAGCTGCTTCTCCGGGAGATCGCCGAGCTACGCAGGGAGATCGAGTTCCTGAGGGAGGAGGTGCGCCAGCTCAACGGCGAGAAGGCCAGAGGGCGCGGCCCGACCCATTCCGCCGAGGCCGTCATTCGCCGGGTGTCGCGAGCGCCCGAGATCGGAGCGCTTCTCGATCGGCTCGAGGCCGGTCTGTTCGTGGGGGAGAGGTTCAATCCGAAAACAGGGGTCTGGGTTCTCGAGATCCGATCGGGCGAGAGGGGACGTGTTCTCGGCAGGGTGGTCGCAACGGACCAGGGCAAGGTGAAGCGGATCGAGCTCGAATAGGAGCGAGGCTCATGGGGGAAGCGATGCGCTTCCCGGCAGGGCAGCAGGTCTGATCAACCGCCGATGCCAGCGTGTTTTTACTAAGCTGCTGGTATCGGCGGTTTTTGATGTTTGGTCTTGATTTCCCCTTAAAAGAGTGTGATTCGGGGTCCGAGCCGTAGGTTGCGAATCGGCCTTAGGATCGAGATGTCTTGCCTGGTAGGGTGTAACTCGTTTGTATTTATTTAATTACATTAGATCTTCTCGTGGAATTCCTCAAAGCGTGCACTGAGCGGGCTCACTTTTTTTCCTTTTCATACTTGATGAATAAGTCTAGAATGCTAATCAATATAAGAAGATTTATCTTTTGAATAAGCCTTTTTCGTTTTAAGTAGTTTTACCAGTGTCCTGATTTCATTGTCGTGGTCATTTCCCGATCAGACCCGGCGGTGTCGTTTTTGGCTTCTTTTTTCACAGGAGGTTCTTCATGAGGTTCGTCACGCTACTACTTCTGCTTCTCCTCTCTCTTCCTGCTTTTGCCGCGGCAGATGATGGCGGCAGCAAGGTTTTCAAGGAAATCCCCGGTGTCAAGGAGTTCACCGGTCAGATGATCGTCCGCCCCATGCAGGTGGACGCCCTGGCCGCCCAGGGGCTCTCGATCGCCCAGGTCGCTGCCAAGCGCAGTGCCGCTGCATCGCGGCTCGACCAGATCAGGATCCGCTACGAGCAGCCCACTGATGAGCACATCGTCATCCTGCCGGATGGATTCGATGAGAACAGCTTCTCCCAGGAGCTGATGCGGACCGGCGACTACCAGTACGTCGAGCCCGACTGGCTCTGCTATCCGATCGTCACCCCGAACGATCCCAACTACGGCTCGCAGTGGCACCATCCCAAGATCGATTCCCCCGAGGGTTGGGACCTTCATACCGGTACCACGAACATCACCGCCGCTTGGGTTGACACGGGCGTGGACAAGACCCACACCGATCTCGGCAACTTCGTTTCCGGCTACAACTCGAGAGACAGGATTCCGGAGTCGCAGGGCGGCAACGTCAGTGACGTGAACGGCCACGGCACCAACTGTGCCGGCTGCATCGGCGCCCTCGGAAACAACGGCGTGGGCATTGCCGGCGTCTGCTGGAACGTGGGCCTCATGCCGATCCGCTGCACCAACAGCTCGGGCGGAAGCGCCTACATGTCCGACCTGACCCATGGTGCGACCTGGGCCGCCCAGAACGGCGCCAAGACGATCAGCGTCTCCTACTCCGGCGTCGAGAGCAGCTCGGTCCAGTCCTGCGGCGCCACGGTCCGGAACAACGGCGGAATCCTGATCTGGGCTGCGGGCAACGACAACAACAACCTCAGCTGGTTCGACCACGCTGACGTGGTCATCGCCGGCGCCACGGACCAGGGCGACAATCGCGCCTCCTTCTCCAACTACGGCCTGGCGATCGACGTGATGGCTCCCGGCGTCTCCATCTACACCACGAGGCGCTATGGCGGATACTCCTCGGTCAGCGGCACCAGCTTCTCCGCTCCCCTGACCAACGGTCTCTGCGCCCTGGCCTGGTCCTACTCTCCCGGCTCGAGCGCCGACGACATCGAGACCTACCTCTTCGACGGGTGCGACTACATCGGCAGCAGCTCGACCTACGGCCACGGCAGGATCAACGTCTACGAGTCCCTGCTTCTCGCCGGCGGCGGACCTCCCGCGCCCGATCTCGACGTGACGATCGACACGGATGCCTCGTCCTACTCGCGCGGCGACTACATCTACTACGACCTGACGATCACCAACAACGGCGGATCCTCGGCGTCGACCAATTTCTGGATCAACGTCACCCTGCCGAACAGCAACATCTATCCGTGGAACGGCTACCTCGAAGGACCGCTCTCCACGTCGGTCAATGGCGGGGCCAGCCAGGTCTGGAACTTCTCGCGGCGTATTCCGAACGGTGCTCCGATCGGATCTTACTTGATGAACGGCTACATCGGCACCAACCCGCCCACGGCGGATGAAACGGACAGTACCCCGTTCTCGGTCACGTACTGAGCCGGAGCGGTCTCTGATCGCATCGGAGACCCTCTGAAACCAACTCTGCCGGCTCGAGCCGGCAGCAAGATCGAAAACCCTCCCGGTCTTTCAGCCGGGAGGGTTTTTTTATGGGCGCCGTATCAACGGGCCATCAAGGGCGGCGGATGCAGAGGACGGCTCCCGAGAGAAGCCGTGACGTTTCGACATCGACGATGATCAGGTTGAACTTGTAGAAGCTCCTGTAGATCTCGCCGAATCCGGTCAGGACGCTGTCAGCGCAGACAAACTTCCCGATCCGGGCCTGCGTGGTTTCATCAAAAGGATCCGAGTGCTGCAGCGCCAGTTCTTCGAGGATCGCTTCGATGTTCTGCCGTGTGAAGAAACGAACCTCTCCTCCGCCGGTCATCTGGAGCTCCGAGGCAACGTCCTGCAGGGTCTCGGTGCCAAAGGGGAAGTTCTTCCTGTTGCTTGTTACGGCATAGGCGGCGACTTTGAGGGGTTCGTCCCCGCAGCATCGGTTGGACAGCAGCTGACGGGCCATCTCCTGGACCGCGTTGTCGAGGGAGAACACATCGACGGATGCCTGGTCGTCGGGGATTGTGAAGCGAACGCCGCCGACCTCTTCCGCCGTTTCGACGTTGATGATCCGGCATCGGATCTGCCATCCTTCGCCCTGACGGACCTGCAGCGCACCGCACACGATGAAATGGACACCAGCGAACTTTCCAAGCCTGGCTGCCGTCCGGCTGTCGAAGAGGTCGGATCTCTGGCTGTGCTGCTCCCTGGCCGCCTCGTGGAGCTTTCTCCTGGTGTATACCTCGATTCGGTCGCGCCCTTTCTGGAGAAGGAGCGTGGCCAGGTCCTGGGCGATGGACTCGCCGAGAGCGGACTTTCTTCCTCGCTGCGAGAAATACGAGAGAGCCACCCGCGGTCTGGTGCTTCCCGACAGCCTTGCGAGCTGCTCGACAAGATCGTCCGCTGCCGACTCGATCTCTTCCAGGGCGACAAGGGATTTCGCGTCCTGCGAGGATCTCGATACCTGTCGCGTCACGGCGTTTGCCGAGGGCTGCGAGGAACTCGCGCCGGCGCCGCTGTTCAGGCAGGCGGTCAGGCCGGGAAGGCAGAGAAGGAGAAGGCTCGCCGCAAGACCGATGCGGGCAAGGATTCCTGCCCGGGCGGCAGGCTGATGAGCTACTCTCTCAAACCTGAGTCGATCTCGTTCGTGATCTGCGAAGCGTAGTTGCATTCCCAAAATTTTCGTTCCTTGTCAGCATCATCTTCCAGGTTCGCATCGAAGAATTCCGTTCCGATGTAGCCGCGGATCGCATGCTCCGACTCCCTGGTCCGGACCGAGACTTCCAGCCAATTCTCCTCGTCGTTGCGCCGGATCACCCTGACTGCGGCATCATCGGGCGATAGCACTGCGAGAGGAGTATTGCCGTTCGGTTCATTCGTGAGCGGAGTCTCGGCAGTGACCAGGCCGTGCTCGGTGAAGTAGAAGGCCGTGAAAGTGAACACGAGAGTTTCGCCCGGACGGATGACGCCCGGCAGCATCCAGGCGATCTTGCCCCTGCTCCACTCGGCGGATGTCGTGAATTCGGGGAGTTCATTCTTCTCCCTGGCATCGAGGTGGTTGAACGATCTCGTGCTGGAGCCGGATATGATCTTTCCCTCGTATATGCCGTCGTAGAAGAGTCCTTGATCCAGGTAGTCGATGAACACGATGTTCTCGATGTCAATGCCGGTGAGTCTGGAATCTCCTTTTCCCGAGTTGTTCTCGAGGGTGAACCTGTACTCGATCCGGTCTCCGGGCTCGATCGATTCGGGCCCCTCCTTGATCAGCCGGACAACGTTCTCCGGTTGACTTGTTTCCCGAATGAGCCGGCTTTCATACTCTTCCTTGTCCTCGTCGAAGAAGTGCTTCAGGTTCTTGTCGTACTTGATCACCTTGAAGAGCGTGTCGTTGCGTTCAGCCCAGAAACGGAAATTGAGCTTCGTTCTGTCTTCGTAGGTGATCTGCCGGGACCTCTCTTCCTGCTCACCGGACCTGCTCGATCTCTTGCGAATGACGGGGCTCTGGGAGTCGAACTTGCTGGAGCCTCTCTCTTCCTCTTTATTCGTCCTCAGACCCTCCTCCTCCTCCGTGACACTCGGTATCGTTCGCTCGCCGCTGCTGTCCTGACCCTCTCTCGTTTCCATGGTTTCGAGCCCGTCAGCCTCTTCCTCGACAGCCAGGGTCTCGGTGGACCTGATATCGGTCATGGGTGTGCTTTCTATCGTGCTGGTCGGTTGCGTGGAGTCTTTTTCGGAGTGCTGCTCTTCTTTTATCTCCACCACCGCCTGCCCATCAGTACCCATTTTTACATGAAGCGATTCCGGTTCTTCTTCCTTCTCTACGCCAAGCTTCTCTACCGTCTTGCTCGCTGACGGTCCCGTCGATTCCGCCGGAGATATCTTCAAGCCGTCGGCTGTCTGCTTCTTGCGGATCGTGTCACTGCCTGGCGTTCTGACGAGTTGCTGTTTCTTCCTGGTTTGATTCAATCCGTCAACGTTATCTATGGCGACCAGGCCTTCGCGATCGGATTTTGCCACAGTGTTGTCGATGTTCAGCAGGCGGGATTGCACATCCGTGTTCTTGATCGTTTCCTGCCCCCCTTCCTTCTTAATGGCGGCAAGGGGATCGGTTTCCTTCCTGACCTCCAGCGGCTGCGTTATCTTTTCTTTTAACGTCCCTGATGCATTTCCCTCGTACATGGTCCTGTCGGAGAACATCTTGCTGCGGAAGTCGTACTGAAGAATTCCACTGTTCACGAAGACGATTTCCTCCTCATCTCCCGGATCTTCCAGGCCGCTGCTTTCCGTCAAGCGGGTCTCGATCGTCTCCGAGAAGAAGGCGTATGGCAGCAGCAGCGGTTCCCCCGTCGAGGCGGGCAGGTTCCCGCCCGGTTCCGGGTTGACGGAGCCGGTGCTGCAGGCGGGCAGGCCCGGCAGAATTGCCAGGGCCGCGAGCAGGACGAGTCGTTTCATGATGCCTCTATTCTGCGGCAGGATGGCCGTCTGACCGTCCTCCCACCTTCAAATCCGCCACGTCTTCCTTGCCGAGCTGGAATACCCAGCTCAAAACCTCGCCTTCACTCATCATTTTCAGGTTCTCGTGGGTCAAGCTGTCGACGATGACATTGCCGAACTTGGTCGTTTCGTTGGACTTGAGAATCCTGATCTTGCCGCCGGCGCTGAGTAGGACCTCGTCCCTTTTCTTGAGGAAGACATCGAACCTCACACTCTCGCCCACTTCCATGTCCTTCTGGAAATCCTTTTCGAAGCTCTCCCCTTCCATGTCCACCACGACATTCCCTTTCGCGTCCGGCGGAGGGATCTTGACGAGAATACGGACGGTGGGGCGTTTCTTGACGACGAAGGAGCGCGGTTCACGACACGTGAAGAGGTCGGTCTTGTTGCCGTACTTGTCGAGGCTCGCCCCGGTCACGCGCCAGCAATAGGTTTCGCCGCCGGGAAGGAAAAGGCAGTCCGAATCCGATTCCGCAAGGGAGCTGATTTCCGAATCAGGCAGGTAGTCCAGCCCCCTTATGTCTTCCCTGCTGAACAGGACATCCTGAAAACCCGAATCCCTGGCGATCTCCAGGTGATACTTGATGTTCTCGCTGGGATCGGGGTTTTCCCACATGAATTCGGGGCAGTCACCTTTGGGCAAGTCTAGCTTCTCGTTGGGCAGCGGGCGAATAAGATTGATGTAGCTCGTACAGCCTGAGAAAACGAAACCAGCAACGAAGAGGAGGAGCAGCCCCCGGATGCAATATCTCATTATTCACTCCAATCTGTGAAGGTAGGGGGTTTCCCGTAGAACGGTAAAATCGTGATGAAAAGAAATCCGAAACCCGTATTTGGACTTCACCGAGAGTAGAAGATTCCCGAATTGCTGTCAAGATTCAGGGATTCGCCGTATACGGCGAAGGTGTCGCGCCGTGTAGAAAGCGGAAGGATGAAGGAGAGGCGGTTTTTCGGACTTTTCGCTGTTTCAGGAACAACCTCTTCGTGTATCGTGTGGCAAGGTGGTATTGAAGACCAATCTATGGGGTAGAGCATCTCCACGAGCAGACCAGGCAGTGTCGCCTGCCGGGAAAGGAATCACGATGGGCGGAATATTCGGTGTCGTCTCCAAGGAAGATTGTGTACTCGACCTCTTTTACGGGACTGATTTCCATTCGCACCTCGGAACCAGACGCGGCGGCATGGCAGTGAGGAACTCGACGGACTTCAACCGTTTCATCCACAACATCGAAAACGCTCAGTTCCGCTCCAAGTTCGACGACGATATCGCGAAGATGAAAGGCAACAAGGGTATCGGGTGCATCAGCGATACGGAGGATCAGCCCCTGATCATCGGCTCGCACCTCGGCAACTATGCCATCGTCACGGTGGGCCGGATCAACAACATCAGCGAGATCGTGGATACGGCTTTCGAGAAGGGGACCACTCATTTCGCGGAGACAACGGGAGAGGGCTTCAATCCCACCGAAATAACGGCTTCGCTCATCGATACGGGAGAGACCATCGTCGATGGAATCCGCTGCAGCCAGGAGAAGATCGACGGCTCGTGCTCCCTGCTTCTCTTGACGGATGAGGGAATCTATGCTGCCAGGGATCGCCTTGGCCGGACGCCGCTCGTCATCGGCGAGAGGGAAGGTTCCTTCTGCGTCACGGTGGAGACAAGCGCATTTCCGAACCTGGGCTACCGGATCAAGCAGGAGCTCGGGCCCGGTGAGATCGCGCTGATCACGCCCGAGGGTGTCGAGCAGAAAGCCCCTCCCGGCAACGAGCTCCGCATCTGCACGTTCCTCTGGATCTATTTCGGGTATCCCTCGTCGACCTACGAGGGCCGGAACGTGGAGGAGGTCCGCAACCGCTGCGGCGCAGCGCTGGCAAGAAGCGACGACGTGACGATCGACTGTGTCGCCGGGGTGCCCGATTCGGGGACGGCTCACGCCATCGGCTACGCGAACGAGTGCCAGGTCCCGTACCTCAGGCCTTTCGTCAAGTACACGCCCACGTGGCCGCGGAGCTTCATGCCGCAGAACCAGGCCGTGCGGGATCTCGTCGCCCGCATGAAGCTGATTCCGATCCGCGAGCTCATCCAGGGGAAGCGGCTGCTCTTCTGCGAGGATTCGATCGTTCGCGGCACGCAGCTCTGCGACACGATCGCCAGGCTCTACGATTGCGGAGCGAAGGAGGTCCACATGCGTCCCGCCTGTCCCCCGCTGATCCACGGTTGCCGTTTCCTCAACTTCTCGAGATCCAAGTCGGAGCTCGACCTGGCTGGGAGGCGGTCGATCAGCGAGCTGGTGGGACATCAGGACGAGGTTCCCCTCGACGAGTATGCCGACCACACCTCGGACAAGTATGCCGCCATGGTGGATCGGATCCGCAACCGCCTCAACCTGACCACCCTCAAATACCAGTCCCTCCCGGACATGATCGAGGCTCTCGGCATGCCCAAGGAGAGGGTCTGCACCTTCTGCTGGGACGGGCAGGGCTAGAAGCCCGTACATGGCCCCTCGTCACGAAATCGGATGAAAGGTCAGGGCTAGTAGGAGAACTGATCGCTGAAGTCGACCTTCAGGGCGTCGATGGTGATGTAGTCGTCGTCCCAGTCGATGCGCACGGTGATTACCTTGTATTCTGTCGATCCCAGCGGAGGTGGGTTGAGGGGGGTCAGATCCGATTGTGTTGCGCTTGTGACGGTGACCGACCTGCTGTAGGAGCCATAGGCTGTCAGGCTGGTTCCGCGGGCGTCCTTCGGCGGGGAGGAGGACCAGCCGTTGTAATCATCCACGTCGTCGAAATCGGCACGCGCCGTCTCGTCGTCCGTACCGTCAAGATCGGCAAAATCCTTGGCCAGGATCTCCTCCATCAGATCGACGGCAAGCTGAACGGCGATCTCCATCCGCTCCGACTGGTTAGCGCCGTCGAACCAGCCTGTGAGGCAGAGCATCATGGGCGGTATCGCGATGGCGCTGACCACGACAAACGTGATCAGCCCGATGAGTGTGAAGCCGCGGCACCCGTCCATTCTCAGTCGACCCCCACGACGGTGTATTGATAGTTGTAGCTGTTCTTGTAGAAGAAAAGCTTGAGCGGAACGGAACTCATGTCCCGGTCGCTGCCGCCATAGCGACCTGACTCGAAATCCTCGAATACGATCTGGATCGTTTCCCCGGGCGCCACCGTCCGGCTGAACCAGATGTTTTTGATCTCTCCCGATCCGGCTCTTCGTCCAAATGACCAGGTCTTGTCCCAGACCGTTGTCAAATCATCATCGCCCTCCTCGGTCATGCGGACCTTGCCGTAATAGGCCGTCGGTCCCGACCACTCGATCTCGAAGCGGTTGAATTCGATCGTGTACCCGGTCTGGTTCTGGACGTAGAACTCCACATCCTCCGGCGAGGAGCTCTCATCGCGCGATCCGGGACAGTACTCGATCGACCGGAATCCCCGCGTACGGCGCTCCGTGTCGCCGAAGGAGCCGTCCACCACGAAGCGCCACTGGGTCTGATCCACGAAGGTGATCGTTCCGCCTCCGAAGGAGACCTCTCCCGGCAGGATGGTCCGGTTCCTCAGCGCCCACTGGAGCCCGGCCTGGGCGATGTAGTAGGACTTTGCGGAATGGAGCCGGCTCAATCCGCTCGAGTGCGACACCGACAGGACCGAGCAGAGAGAGGTCCCCACGATGCCGAGAAAGAGGAGAAGCACGAGGGCGATCACCATGCTGAATCCGGCCTGGCTCTCCCTGTTCCGCACCTTGCTGCTCCCGGCTGCGATCATAGTTCCGTCCAGCATGTGTTCGCTGCCTCGAAACCCGGCGGCGCCATCGTGGCGCGGAACGGGACCGACTCGCCGTTCTTGCTCAGGGTGAAGGCAACCTCGATCAGATGGAGATTGTTGCCGCTCGTTGCCGCTGATCCGTCTTTTTGATAGTAGCCCAAGGCGAAGGACAGGACCGACTCGACGAGGACGACGCTGTCGCGATAGAGCGTCCCGTTCGCGTGGGAATAGGTGTAGGTGTTCTCGTCCCTGTCCCGGAACGAGAACTCGTCGGTCGTGAGCGTCACGGCATCGACCCCTGTGGCGGTGGCCACGATCCGGATCTCCCTCGTCATCATCTCCAGGGCGATCCGGCCGTCGCGGAGAAGCTCCTGGCGCGTGGTCACCCCCTTGTAGGCTTCGCCCATGGTCTGGATGCTCTGGGCGAAGAAGGAGCCGAGAATACCCACGATCACCATCACGGAGATGAGCTCGATCAGGGTGAATCCGGTGCTTCCCTTTCTTCGCATTCCTGTCATTTGATCTTCTTCAAGAGAGGTCCACGTCCGAAAGCACGATCAATCCGGTTTGCAGCACTTCGATCTTCTTGCCCTTCGAGCCGTAGGCGATGGTGACGCTGCCGGTGGATACGAGATCGCCCCCCTTCTCGAACTGGATATAGTTATTGCCGCCGAAGTCGGCCGCTTCGATGGTCACTCCCGCGTAGACCCCGGCGTCCAGCTCCACGATGAAATCCGATTGCAGGAAGGGATCCTTGGCCGGTATCGTACCGGAGTTCTTGTCGTAGAGCGTGTAGGTGTCGGACGCCGTGTTGAAGGTGATCGTGTAGGTGCCGCGGTGGTCCATGGCGAGCTGCTGGGCGTAGCGGATGTCGGTGGCCACCTTTCTGGCCGCCACCTCAAGGCGGTACTCGGCGTCGCCCGAGAACGAGGCGAAGGCCGTCACGCTCACCGTGGCCACGATGACCACGACAGCAACGAGCTCGATGATGGTGAAGCCGTCAGGGGCGCGTTTCGACCTTGGCGCCGAGCGGTCCCCGGGGTAGTCCTTGCGCTTCATCGTGTCGGTCCTTCTTCCCGGCATTTCCACCTCTCCTCGACATCGTCGATCCGCACGGTCCGGAGGATCTCCCCGGCCATGTCTAATCTATATATTTCGGTATTTTATGGGCGGGACTTGATCGAGTGCGCTCGAGGGAGGCCGAGCGGATCAGGCATCCCGAGCTGCCTCTCCCCTGTCGATCGTCTCCTGGATCTTCTTGATGGCTCGATTGTAGAGCGTGCGCGCCGCCCCGGGCGTTTTTCCAATCTTCTCGGCGATCTCGTGGAACTCCAGGTTCCCTTTCAAGCGATATACCAGGACCTTACGCTGGTTTTCCGGCAGGCTGCCCACGAGATGGAGCAGGCGGCTCCTGTTCTCGACGGCCACGGCGTCCTGGCTGGGGGTGGGGCCGGGCGAGGCCGGCGGCGGGACGGCGTCGGATCCGGTCCGCTCCTGCGGCAAGTGCTGCTCGCGGTCCGGATCGCGCTTTCCGGCTGCGAAGAACCGGCCCTTGTCCTGGATCTTGCGCGTGATGCGGGCGAGGAGCCAGTAGAAGAACGAATCGTGCCCCTGGCGCTCGAAGTCTGCTATGTCGCCAAGGCAGTCCTTCCAGACCGACTGGATCACGTCAGCCGTCTCCATCTTGGCGTGGAGCTTCGGGCCGAGCTTCTTCTGCACGGCGCCGCGGAGCCTCTTCTCGTAGAGCTGATAGAGGGCGCTGATCGCGCTCTTGTCGCCCTTCCGGGCCTGGTTCACGAGCTCCATGGTCTTGTCGTTCAGGTCTTCCTTGCTGTCGGTCATGGTCTGTGCACCCCTTACTAACTTCCTGGCTTCATTGTACCGTGCCCGCTCCTTTTGCATAGCCTGCGCCGGGATGCCGCTCGGCACTCTTCCCGATCCCAGTGATCCCCCTCCCGACGGGTAAGCGCGATATCGCGGCGGTCCGTACGGTAATTTTGATAAATATCGGATCAACGGGTGATGCGGGGGAAGGCCGCGCAAATAAATCGAATTTTACCGTACGTCCGCCAGGCGAACCGCGCTTCCCCTCTGTTCGCCGGCTGCTGATCAGCGGCCTTGAAAAAACGAGAGGGTCGGATCGGCGGCGGGACGAGCGGATTTGGCCGCTCGGGATAAATTGTCACAGCCCCGGCGGCGGAGTTTCAGAGAGAGGCTCTTTTCGAGCCGGAGAATCAAGGAGGTAGTCACATGTTCAGTCAGAAGATTAGCGCACTCTTTCTAGCCTTTGTCATGTCCATCACTTTCTGTTCCTGTGTTCAGTTTGATCGAACGTGTGCTGAGATCAATGGGCACAAGTACGCCAATCTCAAGACCGGTCAAAAATGGACCGACAGGATTCCCCGTTTCAAGCCGGTCAAGAGCGAGGACAAGACTGCGTGGATCAGCTTTCGCAACATGACCCAGCAGAACTTCGATCTCGAGACAAAGCTGCGTCGGGCTGTGGAGGCGCGGGGTTACATGCTCATCGACAATCCTGATGAAGCGAATTTCCACATCTACTACACCATGCGGTTCTTCGGAGAGAACGATAACATTGACGGTGGCCAGAGCATGGCGTCGAAGTACCGCATCGAGCGGGGGCGTGGTGGAAGCTGGCACCCGGTTCAGGCTCCGCAGGGGGGGACGGTTGACAAAACCGTCGAGTACGACCTTGTCCTGGATGTGGACATCGCCCAGTGGAAGGAGGGTATTGTCCGCCGGAAACTTCAGGACCTGAGCAAGGACAAGCAGACAGAGAAGATGGTCGACATAACGCCGGTCAGCGAGGTCAGCAGTTCCTTCGAGAACAAGCGCCAGGAGGGACAGAGTTACGGCGAGGAGGATCACTACTTCTGGTACGTGAACACCCTGATCCTCTGGGCCAAGCAGATCCGCCTCTCGAGCGATGAAGCCCAGCCGGCCATCGAGGAAGCCCTGGTGCGCTCGCTTCCGCAGTTCCTTCCCTGATCCAAAGGACTTCAAGCCGCTCTCCGCGCCAGGGAGAGCGGCTTTTTTTTAGGCAGGAGAGAAGAACGATGAACGCGAAACGATACACGAAGATTCCGAAGGTCGCGTCTCTGGCTCTCAATTTCATCCTGATCGCAGGTTCGGCAGGCCTTCTCGGCCAGGGGCTGGACTATCCCGTCGACGCCGAGGGGAGTACCTTCATCGAACGTTTCGGCAAGGCCTCCTCGGAAAAAGTGAAAGACGGCCTGGGGAAGTACCCGGGGGGATTCAACATGAACCGGGAGCTCGGCGGCCCTATCCCCCTCGGCCCTCACCCGGTCACGGTGATCAAGGTCGATGCGGCCTTTGACCTCAACCACACGCTTATCGACGAGTACGCCGGTGTGATCCGCGGTGCCTATCACTGGAACTTCAACGGCACGGAAAAGCAGGGAGGGCTTCCGGACTGGGGTGATCCATCAGAGTTCCTTGAGAGAGGAGACAACCTGGACGAGTATATCATGATGAATATTCGTGACATGACCGGGATATTCAGCGGCTCCGGACCATCGAGCACATTTGATCACGCTCTCTGGCCGCTGCGTCCCGAAAATATCAATTCGGATCACGGAACAGCTACCCTCGCACCGTTCCTGAATTCGGACAACAAAATGGGAATCGAAGGCTTCATCCGTCGCAGCTTGACGAACGACCGCCCGTACCTGATTCTGTTTCCCTTGGAGAAAGAGGCGATCACGGAAGATCCACACCCGACTGATCCGTGGTGGGGTTATCGAGACCATGGTTTACCAAAAAACAATCCATTCTGGCCGATCTTCATGAAGTTCTATCTCGAACTCTCCGAGGATGAGAGGACACGTGAAACGTGGATTCCCGATGTTCCGCACCTCACTGTCATGACCATCTCCAACGGCCCTCCCGCAGGCCCTGACAATAGGCCGGGAGTGGAAAACCTCCAGGAGGCCGCGAACTTGCTCCGGGAGAAGAATATCCTGATAGTCAGCGCGATGCCCACTGGTGTGTCCGGCTATGATGTCAAAGCCGACATTCCTTGGGAGAAAGATGTGCTGGTTGATCATTACGACCTCTGGGATGTCTCCTTCGATGTGATCTGGGAGCACGGGACTTCAGTATTCCCCGCAGCTCTGGGGGGAGTCATCGCAGCCTACGCAGGGTACTGGGATTTCGAAGCGGGTCCATGGAATTATATGCTGAAGGGAACGATGGGTGATCCCTGGAATCCAGATAATCGTGCCAAGATGACTGATCTCAATGTGAACATCGGTCGGCGAACCAACATCGCTTCCCCGGACAGGCTTTGGGATAAACACGAAGGGACGCTCCACGTTGCGGGACATCCGGGCAAAGGGGAACAGTGCAATGGATCGTGCGACATAGGCCTTGTCAAAACCGCACCCGGTACATCCTACACCTCGCCGCTCATAGCGGCCGGCCTGGCTCTCATCGGATCGTACCTGCCCCCCGACTTCGTGAAAGGGGAAGGGGAGGGACCGGGAACCATGGCAGACGCTGCGCACGACCTTCTGGACAGGTTCGGCACCCTCAGGCGACTGGCTCGAGTGCAGGAGGCTCCAATATTCTCGTGGGAGTTCGATATGTACGAGCACCTCCTCGAGCATCAGTCGCTCCTCGATTTTCACGGAGAGATACTCGGCGTCGGTCACGGGAGGATTTACGAAATCCTGCCAGAAGTGGGTGCATTCCTGCGCTGGGGAGAAAAGAGCCGGCAGGTCAACGCGATCAATGAGAAGGCGAGGGCAGATTCAAGGCTGTTCCAGGTCGGGTTCGAGATGCAGATGGTGGATGCAGCCTGTCTCGACCAGTCCCATCTCTTCGATTCTTCGAATCCCGGCGAGTTCGTCCACCGCGACCTCCAGACGAAGTACCAGCTCGAAGGTGACGTGAAGAGCCGGATGTCCGGCTTGACTCCTTCGCGGACCCATGGCATCGGCTACAGGATGCTGGGAAAGCAGTACCAGTCCCGGGATGTAGTGCGGTCGGGAGATTCGATCGAGATCGGGTACTTCCGGCGCCACTACGTGCCGGAGAGAGATGAGGATAAGAAGATATTCGCGCCATTGCGCAGCACGACTCTTCAGATCGAATGCCCGGACGGCTGGTTCGGACCGAAGGAACTGCTCGGATTCGATCCGTCGACCATCACCATATCGGATCTTCGCGGCCTCAAGAAACCGGAAGACCTGCTCGGTTTCGATCCGGCGAAGTTGACGGGAGCGCATTTCTCCAGGTTCTACCAGGCGAAGCTCGGGCAGCTCGTGCCGAGCATGGACTCCCAGCACGTGCACTTCAGCCTGCAGCCCGAAACACGCATCGGGATCACGGACAGCGGTGCCGGCCTTTCATGCGGCAGGCATCCATCGGTTCAAACGCTCTGGAATCTTGCTTACAGCACGGTCGCCTATTCGAGCCCCACGAGCGTTCATCGCCTCATGGATGTGGAGATCCTGAAAGGGGAGTCCCGTTGCATGTACGAATTCGTGAACAAGATCGACGACGGTTCGATCGGGGATGGTTCCAGCAATGCACAGGGTACGGAGTTCACGTTGAACGGAACAGGGGATCCTGACATCAATTGGCTGAAAGCTCTGGCTGCGAGCTCGACCTCGTACCCTGTGGGAATCGTGGACTACGATCCCGATCCCCGCGGCAAAGGCGTCTATGCCGTTCTGTCCGTGGGATCTTTCAAGGGCTCCCTATATCAGAAGGAGACCGGATTCAATTACATCGACAACAAGGAGATCGAGGATCTCGATTCCGTGGGCAGCATCCAATACAAATCGCAGATCGTCTTCATCGATTCGGACGGACTTTTGAGCACCGTTCCAGGGCTCGATGCAAAAGTTTCCAACCGAACCAACTGGATGGAGAAGCTCGAGAAGAAGAAGCAAGGCGAAGAGGAGGATCAGCTGGGCAACGGACCAGGAGGTTCGGGTTCCTCGGGCGACGAGATCGAAGGCTGGAAGGATCTCTTCGATGATTCGGATCTTTCAGCAGCCAAGGATCCCTTCTTCGACGACAACTTCGTCACCGAGGGCGGGATGTCCGGCGGTTCGGACGGCGGTCAGGACGACGAGGACGAAGACAAGTACGACGAGGCCATCGTGGGCCACATCGACGAGCAGGGCGATCAATACACTGCCGTCGCCGCATCGCCTTGCGGAAACTTCGTCGCCTATGCCACGATGAGCTCAGCCATCGAGGCCGACCTTCTCCTGCTGCTGGATGCCGGGCTCCGGTTCGATCCGAAACCGCATCCGATTCTCAGCGAGTTCCTGGAACCGCCTGACATCAACGCCTCGCACTGCCGCCCGCTGGGTGCCGACATCGAGGACTGGATGAGCGACTTTACCCAGCTCGAGAAGCCCCCCCTCGGCCCCGCGCCTGGCGAGGTTCTGCACGCCGGCTACGCGGTGACGGTCGAGATTCTCGATCTCCGCAGCGGTGCGATCCACAAGCTCAAGGACCTGGCTGCCGATGGAGGCGCGATCATCGTCGAGGTTTCCGACATCGCCTGGTCGCCCAATTCCGGATACCTGGCCCTTCTGGAGAATGAGGCCTGGATCGCCACCTCCGAGGAGGATCCGGAAGGCCGAGTGGGGGAGGGGGTAAAGATGAGCCTCTGGTCGACGCGGACGCTCGAGAAGATCGACACCCTGGACGTCATGGTCCACGAAGGCGCGGGGATCGAGAAGATCATCTGGAGCCGATGGTGATGTGCGGCCATCGCCTGCAGCGGTAATCGAAGCGTGACAGATCTTGTCCCCAACCATTATCATCTGTTCCCTGGAGAACGGTATCGCAGAGCCTACCCTGGGAACGGAATCGATGACCGGAAAACATGATTCGGATCCACCATCGAATGCGAGGAGATTCGCCAGGGTCGAGAAGATCCTGAAGCAGGAGATCGAGGACGCATTCGAGAAGGGATTCTCCTTTTTTCTCGGCACGAGTGAAGTGAAGTCGGCGATCGATCCGGGATTCAAGCTTGCTCCGGGTGAGGCTATTGCCGACTATCGCCTCGAGAAACTCGTCGGCCAGGGCGGCATGGGCCAGGTCTGGGAAGCGGTTCAGGTCTCCCTCGACCGCAAGGTGGCTCTCAAGGTGGTCCGGCCGGAAAGGATCAGCGAGCGAAGCCTGCAGCTCTTTGCCCGCGAGGCGCGCGCCGGCGGACGGCTTTCCCATCCCTCCATCGTGACGATCTTCGATCACGGGGAGAGCGAGGGCATCCACTGGATCGCCATGGAGTTCGTGGAGGGCAACTGGACGCTGGGCGACTTCATCAGCGAGATGGCCAGGCTCGAGCAGCTGCCCCAGGAATACTATCCCAACGTGGCGCGCTTCGTCGCCGAGCTGGCTGAGGCGCTCCAGACCGCACACGACGCCGGCGTCATCCACCGCGACCTGAAGCCGCAGAACGTGCTGATCACACCGGAAGACCACCCCAAGATCACCGATTTCGGACTGGCCAAGATCACGGACGAGACGTCGTACACCCGGACCGGCGACTTCGCGGGGACCTACTACTACATGAGCCCCGAGCAGGTGACGGCGGGCCGTATCGCCATCGATTTTCGCACCGACATCTTCAGCCTCGGCGTGATCTTCTACGAGATGCTGGCCCTGCGCCGGCCCTTCGAGGGCGACACGACGCACCAGATCGCGGAGCAGATCGTGCTCCACGATCCGCCGAGCCTGCTGAAGATCCGGTCGCGCATCCCGAGCGACCTGGCCGTCGTCTGTGCCAAGGCGATGGAGAAGGCGCGCGAGAGGCGGTACAAGCGGATGAACGACTTTGCCGCCGATATCCGGCGCCATCTAGGTGATGAGCCTGTCAGCGCCAGGCCGCCGGGCCCGCTGCAGAAGGCTGCAAAGAAAGTACGGCGAAATCCGCTGGTCAGCATCGCAACGGGGCTCGTCTTTCTCTTTCTCATCGTCTTTTCCACCTACGTGGCGCTCTGGTCGAATCCGCGGATCACGGCCGAGAGGGACAAGGCGGTCAATGCCCGGAAGAAGACGAGTGAAGCGCTGGTCAAGGTGGGGGTCGAGAAGGATCGGGCCCAGAGGGCTGAGAAGAATGCCAAGCACCAGGCTGATCTGGCCACGGAGCAGGCCCGGATCGCCGGGCAGCGCTACGACGAAATCATCCGGCTTCTCGGGCTGTCCGACGTGACGCGCCTTGAGAACCTTGCGGACGAATCGTTGTTCCTCTGGCCGGCCCTCCCGGAAAATGCGGCGGACATGCAGAAGTGGCTGGATCGTGCCCGGGAACTGACTGGTCGTCTGGATAACCATCGCGAGGCGCTCCGTCTTCTTAGGCAAAAAGCCCTCCCTGCGGACGAGGAGGCTTATCGCTTCGACATCGAGGAGCATCCCCGCTTGTCTGAGCTCCAGGAGCTGAAGCAGGTCAAGGAAAAGATAGAAGAGAAGATCGCTTCCCTTTCAGCCGGAAAGGCTGCAGGTGGAGAGACTACCGGCGAGGCTGATGACAAGAGGAGTGGCGCGACTCCACTGAAGGACATCGAACGGCTGGAGAAGAACCTAACCGCAGTCGAGGACAAGATCGAGATCCTTGAAAGGGAAGTGTCCACACGCCGCACCTTCTTCTTCAGCAAGACCGAGGACCAGTGGCGTCACGATATGCTTGCCTGGCTGGTTTCAACTACCGAGCGGTTCGTCGATGAAGAGGTAGGGCTCTACCAGGGCGTGGAGGCACGCCATGAGTTCGCCGCCACGGTTCGTGAGAACAGCATCGGCAAGCACGAGGAAAAATGGAACCACGCCATCGCCACGATCGCCGATCGAACTAAGTGCCCGCAGTACGATGGCCTGGTCATCGAGCCGCAGCTCGGTCTCGTTCCCATCGGCCGGGATCCGGACTCGCGTCTCTGGGAATTTGCGCACATCCAGACGGGAGAGGTGCCGGGGCGCGGACCGGACGGCACGATTGTTCTCGAGGAGGGCATGGGGCTCGTCTTCGTGCTGATTCCGGGAGGCGTTTTCAGGATGGGCGGCATACGCCCCTCCAGGGACCACCCTGTCGGCTCGCCGAATGTCGATCCCGGCGCCGTGTCCACCGAGGGACCCGTACACGATATGAGAGTCGATCCATTCTTCCTCTCGAAGTACGAGCTGACGCATGGCCAGTGGGAGCGCTTCGTGGGCCGGTATCGAATCCAAATAACGCCAAGCCGGATCATGACGGTACTGACCCGTACGGGATCGGTTCTGCGACCCGAGTTCGACGTCAACTGGGAGGACGTGATGATCTGGTGCAGCATGGTGGGTTTGCGTCTTCCGTCGGAATCCGAGTGGGAATATGCGCTCAGGGGAGGAACGACTACGCCGTTCTACTTTGGTCAGTCGGACGCGCAGCTTGACGGCCATGCCTGGTACAGAGCGAACTCGGGCGACAGGTCTCGCCCCGTGGGGGGGAAGGAGCCAAATCCTTTCGGTCTGCATGACATGCTCGGCAATGTCTGGGAGTGGTGCGCGGATTCGTGGTACGACTACTCCGCGCGCGATCCTCTTGACGCGAGCGTCATGGTGGACGTGAACACTCCTTACCGGATTACACGGGGCGGCGGTTGGGACAACACGTCAGAGTACTTCCGCTCGGCCTGCCGGAGCAGGGGCGACGTGAGCTACCGCATCAGCAACTTCGGCTTTCGCCCGGCACTCACGATTCAGTAGCCGGATGGCCGATCCTGATCGTTGAGCAGCCCGCCTTTCGAACTTCTTCCAAGGAAATCCGATTTTCGCCGTACAGATCCCGCCAGAAGTTCGCTTTCCCGGTGAGAGCATTTGATCGAGAGCCTTTCTGCAGAGGAGAAAGTCATGAAAATCAAATCAGTTGCAACTTTCCTGGGCCTTCTGATGATCGCCGCACAGGCAAGAGGCGGGGATCAGGGAGAGGGATTCAGTCTCCGCAACCAGACCGAGTGCCGCACCTTTTCCGGTTTGACGCCTGTCGCCATGGAGGGCGACCAGGCGCCTGGATTCCCCGGGGGGGCTTGCTTTACTCGGGCCGGCGGAAAGCAGCCGGCTTTCAGGTCGGTGCGTGTGAACAGCAGCGGCCAGGTGGCGTTTTTCGCATCCATTCCCGGCCACGGGAGCGGGATCTGGACCGGCCGGCCCGGCGATCTGAAGCTCGTTGTCCGGTCGGGAGACGGAAAGGGATTCAAGCCCTCGCCTCAGTCGTTTCACTTCGATGACAAGGGACAGGTGACCTTCTTCGTCCAGTCTCAGAAGGAGATCGCCGGCCTCTGGCGTTTCGATGGGAGCGAGCTGCGTCAGCTCGTGTTCCAGAAGCCGAAAGCGAAACGAAAGAAGCGCAAGAAGAAGAGTACGGTCCGGGAACTACCCGGGAACGCACCCTGCATCGAAACCAAGGCACCCTTCGTGCTCGGCAGGCAGGGCGAGATAGCGATCCGGGCGACGACGCCCGGTCCGAAGGCGGGAAACGCGATCTGGCACGGGACCGGCGACGACCTGGAGCCCGTCGTCGCGATCGGCGATCCTGCCCCCGGTATGCCTGGATCGGGTGTTGTCTTCACCGACCTTTTCCCCCTGATCACGAAGGGTGAGTATGTCCTCTTCAAGGCTGCCTTGAGCGGGCCCGGCATCGGGCGGAGCGATTATCATGGACTGTGGATACACGGGTCTGAGGGGATCCGGCTCGTCGCTCTCCTCGACTGCCGCGCTTTCGCGGAGGTGGCAAGCACATCCTTCACGGATGCCGTGACCGGCGCCGCTTCCTGCCCGGCCGCCCTCAACGCCGACGGTGTCGTGGCATTCGTGGGACGCACCTCCGGCCACGAGAGAGGGCTCTGGGTCGGGCAGGCGGGTGTTTGCCGCGTTGCCTGCCGCAAGGACGGCACGAAGGTCACCGGCTACGTCAAGGATTTCGAGCGTCTCATCCTGCTCCTTCATGACAATGGAGGATTGCTGGTCAACAGGGGTGTCGAGATTCTTCATGGACAGCCCGACTCCCTTGCGGTTGTTCCGACGATGCCGCGGATTCCCGCTGTCTCCATGGTGCCCAGGATGCTCAGGGGCTATTTCGTCTCGGCTGGCGGATTGCTCGCCGCCAACGCGGCGCTGCGCGACGGTCATTCCTCTGCCTGGATCGGCCGACCGGACGACATGCGGCTGATTCTGCGTGCGGGTGATGCCGTGATCCTCCCGTCGGGCGACAGGCGTGAGATCGCCCGGAACGGTATCGATCTCCGCGGGCCGCTTCATTGCCTGTATGACGGCGACTCGCTGGGGCTCGTGGTGGCGAACGATCAGACGGCCCTGAACGACGCGGGCGCTCTGGCTGTCCGGCTCACCTTCGCGGCAGTTCCCGGTAAACACGACATGGAGCAGGGTCTCTTTCTTCTCGACGTGAAGGACGTGCTGGCGGAGATCGAGAACAGCGTATCGATTGACGCGACCAGCGAGAACACCAAGGACGTCCAGTTTCCCTGGGAGTCGAACGGCGGCTGAGCGCCGTATCGATAGAAGCAGGCCTCTCGCAGGGTCTGCGTGACTTCCTCTCTGCGGCGGCGGCGGCCATTCGGCTGCCGCCGCTTTTTTTTGTTCGCTGCCGATTGAAGTCGGTTGGGAAACCAGCGGATGCTGACTGGACCGTAATGCTAAGTCACGGCAGCAGTTTATGAGCTCTGGCTGACCGGGGGCTACTCTCCATCCTTCATGAAGGCCACAATCTTCCCCAGCACTTCCTCCCGCCGGCTCTCGAAGAGCGCCTGCCCGTGCCCGCCCGTCTCGAAGAGCTCGAGCTTCTTCGGCTCCGCCGCCGTGTCGTGCATCTCCTTCACCATGGCAGCGACTTTCGGGTCGTCCTCCGCCACAACGAAGAGCTTGGGGAAAGCCAGGTCGTCCGCCGCCCCAGGGTCGCCGGCCGAGATCAGCACGAGCCCCCTGAACGCCGGATCCTTCTCGAGCTCCTTCGCCGCCTGGAGCGCGACCCATCCGCCCATGCTGCTGCCCAGCACGTAGACGCTCTTGCAGCCCCTTTCCCTGAGGAAGGAGACGGCGGCCAGGAGGTCGAGGTCGCGGTCCTTCTGCATCGGCGGGATCTTGTCCGCAGGATAGCCGCGGAAGCTGATGGCCAGGGCCGTGATCCCCTCCTTTGCGAACCACTCCACCTCCCTGGCAAAGGAGTCCTTGCCCGTGGTGTACTTCAATCCGTGTCCGAGAACGAGGCCCACCGGTCCATCGCCGGCGATTCCCGCGTCGATCGCCACACCATCCGGTGCCGTCAGCTTGAACGACTCCATACCACCCTCCATGCAGCCGCCCGCTGCGGTGAGAACGACCAGGATGAGCAGGAACAAAGCCCGCCATTCCATCCTAACGCAGTCACTCATCTTCCGCTCTCCAGTAAGTCGTCGCCAAACCGGCTCGTGATGGTGCCCTCGCTTCAGGATTACCGCTCGTGACCCGATCTGCGCGTCACGGCGTCCGTCCCGCCAGAAGGTCGACGTATGCCCCGCTCACCAGATCTTCCGGCTCGATGCCGAGCGAATTCATCAGTCGGTCGGCGCATGCTTTTCCGTCCGCCTCGGTGACGCCCTCTTCCAGCACCACCTCGAGCTCCATGTAGTCGCCCAGCCCTTCGACGCGATCGAGGTGAATCCGTGTGGCTCCCGTCATGTAGAGAGTGCGCTCCTTGGCCACACGGCCGGACGTCCCGAGAGCCGTACCGAGCGCCTCCTTCAAGGCTGCCGGATCGGGGACCGCGATCACGTTGTAGCGCGACGCCTTCGCCTCGCGGGCGTCGCGCCGGTCGTAGAAGATGAGCTGACCGCCCGCCTCGCCTTGCCCTTCGACGCGCAGCTTCAGGCGCCCGGTCCGGCAGGAGAAGAAGGTGTCCTCCTGCAAGAGCACACGGCCCGGCCCGTCGGCCAGAGCGGCGGCTCTTGCCTCCACCGATTCCCGATCGCGGAGGCGCGCCTTGATCTCGATGTTGACAGGCATGACAACCAGTCAGCTGCCGCAGTTGCAGTTGCACCCGCCCTGCGGCTGCGCGAGCTCCTCGAAGGCGCCGATGCAGATCTGATCGGGATCGAGAAACATGGCGAAGAAGCCGATGTTGGGAATCTCGGTTCTCGGTACCACGATGGTGCCGCCCGCCTCCTCGACCTTCTTCACCGTCTCCTCCACGCTCTCCACCTGGAAGTAGCTCTTCATGGAGAAGGTCGGATCCTCGTCAGGCTTCTTCATGAGACCGCCGCCCGGCGGCGTGCCCGTATCGATCAGGGTGTATCCCTCCATGTGGGTATCATTGAACGTCCAATTGAAAACCTTGCCGTAGAAGGCCTTGGTCTTCTCCACGTCACTCACCATCAGCTCGAAGTGGCAGAACGGATTTCCCATCGACAGGCTCCTTCCGTGGATAGGGAAAAACGGATCGATCGCGTTCATTTGCCCGCACCCGGGATGATAACGCAGATACCGAGCCCGCGCAATCTCCGCCATAATCGTGTGCGGAGGCAATAAAACTAAGTGCGGCGCCGTACGAATATGGCGGAGATTGCGCGGGCTCGGTATCTGCTCGGTATTGCGCGGGCTCGGTATCCACCATATGACTACTGGGGCGGTCTGTTGAGGGGAGTTGGCGCCTTCGGAAGGCCGGGGCTGCTCCTGTGGTTGTCCTTGGCGCGTCCGAGCTTGTCCAGAAAAGTGCTTTTCTTGAAATCCGAGATCCAGCGTCTGAGGATCATCCAGCCTCCGAAACGGATGAGGTTGGTCTCCCAGACACGATGCCATTTGCGCCAACCCATCTTGATGTTCCAGAGGGAGAAGACCATGGCCGGGAAGATCAGGATGTTGCGCGCGACGGCGAACATGTTCCTGAACCGGTAGAAACGGCCCATGATCTTGCTGCTCGCCTTTTGCAGCTCTTCAGGTGACATCGGTGCGTCGGGAAGAAAGAGCGGGAAGTTGCCGTCGTAATACTCCCACCCGATGCAATCCCTGTCGAAGAGGCGTCTGTCCGCATCGAGGCGATCGGTCATCTCCGTACCCGGGAGCGGCACCGGGAGAAGAACCTGGATCGTATCGATCCGGGCTTTCCTTATGAAAGTCCTGAAACACTTCACACGTTCTTTCACCGAGAGCTGAAGGTCCGAACCGTGGGGAAGCGGATACCCGAAGATGAACATGCCGTGGACGAAGAAACCTGCCTTGTGATAGAGATGGGTCAAGGCGATCATCTCTTCCGGCTTGATCCTCTTGCTCATGGCCTCGAGCTCCTCGGCGACAGGCGACTCGAATCCGATGCAGACCGTGGTGACGCCGGCATCCCGCATGGCCTCGAGCAACTCCGTATCCCTGGCACGATCGAGGCGGATCTGCACGGTCAGGTTGAGCTTCGTACTGATCGCCTTCTGGTAGTCGGCCAGCATGCGGCAGAACCGAAGCGTGTCGCTCCGTCTCTGGCCGAACAGGTCGTCCACCATGAAGAAACTCCGGGCGTTGTGCGTTTCCAGCAATGAAGCGATCTGCTCGATCATGCGCTCCACCGAGGCGGGGCGGGGTTTTCCCTTCACGGTGCAGAACTCGCAGTCCATTCCGCAGCCTCGTGTCCAGCAGATGGGGTAGATCTTGATCTTTGCGTAATGAATAAGACTGAAGTCGGGCAAGGGCAGCTCGTCGAAGTCCGTGATCGGTGCCCGCGGCGGCGTCTCGACGACCTGACCATCGCGCAGGAATGCGATGCCGGCCACATTTTCGGGTGATTTTCCGTCAACGATGGCCGTGAGAAGCTCGCGGATGCTGTTTTCACCCTCGCCCAGCACGACGTAGTCGACTCCGTTGAGCAGCGCTTCACGGACATTTTCGCCAACGAAATGCTGGCCGCCTGCAACCGTGGGGATACCTTGTGCCTTGTAGAATCGAGCCAGCTCGTACAGCCTCGGGATCGTACTGCTCAATCCTCCGTAAAGACCCACCACATCCGCGTGCCTGATGGTCTGCAAAGTGGCATGGTCGGGGCGTCCCTTCTTGTTGCGGGGCCCGAACTTGCGGTAATTGTTCTCATCGATTACCTCGGCGTTCCAGGAGTCCATTCGGTCGATCGCCGTGGCCACGCTGAGCGGTCCCAGGGCCGTGGTCCGGCGTGCTATCCTTGAGTAGATGTTGAAAGCAGGATAACCCGGGGCGATCATCCTGAAGCGCATTCTCTGTTTTTTGTGGTACATGGCACATCCAAAATACTGGACCGGGTGCGGTTTTATGTATCTGCATCGTACCTCAATAGCGACGAAAAGCGAGCTTTCTCAAAGCATAGAGCCTCCAGTCGATATAAACCGGCTGCCTTTCAGGGAAACAGCGGGCATCTTCGTTGAAATCGAACGGGAGAAGGGTAACGGAGAGGGTTGAAAAAACCGGCAACCGGACTGACGACGTGTCATCCGGCTGCCGGGTTTCAGATCAGGCTGAAGATTAGCCGTCGATCAAGTGACGATCTCGAAGACCTTGTCCCCCAGGCAGACCACCACCCTGCTTCCGGCCGAGAGGTACCGGCCGAGGGCGGAGTGTTTGGAGAGGAGGTCGAAGTACTCGTCGCTGAGGAAGGTCACCTTGGTGGTCGCCATCCCTTCCTTGAAGACGCTGTCGTACCAGACGTCGTGGACCAGAACGAAGGTCTTGCCCCCGATCTGCTTGAAGGTCTGCTTCATCTTCATGGCGCGGTCGAAGGCAAGATAGGTTTCCCCCTGGTCGACCTTCTTCCTGCCCCGGCCTGTAAGAAATCCACTCGAGCCGCCCTTGAGCCGGTTTGCCTCCCGGCTCGCCTTGACGGAGGCCTCTCCCGTGACACTGACCAGGCCCTCGTCCGCCTCGTCGAGCGCTTCCTCCACGCTCTCCTCGTCCTTGTCCTTGGCCTCGGCGAGACGCCGCGCCGCCGGGGTGGCGGGACCGCCCGGCCTCCCGGATGCCGTGGGCCTGGCGCTGTCCTCGAGAACGAGCAGGGCCGTGTAAGGGGTGATGATGCCGAACTCCGTGGCCAGGGCGACGATCTCGTCCACCAGCTCTTTTGCCGGTCCCGAAGGCCTGTGGCCCGCCGAGACATTGACCCCCTTGAGCCTGAGCTGGTCGAGAAGGAAGCCGACCTTGGTCATGGCCCAGAGGCGCGGGATCGTCTCGTGCCCCTTCGACTCGGCCGGGAACGCCACCTCGTAGACCAGCTCGGTCGGCTTGCCCTGGACCGTACCGGTGAGGCGGATCGCAGCGTGTCCCGATCCGGTGTAGCGGCCGTAGATCACGAGCTGCGAGCCGCGGAAGAGGTCGGGCAGGCTGGGCGGGTAGATGTCATAGGTCTCGACGCCGTTGATCGCCACCTTCACGTCGGAGAGGACGGGGTAGGAGATCTTCTCCTGGAACGAAGCCACCTTGACCTCGACGCTCTCCTCGGGGGAGACGTACATCCTGTCGCCCCGGTTCTCCGCCGCCATCTTGTCGAGGAGGTGGGTGTTCACGTCGTACCCCACGCCGAAGACGAATAGGCGAGTGGAGGCGCCGGCGTTCTTCCGCACGTAAGCCACGAGATCGTCGGGCTTCTGGATCTCGCCGGCAGTGGGTTCGCCGTCGGTGAGAAAGACGATGATGAAGGGCCGGGCCGGATCGTCGCCCTGCATCGCGAGAGCCGTTCTCATGGCATCGTGGATGTTGGTCCCCCCGCCGGCTTCCATGGCGTCGACGAAGCTGATCGCCTCGGCGCGCGTGTCGCCGCTCACCGGCTGCAGCGTCTTGCGGAACTGCCGCGCCGCCGTTGCGAAGGAGACGATGTTGAACCGGTCGCCGGGATTGAGGCTGTTGACGCAGAACCTGAGCGCCGCCTTGGCCTGATCGATCTTCCACGGTCTGCGGGCCGGCTCCTTCATGCTGCCCGACGTGTCGATCACGAAGACCATGTCCTTGGGGATCACTTCCGATCTGTCGATCTCGTGCCGCGGCGCCACGAAGAGGGCGTAGTGGCCGTCCTGGGTCTTCTCCTTCGACGCAACCAGCGCGGCGCCGAAACGCTCGCCGGAGATGGAGTAGTAGAGGATGAAGTCCTTGTCGGGCTTCACGTTCCTCTCCTCGTAGCCGACCACCGCGTTGTGGTCGTCCTTGCGGACCACGTCGGTGTCATGCGTGGGGGAGAAGAGGCTCTTCAGCGGGACGGTGGTCCGCACCTTCACGTTGATGACCACGTCGTTGAGCGGCTTGGAGGAGAACTTCTCGGTGGAGAGGGGATAGCGGTAGGTGCAGAGCCCCGATTCGGCCGTGATCTTCTCCGAGTACTCGATTTTAATCCTCTTCTCCGACCTGGGCTCGATGGGGAAGATGCGCACCCGGAAAAGGCGGTTGCCCATGTACTCGAGGATGGCCGGGTCCTTCATCTTGCGCACGATGTCGGTGTAGATCTTGTTCGCCTGGTCGCGGGGGAGCATCTCGGCCTTCATCTCCACGCCGTTGATCCACATGCTCATTTGCGAGACCATGGCCTGGTCGGGCAGCGGAAAGATGTAGGTCCCCTCGAGCTGCATGTTGTTCGGATTGACGAATACCTGATCTACGGTGGTCGTTGCGATCTGGTCGTCGATCTTCACGTCGACGTGATGGTACTTAACGGCCAGCGGGATCGGCTTCACCCCGGGCCGTGGAGGGTGGACGACAATGAATCCGTCAGCCAGGACAGGGCCGGACAGGCTGGCAAAACATACTACCAATAAAAGAGTTGTGATTGCGGCTCTCATTTTCGGTCTCCTGGTTTCTTTCCAATCCCTTCAAGGGGCCATACCCTTGTCCACGGGCTGAATATCGTTCGACACCCAGTTAGACAAATCCGGTGCCGCAATGTTCTTTGCCAAAAAGAAATGAATGGCCTTGACTTGAAATTAGACGTCTCTTTAATAGTTAGAGGTGTCTAATTAACAAATGAGCTTTCGCCCGGCCTGTTGAGGATCGGTCTTTTCATCCGAGGTAAAGATGCCAGCACCAGAAGGACTCACCACGAACCAGAAGAAATGCCTGGAAGCGATTCTCCGTCTCATGAGAGAAAAGTATGCTGCAAGGAAAAGAGAAATTTCCTGGCAGCTGGGTATGAAGCGAGACGAGGTGGTCAAGGCCCTTCGGGATCTTTCATCGATGGGTCTCGTCCACTGCGCTCCTTATGATCTCATCACCCTTACACCCATCGGGAAGGTCATGGCAGCGGATATCGTGGCGCTTCAACCTGCCGAAGCCGCTTTCCGTAAAGGAGATGATCTCAATTCCTTCTCCTTGAGGGAGCTTTCTCCGATTGCGGGCAGGCGGTGAAACGCGACTTTATTCTTCCCAAATATCTTTATGTTAGGTATATTGATCAGTCTGACTAAGAGAATGGGTTGGAACGATCATCTAGCAATACAGCATCGGCATTTGAGCAGTAGCGAATTTCCGCTGAGAGTGGATCTTTTTTCGACGACGCATTCCGTATCGAACTGACTGTGAAGGAGGGAAACAATGAAACTGTTGAAGACTGCATTTCTCATCATGCTTCTGACGGCTGTTGCCGGCTCGTGGGCAACGGCTCAGGTCGATCCCCAGAAGGGGACCGGCTCGCTGATCATGTCCGACACGGGGGATGACCTGATCTTCCGGCTCACCGACCTCGATCTCGACGGGGACTTCGACGATCCCGGCGAGATCATCCTCTTCTACGATGCCACCGATCCGATGGGCGGGAGCAGCAATCCGATCAAGGTCAAGACAGGCCCGGCCGGCTACATCTACGTGGCCAACACGAGCTTCGATAACGTTGTCCGCCTCATGGATCTCAATGCCAACGGCGACGCTGCCGATCCCGGCGAATCGACGGTCTACATCGACAACACCAATGCGAGCGGCGTGGTCTTTTCCTCGATCCAGGGGATGGCATTCGACTCGAACGGCGACCTCTGGCTTTCCAACTCGGGCTCCAGCGATGTGCACGACTTCGTCGCCCGGGCCCGCGACCTGACAGCCGACGGCGACTGCCAGGATGCCGGCGAGATCGAGGTGCTCTATGACTCGGTGGAAGCGGCGAACCAGGGTCTCTCGATCATCCTCAACGTTCCCATGCCCTGCGTGCTCGACGGCAACGGCTACCTCTACGTCTCCGACGTGGCCGCGGCTGCGGGCAACGACATCATCGTGAGGATGAAGGATCTCAACGACGACGGCGACATGTACGATCTGGACGAGGTGACGATGTATTACGACGACTTGATCGGGAGCACCGATCTTAAGAACGTCGATACCATGGCATTCATGCACGACGGCAAGCTCCTGCTGAACGAGTCCCTCAACGACATCATCTACATCACCGAGGACACGAACCAGAACGGCAACATCCACGACCTGGGCGAGATGACGATCTACCGAGATGGAACGGGCGCCCGCCCCGACAGCTCCAAGGGAACGGTCGTGGCCGGACTTCTCAGCCTCCACTGGGATGTCTACCTGGCCGAGTACGGCGATCCTGACGGCTGCCACGGACTGCGCGACCTGAACGATGACGGCGACTGCGACGATCTCGACGAGCTCATGCAGGTCTACGACGAGACGCTCGGCGCCCTCCCCGTGGGAACGCCCAAGGGGCTCACCTTCATGAGAGGTCCCTGGCTGAGAATGGAAGGCGATCCGCAGATCGGCGCCAACATCGATTTCTACATGTCCGGAACGGCCAACGACATCTACCGGCTCGCCTGGAGCTTGAGCCATAACGGTGGATTGGTGATCCCGCCTTTCGGTATTTTCGACCTTGGCATGCCGTACCTGCCCTTCGCATCCGGGACGATACCGGCGAGCGGAGAGGCGCTCTACACGGCGACCATCCCGAACAACCCGAACATCATCGGCTGGACCTTCTACGTGCAGGGAATCGCGGGCAACGCCTACCTGAACCTGCTCAGCAACACCATCGATTTCCAGACTCACAGATAGCGCTTTGGCATGGATATGGAGAGGGGGGCGGCTGCCTCCCTCTCCCGTCCTCCCCGATTGACGAGAGATGAAACAGGAGCGTTCCGTCATGTTCAGGAATGGACTGCTCGTTATTTCAATGGTCTGCTCGGCTGCTGCTCTTCTCCTGTTCTTCCCGGGCAGCGATGCCCGGGCCCAGAACGTACGCGACGGCGTCCGCGTCGACATCAACACGACCGATACGGTCGAGGGCTTTTCCGTGGCGAGCACGGGCGATCTGAGCGCCGTGGTTTACGATGATCCGACGTCGGGCGGAACGAAGATAGTGAGCATCACCCTGTCCGACGGCCGTGGAATCGACTGGTCGCTGCCCGTGCGGATCGACGAGGATCACACGACGAACCAGCGCAAGCTGGTGCAGTCCGATTCGGTTCAGATCATCGGCGACACGATCTACGTGGCCTGGCAGGACGAGCGGTTCGGCAACAGCGGGGACGTCATCTTCGTCAACATCTCGCGCGACAGGGGAGCCACCTGGGAAGGCGAGACGCAGATCGACAAGGGATCCCCCGTCGGGAACAATCCGGTGCGCCTCTGGCGTTTCGTTGCCGTGCCCGGCAGCCCCGACGATTTCATCTACATTCTCATGGCCGTTGACGGGGGTGGTTACGAGGATCTCTATTTCGCGGCCTCGCACAACGGCGGCCGGAACTTCAGCACCGCTCGACCGGTATCAGCCGCAGGGACGGGGACCTTCGACGTCGATTCGATCGCCCTCGGCGCCGACGGCCTCACAGTTCACGCGGCCTGGCAGGACAGCAGGAACGGCATTGGCGACGACGTGTATTACCAGCGAAGCGGCGACGGCGGCTCCACCTGGTTCGCCGCCGACCAGATTCTCGACGTCTCGGGGCCCGGAGCGGGCAATGCCGACGGGGAGATGGACCTGGTCGTTTTCGGCAGCTGGGTGGCTGTCGGATGGCTGGAAGACGACGGAGTCTACTTGACCGACGACGTCCACGTGAACATCTCGGGCGATACGGGCTACTTGTGGCTCGGAGATCGCCTTGTGAGCGACTTCACACCGGGCAACGCGACCGGGGAGTCCATCCGCCTGAGCTTCGGGGATGTTTCGCCCTATCCCACCGTCGTGGCAGCCTGGGCGGACGACCGGCTCGGATACTCCGAGGTCTTCGTTTCCTCCACCATCGACGCTGGGCAGAACTGGAGCTCCAACACGCAGCTCTCCTTCTTCGAGGGGGAAGCGCCGCGGATCTCGAAGCCGCACGACGGCGAGACAATGATCCTCACCTGGCTGACGGGAGACTATCCCGATCGTGTGCAGGCCGCCTTCTCGCTCGACCACGGAATTACGTGGGGGACCGGCTTCGACGTCTCCTCGTCGTACGACAAGGATGTCGACGCCGTGGGTGGCCGATTCAACAGCCTCTATGACAACGCGTTCTGCCTCTGGCTTGGAGGCGACTACCCGATCAATCATCTCTATGTGGGGGGGTACAGGCCCCAGACCCTCCTCCCGATCGGGACCTTCAGCGCCGGGAGCCAGGTCCGGTTCGAGGTCATGAACTGGACCCTCTCGGATCCGGTGTTCGGCGTTCTCATCTCCAGCGGCCCGGGGACGTACCGGCTTCCCTTTGGCGACAACCGCGAGACCGGATTGTACAACGGCCTCCTGCTCGGCGTCTCCATGGGGCAGATACCGGGGCTGCTGTCCGGGGCCGTTCAATCCGACAGGACCGGCGCCACGCCCAACTTCACCTTTCCGAACTCCCCGCTCCTCCCGCCCGGCACGATCCTGCACTGCGTGGGTGTGGGATTCGATTCCGGCACACAGCCGCCGACACCGGGATGGCTCACCGATATCGTCGAAGTCGTGGTGAGGTAAGCTGTTGGCCTGAATCGCGAAAAGGCATGCAGTGTCGAAAAGGGTGGGAAGATCTATCCATAAAAAATCCGAAAGAGAGAATGTGGGATAATTTCAACGATTCCTTGATCATGGTTCGCTGAAATAAGTTGAAGAGATACGTAGTGACCCATATAACGCTTTGAGATGATTGGAGCAGCGGCCGCCTCAGGTCAAGGAGAGCGTGATTCACCAGTCTGCGATGCTATCGAGCCAGTCGATCAGGAAATGGATCTCCGGGATGAAGGCCGGGAGGAAGGAGGCCTTCGAGGAATTCATCGGCTATTACTGGGAATCCATTTTCCGCGTGGCATCGAGATTCGTTCCCACGGGCGACGATGCGGATGAGTGGACCGAGCTGGTCCTGCTTCATGCCGTGGAGCAGATCAAGCTGGGCAAGCTCCAGTTCGTCTCGGTCGGCTCGTTCAATTCCTGGGTCTTCCGCCTTGCGGGACGCAAGTGCATCGAGTTCTGGCGCCGGCGGAAACGGTCGCGCGAGATCGCCACGGAGAGCGACCGGCTGGCCGAGAATCCCGCACCGGCCGACGCGTCGCCATCGGGAGGTCTCGAGAAAACCGAGCTGAGCCGTATCGTGATGGAGGCTGTCCACAAGATCCCGAAAACCAACCTGAAGGAGACACTGCTGCTGATGCTCCGGGAGGGGCTCACCGTCTCGGAGGTTGCTCTGAGGAAAGGGCGGCCGATCAACACGATCAGGACGTGGGAACGGCGCGGCAAGCTGTATCTCAAGGAGATCCTCGAAAGAGAGTATCCGGAGATACTTGGAGATTTCGGTTAGCTGGCCGGCCGCTATCATGAGTGTCCGGCAGTCGACGCAATGGCTGAAAAAAAAAGGAAAAAATTGAACGGATCGGTCAGTCAGGATCATTCTACTTCTCGAAGTATGAGGCTCGAATATCTTGTTTCGAAGAGATCCTGAAGCCGGGGGGTTGTGAGGCTTTTCAATGAAACGATGTGTTGAATCGAGCAAGGCCTGGATGGTTGCGGCCTTCGATGATCTGGAGCCCGGGGAGCGAGCCGAGATGAAGAAGCATCTCGATGTCTGCCCTTCCTGCAGGGCGCGGTTCGAGACCTTTCAGCACGTCGATCGCCTCTTCGACAGGAAGGGCGATGATTTCTCGGGAGATCATCCATCGTCCGACGAGCTGCTTCATGATCCCTTGCCCCTTGATGTGGCCACGCACCTGAAAGGCTGTGCCGAATGCACCGAGCTTCACCGAATCCTGGTTGGACTCGAAGAGGAGGAGGAGCGATTTGGCCGGATGCCCGGGCCGGAAAAAGCCGATCGGGCGCGGGAGGGGGCGGAGCGGATCGGGGCCGTTTTCATCGATCCCGTGGAACGCCGAACCAAGAAGGGGATTCTGCAGCCTTTCTTTCGAAAACCTCTGGTGACCGGCCTGACCTTGGCTGCCGCCACCATTCTCGTCGTGATCGGCCTCCAGTTCTCCCCCGATCCGGAGGGTCTGTCGTTTTTTTCCGATGTCAGGATCGAGTTCACCGGGGACGACGCGTCCCGATCCGCTCGGACCGATGACACGAAGCCCGATCCGGAATGGACGGCCGGGACGGCGAAGGTCGAGGCCGGCAAGGGCTTCCGGCTCCACTTCGCCACACTTGTCGATTCCTGGGTCTACTCGTTCCACCAGAACGACGATGGCGGCTTCGAGATCCTGGAAGATGCGGTGCATGCCGAGGCCGGACGCTGGATTCCCATTCCGAACTGGATCGAGGATTACGGCCTGGAGAGCCCGCCCGGGAAGAGGGAGGCGATCGTGCTCGTGGCTTTGTCGGAGCGGCTCGAGGGCGACGCTCTGAAGCAGGTGGCGCCTCTTCTCACCGAGCAGTGGACACGGAACCATGGCGACCGGTTTCTCGAGCACGATCTCCCGGAGGATGAGGCAAGAGCCGGCAGGCTGCTGGAGAAGGACCTGGCGGAAGCGATCGCCTCGAAGCTCCTCGAAGACGGATCGGGTTCCGTAGTCTCCGTCCACGTGCAGAAGCTCGTGACGATCGCCGCGAAGAAGTGATCCCCTCAGTCGAACACCGAGATCAGCTCTTCCTCCTTGATCTTCCCCCCGCTCACCCTCAGGTTGAAGTAGATCAATCCGATGACGAGGGCTTCGAAGGCGCTGAGGATCAGAAGGGAGCCCCTGCTCAAGATCTCCCAGCAGGAGGAGAATTCCATCAAGGATTCCGAATCGATCATTTTCGTGAAGAAATAACTGATCGCGATGTAATAGGTGAATTGAACGATCAGGAGAATCGCGCAGATCCGCCAGCGATTTCCTTTCGTGAGCTGAAAGCTTCGTTTGAAAGCCTGGATGACGCCGGCTTTTTCAGCCATGACGGCCGGGACAGATGCTGCAACGGGGGTATAGATCAGACACGATAAAAGGACATAGTAGGTATTGATTCCCAGCAGCTCGAAGATCCCGATGTCAATCACGATATCGTATCGGTCGTCGAGGAGGTTGATCCCCACTACGCTGAAGCCATTGACGATCGTGATACAGAAGATTACGCCCACAAGGGGGAGAAAGCGGGATATCGTCACTTTCAGGGCAAGATCGATCCGGGGATTCGCTCCCTTCAAGCAGCGGAAGAGGCAGTAGAGAACGGCACCCGTTGCAAGGGAATCGAGGAAGATGAAAAGAAGGCCGTGGGCGATGCGGTACCAGGCAACGATCTTGCCCATTCTTTCGAAATCCGCAGTCGGTGAATCCATCGAATCCGACCTGAACTTATCGAAGCCCAGATCCAGCGCATAAAGAGGACTCAGGAAGATGATGTAGAGGAGAAGATAGAGCCAGAACTTCCTGCCGAACAGCGCGAGCGCCTTCCCGAGAGTGAGCCAGACGGGCAGGGATCGGCCGCTCCTCTTTCTTTTACGGGCAAACCTTCTGCGAATACTCATGGAGAAAGTCCAGCTGCGACAAGACGGCCTCCATCCTATCGCAGGGAAGGCAGGAGGTGTACTTTTTTTTCAGGGGTGAACCAAACTTCCTATGTCGTTTGTCGAAGATGAGGATTGCGTCCGTTGCGGAAGTTATTATACTGTTTAGTATAATACTTATTAGTATAATACCGAATAGTATAAGGAGGCTCATGGTGAATCCGTTCAGATACGGGCAGGTGGTTACTGCGAGGGACTTCTGTCCAAGACCGAAACTCATCAAGACAATCAAGGAGTTCATGGCGTCGGGGCAGAACACCGTGGTCTTCGGTGAAAGAAGGATCGGGAAGACGTCGCTCATTCACGAGGCAGCGCGGCGGCTCCGAAAAAAACGCCTTCTCCATGTCGATCTGCTAGAGATCAAGAATTCCGATGATTTCTGCAGCCGGCTGGTCAAGGCCATCCTCTCGCTGGAGCAGCAGGGCGGTTTTCTTGAAAAGGCACTGAAAACTATGTCTCGATTGAAGCCATCGGTGAGCGTTGATCCGCTGACCGGTCAGCCGACGGTATCCCTGGATCCGGCTGTCAAGCTTCAGCCGGAATCCATCGAGGGAGTGCTGGATCTGATCCTCTCAGCGCAGAAGCGCAAACCTCTCGTTGTGGTTCTTGATGAATTCCAGGACATTCTCAACCTGAAGGAAAGCAAGGAAGTGCTCGCCCGGTTGAGGGGCAGGATCCAGTTCCATGCAAACATTCCGTATGTCTTTGCCGGAAGCATTCGCAGCAGGATGGATGAAATTTTCAATGATCCTGACAGTCCCTTTTTCAAGTCATCGATCCCTGTCCAAGTCGGTCCCCTTGACAGGAACCTGTTCGCAACGTTTCTGCGAGACAAATTCGCATCCGGAAAGCGGTCCATCGGCAGCGACACACTGGAGAGAGTGTTTGATGTTTCAGGAGATATTCCCGGCGACATCCAGCAGTTCTGCGAAGCGATCTGGGAGACGACCTCCTACAAGGAGAAGATCACCGGCAATATCATTCCAGAGTCCCTGAAGCTGATCTTTTCCCGTGAAAACAAGGGTTACGAAGCGACACTCGTGATGTTGACCGGTCAACAGCTGAACTGTCTCGTCGGTCTGGCCAAGGTAGGAGGAAAGTCCCCATTTTCAGCGCCCTTTCTGAAAGCTGCCGGAATTGCCCTTCCGGCATCCGTGAAGAAAGCGTTGAACAGGATGGAGCAGCTAAAGATCGTTTTCAGGTACGAAGGGGAGTACAGGTTCGTGAATCCATTCTTCAAGGCTTGGTTGATATTCAAGAATTTCTGATTCCTTCTTTCCGGAAGCCTTGCCTGCCGATACCGGATACCGTACCGTACCGGATACCGAGCCCGCGCAATCTCCGCCATATTCGCACGGCGCCGCATACGGATTGAGTACTTCTCCCCCGAATATGGCGGAGATTGCGCGGGCTCGGTATCGCACTTATAATTCTCCTGTCATCACGCTCCATTGCTCTGCGAGGTTTCAATTGGACTCATGCCCTGATCTCAACGTGATACGCCAGGCGGCCCGGCGCATCGAGCCCCATGCCGTGCGAACGCCGGTCTTCACCTGCTCGACTCTCGACCGCATGGCCGGCGCCGAGCTGTTCTTCAAGTGCGAGAACTTCCAGAAGGTGGGGGCCTTCAAGTTCCGCGGCGCCTGCAACACCGTCTTCTCGCTGACGGACGAGGAGGCGCGCCGCGGCGTGCTCACCCATTCGTCGGGAAACCACGCGGCCGCCCTCTCGCTGGCCGCCGGCCTGCGCGGGATCGACGCGCACATCGTGATGCCCGAAAGCGCGCCGGAAGTGAAGCGCACCGCCGTGGAGGGCTACGGCGGGAAGATCGTCTTCTGCAAGCCGACCCTCGAGGCGCGCGAGACAACGGCGCAGCGGCTTCTCGACGAGACCGGGGCGACTTTCGTGCACCCCTACAACGACTACCGGGTGATCGCCGGCCAGGCCACGGCGGCACTCGAGCTCCTCGAGGAGGTGCCGGATCTCGACCTCGTCCTCGCCCCCGTGGGCGGCGGGGGACTGCTGAGCGGCACTGCCCTGACTGTCTCCAGCCTGTCGCCGGCCACGCGCATCGTGGCTGCCGAGCCGGCAGGCGCCGACGACGCGTACCGCTCCCTGAAAGAAGGCCGGATCATTCCCTCGATCAACCCGAAGACCGTTGCCGACGGATTGCTCACATCCCTCGGGGACCGCACGTTCCCGATCATCAGGAAGCACGTGGACGGTATCGTCCTCGTGGAGGACAGGGAGATCCTCTCGGCCATGCGCCACGTCTGGGAGCGGATGAAGATCATCATCGAGCCGTCGTCCGCCGTGCCGGTGGCGGCGCTTCTCGAGCACAAGGTGAGCGATGCCGCGGGAAAGCGCGTGGGTGTGATCCTCTCCGGAGGCAACGTGGAGCTCGACCGCCTGCCCCTGGCTCCCCGCCGCAGCTGCGACGGCACGTAGCAGTGCTGATTGCATGCCGCTGTTTCACGGCGCGATGGGTTTTCGGTATAATCGCTTCCGTTCCAGAGGATCGATCGATTTGACCTCGATATGCAAAGCCAGTTCATTTTTCATGAACCAGTCGCACCATGTCCAAACCAGGAAGGAATAACCGGGATGAAGCGAATCTCGACCGCTTTCCTCGCTTTCTTGTTTTTACCTCTAGGCTGTGGGAGTCTTGACGTGACACTGGAAAACAACGGGGAACTCTCGGTGATCTCGACGATGAAGAGCCTGCCCGCAACTTCTCCCAACAAGCATTATCCCTCGAACAGGGAGCCTCTCCTCGTGAGCCCTCTGGTGAAGCTTCCCATCGGCGCCATCACACCCCGCGGCTGGCTTCGCGGCCAGCTCGAGCTGATGGCCGACGGCATGACGGGGCGGCTGACGGAGATCAGCGAGTGGTGCCGGGCCGAGGGGAATGCCTGGATCAGCCCCGACGGGCAGGGCCACAGCCCCTGGGAGGAGCTCCCCTACTGGCTCAAGGGGTTCGGCGACCTCGGCTACGTGCTGAAGGACCAGAGGATCACCGCCGAAGCCCGCGTCTGGATCGAGGGGATCCTCTCGAGCCAGGAGGAGGACGGCTGGTTCGGCCCGCGCCGCAACAAGGAGCACCACGACATCTGGCCCAACATGGTGGCCCTCAACTGCCTCCAGTCCTTCCACGAGGCCACGGGCGACGAGCGTGTCCTTCCCTTCATGACGCGGTACTTCCGCTGGCAGCTCGGCATCCCGCGCGAGTTTCTCCTCCCGGGAAGCTGGCAGAAGATCCGCGGCGGCGACAACCTGGAGAGCATCTACTGGCTCTACAACCGCACCGGCGAACCGTTCCTCCTCGATCTGGCCAGAGTGGTCCACGAGCGGACGGTGGACTGGACCGGCGGGATCGCGAGCTGGCACGGGGTCAACATCTGCCAGGGCTTCCGCGAGCCGGGCGAGTATTACATCCAGTCGAAGAAGAAGAGCTTCCTCGACGCCGCCTACCGCAACTACGACACCGTGATCGATCTCTACGGCCAGCAGCCGGGCGGCATGTTCGGGGCGGACGAGAACTGCCGCCAGGGATACTTCGGCCCGCGCCAGGCCGCGGAGACCTGCTCGATGGTGGAGTTCATGCACAGCTTCGAGATGCTCTTCAAGATCTGCGGCGATCCGCTCTGGGCCGACCGGTGCGAGGAGGTGGCGTTCAACTCGCTGCCCGCGTCGATGACATCCGACCTCAAGGCGCTCCATTACCTCACCGCGCCGAACATGGTCCAGCTCGACGGGGCGAACAAGAGCCCGGCGCTCCAGAACCGCGGCTGCATGCTGGCCTTCTCGCCGCACCGCTACCGCTGCTGCCAGCACAACGTGGCGCACGGCTGGCCGTACTACGCCGAAGAGCTCTGGCTCGCCACGGCGGACAACGGCCTCCTGGCTTCGCTCTACGCTCCCAGCACGGTCACTGCCCGCGTGGGCACCGATGCGACGGTGACGATCAAGGAGGACACGGACTATCCCTTTGACGAGAACATCAGGTTCACGATAGCGACGGAGGGAAAGGCGCGCTTCCCCCTCTACGTGCGGATTCCGCGCTGGTGCCGGGGCGCCGTCCTTTCAGTGAACGGAAAGGGGCTGGATGCCCGGCCCGACCCTCTCTCCTTCGTGCGGATCGACCGATACTGGAGCGACGGCGACCGCGTCGATCTCTGCCTGCCCATGACGATCGATCTGACGCGATGGGAGAAGTGCGGCGGCTGCATCTCGGTGAGCCGCGGCCCTCTCTCCTACTCGCTTCAGATCAACGAGCGGTGGGAGAAGTTCCTGGGTGACGAGGCGTGGCAGAAGCACGAGAGGGGCGACCGGAAGAGCTCGACCGACTGGCCGGCCTTCGAGGTCTATCCCACGACACCCTGGAACTACGGCCTCGTCCTCGACGAGGGCGATCCCGCCGCCTCCTTCGAGGTGGTGCTCAAGACAGGGCTTGTCGGCCCTCAGCCCTTTGTCGTCAACGGCTCGCCGGTGGAGCTCAGGGCAAGGGCTCGCCGGATCCCGAACTGGCGGATGAAGGACGGCCTCGCCGGTGCCATGCAGTCCGGGCCCGTCCGGTCGGAAGAACCCGAGGAGAAGGTAATCCTGATCCCCATGGGATGCGCCCGCCTCAGGATCTCGGCCTTTCCCGTGATAGGCACGGGCAGCGACGCGCGCCAATGGACGAAGCGCAACGATCCCCTGGTGTCGCACTGCTTCGAGATGGACACGCCGCGGGCCCTCAACGACGGCATTGAACCCGCGTCGTCGGGCGACCGTCAGGTGCCGCGCATGACCTGGTGGGATCATAAGGGGACAGAGGAATGGGCCGCCTACGAGTTCGAGACGGCGCAAAAGGTCTCGTGGATCGAGATCTACTGGTTCGACGACACGGGGAGGGGGCACTGCCGGGTGCCGGCATCGTGGCGCCTCTACTGGCTGGGTCCTGACGGAAAGACGTGGCAGCCCGTGGCGGGAGACGGACCGTGCGAAGTCGAGCTTGACAGGTACAACCGCTTTTCCTTCGCGCCAGTCGAGGCAAAGGGACTCAAGATAGTGGTGCAGCTGAAGGAAGAGTTCAGCGGCGGGATCCTGGAATGGAAATACGGGGAGTGAGGATGAAATCCTCTCTCAAGCCTTCTGACTATCATGCGGCCAGGTAGAACCGATACGGAGTAACCATGAAACCGAAGCAGCACGAACTGGCGGACAGCCGAATCCTGGAGATCCGCGAGGCGAAGGAGGATGATGCGCGCGAGCTCCTCGATTTCGTGGAGGGCATCAGCGTCGAGTCCGAATACCTGGCCCTTGGCCCGGGCGACTTCGAGCTGACGGAGGATCAGGAGAGGGAGTTCATCCGGAGCTCTCTCGATGCGGATAACTGCCTGTTTCTCGTCGGCACGATCGACGGGCGGATCGTGGGAACCCTGGGCTTCACCGGGGGGCGTCGGCCGCGTCTTCGCCACTGCGGCGAGTTCGGGGTGTCGGTGCGAAAGGCCTTCTGGGGACTGGGAGTCGGTTCGCGACTGCTCGACGCCTTCATCGCCTGGGCTCGGGGCAGCGGCGTGGTGAAGAAGATCAATCTTCGCGTGCGCACCGACAACCATCGCGCCATCGCCCTTTACGAGAAAAAAGGGTTCGAGCTCGAAGGCACGATTCGCAAGGAGGTCCTGGTCGACGGCAAGTTCCACGATCATCACTGCATGGGGTTCGAGTGCTGATAAAGAGCGGAAAGGAGAAGAGGGTGACGCTGCCTGGAGCATTCCGTTCCTGGCTCTTGCTGCTTGCTTTTCTTTTTCTCTTCCCGGCAGCGGCTCCGGCCCATGACAAGCCTTGCGATCCTCTGAAGGCGGCTGACTATTCGCGGGCGGCTCAAGGGGACGACGATCCTCACGACTCCCAAAAGACCGTGGACCGAACCGAGGAAGCTCAGCCGAAGGACGTATCCTACGATCCTTTGAAGGTCGCCGGCCGGACCGAAGCGGAGCCCCTCGATCTCACGGTCGACGACACCGCCCGGAAGCGGGAGATCCCGATTCGCCTCTATCTTCCTGCCCGGGAAGATCGAGCTCCGATCGTGCTGTTCAGCCACGGTCTCGGCGGTTCACGGACGGGAAGCGCCTATCTCGGCCGGCACTGGGCGGCCCGCGGATACGCGGCAGTCTTTTTGCAGCATCCGGGAAGCGACACCTCGGTCTGGAAGGATCGGCCCCTGGCGAAACGGATGGCTGCCATGCGGTCGGCAGCCAGCGGCGCCAACTTCCTTCTGCGTGTGAAGGATGTTCCGGCCGTGCTCGACAAGCTCGATCAGTGGGACCGGAAAGAAGACCATCCCCTTGCCGGGCGGCTCGACTTCGAGCGCATCGGCATGTCGGGCCACTCCTTCGGCGCCGTGACCACCCAGGCGGTGAGTGGTCAGAAAAGTGCCGGTGGCTTTCTCTCCTTCATCGAGCCGAGGATCAAGGCGGCGCTGGCCTTCAGTCCGAGCAGCCCCCGCGGGGATCTGGATCCGAAGGACGCTTTCGGGTCGGTTAAGATCCCCTGGATGCTGATGACGGGAACCAAGGACATCGCCCTGATCGGCCACGCGGACATGGAGTCGCGCCTTTCGGTCTTTCCCGCGCTGCAGCCGGGCGGCAAGTACGAGCTTGTGCTGCACAACGCCGAGCACTCGGCCTTCTCCGAACGCCCCCTGCCGGGCGACAAGGAGAAGCGGAATCCCAACCATCACCGCGCGATCCTGGCCCTGAGCACGGCCTTCTGGGACGCCTGGCTCTGCGGCGACGCGGCAGCCAGGGAGTGGCTCGACGGCGACGGTCCCGCCTCGATCCTGGAAAAGGAAGACCGCTGGCAGAAGAAGTGAGGAGATACCGAGCCCGCGCAATCTCCGCCATCTTCGTGCCGGAAGCGACCTTCTCACTGTCCCGGCTCTCGAAATGTCCTTGACCTTGCGGTTCACCCCGAATGCCGCCGCGGACTCCTCGGACACAATGTCGAGACCGTGCTTTTTTCCTGTTGACATAATCCAGGGCTTTGATATTTTGCCCCTTCTGACAAAATGACGAATGAGTGACCCTCATCCAGAGAGGCGGAGGGACCGGCCCTGTGAAGCCTCGGCAACCCGGAGGGGAGAAATCCCCGCGAAGGTGCCAATTCCGGCAGAGTATATCTGGAAGATGAGGAGTGTGCTGCTTTTGCATGCCGCATCTCCCCTCTTTCAGAGGGGATTTTTTTTGCCCCTCTGAAAGCCCCGTGCTCCTTCGACCCGGCCGCTCCCCTGTCGGGACGGCTCCAGGTCGGACGCGGCGGTTCCTCCCGGACTGGATCAGGATCTCTCATCCCTTGACGGTGCATCGTCAGGTTTTATCGATGAAAGGAGATCCGATGTCTGCTTCAGAAAGAAAGTACGGATTCGATACCCTGGCCCTGCACGGCGGCCAGGAGCCCGATCCCGCCACCGGCGCGCGCGCCGTCCCCATCTACCAGACCTCGTCGTTCGTCTTCGAGAACAGCGAGCAGGCGGCTTCGCTCTTCGCCCTCGAGGAGGAGGGCAACATCTACACCCGTATCATGAATCCCACAAGCGCCGTGTTCGAGGAGCGTGTGGCCGCCCTCGAGGGCGGCGTGGGGGCGCTGGCCGCAAGCTCCGGCCAGGCGGCCCTGACCCTCGCCTTCCTCACGCTGGCGTTCTCGGGCGACGAGATCGTGAGCGCCTCCTCTCTCTACGGCGGAACCTACACCCTCTTCAGCCAGACGTTCCGCCGCCTCGGCATCACGGTCCGTTTCGTCGATCCCGTCGATCCGGAGAACTTTCGCTCGGCCATCACCGACCGCACCCGGGCTGTCTTCATGGAGACGATCGGCAACCCCGGGCTCGATGTCCCCGACTTCGAGGCAGTGAGCGCCACGGCCCACGACAGCGGCCTGCCTCTCGTGGTGGACAACACCTTCGGGACGCCGTTCCTCTGCCGTCCCTTCGAGCACGGCGCCGACATCGTGGTGCACAGCACGACGAAGTGGATCAACGGGCACGGGCTCGCCATCGGCGGCATCATCGTGGACAGCGGCCGGTTCGACTGGGAGGCTTCGGGTCGCTTTCCCGCCTTGACCGAGCCCGAGCCCGCGTACCACGGCCTGCGGTTCTCCGAGGTGTTCAAGGAGAAGGCGTTCATCAGCCGCTGTCGGACCATCTCGCTGCGCGATCTCGGCTCCTGCCAGGCGCCCTTCTCGAGCTTCCTCAACCTGATCGGCCTCGAGACCCTGCCCCTGCGGATGGAGCGGCACTGCGCCTCCGCCCTCGCCGTGGCCCGCCATCTCGAGAGCCACGAGCACGTGGCCTGGGTCTCCTATCCCGGCCTCGAGTCGCACCCGTCGCACAGCCTGGCCGCGCGATACCTGCCGCGGGGGGGCGGCGCCGTCGTGGGCTTCGGGATCGAGGGCGGCTTCGAGGCGGGCCGGCGGTTCATCGACAGCCTGAAGCTCTTCAGCCACCTGGCCAACGTGGGCGATGCCAAGTCGCTGGCCATCCATCCGGCAACGACCACGCATCAGCAGCTGAGCAGCGAGGAGCGGGCCGCGGCCGGGGTGACCGACGACTTCGTGCGGCTGTCGATCGGTCTCGAGGACTGCGACGACATCATTCACGATCTCGGGCAGGCGCTCCAGGCGGCCGTTGAGGATTGCTCCGGACAAGCGAGGTGAAGCGATGAGACGTGCGAAGAAACAACCCTGGGAAGCGCCGGACTCGGTGGGGATCGTCAAGACGCGGTTTTTGACGTTTGCCGAGCCGCCCGACACGTTCGTGTTCGAGAGCAGCGACCGCCTCGGTCCCGTCACCTTGGCGTACGAGACCTACGGCGAGCTCGATGAGACCCGGTCCAACGCCGTACTGATCACCCACGCCTTCACCGGCGATGCCCACGCGGCCGGCTGGCATTCGGTTCATGACAGGAAACCGGGCTGGTGGGACGGCGCGATCGGGCCGGGCAAGGCCTTTGACACCGATCGCTACTTCGTGATCTGCGCCAACGTGATCGGCGGCTGCTCCGGTTCGACGGGGCCGGAATCGATCGATCCCGAGAGGGGGCGGCCCTTCGGGATGCGTTTTCCCCCTGTCTCGATCCGCGACATGGTGGCGGCGCAGCGGCGCCTGATCGATGCTCTCGGGATCGAGCGGCTGCTCGCCGTGGCAGGGGGAAGCATGGGCGGCATGCAGGCTCTGCAGTGGGCGGTCGATTTTCCCGAACGGATCGCGGCCTGCATCCCCATCGCCACGTGCGCGCGGGCGTCGGCCCAGATCATCGCCCTCAATGCCGTGGGGCGCCAGGCGATCTACGCCGATCCCTTCTGGAACGAGGGCGACTACTACGGTTCGACGGCGCCGGCCGCCGGACTGGCCGTGGCCCGCATGGTGGGGCACATCACCTACATGAGCGACGAGTCGATGCGGAACCGGTTCGGCCGGCGGCTGCAGACAAAGGAGGGGCGCAGCGCCGGGTCGGGCGCCGACTACGAGGTGGAGAGCTACCTCCATTATCGCGGGACGACCTTTCCCAGGCGCTTCGACGCCAACTGCTACCTCTACATGAGCAAGGCGATCGACAACTTCGACCTGGCTGCCGGCTGCTCGTCCCTGGCCGACGCGTTCGGTCCGGTCCGGGCCGGGTTCCTGGTCCTGAGCTTCACGTCGGACTGGCTCTACCCTTCGTACCACTCGCGCGAGATCGTGCGCGCTTTCCTGGCCCGCGGGATCGACGTGACCTACCGCGACATGGAGTCGGTCTACGGCCACGACGCCTTCCTGGTCGAGACCGGCCGGCTCGCCGAGGCGATCGACGAGTTTCTTGGCCGCGTCCGCCGGTCTGGCGCGCGACGCACGAGGACAGCGTCGAGCAATGGAGCACAACTCAATGGTGAAATCACTTTATGATGGAGGACACAAGATGCTTGTCATGAAATTCGGAGGCACATCGCTGGACGGCGCCGGCAAGATCTTCGACCTGGTCGACCTGGTGCGCGATCCCGGCTGGAAGGATAAGGAGATCGCGGTCGTTGTCTCTGCCATGGGCAAGACCACAAGCATCCTGCGCCAGGCCGCGCGCCGCGCCGCCCAGGGTGAGATGAAGGAGATCCTGTCCGAGCTCGAGGACCTGGCCGAGCGGCACAGAGCCACCGCTCTTGCCATCGGACGGCAAAATCGCGGGATCGATGGAGTCATCGGGTTTATCGACAGCCTGTTCGACGAGCTGGGCCACATCCTGCGCTCCATCGACGTCCTCGGAGAGATGACGCCGCGGGCCATGGACCGGATCTCGGGAGCGGGGGAGAGGCTCTCGGCCCCGCTGGTGTCGCTCGCTTTCCGGGTGCGAGGTATCGACTCGGAACCTGTCGATGCCGGCGAGGGACTGATCGTCACGGACCGGACTTTTGGAGAAGCCTCGCCTGATCCCGATGCCACGCGGCGCAATGCGCGCGCTTTGCTCGAACCCCTGCTGTCCCGCGGCGTCATCCCCGTGGTGACCGGATTCATCGGCGCAACCCCGGACGGCGAGCCGACAACGCTCGGACGGAGCGGGAGCGACTACTCGGCAGCACTGATCGGTGCGGCACTCGACGCGGACGAGGTCTGGATCTGGAGCGATGTGGACGGCATTCTCACCGCTGATCCCAAGATCGTTCCCCATGCCCGCGTTCTCGAGAACCTCTCCTACATCACGGCCGCGGAGCTGGCGTCCTGCGGCGCCGAGGTCCTGCATCCGAAGACGATCCGTCCTCTCACGGCCGGAAAGATCCCGCTTCGACTGAAGAACAGCTTCAATCCGTCGCACGGCGGCACGCTGATCTCGAGCCGGGCGGGTGCGCACCTTCCCGCGATCATCTCGAGCGAATCCCTGAGCCTGGTCAATATCAAGTGGGAGGGTGAGGAGTGGATGCCGGAAATCACCACCGGCGTCCTGCAGCGGCTGGCGCGCGCGGGAGTCAAAGTGCTGCACTTCGTGCAGTCCGCCTGGCAGCAGGGGATCGGGATCGTGATTCGCCGGTCGGACAGCGAGGCGGCCGTGATGGCGGCTGCGGCCGACAGCCTGACCATCGGGGTCAGGCCCGAGGTGGCCACCGTCTCCGTGATCGCGCCGGGAGTCTTCCTGCCCGCCATGGCGGCGCTCGATGAAGCTGCCGTGGAGGTGCTGGCTCTTCTGCAGGCCACGGCCGATTCGGGGATCATCATGGTCGTTCCGGAGTCGGGGATGCCCGGCCTGGTCAACCTCCTGCACGGCCGTCTGAACGCAACGACTCCGGCGGACAGGTGCGAGGCCTGCCCTCGTGCCGGCACGATCGGGAAGAGGATTGGAGGAGCAGTCTGATGAGCAGGGAAAAAACAGCAGTTGCCGTTCTGGGCGCCACGGGGATCGTGGGGCAGCGTTTCATCCAGCTTCTGGACAACCATCCCTGGTTCGAGGCGGAGGCGCTGGTGTCGTCGCACCGCTCCGCGGGCAAGGAGTACGGCGAGGCGGCGCACTGGCTTCTCGAAAGCGACATGCCGGACCGGGCGGCAGGCATGATCCTGCTCGGCCCTGACGATCCTCTGCCCTGCACCTGGGTCTTCTCGGCCCTGCCCGGCAGGGAGGCCGGCCGGATGGAAAAGGACCTGGCCGCGAAGGGGCACATCGTCTGCTCCAACGCCTCCGCCCTGAGGATGGATCCTCTTGTTCCCCTGGTGATCCCGGAGATCAACGCCGGACACCTCGGGCTGCTTGCCGTGCAGCGCCGCCTCAGGGAATGGGACGGTGCGATCGTGACCGCCGCCAACTGCACCACGACCGTCATGACCCTGGCGCTCTGCCCGCTTCACCGGGCCTTCGGCCTGAAGACCGTTCATGCCGTCTCCATGCAGGGCCTGTCAGGCGCCGGCTACCCCGGCGTTCCGTCGCTCGACATCGTGGGCAATGTTCTCCCCCAGATCCGCGGCGAGGAGGAGAAGCTCTGCGAGGAACCGCAGAAGCTGCTCGGCGAGCTGGCCGGCGAGGCAGTCCGGGAGGCGCCATTCGCGATGAGCGCCCAGTGCCATCGCGTGCCTGTTCGCGAGGGCCACCTCGTTGCGGTCAACGCCTCCTTCGAGCAGAGGCCCTCGCTGGATGCGGTCATGACCGCGCTGGAGGAGTTTTGCCCAAAGGAGACGGAGGGACTGCCCTCGGCTCCGGGACGGCCCGTTCGCGTCATGCGCGATCCCGCGCGGCCGCAGCCGCTTCTCGATGCGGGAGCCGGCCGCGGCATGGCGGTCGCGGTGGGACGCATCCGGCCTTCAGCCACTGGCGACGTTCAGTTCGTCGTCACGGGCCACAACACGCTGCGCGGCGCGGCAGGGGGCACGCTGCTCACGGGAGAGCTGCTCCTCTCGCGAAAGGAGGATTTCCTGGTATCGGGCTCGCTGTCCGCGAAGCCGATTCAGCGGTTTGCTGCACGTTAATGCGATGTGAGCAATCCTACCGTCTCTCCGTCGGGACCCCCGTGACATCCCATCCGGGCGCGCCGGTCGATGTCCGGATTGCCCGGATCGCCTGACGGTGTTTCGGGATCATCCCAGTCCACGAAGTAGGGATCTCCGAGCTGTCCGGAGGAGCCGGCTGCGATATCGTGATCGCCGTTCTGGGGATCGAGGTAGAGCGGATCGGACGAAACGCAGTAGTTGTTGGCATAGGCCGTCCCGTAGTACGCGGCAGCGATGTTCCACGTCAGGGTGAAGTCGCAGGGGAGAGGATTGGTGACCCCCTGGATCCCCCGGGCGAGGGGCGGCGGAAAACCCGAGGAGAGAATATTGGTGGCCATGTTGTTGTAAAAGGCAGCGTTGAGGCAGTCCTCGATGAAGTAGCCGAAAGCCTGGTTGATGAAGAAGTTGTCCGTCGTGTCAAGGGTATCCACCGTGTTGTTGTAGAGGATCGGATCGCTGCAGTCGGTCAGTTTGAAGCCGGTCACGAGACTGGCGCCGGCTCCTCCCGATTTGGCCACGATATTGTAGACGAGGTTGTTGTGGATGACGGCATCGTCGCAGTTGGTCAGCAGGACGGCATCCACGGTGTGACCTCCGGGATCGAGGTTGGTCCCGATGTCGTTCATCCTCGTATTGTGGAGATGAAGATTGCTGGTGGTATCTCCAAGGATGCACCAGTACGAGGCGGACGTGGTCCCCGGTTCGGGACCATGGATATGATCGAAGTGGCACCAGGAGATCTCGACGCCGGAACATCCGGTGAGAAGGACACCGGTCATGCTGTACGGATTATCGTTGCCGTTGAAGTAGCAGTCCGACACGAGGATATCGGTGGAGTTGATGAGGCCGACGAAGGCGATGTAGTAGCTGCTCGTGCCGCCAGGAAGGATGTCGAAACCGACGATCCCGGCGCCGTTGACGCCGCTGGCCGTGACGGTGTAGTCCACCGATCCGCTGCTCGACTGGACCTGCGGACGCGGTGTCCCGTCGCTCGGATCCCAGTTGCCGCCGACTAGGAGAACGCCGTCCTTCAGGACAACGGCCTCGCTGTAGATGACGCCTGAATCATCCACATGGACCTGCTCTCCCGGCTGCGCGGCGCTGATCCCTTCCTGGATCGTGTTGTAGGGATGGGCCATGGAGCCGTCCTCGATGCCGGTGGTGTTCGAATCGTCCACGTAGACGATCACGGGAGGGTCCTCGATCACGACATTTACCGGGTTCGACTGGAAGTCGAAGGGACTGTAGGTGGTGAACGCCAGACTCAGAACCGAGCCGGGCTGTATCGACGGTGGCAGCGGGCCGAGGGTGTTCAGCATCGCAGTCGCACCGCCGCTTGCGTCGAGGCTGCCGAGGAAGTCGACGAACCGCACGGAATTGAGGTTGTTCCGGATGAAGCTCGTCGTGGAATCCCAGTTCAGCGGCAGCACACCTCCGCCCGGCAGTATGGTGCCCGGGTCGGTCCCCGAGAAACTGCCGAGAACGACGTAACCCTGTCCCGCGTGGGACGAGCCGGCGTTGAGCGTCAGCTCCACCTGTCCCCCGGTGGTGTAGAGCAGGTCCGTGTCAGCCCTGAGAGAATCCCTGGACTCGACTCCATGAGCCTGCAGTGCGGCAGCCACTAGGATGACGGCGTAAAAGCATACAAACTTGAGTCCTGTTGTTCTCACTTGATCTCTCCTTCCCCGGTTTGCTGCAGAAACGGATCAGGCACGACTAGCGGGAATCCGAACTGCATCGAGATGATTTCAGTGATCAGATCCTTACTGCTGATACGCGGTCATTGTATCATGAAAAGGGGTTTTCTGAGTGCATCTCCGGAAGAACCCGGATCATCATCACACCAGGTCGGCGATAACGAAAATCACATCTTCTTCTTCCACGGCCAGGGCAGCACCCTGGCGCGCTCGGCCCAGGCCTGCCAGCTTGCGGCCATCGCCTCGACACGATCCGGGTGTGCTGCAGCGAGGTTTTCCGTCTCGGTCCGATCCTTCTCCATGTCGTAGAGCTCCCAGGCGCCGCGGGCACCCCGGGCCACGAGCTTCCATCGCCCGTGGCGGACGGCGCGGTTCCCCTCGTGCTCGAAGAAGATCGGCCCCCTCTCCCACGGCACGTTGTCGCAGGCCGGCAGGAGGCTTCTTCCCTCCATGGGTAGGATGGCCTGTCCGGCGAGCTCGGCGGGATAGTCGGCACCGGCCGCATCGATGCAGGAAGGCATGATGTCGATCAGGTGGCCCACGTGATGCCGCAGGTCGCCGCCGCCGGCGATCCGCGCCGGCCACGACACGATCAGCGGCGAGGCGATTCCGCCCTCGTGCACCCAGTGCTTGTATCGCCGGAAAGGAGTGTTGCTCACATTGGCCCAGGGGATGCCGTAGCTCTGATAGGTTCCCTCCGGCCCTGGCATCACCATGTGATCCTCGTTGCCGACCAGGACAGGCTGGCCGTTCCTCTGCTGCCTGGGTATGTGGATGCCCTTCCAGGTCTTTGCGATCTCCTCGGCGCAGCCGCCGTTGTCGGCCAGGAAGAAGATCAGCGTGTTCTCCAGCCGGCCCGTCCTCTCGAGAGCGGCGATGACGCTCCCGATCCCCTGATCCATCCGGTCCACCTGAGCGGCATAGACCTCCATTCGCCGCGCCTGCCACGCCTTGTCCTCGACCTCCTCCCAGGGAGCGACGCGGCTGTCGCGCTCGGTGAGCTTCCAGCGCGGATCGATGAGCCCCATGGTCCGCATCCGCTCGAGGCGCTCCTTCCTCAGCGTATCCCATCCCGCATCGAAGCGGCCGGTATATCGTTCGATATCCTCGGCGAGGGCGTGGAGCGGCCAGTGGGGCGAGGTGTAGGCCACGTAGCAGAAGAAGGGCCGGTCGCTCTTCTCCTCTGCATGATCCTCGATGAAACGGACAGCGTTGTCGCTGACCGCGTCGGTGTAGTAGAACGATCCCTCCGGCGTGTCGATGGGCGTGTTGTCCCGCGACAGGGAGACAGGATCGAAGTAGCTGCCGCCGCCGTGAATCGTCCCGAAGAAGCGGTCGAAGCCGCGCTGCAGCGGCCAGTTGTGCTGCGAGGCGAGGCTCTTGTTTCCAGTCCAGAAACCGAGCTGCCTGGTGACGTGCCACTTGCCGGATATGTAGGTGGCATAGCCTGCGGCACGCAGCGCCTCGGCAATGGTCACGCACTCCCTGTTGATGTCGCCCTGGTAGCCGGGGAGCTTTTGATCGCCCATCATGTGCCCCACGCCGGCCTGATGGGGGTAGAGCCCCGTGAGAAGGCTCGCCCTGGTGGGACAGCAACGGGCCGTGTTGTAGAACTGGGTGAACCGCACCCCGCGCGATGCCAGGCTGTCGAGGTTGGGTGTTCGGATCTCGCCGCCGTAGCAGCCGATGTCGGAATAACCCATGTCATCGGCCATGATGAGCACGATGTCGGGTCTCGATCTCGATCCGTGCGGCCTTTCATTCGCCGAATCGAGAAGACAGCCGGGCAAGGCGAGAGAGGCGGCGCCCAGGCCGACGAGCTTCATGAATTCACGGCGGTCGGGGATTCGTTGTCCAGGCATCAGGATCGGCTCCAGATAGAACTCCCGTTTCAGCGACTGGTCCTGGAAGGGAAAATACGAAAGAGAACCTGGCTACACAAGGATGGGGTGCCGACGAGAAATAGCGAGATCCCTCCCCGATGGCTCAAGGCTCGATCAGCAGGAAGACCGGATTGGACACGAAATCGTTTCCATTGGTGAGCGTGAAGGCGAAAGTCAGGGTCTCGCCCGCATGTGGGGTTGCCAGACCTCCCGGGATGACAAGCCCGGCCGATGCTCGACCCTGGCTGTCGAGCAGTCCGATGAAGCCGGGGAAGAGGGGCGGCCCCATGTTCCTGTAGATGTAGTCGGTCAACCAGTCGCGATTGACCGGGAGGATCTTGCCGCTTGGAAGAACGGTTCCCGGCATGCTGCCGGAAAGACCTCCCGCCACGATGTACTGACGCCCGGCATGGGCAGGTCCTGCGTCGAGATAGATGGTCACACTGGCTCCCGTCGAGGCCGGAAGGGTATAGCTGTCCAGCCAGATGCCGGGATCGAAGTCGTAGCGATCGACACTGAAGTCGTCCACGGCGGCTTCGACGATATCGTCGTTCGGATTGTCGTTCACGCGGATCCGGACCTTGACCCTGGCTGAAGGGGTCACGTGGTCCGACACGTTGTACGAATAAAGCTGCCAGCTCGGATCGTTCGTGATATCGGCCGCCTTGATCCAGGTGGTTCCCCCATCGTCCGAGAGATCGACTTCAAGGGGCTGCTGGGTGCCGTAGTCGGTATGGTGGAACCAGAGGTAGAAGTTGATCGTCGCATCGCCGTCGGAAAGATCGATCTCCGGCGAGGTCAATGTCGTGGGCCCGCCGTCCACATCCGCCTCTCCGCTGGAACCGCCTTGTGATCCCTGCCCCGTGAAGAAGCAGTCCGTGCCGTCGATCGAATGATCATCCTCGGGCTGCGCCGACGTCCCGATCGGATCGTCCCGCACCCATTCTCCGGTCTGCAGGTTCTGGCTGTCCACTGTCCACCCCGCATCGGCCTCGAAATCGTCGGACATGACGGTTTCCACGAGGCAGATGTCGTAGGAGTAGGTGCTGTTCGGAGCATCGAACGGCGAGGTGATCGTTGTGCCGCCGTCACCCTGGGCGCTGAAGTAGAACTCGGGTTCGTCGCCGGGGCGGGCTCCCGGCATCACTCCCTCGTAGAGATCGCTGCCCAGAGAGGAGAGCGATGCGGTCATGAAACCGGAACCGGGATCGAGACGGTAATGGATGAGACCCGATCCGGGAACGTAGTTCTCCGATCCGTTCCGGATCTCGAGGGTAACCGGCACAGCGGGTCCGGGGGGGCGATACCCCTCGGGAGAGCCGTCGGGCAGGCTGAGCCGGAGCGCGGACATCTGCAGGGCGAGGAACGGATCACCGGCAACGGTCATGCCGAAGTGCCATGAGATCTCGTAGCCGTTGTAGGGAGCGAGGTAGTTGAACCACTGCCGGAATGATTCCCCGAAGGTCTCGTACCTGCCGAGAGGCTGGTAGAAGGCATAGAACTCCAGCATGGATCCCGATTTCGTGCTCCCGATCACGGCCAGGCTCCTGTCGCTGTCGTTGAAGATGTACGAGCCGCCCAGGAAATCGCTGACGGTCCAGTCCAGCGAGCTGCAGCAGAACAGGTTGTAGAACACGGCCTCGGGCACGGCGGCCGTGATGTCGTAATAATAGGCATACCCGCCCCGCGTGAAGGCGTGCCCCTGATCCCAGGAATGGCAGGCGAGCTGGATGAATTCGTACCCGATGTCCTGGATCCTGTTGTTCACGTAATCGTCCCTGTCGGTCGCCGGGGCCGGGACGTCGTCATAGCTCGAGTAGGCGTACTTGATGTCCGTACGGATATCCATGAACATGGCCCAGTCGTCCTCGGTGTAGGTCAGCGCGTGACCGGGCAGGTAGAGCCCGCCGGTCCTGTAGGCGTGGTTCTTGAGGAAGTAGTCGTTGGTGTTCGCCGCCTCGTCGCCGCCCATCATCGAGGCATCGATCCGTCCGACGAAGATTTCAGGACCCTCGTCGCCGCTCCCGCTCGAATGGCTGTCGAAGATGCCGTTGAAGTCCGTGTCCAGCCAGTCGCCGTCGAGGTCCATGAAGAACAGGTCGCAGGGGAACTGCTCATTGTCGTACTCGAACCAGGCGGCCGGCTGGTCGCCCACCAGCACGCAACCCTTCACGTCAATCGAGTTGGTGATGATGAAGTTTCTCAGATCCGTCGGAGTACCGCCCGAAGCCTGGTACAGATCCACCGTGTAGCCGTCGTTCACGAGGTCCGCCGTATAGGTCGCCAGGCTCGTCTGGATCCCGGGGTAGAGGCCCGTGTTGACGATGACCATGGCTTTCACGGCGCGTGCAATGCTGCGCGGCGGGGAGGCTGTCCAGAGGTGAGCCGCGAGGAACGGCGCCTCACTTCTCCGGCTCATGTACTCCCTGTAGGTGCTCGGGCTGCCCGGTCCGAACCATTTCAGGCGGGGGATGTTGCTGTAGTCGCCGGAATATCCTCCATCGTCGTCCCATTGCACCGGCATTGCCGGTTGTACAGCAGCCAGGTCAGGCATCTGGAGGAAAACCGACGCTAGGATGAGAAACGAGACAGCGTGCAAGATTCGGATTCTCGTGAACATGGCGCAACGTCCTCCCAGCAGGAGTGGAGTCGAGCGCTGATCAATGATTCATGCCGCGACGATTGATGGCCGTCCCGACCGCGCATCGACATCCGGTCAAGCAATAACGACCTGAATCAGATCCTTGAAGCTAACGAAAGTTTACATCAACTTCGGTCTGAAACCCATTCTCAAATATCAATATCTTCCTTTCCCGGGTCTTTCCCGGCTCGTTGTTTCCTCGCACGGCTGTTCCGTTGTATCCTATCCGAACGCACCATCCAGCTGCTCAACGATCGAGGATGAACCGATGAAGACACACCGGGACGACAACAACTTTGCTGCTCGTCGAAGGGATCGATTTTCACATCGTGAACTGACCGCTTTTTCCCTTTCGATCCTCTTTCTCCTGATCGCCGCCGTCACGGCTGTGCCGGCCGATCTCCCGATCGCTTTGGGGGGAGAGGCGGATTGCCGGCGATCGAGCGGCACCATCGCCGAGGGGACGCGGTGGGCCACGACGTGGATCGAGGTGAAGAGCCCGCGGCCCGGTCCCACTATCCTCGTTGTCGGCGGTGTGCACGGCAACGAACCGGCCGGTGCGCGCGCCGCGACGCAGATCGCCTGCTGGTCCGTGCAGCGCGGACGCCTGGTCGTCATTCCCCGAGCCAACAGGGTTGCCCTCGCAGCGGGCCGCAGGATCACACCCGACGTTCCTGCCGATCAAGGCAACCTGAACCGCAACTTTCCCATCACGGACGCTGGTTGCGCACCGCGCGGCGACCTGGCCTCCGCTCTCTGGCGATTCGTGGACGCTCTGAAACCGGACTGGGTTCTCGACCTGCACGAGGGGACCGGTTTTCGGGCTTCCGGTTCGAAGAGCGTGGGAAGCTCCGTGATCGTCCACCCCACGCCGGAGACGGAGAGGATCGCCGGGCTCATGCTCGATGCAATCAACGCCACGGTGTCCGACAAGGGAAAGCGCTTCGTGCTTCTTCGGATCACCGCCGACGGCACCCTGGCGCAGGCAGCGGCGAAGTGCCTCTGTGCGGGAGCGATGATCGTCGAGACCACCTCCAAGGGGCAGCCCCAGGCCTTGCGGGCCAGGCAGCAGAGAATCATGGTGAACCGCGTCCTCGAGGAGATCGGCACGGCGGCCGGGCAGGCGGATACCATGGTACGGCTGGGAGCGGGTAAAAAAGCCCTGGAAGGGAGGGGTATCCGCGCAGCCATCTACGCCGCAAGCGGCACGGGCAACAGCACGCCGGGGAAGCTGGAGAAAGCCCTCGCCGCTCTGCCGAAGGCCACGCTCCGCCGTGTCTGCCCTGCCGACATCCGGAGCGGGGCGCTATCCCAGTTCGATCTGGTCGTCTTCGGCGGAGGAAGCGGCAGCGTCCAGGCTCGCGCTCTCGGTGTCGAGGGAAGGACCGAGGTACGCCGGTTCCTGCGGAAGGGCGGCGGATTCGTGGGTATCTGCGGAGGCTCCTACCTGGCCACGAGCGGGTACGACTGGGGCCTGAAAATCGTCGATGCCGAAACGGTGGACCGTCAGCACTGGAGGCGGGGCACGGGGAAGGTCCGCATCGAGCTGACCGACGCGGGGAAGGAAATTCTCGGTGCCGAGGAGGACCTTGTCACGATTTTCTACGCCAACGGCCCTCTCCTGGCCGACTCCGGGCTGGAGGATGTCCCGGACTTCTGCTGCCTGGCCGTGTTCCGCGACGAGATCGCGCGGAACGGCGCTCCCGAGGGCGTGATGGCAGGCACTCCGGCTGTCGTTTGCGGGGAATTCGGCCTCGGCCGCGTGATCTGCTTCAGCCCGCATCCGGAAAAAACGGAGAGCCTCTGGCCGCTCCTGGTCCGCGGCGCGGCGTGGGCCGGCGGCGAGGGCCCTACGAAAACTCCATGAACTTCGCCTTGGCTTTTGCCACCAATCTTCCGTTCTGAACCATTGTCGCTTCCAGTTTATGCATCGAAGAACGTGAAGCGGTTATCCAGGCCCTTATGTTCACGTCGCTGTTCGTATCAACGGGATGCAGGAATCGCACGTTCAGCTCTCCTGTCAGGGCTTTCTTCCCCTGCGCAAAAAGACAGTTTGTCATCGCGCCGTCCAGGAGGCTCGTGATCACTCCGCCATGCAGGTGGCCGCCATATCCTTGAAGGATGGAGCTGCAGGAGAACAGGGATGAAACAGATCCGTCCTCGCATGCACGAAACTGTACATGCAGGCCCTTTCCATTGTCACGACCGCAGATAATACAGCGTTCGTGTTCTCGACAACGTATCGCTTCCAGCTGTACCTGCCGCTTGTTCAGAAACATGATCACACTGCAACGGTGGTTGTTTTTTTGTCAGACGACAGCGGCCTGTCAATGATCGCACACGTTGCCGCCGAGCTCGAGGGTTCCGTCCAGCCACGCCGTGACAATATCCTCGGGGGGCTCCGGGGAGGCGCCCACCAGGACCTTGATTCCCATCTGCGTGAAGAAATCCTGGGCACGAATACCCATACCGCCGGCAATCACCATCTCGGCGCCTCTTTCCTGAAGCCAGCCCGGCAGCAGCCCGGGCTGGTGGGGCGGCGAATCGACGTCCTCTCTCCGTATAATGCTCTTTCCTGCCTGATCCACATCGATGAGAGCGAAATTCTCGCAGTGTCCGAAATGGAGGCACAACTTTCCGTTGGCTAATGGAATGGCAATCTTCATGCTGGTTTCCTTTTGCTGAGTCTGATGAGGGGCTCGATGATGAATCGTTGGAAGGCTTCGGCGCTCAGGCTTTCAGCATACTGCTGAATGTAGGGTGAGCCGTTGTCGCTGGCCTCTACTATTTCAGGATCGATCGGTATTGCACCGAGATAGGGGACCTTCATCTGGTCCGCCATGGCCATGCCCCCGCCCCTCTTGAAAATATCGGTCTCCTTGCCGCAGTGCGGACAGACGAATCCGCACATGTTCTCCACGACTCCGATCACGGGGACCTTGAGCTGCCGGCAGAAGTTGATCGAACGCCTCACGTCATCGATGGCCAGTTCCTGGGGAGTCGTCACGATCACGGCGCCATCCACTTCCCCGATCAGTTGAGTGATGGACAGCGGTTCATCGCCGGTGCCCGGAGGAGAGTCCACGATGAGGAAGTCCAGGTCTCCCCATGCCACGTTGGAGAGGAACTGCTTGATCAAGCCGTACTTTCTGGGACCGCGCCAGATCACGGCATCGTCGTCGTGGAGCAGGAAGAAGCCGATCGACATCACCTTGAGCCCATGGAACGCCTTTACCGGCTGGATCGTGTTATTCTGGTCCACTTCCGGTCTTGCCTTTATCCTCAGCAGCTTGGGGACGCTGGGGCCATGGATGTCGATATCCATGATGCCGACCTTCTTGCCTGCAAGAGCGAGGGAAGCCGCAGTGTTGACGGCAACGGTGCTCTTGCCGACGCCTCCTTTTCCGGAAAGGACGAGAACCTTGTTCTCGATCTGGCACATCCGGCGCGTGATGGCCTGACGCTCGGCGAAATCCTTCTCCGTTTCGCCGTCTTTCCTGGTTTGTGCCGAACAGTCGGCCTTGTCGCAGCTCGAACAGGCCTTGTCGCGAGTCCGTTGTGTGTCTTCGTCCTTCATGGCTTTCTCCTCTTTGACCGGCAGCATCATCTGAAACGGGTGACTGCATGCACCCGTTTCCCGATTGTGTTAGGGATGGTGAGACTCCGATCGAGTTCAATCTTCACTCCGACTCGAGCTCTTCGATGCGCTTGCGGGTCTGTTCGAGGGCTCTCGCCAGACCGGCAGCCTCTTCTTTCAGCGCCACGATCTCATCCTTGGCAACGAGCGGCGGCCTAGTGAACGAATCGTCGCCGCCGGCCGGCCATGGGGGAGATCCTGCGGCATAGCGCCAGCCGCGGCCCCAGCCCATACCGCGGCCATATCCCATGCCGCGACCCCTGCCCATGCCGCGGCCTTGCCACATTCCGCGACCGTAGCCGAATCCATCAGGGATGTTCATGAAACCGGGAACTTCGAAGCCGGAGCAGAATCCGGCTCCACGTCCTGTCCTTGGCCCCTGTCCCCAGGGTCCTGTTCTGTCTCCTCGAGGCATGGCTGTCTCCTTTCTGAAAACGGGTATCGCCACTTTCATTTTCAAATCTCCTTGTCAAAGTGATGCAAAGGTTGTTCCATAGTTCTTATTTTTCTACGGAAATACAATTACCTGGTGTTACTTAAGGAGTTAGGTTGGTCGATGATGATTGTTTGGTGTCTGTATTCACCCCGACATGGGTGCACGTTGCACCCATCTGGGTGGGACAGCGGTTTGTTTTGCACCTAGAGTGAGGTTTTGAGGGTAGGGATCTGAAGTGTTTTGATCTTTCGCCAGAGGGTCGTGCGATGCATTCCGAGATCCGCAGCTGCCAGGGTCTTGTTTCCGTTGTGGCGCCGCAGGGCTTCCAGGATCACGTGCTCCTCGCTTTTCCCCTCTTCCACGATTAAATTGGTTGTTTCGTTCTGTTCGGTCAGGTGCAACGGCAGATCCTTGACATCGATCTCTCTTCCGTGACACATCACGAAGGCGTGTTCGATGGCGTTCTCCAGTTCACGAACATTTCCCGAATAATGATATCTCATCAGGAGGGCCAGAGCGGGCGGGGTCACACGTTCGATAGGCTTGCGGCTCTTTCTTTTGAACACCTGGACAAAATGGTTCACCAGCAGCGGGATGTCTTCCGGTCGTTCCCGGAGAGGCGGAATCCTGATGCTGACAACGTTGATCCTGTAGTAGAGATCTTCACGGAAACTGCCTCTCGCGATACATTTCTGGAGATCCGCGTTTGTGGCGGCGATTATTCGCGCATCCGTATGGACGGACTTGGTGGATCCCAGCGGAAGGTATTCGCCATTGTTCAGGACGCGAAGAAGCTTGACCTGCAGGGACAGAGCCATCTCGCTGATTTCATCGAGCAGAAGCGTGCCGCCGTTGGCAAGGCTGAACTGTCCAGGCTTGTCCCTCTTGGCGTCGGTGAACGCCCCCGTAACATACCCGAAGAGCTCCGACTCCAGCAGGCTCTCCGGCAGGGCGGCGCAGTTGATCTTTATGTAAGGACCGTACCTTCGCGGACTCAGCGTGTGGAGGACCTGGGAGAAGAGCTCCTTGCCCGATCCACTGGGCCCCTGGATCAACACGTTGCACTCCGATATCGCAATATCCGGAAGGAGGCTGATCAGTTCGTGCATCTGTGGATTGACGCTGATGATGTCGTCCAGGGCCCGCTTCTGATCCAGGCTCTCACGGAGCGTCTCGATCTCGGAGATGTCCCTGAAGAACTCGACGGCACCGATAACCTCTCCGAATTCGTCTTTCAGAAGCGTTGTCGTGACGCTGATCGGGACTTCACGTCCGTCGTGGGTTATGATCGTGACACGTGCGTTCTCGACGGAGCCCTCCGTCTTCAAGGTGTCCTTCAACGCACATTTCTTGTGGCACACTTCCGTCCTGAAGATATCGAAGCAGTGCTTGCCCTCGGCTTCCGACGCCTTGAAGCCGGTGATCCGTTCCGCCGCCCTGTTGAATGATGTGATGATGCAGTTCCGGTCGACAGTGAAAACACCGTCGCTGATGCTGTTGAAGATGATCTCGCTCAGTTTCCTGCGCATGACGACAAGACCGGTCGAAGTCGTTCGATTGGTTTTCAAGCACTGGGAGATCGTTCTTTCCCGTTCTCCCAGTCTCTATGTCTCTCCGCTTGCGGATCGGAAGGTCAGCCGATGCAATTCTCTACTTTTCTCCAGCTTCCATCGTCGATACCCAGGCGATCGATGACCATCGCGGCTTGGCTGTTCAGGCGAAACTGGTCTGGTCTATCAGGACCGACAAGAACCACCGGACACACGAAACTCTTGGCGAATTCCTCGATCGGCTTCTGGACAAAAACGGAGGAAAAATCGACAAAACCGAGCACGAGCAGCTGGAACTCATGTATTGCCAGACAGCGGTGCAGTTCTTTCCAGCTGTTGTCGTAACACAAAC
>CAYZWU010000011.1:0-2447 GCA_964482235.1 uncultured Phycisphaerales bacterium
TGGTGGGGGCAGAAGGACTCGAACCCTCGACCCACTGCTTAAAAGGCAGTTGCTCTACCGCCTGAGCTATGCCCCCGTCTTGTTTCTATATAGCCGATCGACCGCCCCGTGTCCATGGGGCCGTCCGGGAAGCGGCTCTCAGACCTCCATGATCTCCTGGCTCTTCTCCTTGACCTTGGCGTCGACGCTGCCCTCGTGCTCCTTGAGGATGTCCTGGATCTCGTCCTTCAGGGACGTGAGGTCGTCCTCGGTGAGCTGCGAGTCCTTCTTGGCCTGATCGGCCGTCTTGATCGCCTCGCGCCTGATGTTGCGCAGCGCCACGCGGCTCTGCTCGGCGATCTCCTTGATGCGGCCCACGAGCTTCTCGCGCTGCTCCTCGGAGAACATCGGAACGGTGAGCCTCACCAGCTTGCCGTCGTTCTGCGGATTGATCCCCACCTCGGAGAGCTGGATCGCCTTCTCGATCTCCTTGATGGAACTGACGTCGAAAGGCTTGATCACGATGGATCGCGGATCAGGGCACGAGATCGACGAGATCTGGTTCAACGGCATCTTGGAGCCGTAGTACTCGACCTTGATGTTCTCCACGAGGCCCGGCGTGGCTCTTCCGGAGCGAAGCCCCTTTAGCTCGCCCTCCAGATGCTCCAGGGCTTTCTTCATCTTGTCCCGGTTTTCCGAGATGATCGCGTCATACATGAAACACCTTCCTCACGAAATCAGAGTTCCTACTGCTTTGCCTTCCACCGCCTTGACGATATTTCCCTCCTTCAGGAAATCGAAGACCTTGATCGGTATCCCGTTCTGCCTGCAGAGCTCGACGGCGGTGAGATCCATCACCCCCAGCTTCGAATCGAGAACCTCCTGATAGGTGAGCTTCTCATAGCGCACGGCGCTCGGATCAGCAACCGGGTCGGCGCTGTAGACGCCGTCCACCTTGGTGGCCTTGAGAAAGAGGTCCGCGCCGATCTCGCAGCACCTCAGGGCGCAGGCCGTATCGGTGGTGAAGAACGGGTTGCCCGTTCCGCCGGTGAAGATCACGATATTGCCGCCGCGAAGGAGCGCCCGGACCTCCTCGCTCCTGAAGAGCTCCACGACGCCCGGTATCGCCACGGCCGACCGGACCTCGGCCTTCCCGCCGAGGCCGACGATGACCTCACGGAGAGCCACACCGTTGATCACGGTGGCCAGCATCCCCATCTGGTCCGCCTTTACTCTCGGGAATCCCGTGCCGCTGAACGTGCCGCCGCGCAGGAAGTTGCCGCCCCCCACGACGAGTGCAAGCTCGATCCCCTTCGAGGCCGCCTCGATGAACTGGCCGGCCACGAACTCGATCCGCTCCACGTTGAGCCCGGTCTTCCCTGCCCCTCCCAACGCCTCACCGCTGACCTTAAGAACAACGCGCTTCATGCTCAAGAAAACGGACCCCTCAATCTTTCACATCGAAACGGGCAAAGCGTCTGATCTTGATGTTCTCGCCGCACCTGGCGATCTGCTCCTTGACCAGGTCCGTGACCGTCTTGGAGTCGTCCTTCACGAAGGCCTGGTTCAGCAGGCACTTCTCCTGATAAAACTTCTTGATCTTGCCGTCAACGATCTTCTCGACAATGTCGTCCGGCTTGCCGGTGATCTGGGCGGTGAAGATCTCGCGCTCGTGGTCGAGGACGTCCTCGGGAACCTGCTCGGCATCGAGATACTCCGGCCTGGCCGCGGCGATGTGCTGACCCAGTTCCTTGACGAACGCGGCGAAATCCTCGTTGCGTGCCACGAAGTCCGTCTCGCAGTTGACCTCGACAAGAACGCCGATCAGGCCGTTGTGGTGCAGGTAGGAGCCCACCAGCCCCTCGCTCGTTTCGCGGGCAGCCCGCTTGTCCGCCGTCTTCAAACCCTTCTTCCGGAGATAGTCGGCCGCCTTCTCCAGGTCGCCGTCGGACTCGGACAGAGCCTGCTTGCAATCCATCATCGGCGCGCCGGTCCTCTGCCGGAGCTCCTTGACTACTTTTGCACTGATAGTCATCTCGAATCAGTCCTTTCTTGCAAGGGAAAACCGCTTTCCTGCCGGAAAGCGGTCAAAGACAGTCTTCATATCGAGCGATCCGGGTCATGTCGGATCAAGCATTGGCTCGAACCTTGGATCAAGCCTCGGCTTTGCTCTCATCGGCCGAACCGGAGTCGGCGTTCTTTTCAGGCTCTGTAGCTTCCGCAGCCGGCGCCGCGTCTTTTTCGGGAGATGCCGCTTCGGGTTCCGGAGCTGCGGCCGCAGCTGCCGGGACCTCTGCCTCGATTTTCTCGGGAGCAGCTGTCTCGGGCGCCTTCTCCTCGACCACTGCCGGGGCGGGCGAAGCCGCGGCCGTCTCTGCGGGGGCAGGGCCGGTGGCTTCGGGCGCAGCCGCTGCTGCAGGCGCTGCTACTGGCGCTGCTCCAGGGGTTGCTGCAGGGGTTGCTGCAGG
>CAYZWU010000011.1:2547-14531 GCA_964482235.1 uncultured Phycisphaerales bacterium
TGCTGCAGGAGGGGCCGCAGGAGGAGCAGTCTTTGCGGGCGCCGGCTCTCTCCGGGGACGCCTGTCGCCGGGGCCGGAAGGCCGCGTCCTGCCGCGGGAATCTCCGCCGCGCCGCGCATTCCGCTGGGCCCGCTGCGCCTTCCTCAGATCGGATGCAAGCTGGAACTCGTCTTCCGAATCGATGGCCCTGGCATCCATGGCCGCCTTCTCGTCGAAGTTGGCCTTGCCCTCGTTGACCGCCTTGACCAGCTGCTGCAGGATGGCCTGCACGGAGCGGATCGCGTCGTCGTTCGCAGGGATCGGAATATCCACCTCGGTGGGATCACAGTCCGTGTCGAGAACGGCGATCACCGGGATGCCGAGCTTGTTGGCCTCGCGGACGGCGATCTTCTCGTTGCGCGGATCGACGACAACCATGGCGGCGGGAAGCCTGTGCATCTCGCGGATGCCTTCCAGGTTCTTCTTGATGCGGCTCAGCTCGCGCGCGAGGGAAGCCTGGATCTTCTTGCTGTAGAGCTCCATCCTGCCCGACTTCTCCATCTCCTCGAGCTCCTCGAGACGGTTGAGCCTGGCGTGAATCGTCTGGAAGTTGGTGAGCGTGCCGCCGAGCCAGCGCTCGGAAACGTAGGGCATACCGCAGGAGCTGGAATCGTTCTGGACGATCTCCTTGATCTGGCGCTTCGTCCCCACGAACACTACCTGCTGGCCCGTGGCGCAGATATTGGCGAGGAACCCCGTGGCCCTGGCCAGACCCCTCACGGTCGCTTTCAGGTTGATAATATGGATGAGGTTTCTTTTGCCGTAGATGTAGGGGGCCATCTTCGGATTCCACCGACTGACCCTGTGACCGAAATGCACCCCGGCTTCGATAAGCTTGCTGACTGAGACCTTGATCATTTTGCACCACCCTAACTAGCTAAAAATAATAGAGTTGCACTCTTTCCTCCCGATGGAGAGTGGTTTGTTTCCGATCGGGAAAACCTTCGCGGACCGCCCGCAATCTCAAAGAATGCACAAAGGCGTCACATTACCATCACTTTGCATCATGTCAACGAAAAAGATCCGTTAAATCCATGTTCAGCAGGATCTTCCCGCTTTTTATCGGTTACCTTTCCATCAAAAAACATTACTACAATCCATGTCATTTTTTTGTTTTCCGTATTTTCTGAGATATAATTGTCTTGGATAGAAGTCAGAAAATACCTATAGCTTCACAAAATGCTACGCGAGGACCTCGATCCCTCCCATCACGGCGGATCACTGGGGACGGATCAAAAGCTGGACTAGACGACTCGATGCTGCGGAACTGCCGAAACATCCTGGTGGCTGACCATACCGGTACCTGTGGAGACATTCCCCCTCTTCTCCTGAAGAACGGCTACAACATCCATCGGTCCGCCAACATCGTGGACACCGTGGCATTGATCCAGGACAAGAAACCCGACCTCGTCATCCTGCGCCCCTCGGTGGAGCCGGTGCCAAAATACGAATTTCTGGCCGTCCTTCACGCCATCCCCCCCAGCCAGTCGCTCTTCCTCGCCCTCGAGAAGGGGCCTCAGACCGAGGAGGAGGAGGCGATCTGCGCCAAGAGCGACGACTTCTTCGTGGGCAACGACTTCATCGCCCTGCTGGCGCGCATCAACGTGCTGGCCAGGAAAACAAAAAGAACGCGATACCTCACCGCACGCATGAAGAAGCTGGAAGAGGAATCGATCACCGACTTCAAGACCGAGCTCTTCAACGACCGCTACATCCTGAGGCGCCTCCACGAGGAGTTCGACCGCTCGCAGCGGCATCGCCTGACCCTTTCGATCATCATGCTCGACCTCGACGAGTTCAAGCGGATCAACGACACCCTCGGCCACCACTTCGGAGACTTCGTGCTCCTCTCCTTCTCGAGAAAGCTGAAGTCGCTGATCCGGAAGATCGACATCCCCGGCCGCCTGGGAGGCGACGAGTTCATCACCATCCTGCCGAACACGGGCCTCGACGAGGCTGTCCGGATCGCCGACCGGATCCGTTCGATCGTCAACGGCTACAAGTTCGAGCGGGACGGGGTCTCCACGAACATGACGGTGAGCATCGGTATCAACTCCTATGCCGGCGACGGCTCCATCACATGCGAGGAGTTCCTGAAGGGCGTGGACCAGGGGCTGATCGAGGCGAAGAACCGCGGCAAGAACCGCATCTTCCTCTACCCCCAGCACCGCCTCAAGAACAACGGAGCCGATGAGAACAGCCAGGGCTCCGGAAAGAAGGACGGGAAGGACAGCTGAGAGGGGTTCCGAGATCCTACCACTTGTGCCGCTGCAGGCTCTCCAGGATGCTATTGGCCAGGCGAATCGACCGGACCCCGTGGCTCGACGGCACGAGAGGCGACCTCCGTGAGCGAACGGACTCGACGAACGACTCGAGTTCCTTCTGCAGGGGCTCGTACTCGTCGAGCCTCAGCTCCTTGACCTGGATCAGGTCGGTCATCAGCAGCTTCTTCAGGTCTTCCACGTTGCCCGTGTCGAGCCCGCCGGCCTCGAACTTCCCCAGATCGAGGTCCTTCGACTTGCGCGCCAGGAGAGCGTACTTCTTCTCGTAGTCGAGGCTGATGAAGCTGTCGCTGGAGAAGACCCTTGTCCGGCGCAGGCTCTTGAAGGAGACCCGGCTCGCCGTGATATTGGCCACGGCTCCCGACTCGAACTCGATCCTGGCGCTGGCGATGTCCTCCGTGCCGGCGAGGATCGCCCCCCCCACGGCCCGGACGTCGCTGACAGGACTCTGGCAGAGCTCCAGGATGATGTCGAGGTCGTGGATCATCAGGTCCATCACCACGCCCACATCGGTGCAGCGGAACTTGAAGGGCGCCAGCCTGTGCGACTCGATGAACTTGGGCTCCACCTTCAGTTCCCTGATGGCCATGATCGCGGGATTGAACCGCTCGATGTGGCCCACCTGGAGGGTGGCATCGGAGCGCGAGGCCGCCTCATGCAGCGCCTCCGCCTCCTCGAGCGTCGCCGTCATCGGCTTCTCCACCAGAACGGAGGTCCCTTTCCCGAGGAAGTGGGAGGCGATCTCGTGATGGCTCGTCGTGGGAGTCGACACCGAGACGGCTTGAAGATCATCGGGAAGGTCGTGGTAGTCGCCGAAGGAGCGCGTGTTGTAGTTGGCCGCCACCCGCTCGGCGTTCTCGGGATTGGTATCCACCACGCCGACGAGGTCCACGTCGGGCATCGAACTGTAGATGCGGGCATGGTGCCTTCCGAGATACCCGACGCCGACGACCGCCACCTTCAACTTTTCTCCCATGATGCCGCTCCATCCTTTCCGGAACAGGGTAATCAATCCCTGAGTGATTCGAGAAAGCGCCCGTGCTTGCCGTGCAGCTTCTGCTGAAGGAAGTCCTTGAAGATCGCCACCTCCTCGACCCCCTTCGGGTCGAGAGCGTTGAGCGTATCGGACAGCGGCTTCTTCGACCGGAAGACGAACCGGAACGCCGCCTGGAGCGCCACGATCACCTCCTCGTCGAAGCCGTTCCGCCTGAGCCCCACCTCGTTGCACCGCCTGGGCAGGGCCGGATCGCCCTCGGAGACCATGTAGGGAGGAACATCCACCTTGACCTTGGAGAGGCCGCCGATGTAGGCGTACCGTCCGATGGTGGTGAAGTGGTGCGCCGCGGCGGCGCCGGAGATGATCGCCCCGTCGCCCACGCGCACGTGACCGGCCAGCAGGACGCCGTTCGCCATGATGATGTTGTTGCCCAGGATGCAGTCGTGGGCCACGTGGGAGCAGGCCATCAGGAAGTTGTTGCTGCCGATGATCGTCTCGCCGCGCTCCTTGGTGGTCCCCCTGTTGATCGTGACGAACTCGCGGATGTGGTTGCAGTTCCCGATCGTCAGCCTCGTGTGCTGCCCCTTGTATCCCAGGTCCTGCGGCGCTCCCCCCAGGACGGCGTGGGGGTGGATCACGTTGTTCTTCCCGATGATGCTCTCGCTGTGGATGATCACACCTGCCATGAGCTGCGTCCCGTCGCCGATCATGCAGCCCTTCTCGACCACGCAGAAGGGACCGATCTCCACGCCTTCCCCGAGCTCCGCCCTGGGATCGATCAGTGCCGAGGGGTGTATCTTCGTGTTGCTGCTCATCAAATCGCATCCACCAATGTGAACGTCAAAATAGCCTCGGCCACGATCTTCTGGTTCACCTTGGCCTTGGCCTGTACCCTTCCCATCTGGTCCCTGACCTTCGTAGCCTCGATCTCGATCCGCAGCTGATCGCCTGGAATGACCGATTTCCTCAGCTTGACCTTGTCGATCGACCAGAGGACCGCGAGCTTGCCCGTGTTCTCGAGCCTCCTCAGCAGGAGGACCCCGGCGAGCTGGGCCATGGCTTCGAGGATGAGCACGCCCGGCATGATCGGCTGCCCGGGAAAGTGGCCCTGGAAGAACGGCTCGTTGAACGAGACGTTCTTGATCCCCACGGCCCGCCTGTACCCTTCGAGTTCCACCACCCTGTCGATGAGAAGGAATGGATACCGGTGAGGCAGGAGGGAGAAGACCTCCTGGATGTCCATGCCGGTGTCGTGGCCGAGGGTTCCCTTCACCTCCTTGAGCTGGATCGCGTCGACGATCTTCTTGACCAGCTTGATGTTGTCCTCGTGCCCCGACTTGACGGCCACGATGTGGCCCGAGAGATCCGCGTTGACCAGAAAGAGGTCGCCGATCATGTCGAGGATCTTGTGGCGAACGAGCTCGTCGGAAAACCTGAGCTCGTTCTCCAGCACGTAGCCGTCGCGGATCACGAGGGTGTTGTCGTAGCTGGCGCCCTTGCCGTACCCGGCGGCCAGGAGCAGCTCGGCCTCGTGCTCGAAGCAGAAGGTCCGCGCCGGTGCGATGTCCGCGGGGAAGCTCTCCTCGTCGAGGGTGTACTCGAGGTACTGGGACCCGATGCCGCCGTCCTTGAAATCGAGGGTGTAGTTGAAGCAGAGTCCCGGATCCACCGGAGGCAGCGCGGCCACCGAACAGCCGGAGCCGTCGACGATGATCGGGTCGGTGATCTCGAAGGTCTTGCGGGCGCCCTTCTGCTCGCTGATGCCCGCCCCCTGGATCACTTCGAGGAAATGCTTCGCCGATCCGTCCATTCCGGGAAGCTCGTCGGTGTCGATCTCGATGAACAGATTGTCGACCTTCAACGTGTGCAGCACAGCGAATAGGTGCTCCACCGTCTGGATCTCCGCAGGACCGCTCCTGAGCGAGGTGCGCCTGTCGCCTCCGACAAGGTAGTCCACATGAGCCGGAACCTGGGGTTGATCCTCCAGGTCCGTCCTGACGAAGATCACACCCGTGTCGGGCGGAGCCGGCTTGATCGTCACGTGGGCTTCCTTTCCGGAGTGAAGCCCGACGCCGTAGAGTTCCGCGGAGTCCTTAATCGTTCTCTGATTGCGCTTCAAGGCGTTCTACCCTTTTCGACAGTATTTTGACGGTTTCCAGAAGGGCGGGCAACCTGCGCAGGCTGACCTCTTCGCGCTGCTTCTCCATCCTGTTGCCGGCAGGATTGCCGTAGACGACGCGGTTGGCCGGGGTGTCCTTGGTGACACCTGCCCTGGCTGCGACCACTACGTTGTCGCCAACGGTGACATGGCCGTTCACGCCGGCCTGGCCGCCGATTCGAATCCCCCTGCCCAGATGGGCACTGCCGGCAACGCCCACCTGGCTGACGAGGATCGAGTCCCGCCCCAGCACCACATTGTGCGCAATCTGGACCAGGTTGTCGATCTTGGACCCGCTGCCGATCCTCGTCTCGGAAAAGCGCGCGCGGTCGATGGTCACGTTGGCCCCGATCTCCACGTCGTCCTCGATCACAACGGTGCCGGACTGCTCCTGCTTGATCAGCTTTCCATTCTTTTCATGATAGCCGAAGCCGTCCGAGCCGATCACCGCGCCGGGCTGGATGATCACGCGATCGCCGATGACCACCCGCTCCCTGATCACCGCGCCGGGGTAGATCAGGCAGTCCTTTCCCAGCCGGGCTCCGTGCCCCACGTAGGCGAAGGGATAGACGGTAGTCCCGTCACCCAGGCTGGCTCCGTCCATGACGGCGGCGAAGGCCATCACGGCCGCGTTCTCCCCGATGCTCACGTTCTCACCGATCTTCGCCAATCCGTCGACAACGCGCTCGATCGCGACGGGCTCGGGTTTGACCCGGTCGATCAGGATCTCCCAGGCGCGCGCCACGTCGTCGACCTTCACCAGCGTCGGCATGCCGGACGCCCTCTCGGCCCCTCGCTGCACCAGGACGGCAGACGCTCCGGTCCGATCGATCTCCAGCATGTACTTCTCGTCGATGGCGAACGTCAGATCGCCCGGACCGGCCTCGCGTATTCCGGCGAGACCGGTGATCATCACGCCGCCGTCTCCCTCGACGACGCCGTCAACGACCGCGGCAATTTCGGTGACTGTCTTATCCAATCGAAGCATCTCCGATCCTGGAATCAAGAACCGTTCACGATGGTAATGACGGCATCCGATATGTCAAGCGAGTCGTGGCACCAGAGCACGTGCACCGTGTCGAGCCACTTGACGATCTGGCCGGGATCGCTCTTCTTCAGATCCTCGACGGAGTAGGGAGTGGTGATAACGACATCGATGCCGTTCGCTCTGGAGTAGGCGTCGATCGCCTTCTCCACGTCGAGGATCGCCGCCTTGACGGCATCGTCCCGTGTCGAGCTCAGCTGGCGCTGCATCAGCTTCATCTGCTGCTCCAGGTGCAGCTTCTTGCGCTCCACCTCGTATTCCCTGGCAGTGTATTCCACCGAGCCGCGGGCGTACATCGACATCTCGTCGAGAATCTTGTCGATCTCCGCCTTCATAACGTCAAGGTCTCCCTGCTTGTCCAGGGCGAGCTGCTTGAGCTTGTCGTTCTCTTCCTTCAGGCCGTTGTGCTCGTTCAGAACCTTCATGATGTCGAGGCAGGCGATCTTGGCGGTCGAGGGCGGTTCGGGAGCCTGGCCGCTGAAGAAGAGCCCCGCTGCGCCGGCGGAAGCCACTGCGATGCTGACTAGAACAGTGCTCATTAGCTTCGAAACGAACATTCTATTTCTCCAATCGTGGTCAGAACCTTGTCATGATACTGAAGCTGAACGAACGCCTGTCATCCTGCCCGTACTTCTGTATCGGGATGCCGTAGTCGAGGGCGATGGGAAGCCCCTGGAATACGGGGAGGGTGATCCTGAGCCCCACACCGGTTCCGATGCGCAGGCGGCGAAGATTCTTCGTGTCGCGGATGTCGTCGCCCAGGCTTCCCGCATCGACGAAGACCACACCTCTGATGATGGGCGTCTCGGTATCGTAGTAGCGATCGTAGTAGGAGTAGAGGGGAATCATGTACTCGGCCGAGAAGGCGTAGGCGAACTCGCCGCCCAGCGATTCGCCGCTCACAAGGGGCCCCACGCCGCGCCAGTCGAATCCGCGCAGCCTGAAGGGCCCCGTGCTCCCACCCATGTGGAAACGCTCGAAGATCGGAATCCGGTTCAGATCCCAGAACTCCTTCTCCATGCCGGCCGCGCCCCTGAGGATCACCACGTGCGGCGGCCCCGACGACGGCTCGTAGACCGGGATGTAGGCTTTCGTGTCGACGATCGTCTTGTGCAGGTCGAGGTCGTTCCCCAGGTGTCCGCCGAAGTACTCGAAGCCGAGACGGGCCGTGAAACCCTTCGAGGGATTGAAGCTGTTGTCCAGGTTCTGATAGCTGATGGCCGTCTCGAGCGATCGGCTTCCCGTGGTCCCCTGGAGCTCCTGTACCTCGAGCGGTGCGTCGTCGGCCAGGCTCCTCAGCTTGATCTGCTCGTTCCTGAAACCGAGACTGACGCTCAGCTCGCGCGTGAGCCTCTTGCCGAAGATGGTGGAAAGCCCCGTTCGGCTCTCGTCGTAGTCGGACAGGGAAAGCAGGCTGCGGTACGCGGAGAGCCTGAAGCTGACGGGACTCGGCTGCGTGTCGAAGAGATAGGGCTCGAAGAACGTGAAGCTGTACTGCGACTGCACCGTGCCGGGAAAGGCGGAGATGCTGAAGGTCTGCCCCCCCCCGTAGAATGCGTCGCGCGAGAAAAACTCCAGAGGCGCACCGAGGGCCGAGGACGGCATGTCCGTGATGTCGAAGTTCTCCTTTGTCACCGAACCGCCGCCGAAGATGCCGCCGTCGGTGCTGACCCCCATCGTGAAGATGAACATCGACGTCTTGCCGGCGCCGTCCACCTTGACGTAGAGGTCCTCGTACTCCTCGTCGTCGGTCATCTGGTTCCGGACGAGGACGCGGGGCATGCCGCGCGAGTCGGTGAAGTACCGGAGCGCGTTGATGTCGCCCTTGCTTCGCAGCATCTCCTCGCGGCTGAAGATGTCGCCCGGGTAGAGAGAGATCTCCCTCCGGATCACCTTGTCCTTCGTGTGCGTGTTGCCGTCGATGACCACGTCCCGGACCCTCTTCCGGGTTCCCTCGTCGACCCGGAAGATCAGATCCACGACAGGATCGGTCTCGTGAGGGATCTCCACCGGCGGCGGCACGTCGGCACGGAGGTAGCCCTCGTTGCCGTAGAGCTGCACGATCCGGCGCATGGCCCGGTCGATGCGCGCCTGCTTGTAGGGATCTCCCTCCTTGATCTCCATCAGGTCGAAAAGGTCGTCCTTGGTGAAGGCCTCGCTCTTCCCGACGAACTCGATGGAGATCTTCCCCACCTCGTAGCGGCGGTACTCCTGGACGCGGATCACGATCTCGGCACCGTCCCGATCATCGTTGAAACGGATCTCTTCCAGGGCGATCCTGGCGTCGAGAAAACCCTCGCGACGGGCGAAGTCGTTCAGCTTGGCGATGTCGCGGCGCAGCACGCTCTCCTTGAGGTGGGTGGTGAAGATCCAGAGGGTCGGCTCGCTCAGATCCATGAACCCTGTCAGTTCGCCGCTGTCGAGCTCCCTGTTTCCGTTGAAGGTGATCGTCTCGACGGTTACCTTCTCGCCCTCGAAGATCTCGAAGACGACCCCCACACCGCCTTTCGTCGCCTCGGGCCTGTGCCTCACCTCGGCGAAGTAGTAGCCCTTGCCGCGGTAATGCTCGGACAGCTTCTGTGCATAGGTCGTGAGCTCGTGGGGCGAGATGATCTTCCCTTCCTTCAAGCCCAGCAGTTCCCGGAGGTCCTCCTCGTCCTCTTCCACCACACCCAGGAAACGAACGGACCTGAGAATCTCCTGCTCGATCTTGAAGATGACCCGCACTCCGCCGGGAACCTCCTCCACCCACGGGACTGCCCAGATCCGGAACTTCTCGTTGTCGTAGAGACTCTTGATGTCCTCGGTGATCACCTCGCTCGAATAGACCCCGCCCTTCTTGGTCTTGAGGTTGTCCAGGATCCGCTCCACCGCAACGCGGGCCTTGCCCTCCACCACGACGTCCACGATGGTCTTCCCCTCGGCATCGAACTCTCCCCCGACCTGAGCGGGGAGGGAGGGAAGAAGGGCGAGGAGGAACAGAATGGGAGCGATACGGGAAAGGCAGGAAGCACCCATCATAACATGCCGCCTTCCTCGGCAGGGGGAGGCGGATTCCCGGGCGACACGTAGAACTTCTGCTCGAACCGCATGAACTGCTCGAAGAACAGGAAATCGAGCTTTCCCGTGGGGCCGTTCCTCTGCTTGGCCACGATCAGCTCCGCCGTGTTCTTGTCCGCAGTCTCGGGATTGTACTTGTCATCGCGGTAGATGAAGCAGATCACGTCGGCATCCTGCTCGATCGAGCCCGACTCGCGAAGATCCGCCATGATGGGACGCTTGTCGGCCCGCGTCTCGAGAGCGCGGTTCAGCTGGGAGAGGCAGACCACGGGGACCTTGAATTCGCGGGCGATCTGCTTGAGTCCCTGCGAGATGCGGGTGATCTCGATCTGCCTGTTCTCCTGCCTGCCATCGGCCGTCATGAGCTGCATGTAATCCACGATGATCAGCTTGATCTCTTCGTGGCGGGCCATCAGCCTGCGTGTCTTGGCCCGCAGTGCCGCCACGGAAAGAGCCGCCGTGTCGTCGATGAATATGGGCGCCCGCGAGAGCCTGTCCGCGGCCAGGGGCAGCTCCTTCCAGTCGTCGTCCGAGAGCTGGCCGCGCCGCAGCTGATGACCGTCTATCCTGGCATTGGCGCAGAGGATGCGCTGGGCCACCTCCTCGCGCGACATCTCGAGGGAGAAGACGATCACGCCGTTGTTCTCGTCGGCCCCCTTCACGCCGATGTTCTCCGCGATGTTCAGTGCCAGGCTCGACTTCCCCATGCCCGGACGGGCGGCCACGATGATCAGCTCGCCGGGATGGAAGCCGTCGAGGATCTCATCGATCGGCGGATATCCCGTCGAGAGCCCGGTGATCAGCCCCTCGCCCCTCATCTGCAGGTTGTCGATCCGCCGCAGGGCCGACTTGAGCAGATCGCGTATCGGCTCCGTCGTGGTCTCGCTGCCGATGTTGGAGATCTCGTAGATCCGCTGCTCCGCCTCGTCGAGGAGGGCGCCCACGTTCTCGGGGTTGGAGCGGGCTTCCTGGATGATCCGCGTCGAGGCGATGATCAGGCGGCGCTGGATCGCCTTGTCGCGGATTATCACGGCGTAATGCTCGGCATTGGCAGACGTGGGAACCGTCTCGGCGAGCTGGATCACGAACTCCATCCCACCCACCCGTTCGAGGGCGCCGGACCGGGTGAGCTCGTCCTTGAGAATGACGAGATCCACGGGCGACCCCTTCTCGTAGAGAGAGAGGAGGCACTCGTAGACCATGCGATGGGCGTCGTAGTAGTAATCTTCGGACTTGATCAGCAGGGAGACCCCGCCGATGGCCTCCCTGTCCAGGATCATCGAACCGAGAACGCTGACTTCCGCGTCCCGGTCATTGGGCGGAACAGTCTCCTCCAACCTGGTATCAGGCATTCTCTTCCTTCAGCCGTAAAGAGCCGATGATCACGACTCGGAATCTGGCATCTTCTCCTCGACGACCCAGAGCTTGATCTCGGTCTGGATCTCGGGATGAAGCTGTACGGGAACCTGGTACACACCAACCTTCTTGATGTTCTCTTCGAGCTTGATCGACTTCAGTTCCAGTTCGTATCCCTCGCCCTGAAGAGCTTCCAGGATCTGAGTGGGACCGACTGAGCCGAACAGGTTTCCCTCTTCCGAAGCCTTGGCCTCGATGGTGATTGAGGCCACACCCAGCTGGGCTGCCTTTTCCCTGAGAACCTCGAGCTCCTCCAGCTCCTGCTGGATGTAATGCTTCCTGAGGATCTCGGCCTGCCTGATGCTGTCCGCCGTCACATGGGTGGCCTTGGCATTGGGAATCAGGAAATTGCGGGCATACCCCGGCTTGACAGTGACGATGTCTCCCCGCCGCCCTACGTCTTTGATATCTTCGAGCAGAATGACTTCCATTGTTTCTTTCCTTTTCGAACAGGACGCGCTTCAGCGTCCCTCGCCGGCAGCCTTCCGCCTGGCCGTCGAACGGCCGGGCGGACGCCGGCGTTCCTAACCGATATAGGGCATGAGGGCCAGAAAACGGGCCCGCTTGACCGCTGTCTTCAACTTCCGCTGGTGCTTGGCGCAGTTGCCCGATCTCTTGCGGGAGAAAAGCTTGCCCTGGTTCGTGCAGAGCTTCTGCAGCGTGGCAACATCCTTGTAATCGATCTTCTCCACTCCGGCCCTGCAGAACCGGCAACGGCCCCTTTCGCTGAACTTCTTGTATCGCTTCTTGGAATTCATATCTATCCTCGCGTGTGCACGATTATTCGCTGGTTATCTGAACAGCCCGGATCCGGAGCCTCGCGAAATCGGGGTCCCGGACGAACCTCAGCCTGTCAGTTCCCCTCCGGTTTCTCGGTCTCGTCCCCGGCAGGAGCGTCCGCCGCTTCCTCGGCAGGTGCGCTCTCGCCGGCAGCCGCTTCCTCGGCAGGTGCGCTCTCGCCGGCAGCCGCTTCCTCGGCAGGTGCGC
>CAYZWU010000011.1:14631-127358 GCA_964482235.1 uncultured Phycisphaerales bacterium
GCCGCTTCCTCGGCAGGTGCGCTCTCGCCGGCAGCCGCTTCCTCGGCAGGTGCGCTTTCGCCGGCAGCCGCTTCCTCGGCAGGTGCGCTTTCGCCGGCAGCCGCAGCGGCAGGAGCTTCGGCCTCTGCTTTCCCTGCCCCTGACCCGGCGTCCGCCGGAGCGCCCGAAGGGGAACGATCTCCCGCCTCGCGGCTGGCTTCATCCAGGGCGATGTCGGAAGGCGTCTTGACCGAATCGAGATCCGGCACTTCCTTCACCCGTAGGAACATGGCTCTCAGAACCGATGTGGATAGACGGCACTCGTGGTTGAGCCGCTTGACGAGATCCGAATCACCCTGGAAATAGGTGAGAAAGTAGGATCCCGAGTTCTTCCCCTGGATATCGTACGCCAGCTTGCGCTCGTCCCAGAGCTTCATCCCGGCCAGTTCCCCACCGGTCTTGGCAACGAGGGAGCGAACGGTCTCTTCGCCGTCATCATTGCCGCCTCGGGTATCTATAACGAACATTCCTTCATAGACGTTCAATTCTTGTTTCCTTTCGTGAAGACTTGTTTCTTCGATTCGAGTTTTCCTACCTATCAGTAATCAGTCTCGGGGAGCAGCCGGATCGCTCCCGTCGCTCTGTTGTTTTTTTTCGGCCGAGCTCTGGTTGTAGCGGTTCATGCAGAGCTCCAGGTCGCCTTTCTCGAGCCAGAGGCGCACTCCCTCTGCCGCACGATCGATCATCTCCTCCACCGCGCCGGCCTCGTCCGGATGGAAGGAGGCAAGGACGAAGTCCGCTGCATCGCCTTCCTCCTTGTCCGTTCCGATGCCGCAGCGCAGCCGCGGTATGTCGCCCGTTCCCAGGGTCCGGATCACCGAGGCCAGGCCGTTGTGCCCACCATCGGAGCCGCGGGCCCGAAAACGCAGCTTGCCCACCGGAAGATAGAAGTCGTCCAGCACTACGAGAATGTTCTCCACATCCACGTCGAGACGCTCCGCCAGCTGTCCGACGGCATGGCCGCTGCGGTTCATGAAGGTCCGCGGCTTCACTAGAAAAGTGCGGACACCGGAAAGATCCGCCTCCGCGATGCGGGCTATCTTCCCGTGACGCACGAAAGAGGCCCCCAGCATGCGGGCGACCCTGTTGATGATCATGAAGCCGATATTGTGCCGCGTGCCGGCGTACTCCTCTCCAGGGTTGCCGAGACCGGCCACGATGCGGCGGCTTGGCGAGTCCGGCAGGGACCCGCTCTTCGCACTCTCCGAATCCGCATCGGCCTCGCACCGTTCGTGCCTTCGAAAGGGCATCCTTCCTACTCTTCGGGCTTCTCTTCATCTTGAGCCGACGCTTCCTCGCCTTCAGCCTCACCTTCCTCGGCGCCTTCCTCACCCTCCGCGGGCTCAGGCTCGGCGACCTCGATCTTGGAGACCACGGCCACCACGGTGAGCTCGAGATTGTCCTCGAGAGCCACCCCTTCCGGGAGCGTCAGATCCTTGAGGTGAAGCGCCTCGTCGATCCCCAGATCGGTGATATCCACCGGGATCGTTTCGGGGATGTTCGTGGGAAGGCAGCGGACCTGCAATTCCGCCCTGAGCGTCTCGACGATTCCGCCGTCGGCCACGCCCTTGGCGATTCCCTTGATCTCGATGGGAACGAGCATGGTGATCTCCTCATCCATGCTGATCCTCAGGAAATCGAGGTGGATGATCGTGTCGCCCATCGGGTCGTACTGGATTTCCTTCACGATGGTCTGCTCGCACTTCTTGTCGACCTCGATCTCCACGACCTTGGCAGACTGGCGAATATACTTCACAATCTCGGCCTGTGCCACGGACACGGGAATATTGTCCTTGCCCCGGCCATAGATCACGCAGGGGAGATAGCCTTCGTCGCGCAGCCGGCGATTGAACGCCAAACCGGTTCCGCTGCGTTTCTTTGCCTCTATCTTGAGCACTTCCATGGTGAATCAATCCTCCTCGATTAGAACTTGAACAGCCGGCTGACCGATTCGCTGTGATGGATGCTCTTGATGGCATCGGCGATCATCCCGGCTACTGAAAGAACCTTGATCTTGTCACATTTCTTGTCGCCAAGCGGGATGGAGTCGGTCACAACGACGCTCTCCACGTCCGCCGCTTCTATCTTTTCCAGGGCGCTGCCGCACAGCACCGGATGGGTCGCACAGAGGTAGACCTGCTTGGCCCCGAACCTCTTGACCGTGTTGGCCGCCTCGGTGATCGATCCCGCCGTGGCGATCATGTCGTCGACGATGATGACGTCCGAATCCTTCACGTCGCCGATCAGGTGCTCCACCATCGTGGAGTCGCCGGCCGTCCTTCTCTTGTCCACGATGGCGAGCCCCATGTCGAGGTACTTGGCATAGGCGCGGGCCATCTTGATGCCCCCCACGTCGGCCGCCACGACGGTCACCTTCTCGCACTCCGTCTTCAGGGAGCTCAAAAAGTCCACGAAGACCCTCTTGGCGAAAAGGTGGTCCACCGGGATGTCGAAGAATCCCTGGATCTGAGCGGAATGCAGGTCCAGCGTGAGGACCCTGTCGGCTCCGGACACGGTAAGAAGATCGGCGGCCAGCTTGGCCGAGATGGGGACGCGCCCCTCGTCCTTCCTGTCCTTCCGGGCATATCCGAAGTAGGGGATCACCGCGGTGATGCGACCGGCAGATGCCCGGCGGCAGCAGTCGATGAGCAGGAGGAGCTCCATCATGTTGTCGTTCACTGGAGGACAGGTGGACTGGAGGAGAAAGACATCGCATCCGCGGATGTCCTCGTTGATCTTCACATTGGTCTCACCGTCGGGAAACTGCCCCACCAAGGCAGAGCCCGGCTTGGTCCCGAGAAGCTCGGCAACGGATTTCGCCAGATCCGGATTGGCATTGCCCGAGAAAAGGACGACTTTTTCCCTCACGATGTTCAGAGATCTTCCTCTCATGCGAACAATTCCCTCCCGCTCTAGGGGTACATCCTCAGAAAACCAAACCGGTGATTATACAATCACCCAGGAGCCATTTCCTCTCATTGCCGGAAACTCCGGCAAATAAAAACCGGCCGGCACATTCGAGACGCTGGCCGCCTCGAGGCGCAGGCACAGGAAACGGGAAGAAAAAGACCGGAGTCTCTTCCTCAATCCGTTATGGAACAAGAAGATAAATCTAAAACCGCACACATCTCCAAAGGAAAGAGCGCCCCGCGAGGGACTCTCTGCTTTGAAGCCATGGGCAGAAAAGGCGAACTAATTAACAGATAACGAATGTGAAGTCAATATAATACTCGAATTCCAATAGGCTTCCGACCACAACTCCGCTCGGGCTCGACGTCCTGAAAGTCTTTGACCGCACGGAAACGGTCCGGCATAATGCCCCGTTTCGGCAAACCAAGCAGTTTTCAGGCCTTAGCGTGCCGAAAGGTCGTTTCCAGCCATGGCAGACAAAGCCGACAGGATCCTGGTGGCGCTCACCGGCCTTCCCGCATCGGGCAAGTCGACCCTGGCGGCACGCCTCGCGAAAGAGCTGGACACCCGCGCCGGCCGCGTGGCCATGACGATCTCGTCTGACACGGTCCGCGACGAGCTCCCCTCCTTCGAGCACGGTTTCAAACCGGAGCTGGAAAACGCGGTGCGACGCCTCACCCTCGCCCGCGTCCGCGAGGCGATCGAGGAGGGATTCTCGGCGATCCACGACGACCTCAACTACTACCGCAGCATGAGGCGCCAGCTCTTCGTCCTGGCTCGCGACCTTCGCGTCCCCTTCTTCCTCCTGCATCTCGCCACACCGGCAAAGACCTGCCTTCAGCTGAACGAGGCCAGAGGCCGCAAGATCCCCGACATCGTGATCATCACCGACGACACCCGCTTCGATCCGCCGGGCGAGGTGGCGTGGGATACTCCTTTCGAATGCCTCGAGGCGATGTCGATCACCGACGACATGGTCTCCGCCATGGTGGAACGGATGATCTCCGAAGCGCCGAAGCAGATCCCGCCCCTCGAGGAGATGCGCACCGGCACCCGGGAAAAAACGCGGCGCGAAGAACTGGAAAACCTCTCGCGGCGTGTTCTGGGCCGCCTCTACAAGCAGCACCGGTCGACGAAGGATCCGGCGGCCCTGCGCGAGAAGAGGATCGAGCTGGTGCAGGAAGCGTCGGACCGCGCTCTCGAGGACGCACCGGCGGAAGAGCTCTTCGAGCAGGCCCTCTCCCCCTTCTTCGCTCCGTGATCAACGGGTTGTCAAACGCCGACGGACTGCTTCACGCAGTCGATCACCGTGCCGTCCACCCACTTGATCGCCGCAACAACCTTTTCCCCCAGCCTGGGCTCGGCGGGAGCGCCGCCGCAGAGCCGGAAGACCTCGTCGCGAATCTCCTCGATCGTGCGGAGCGGCAGATCCGAACCGCGCACCGCGTCGAAAAGATCCTCTCTTGCGGGATTGATGGCGATCCCCCGTTCCGTCACGACCACGTCGATCAGCTCTCCGGGTCCGCAAAGAGTGGTGACGCGATCCATGATCACGGGGATCCGGTCGCGGAACGATGGAATCGGCAGGATCGTGCATTTCGAGAATAGGCAGTTCTGCCACCCCCCGATGCCGTGAAGCAGCCGGCCGTCCGAGTGGGTGACCACGTTGGCATTGAAGCCCGTATCGACCTCCGTGGCTCCGAGAACGACCACATCGACCATCGAGGCGAAGTTGCCCTTCCCGTGATAGTTGTAGCTCGTGAAGGGGCTGGTGTTCTGGTGGCGCGGATTGTCCCGCATCGAGCTCACGCCGAGAAGGTCGAAGGTCTGGCCGTCGAGGATGTAGTCGGTCAACCCCTCGTTCAGCATCTCCACGAGATACTTGTTGGAGCCGCCGCGCACGAACCGGGCCTTGATCCCGGACTCGCGCATCATCCTGGCGAGATAGATCGAGAAGGCGAGCGATGTGCCGCCTGCGCCCGCCTGGAAGGAGAAGCCCTCCTTCATGATACCCGCATCGCGGACGAACCGGGCCGTCAGCTCTGCGATGAGGAGGCGGTCGGGGCTCTTCGTGACCCGCGTCGTTCCGGACACGATCTTGGACGGATCGCCGATCTTCTCCATCGTCACCACGAAGTCGACGTGATTGCCCTGGATCTGCCAGGGAATGCAGGGAAAGGGGATCAGATTGTCGGTCACAACGATCACCTTGTCCGCATACTCGGAGTCGGCCAGGGCGAACCCGAGGAGCCCGCAGGCCGACGTTCCCGTCACGCCGTTGGCATTGCCGAAGGGATCGGCCGTGGGAGCGGCGATCACGGCGATGTCGATCTTCACGTCGCCGTCCTGGACAGCCTGGTACCTCCCGCCGTGTGACCGCAGCACGGCCATGCCCCGCATCTTCCCGCCGGAGCAGTAGTCGCCGAGGGGGCCGTTCATGCTGCCCTCGATGTGGTGGACAACCCCGCTGTCGAGGTGGTCGATGATCGGGGCGTGGCAGGGGAACGAGGCCGAGGGGAACCAGCGCAGGTCCTTCACGCCCAGCTCGGCGGCCGCGTCGAAAACGGCATTGGCCACGAAGTCGCCGTTTCTCATGTGATGATGGGTGGAGATCGTCATGCCGTCCCGGAGGCCGGCCTTCTCCAGCGCCGACCTGATGTCCCGAACGACCTTGTTGCCGTCGGAGGGATAGTCGGCGCACCGGGCGATCGGCGGAGCCGCCTTGCTACCATCAGGAACGAACTGCCCCACGCCCTGGAAGGGAATTGCCGCCTTGCCGTTGATCTCGCCGGGCACGGCGCGTCCGGCAGCGTTCTTGACCATGCTGTTCTTCGCCATCACTCGTCTCCCTCATCGCGCCATGCGGACGCAAGCTTGCCCGTCTTTTCCGCCAGCATCACCGTGCGGAGCGCCCGCTTCACCACGGGTGGGTCGATCATCTTCGATCCCAGGGATACGACGCCGAGCCCCTCCGCCTCGGCCTTCTCGAAGGCCAGAACGATCCTCTTCGCCTTTTCGATCTCCTGCCCGCCCGGCGCGAACGCCTCGTGGATCACGGCGATCTGCCGCGGGTGGATGCAGCCCTTGCCGTCGAATCCGAGCGATCTGGCTTCGAGCACCGAGTCGCGAAGCCCCTCCATGTCAGCCACGTCGGAGAAGACCGTGTCGATCGGCTGCACGCCGGCTGCCCGGGCCGCATTGACGACGCGCGACCGCGCCCAGAAGCTCTCCCGCCCCTCGAGGGTGCGCTGCGTTCCGATATCGGCCGTGTAGTCCTCGAGCCCCACGGCCAGGGCCACCACGTTTTGCGAGGCCGAGGCCACTTCATAGGCCTGCAGCGCGCCGAGGGCGCTTTCCATGATCGGCATGAGGAAGACGGGGTTCTCGATCCCCTCGCGCTTCCTGATCTCCTCGATTCTCCGATCGACCTCGACGACCTGATCGGCCGACTCGCACTTCGGGATCAGGACCACATGGACGTTCTGCGGGATCACCCAGTCCAGGTCGGCGAGCCCGGCCGGCAGCTGGTTGATGCGGACCATGCGCTCCGCATCTCCGAAATCGATCGTGCGCAGCGCATTGCGCACCACGATCCGGGCCGCGTCCTTCTCCCTGGGCGACACCGAGTCCTCGAGGTCGAGAATCACGCCGTCAGGCCCGTGAAGCGCGGCGTTGGGAAAGAACTTCGGCTCGTTTCCCGGAAGGTAGAGGCGCGAGCGGCGCAGCCTGTCCCGGCTCGTCCCTGCCCCGAACCCGGGAGCTTCGGGCGGAAGGTGGGTGCCCTTGACCTCCGCGCCGGAACGCAGCGCCGCGCACTCGATGCGGGCCGCAATGACGTAGGGCAGGGCTCCGGCATCGTCGATCGTCAGACGGGCGTGCTCGATGCCGAGCGACTCGACAATGCGGGCAGCCATCTTATGGATCGAGGGGCCGTACATCGAATCGACCTTGCTCGCGAGGTCGACGACGATCCCCCCTTCCGAGCCCGGTTCAAAGGTGACGAAGCAGTCGGAGCGGACACCCTTCCCCCGCCGACCCGCCTGGCCTGATACGGACATCATTCTTCTCTCCTCCAGGGACCGGAATCGCTCCGGCATGGGCCGGCTGCCGGTCCGGTCGCGCCGGTTTCCAGCGTACCGGCGCGCCCGGTGCCCGCCGGCATTCATGAAGACGGCCTCTAATTAACACATCGAGTATCAAGGATCACGGCAATTTCGCTCCTCGAGAGAAGTTCAATTCACCGTTGGATATCTCCACTTCCGGAGGATAAACTGACGCCCTGAGTCCCCTTGACCTACTCTTTGGAGCGTGACAATGAGCCTCGAAATATCTGAGTTTGCAGAAAAATACGGTAACGAAGTCAAGGCCCGGGCAGCGGAGGGCATCTCGCCCCTTCCACTCTCCCGGGAGGATGTGAAGAACGTGGTCCTCACGCTGCAGATCCCGAATCTCGATCCGGGCATCCTCGTGGTCCACGGCCGGCCCGACACGGTCTCTTCGCTCCTCTACCTCCTGGACGAGCGCGTGCCCCCCGGCGTCTACCCCGCCTCGGACGCGAAGGCCGGCTTCCTGGGACGGATCGCTCTCGAAGAGACCCAATCGCCATACATCGACGGCAGGAAAGCCTGCGCCATGCTGGGATCGATGCTCGGCGGCAGCGCGGTGGGCCTCCTCCGGAAGGTGATGGAGAAGGGCGGGGAATCGGCCGCGGCGGCCAGGAAAGCCCTGGAAGGGATGATTCTCATCGACAAGAACGAGCTCGCCGCTGTCACCGATCTCGCGGCCAAGGGGAACACCGATGCGGCCGAGCTTCTCACCTCGTGGGCCGAAGCCCGCTGGTTCGGCGCACTCCCCGAGGTGCCGCTGAGGCAGGAAAGGATCGTGATCCGGCTCACCGGCGAGATCAACACGGACTTCCTTTCGCCTGCCCAGGAGGCGGGAACGCGCGACGACATCCCCCTTCATGCGCTGAAGGTCCTTTCCACCAGCCCCGACGACAGCGCCTTCATCGAGCGGGTCGGAAAGCTGCGCGAATCGGGGCTGCCGCTGCTCTGCGCCGGCGACGTGGTGGGCACCGGCTCCAGCCGGAAGTCCGCGTCGAACTCGCTGGTCTGGTGGATCGGCGAGAAGATCCCCCACGTGCCGAACAAGCACCGCGGCGGGATCCTCCTCGCATCGAAGATCGCGCCGATCTTCTTCAACACGATGCGCGGCTGCGGTGCGCTCCCGGTCCGGTGCCCGACCGGCGGTCTCGAAGAGGGAGCGAAGGTGACGGTCGATATCGAAGCGGGCGCGGTGATCGACGACCAGGGGAAGACGCTCACCGAATTCCGCGTCGATCCCTTGTCGATTCTCCACGAGTGCCGCGCCGGCGGGCGCAACAACCTGATCATCGGCCGGAAGCTCACGGCCCGCGCCCGCGATGCCTGCGCCAGGCTCGGACTCGAGTCGGGCGCACCCGCCATCGATCTCCCGGAAGAGCCGGCACATCCGTCCGGCCAGAAATTCTCGCTGGCGCAGAAGCTGGTGGGCAGTGCGTCGGGGCGGACCGGAGTTCTTCCGGGCGAATACTGCGAACCGGAAGCGCACCTCGTCTTCAGCCAGGATACGACGGGCAAGATGACGCAGCAGGAGGTCCGCGAGCTGGCCTGCCTCAAGTTCTCCGCCCCCACGATCCAGTCGTTCTGCCACACGGCCGCAGGGCCGAAGAGCAAGGACTCGACCATGCAGTTCGACCTGGGCTCCTTCATCCAGGAGCTGGAAGGGATCGACCTCAGGCCGGGCGACGGCGTGATTCACACCAACGGAAACCGCTTTCTCCTCCCCTACTTCGTGGGGACCGGGGGCGACAGCCACACGCGCTTCCCCATCGGCATCAGCTTCCCGGCCGGTTCGGACCTGGTCGCCTTCGCGGCGAGCCAGGGCTACTTTCCCCTGGACATGCCCGAGTCGGTGCTCGTCCGGTTCAAGGGGAAGCCGAAGACGGGGATCACGGTCCGCGACATCGTCAATGCGATCCCCTACACGGCTCTCAAGACCGGCAAGCTCAACCTCGAAAAGGGCGACGCCAAGAAAAACGTTTTCGCTGACCGGATCCTCGAGATCGAAGGGCTCGAGGATTTCACCGTCAACGAGGCGTACAAGCTGACCGACACCTCGGCCGAACGGTCGGCCGCGGCATCGACCTTCTCCTTCGGCGAGGAGCGGATCAAGGAGTTCGTGACGAACAACCTGCGCTTCCTCAAGAACAACTTCTCCAAGCGGTACCCCTCCGACGTGGTGAACGGGCTGATCGCGGATTTCGAGGCGTGGATCGAGTCGCCGTCCTTCTTCAGGGGCGATGCCGATGCCCGGTATGCCGAAGTCATCGAGGTCGACCTCGCCGACATAACCGAGCCTCTCCTCGCCGCGCCCAACGACCCCGACAGGATCGTCACCCTCTCCGAGGCGGCGGGTACGCAGGTGGACGAGGTGTTCATCGGAAGCTGCATGACCGACATCTCCGACTTCCGCATCGCCGCCGCCGTGCTCGAGGGCTCGCGCCTCCCCCACGTCATGAAGCTGTGGACCGTGCCGCCCGATCGTGAGAGCTACTCCCGCCTTGCCAGGGAGGAGGTGCTCTCCAAGCTGGTGGAAGCGGGAGCGAACGTCCACGTACCCGGCTGCTCCCTCTGCATGGGCAACCAGGCCCAGGTGGCCACGGGATGCACCACCTTCTCCACGAGCACGAGAAACTTCGACAACAGGATGGGAATGGGAGCCAAGGTCTATCTCGGCTCCTCGGCCGTGGGCGCCGTGGCGGCCACTCTGCTGCGGATCCCCTCCGTGGACGAATACATGGATATTTTCAACAGGAAGCTCGCCCCGAGAATCGACTCGCTCATCGAACCGCTGCAGTTCGAGTGAGACGTTCGCATCAGAGCGGGATAAAACAACTGAACCTATGGAGACTCATGCAATGTCCCTCATCTTGAACGGTAACGACCTCGCCATCGAGGATATGGTCCAGGTGGCTCGGAGCGGCAAGACCGTCGGCCTGGCCCCCGAGGCTCGGGAGCGCATAGACAAATGCCGCGCTCTTCTGGAAGAAAAATTGGAGAAGCAGGAGGTGATGTACGGCGTGACCACGGGGATCGGCGAATTCTCCGAGGTGGTCCTCACACCCGAGCAGACGCAAAACTACCAGAAGTTCCTGATCTACAGCCACGCGGCAGGATGCGGCGAGCCCGCTCCCGAGGAGGATGTCCGCGCGGCCATCCTCTCCCGGATCAACGTGCACTGCAACGGGCTCTCCGGCTGCCGGCTGGCCGTGACGGAGACGCTGGTGGAGATGCTGAACAGGGGCGTCACACCGGTGATGTGCCGCCGCGGTTCGGTGGGCGCGTCGGGAGACCTCTCCCCCATGGCCCAGATGGCCCTGGTCCCCATGGGCGAGGGTGAAGCCTTCTTCGAGGGCGAGAGGCTGCCCGGTGCCGAGGCGATGAAGCGGGCCGGTATCCCCATCATCGTCTACGAGGCACGCGACGGCCTGGCCACGATCAACGGCTCGAACGTGATCACCGGCATGGGATCGATCCAGGTCCACGACGCGGCGATCTTCTACAAGACCGCCCAGATCGCAGCAGCCATGAGCATGGAAGCACTCAATACCAACACGCTCTGCCTCGACGAGCGGCTCCACAAATCCCGCGGTTATCCCGGCGCCGTGGCCTGCGCCGAAAACCTGCGGCGGCTCGTCGCCAATTCGGAGTTCCTGGGCCGCGACAGCAAGCGCGTGCAGGACGCCTATTCTCTCCGGAGCACGCCGCAGGTGATCGGATCGGCACTCGATTCGTACAACTGGTCGAAGGAGATCTTTCTCATCGAGCTGAACGGCGTGGGCGACAATCCTCTCTTCTTCCCCGACAGCAGGGACTGCGTCACCGGCGCCAACTTCCAGGGTACGCCGATGGCCTTTGCCCTCGAGCATCTCTCCATGGCCGTAACCACGGTGAGCGTGCTCTCCGAGAGGCGTCTCAACCGTCTGATGAATCCGGCCCTCAACGTGGGTCTGCCCGCCTTTCTCACCAAGGGCGCGGGCATGATGTCCGGCCTGATGCTCACGCAGTACACGGCCGGCGCCCTGATCTGCGAGAACAGGATCCTCTCCCAGCCCGCAGCCGTGGGATCGATCCCGGCAGCAGCCGACCAGGAGGACTTCGTCAGCATGGGGATGACAACGGCCATCAAGGGGCGTCAGATCATCGACAACGCCTGGTCGGTCCTGGCGATCGAGCTCATGGCCGCGGCGCAGGCCTTCGACTTCCTCGCGCCGCTGAAGCCGGGGCCGGCCAGCAAGGCGGCCTTCGAGATCATCCGCGGGGACGTCGCCTATCTCGACGACGACAGGCCGCTTTTCGACGACATCAACAGGCTGACCGAAACGGTGCGGTCGGGCCGTATCGTCGAGGCGGTGGAAGAGATTGTCGGCCCTCTCCTTCTGAGCGACCTGACTGTTACCCGCTAGACGAAGCCGCACATCGTAATAAGAGAATCCCCTCCCGGTGAAAGAACACCGGGAGGGGATTTATTTTCGGAGATTCGATCACTCCGCCATGAGGCGGAAGATCAACTCGAGATCACTTAGAAGCCACCACGGACGCACCAGTAGGAGCCGTACTCAGCCGGCGTGTACTGGTTGGCCATGATGTTGACCGGGTCGAAGCCGCCCGTCGTGTTGGTGCCGCAGAAGAACGCGTCGCCATAGACATAGAGAGTACTCATATCCATGGGGACAACGTACTGGCCGGGAACGTGGCTCAGAACGGCGCCGACGTAGAACTCACCGCTGATGGCCACCGGGGTGGTGAGCGGATAGATGTTCATGATGTCGGTGTCGGTGTTCATGGTCACGACGTTCTCGGTGGTCAGCAGCACGATGTCGCTCGGGTCGCCGTCGTCAGTGGGATCTTCCCAGACGAAGAGCTGGGCAGCCGTTCCATCGGGAGGGTTGTAGCCCGTGTAGAGAGCCGAACCCCAGATGGTCTGGACACTGGTGATCACGCTGCCGCCGGGGATCTCGTCGAAACGATGCATCCAGCACATGTCTCCTCCGGAGTACCAGCCGAGGAGGTTGTCGGTGGCGCCAGAGTCATACCTGTAGTCCGAAGGCGGAGCAATGACGTTCACATCGACAGGGTTCGACACGAAGTCGAAGGGGAAGGTCGTCATCCAGGCAAAGGAAAGAACCGATCCCGGAGGAACGGCGGACGGAACGAACGTGGTGCTGAGCGTCGCCGTGGCATTACCGCTCGCATCGAGGTTGCCCTGGAAGTTGGTGAAGAACGGATGGGTGGGGTTGCCCCACGTGAAGTTCGTCACCAAGTCGCGGTTCAGAGGCAGGACCAGGCCGCCGGGCAGAGTGGTGCCGGGGCTCGTGCCGGAGTTGCTGCCCAGGAGGGCAAAGGGCTTACCGGCATTAGCAGCGCCACCGGTAAGGGTGAAGTTGACCGTGCCGCCGCCAACACTGTAGATCTCGTCGTTGTCAGCAGTCAGGGGCAGATCGACGAGGGTATAGCCACCCACTCCGTCAGGAGCGCCCTGGTGCATGCCGAGCAGCATCCAGCCATGGGTCGCATCTTCGAACACGTCGCAGCCACCGGCTATGCCGTTGGCACCGTTGCCGTCCCAGCTGTTGCCGGTGAAGGTACCGGTCAGCGGATCGAACTCGCTGGCCAGAGTGCCGTTGCCGTCCTGAGACCAGATCCAGAGAATGGGAGCGGCGGGATCGCTATCATCCCAGCCCATGCCGTACACGCCGGTCAGGATGTTGCCGTGGCTGACATAGGTACCGGTGCGATCGATATTGTAGATGTCGCTGCTCCAGGAGGCAGTCCAGAACGTGTCGGTGACCGGGTCGTACGCCTGGGCGCGAGCCGGGGAGATGGGCGAAGGAATGGTGGTACCCGTGCCCATACCGGTGGTCCTGTCGATCTGATCGATCACATAGGAGTCACTGGCATAGAGATAGGCGCCATCGAAGGAGAGGTCGCGCCAAGCCCAGGATGTGTGGCCCGTGGTGAACGTGGTGATCAGATTCCAGTTGGCATCGAACTGGTGGAGGTACGCCGTGATCATGTCGTTGGCGCCAGTGGCCCAGTAATTCGTGCCATCCCAGCCGATACCAAGAAGTCTGATGTCACCTGTGGGGCCCTCGAGATCGACGAAGAACAGTTCCTCTCCGACACGGTTCTTGGCGACCGTCTGAGTCTGCAGGTTGCTTGTCGGGCCGAGCTCATTGATCTGAGCCTGTCCAACAGTGGCAAACAAGCACAAACCGACCACAAGTGCGAGCAAAGAAGTAATTCTCATAATGCGTCCTCCTAAACAGGAACAGGAAAACAGAAAGAGACACTAATCCTTCCTCCGCCTACCAAGAGCAGAGAAAGAACTACACAACAAAGTGTTATCAGGCCAATCTAAGGACAGACCACTAGCCTGATGGAATGGGTGCTTCCTTTTGATTAGGCTCTACTCAGAACGACAGCATCCGCACTCTTGCATGCGGACGATGTCTTTTATCTTATTGATCCCGTAATCTTCCTTCCCGGTGCTTTTCTGCAATTCAAGACGCTTTTGAGTCTCGCGCAATACAACCGTTTCCTTGAATCCAAATAAGCTCTCAGGGTGTTTCCGAAGATCCTAGTTTATACTAGAAACAGGACATTGAGTAAAGCAATATTGTTTTTATTTTTCTTCATCTCTCCTGCACGAATTACGCATTGATCTAAGGCTCGCCTCGATATCTTGTTGAACGGCTCACCACGGAGGGACCAGGCCCGGACCGCGACACCCCGGCACGGCGAATCAGATTTGGTGACAGAGGCGCCGTTCCGAATGGCCCGCTTGTATTACGAAGTAGCACGAAGAACGTCGCGGTTTGGACCCAGAATAACCGATCAACGAGAACTAAATTTTACGTCACCCATAACAAGCAAAGCAACAACAGGTTATGATGGCGTTGCTACAACAGGTAGTATTTTGAACTATACTGGGATATAATGAACTGAGCCTTCTCTGTCAGCACATATCGCCTAGCAGTTGAACCGCCCGTCTCGAGAGGAGCAATAACTGATGAAACGTTCTGGAACCATCTCACTGGCATGGATTCTCCCTGCCCTTCTCCTTCTTTCCGGCACACTGGGAGGAGCGGACCTCCTGGTTCCCAGCCAGTACCCCACGATCCAGGATGCTGTCGACGCCGCTTCCAACGGCGATACGGTCCTCGTGGCGCCCGGCACCTACACGGGTCCCGGAAACAGGGACATCGACTACCTGGGCAAGAACATCACCGTCAAATCGGAGAAGGGACCCGAGGCAACGATCATCGACTGCCAGGGCAGTGAGGCGGATCCGCACCGCGGCTTTATCATCCGCAACGGTGAGGACGACGATGCCGTGGTGGATGGATTCACCATCACCAACGGCTACGCCTACGCCCTCGATCTCGAGTACAGCGGCGGCGCCATCATGACGGACAAGGCTTCTGACCCGACCATCAAGAACAACATCCTCATCGGCAATACCGCCCACATCGGAGGGGGCGCCATCTATCTCAAATACAAGAGCAATTCGGACATCGTCAACAACATCATCATAGGGAACAGGGCGGGACAGTTCGGCGGCGGCCTCCAGATCTCCAGCTCCGACGCGATCGTCATGAACAACATCATCGCCTACAACGACGGCGGTGAAAAAGGCGGCGGCATCTGGATCTCGAAGACGGACAGCACGATGCCGGACATCTCCAACAACACGATCTACGGGAACACGGCTCTCCGCGGCGGAGGAATCTTCACCCAATTCAAGGGCAACGCCAAGGTCTACAACACGATCCTGTGGGGCAACGTGGCCCCTGACGGGCCCCAGATCTACCTCAGTGCCGAATCCGATGTCTCGTCCCTCACCATCAGCTCGTCCACCTGCGAAGGCGGGGAAGCGGCTGTCTTTGTGGAATCGGGCTGCACGTTCACCTGGAGCTTCGGGATGAAGGAGAGCGACCCGCTGATGAACAACCCTGCGGCACTCGATTTCCACCTGACGCTCCAGTCTCCCTGCCGGGACGGCGGCCAGACGCCCTTCGTAGTCTACGACGAGGATTTCGAGGGCGATCCGCGCAAGGCCAACAACATTGCGGATATCGGCGCCGATGAGTTCTATCCCCACCTCTATCACGTGGGCACAGCGGAGCCGGGTACGTGGCTCGGCGTGGGTGTCGTCGGGGTGCCTGGCACCACCCCGGTGAAGATCTGCCTCGGATCGGGGATCCAGGATCCTCCCCAGAGCACGAGCTACGGGCTTCTCTACCTCGCCTGGCCGATCTCGCAGTACGACGTGGGCTCCTTGCCGGCTTCGGGCGTTCTCTTCCTCAGTGTCACCGTGCCGACCACCTGGGCGGCGGGAGAGGAGCGGCCCCTCCAGGCGCTGATCGGAACAAGCCTGTCCAACCTGGACGTTCTCTACGTGCAGTAAGAGCATCATCGAAAAACAAAGCGTCGGCGCAGATCGCATCACGCGCGTCTGCGCCGACTTTTTTCATCAGGCAGCTGGAAACGGCCCGATCACTTCTTCGCGTTGATCGCCTCCACGGCAGCCCTGGCCGCCTCCCTTTCATCGGGATCCCCCTCGGTCATGATCTTCAGGAGAACGGGAAGAGCGGACGACTCGCCGAGCGTGCCGAGCGACTTGATCGTCAGGAGGCGAACCTCGGCGTCGTCCGTGTCGAGCATCGCCACCAGGGCGGCTGTGGGAGAGCCGGCTGCGCCTTCCTCCTCGCCCTCGAGGAATGCCTGCCAGACCTTCTTCTGCTCCTCGTACCAGTGGATCCTGGTGAGGCAGGCCTGGGCGTCCGCGCTGACCTTCTCCCAGGGATCCTTGAGGCACTCCATCAGGAATGGGACGGCGTCGCGGTTCATGAACACGCCGAGGCAGGCGACAGCCTCGCGGCGTATTCTGTCGTCTGCGTGGTGAACGGCGACCTGCCCGACGAGCGGCAGCAGGTTTTCCAGCCGATTCTGCGCGGCGATCTCGATAGCCTCGGATTCGCATTCGCCGACAATATATTCGTCCTCGCCGCCGCCGAGTGCGAGGGCCAGGAGATGTTTCGCCTTCTCGTGATTCTCTTCACCCGGCTTGGAGTTGCTCAGCATGAAATTGACGGTGTTCTCGAAGAGGTTGTCGCGGGACTGCGGATCGATCGGCGTCCGCAGCGCATAGAGTGCCGCGGTCAGATCAGGCCCGGTCCTCACCCAGAGCAGACGGGCCGCCTGACTCCTGAGGCGCGGGTGCTCCCTCGGCATGGTGAGGATGCCGAGACAGAGGCGCTGACGCTGCGGTGCATTGAAGCTGTAGAAACCGCTATTCAAGTCCGTTTTGAAAATCACCTTGTAGAGAGCATCCATCCTCTCGGCGACCACGCCGGGGATATCGCCTTCCGACACAATCGGGCCGTCGCCCTCTCCCGGACCGATCTCCTGGAGATAGGCGAGTACTGCGTCCACGGACTCGTCCACTCCATGGCTGAGACATCCCGCGGCAGCCAGGTGCCGGAGCGCCCGATCCGTTTTCTTGTCCTCGAGCACGGAAACGAGAAAGGACGGACAGGCGTCGACGATCCGCCGCTGATTCAGGACAGAGGCAAGCAGCCAGGCCGCTGTTTTCCTACCCAGCTTTTCCCATACAGCCTTGAGAGCCGCATCGAGGTTGATTTCCTTCAACCGATACGTATTGAGGAAATCACGATCATGGAAAGCATTGATCACCGCCATCTTGAACGATTCGGGATGTTCCTCATTGAGCCATTCCAGAGTGCGCTTTAGCGTCTCCGCGTTGCTCAGCATGATATCCGCGAGAACGAGCTTGGCACCGACTTTCTCCGTATCGATCGTCTCGTGGAACTGCGGGATGATTTCCAGGAGTGTTCGGGATCGGGGTGCCACTGACCTGAACATCCTGGACAGGTACCAGACAGTGTTTTTTCTGTGGACATGCGGTGCGTCAAGGACTGCCGCTGCCAGTTCCTTCACAAGATCTTCCAGTGCCGGATCGCTCAGGTCGAACAACAGCTTGGAAAGATGTTCCGAGTTTGCCTCATCCCACTCCGGGCTGAACTCGAGCTCCTTCAGCAGGGGCACAATCCAGACCGGTTTCGAGGTATCGAAGGTCGATCTGAATATCTGGCAAAACCGACTGAACAGGAGCTCCTTGCCGCGAGCGCTGAGATAGGGCCACATCCTTCCCACGAACCGTGGATCGGTGCGCAGGATTTCGTCGAGGGGAAAGCCCCTCCGGTGAAGCGCCACGACGGTATCGTGCCAGCCGGGAATCTTCTGATCCAGGACCCACTCGCCCAGAGCGGCCAGATCATGGTCCAGGATTCTCCTGCCGACGAACAGCAGATCGACAGCCACGCTGTCGGGCGTTACGATCACCCCCCTCTTGTCCATTGCATATGTGATGGGCCCCTCGATCGTGGCGAGGTGCCGGTCGATCACACCCAAGGCTCCGCTGGACCCGGCATCCATCTTTCCGAGCTCGACCATCTGTCGGACCAGGCCAAGCGCTGCGTCTCTCGTCATATCATCGTCATGGCATGCCCAGAGAGAGATGGCCTCGTAGCAGGCCGGATTCCGTGGATCGGGGCAACTCCCCAGGCTTGCCAGACTATTTACCCTCATTTCGTAATCTTCGTTCTCCAGGACGCTCCGGACGAAGGCACCCCACACGGCGGGACGCCACTTCGCGTTCGATCCGAGGATGGCTTGCTCCCTGCCCCCTGGAGAGTAGCCGATCGGTTTCTTGCTCCGGCCCCAGGCATCCATGAAACGGCAGCGGCTCTCCTCGGACAGCTTGGCAAATGAGTTGAAGGGACAGCAGTATCCAAACCGGTTGATCACGAAGGAGTCCCCGCTGTCGAGTATCCCCTTCACGAGGAGCTCCATCGACGGAGCGTCGAGGAGAGACGTGGCATCGCAGACGCTGCCATCAACTTGGTCTTGACTTTCCGGTTTCGTGAGATCTCGCTCAGGCCAGAACCGCACTACGCGGTTCAGCAGGTCCTGCCGGTCGAAGAGCTTGCCGAGTTCCATGGCCATCCAGAGAGCTATTTTCAGGTCTTTCATCTCATTGTAGCTAAGATCGCGGAGAGGCCAGAACGAATCGAGCCTGCGTGATGCAATGGCAGAGAGCTTTGAGACAGCCTTTTCTCCCGTGGGATTTCTGCATTCCTGATTCACTATTCGCGAAGCCGCCCAGTAGGCATGTTCCTTAACATCCTCGTCGCCGCTTGCGTGGAGTTCCAGGATAATGTGGATATATGGAGCAAGCCCGCCGCCCTCGAGATTGTCACAAAAATTGCGGAGCATAAAACCGTCGAAGCACTTGAGCGCCGCGATCTGGAGTGTCTTCTCCTTGTCCCTGAAGTAATGAAGCAGCAGGCCGAAGGCTCCGCCGGAAGGTCGAAGGGAGCCTTCCAGACCATCGAGGCAACGCTTGCGCAACGCCGGATCGGAGCTGACGGCGCAGGTCTCGAGAAAGGAGACCACCTCGGCTTCATCGATCCTAACCAGGATCTTGAAAGCAGCCACTGATCGGTAGTAATCCCTGTCCAGGGTCGCTTCCTTCAGTACGGGGAAGGCAAGCGTTCCCATCCCCTCGATCTCTTTCACCGCACTCGAGGCCCGGTCCTTGTTCTCGCCGGCCGCCGCCTCGAGGAGCTGCCAAACCAGATTGTCAACTGACGACGCCGACTCGGCCCGATCCTCGCGTCCGAGCCGCTGCGTGGTGGCCAGCAGATCGAGGACAGCCTGCCGGACCGGATCGGAGAGCTCGCGCTTCTGCATGGAAAGAAGAAGAGCCGAGGCATCGGCATAGCTGCCGAGCTTGACAAGGCACCGGGCCTGCCCCAGCTCGGCCTGATCGATCACCGCCTCATCGGCCGACCGTCCGGCAAGGGCGGCGTAGATCCCGAGGGCTCGGTCATAGTCGCGCATTGTCGTTTCGATCACCCGTGCCCGGGCGAGCTCCGACGCTTCGTCAACCTGCACCGCGGTACCCTCGTCCTCGTTTTCGATCACAAGGGCGATCGAATCGTCCGGGGCGATCGGCGCGCATTCGGCCGGTTCGATGCCGGCAACCGCCGTTGACGCGGAAAAGAAAAGCACGAATTGGATCATCCCGATGTTCGCTCTTGTTTTCTTCATGGCTCGACCCTCCTGTCAATTCGCTTCGCTAGAATCCCGGAGGCTGCCTGCGGCGCCTGTCGCGCTGCCTCTCAGCCAGGAGCCGGATCCGCCCGGCTTCCGGAATAGCCCTTGAGACGGATGCATGATCGACAACATTGCGCCCCATGTTGTCAAAGAGCTGTCAACTCGATGTCAAAAAGATGTAAACCCCATAATCCCTGTCAAGGCATGTACTTGTAACCCACGCCATGGACCGTGACAATGTGGCGCGGGTTGTCCGGATCAGGCTCCACCTTCTGCCTGAGCTTGAGCACGTGCATGTCCACCGTCCGCGTGGTGGGAAAGAAGTGATACCCCCAGACGCTCTCGAGGAATCGCTGGCGCGTGATCACCTCCCGCAGATTCTCGAGGAAGAGGCGAAGCATGTCCGCCTCCTTGCGGGAGAGCCCGATCCGCTCCCCGCCCCGCCGGATCTGGTAGGCCTTGAAGTCGGCCACCACGCACCCGATCGCCGCCTCCCCTTTCATCGGGCCGCTCTCCCTGGCGCGCCGCAGAACGGCGTGCACGCGGAGAAGGAGCTCGCGCACGCTGAACGGCTTGACCATGTAGTCGTCCGCGCCGTACTCGAAGCCCCGGATGCGGTCCTCCTCCTCGCCGCGCGCCGTGAGGATCAGGACGGGCGTCTCCAGGCAATCGGCACGGATGCGCCTCAGGACCTCGAACCCGTCGATCTTTGGCAGCATCAGATCGAGGACGATCAGGTCGGCGGTCGACGTGAGCGCCAAGCGGAGCCCCGCCTCGCCGTCGGGCGCCGCTTCCACCTCGTACCCCTCGGAGAGAAATCCCTGCTCCAGGCCGAGTCGGAGAGAAGCGTCGTCCTCGATGATCAGGATCTTAGCCCCTTTGCTGTCACTCATGATCGGTCTCCACGCCCGGCAGATAGATGAAGAACTCCGTTCCCTCGCCCTCCCGGCTCTTTAGCCGGAGCCGGCCGCTGCACGCCTCCACAGCTTCGCGCGCCAGACTCAGTCCCAGGCCCGCGCCACCGCTGCTGCCCGCCCCGGCCCGACCGCGATGGAACCGCTCGAAGACAGCCTCCCTCTCTGCAGCCGGTATGCCCGGTCCGCTGTCGCGGATCGAGATCTCGGCCCCGCCGTTCTTGCGCGCGGCCTTGATCGTCACCCGCTTCCCCTCGCCCGAGTACTTGAGGGCGTTGTCGCAGATGTTGAAGACGGCGCGGGCCAGTGCCAGAGGATCGGCTCGAACGACAGGCAGGTCGTCGGCAACGGTGGCCTCCACGGAGAACCCCTCCTCCTCGGCTGCCGCACCGATGTCGCGAAAGAGCTCCTTCAGGAGCCCCTTCAGATCCACCTCCTCGGGATGGAAGCGCATCACGCCTCGCTCGGCGCGGCTCAGGTCGAGAACGTTCTCGATCATGGCCGAGAGGCGGCGGCAGTTCGAGAGGATCAGACGCATGAACCTTCCCTCGGTATCCTTGTCGCTCACGCGCCCCTGATCGAGCAGCTCGGCGAACATCCGGATCGAGGCCAGGGGAGTCCTGAGCTCGTGGGAGACGGCAGCCATGAAATCCGACCGCGCCTTGGCAGCGGCCATCTCGCGGCGCACGGCGCGCAAGGTGGTGAAGCCGAGAACAGCCATGGCCACCACGAGCAGGGAGGCGGTCACGAAGAGCATGGTGCGGCGCGATCGGACGCTCGACTCGAAGACGGTGCGGTCGACCAGAATCACGTCGAGCCGCGCCCCTTCGAGGCCGGCCGGAGACGTCACCGTTCGGATCGTCTCGCCTCTCCCCTCGCCTGAAGGTCCGTCAGGGCCCGACGGCCTGAGCGCCACCTCGAATCCCTGCCCCGCCTCGTCGAGCGACTTCTCGTCCAGGAGAGCGGGAAGCGCCGTCTCTGCCGGGAGAACCGCGCCGCACGCCCGGCCGTCAGACGCCTGGCCGATCCAGAGGTTCCGATCCAAAACGGCGGCGAATCCGCCTGACCGGACCAGGACGCCGGCCCGGTCGGGCTGCCCCTCGAGATAGGCTTCAAGGTCGAGATCCCCGGCACGAAGGAGAAGCGCGGAGCGCTCCGTCTCGGTGAGGCTCCGGCTCTCGGCAGCCACGGCCCGGAGCTCGGCCGAACGAAGAGGGATCCGGCCGGCGGCGACGGCCTCCACGAGCCGCGCCCGCACGCTGCCGAACGATGCACTGTCGCTCTCTATCGATGAAGCCTCTCCGGTCAGGCCGCCGTCGAGAAGAAGGAAGGCGGAAACCACGAAGGGAAGCTCCCCCTCGTCGGGCGCCGCGGCAGGATCCGTTTCATCGATCAGAGCGAAAAGCCCGGAAGCCGCCTCGTCGAAACGATCGTGCCGGATCAGGAAGGCGGCGGCAGCGAGCCGTATCCGCACCTGGAACGACTCGTGGTCGAACCTGTCGTTCAGCAGGCGGAGCACATCCTCGGCGCCTGCCGCATCGTTCTGAACGAGATCGCGCTCCTCGAAGCCGAGAAGCAGGAACCGGAACGACCGGTTCTGGGCGTCATCGCCCGGAAGGGGCCGGATCTCCCTGGCGCCGAGGGGAAGGGGTTCGGAGAAACGCGGGATTCCCTCATCGTCGAGACTGAACTTGAAGGCGCGCCCTCGAACGGCGGGCCGCTGCACGGCTTCGGACGCTTTCCGGGCGATGGCGCCGGCCAGCTCGTCCAGGGCCAGCTGCTCCAGGGCCAGCGCAGTTCTCCTGATCTCGGTCTGGACCGAAAGAGGATCGCCGCTCAAGGCCCAGACAACGAGGGAGACGAGTGCGAAGGCGGGGAGAAGGAAGCCGGCAATGGTCCATGCAGGGAAGGTGGTCCGCTTCCCGGCCCGTGCCCGCGCGGCCGCCGCCTGGTTGTCGCTGCTCAGCGTCGTCAACGCCTATCGATCTCCACAAGCCCTGCCTGCCCTCTCTTGTCCGCAACACGATAGTTCCGGCCCGTCGGAGGCTGCCGCAGCCCCGGATTCATCATAAGCCTCCCTACTCTCCCAGGCAAGAAAGTGGTTACATGGCTTGCCGGCACCGGTAACAAGGAAGGCGGGACACGCATCGATCAGGCCCGCAGCTCAGTTTTTCGAGGGAAGAAATCAGTGAAAAAGAAATCAGGTCTTGCAGCAGCGAAGTGGTCGAGAATTTCGGGATCCTATCCGCGCGGCCTGACTCGGGCGGCGCGCGTGGCCGTGAATGATGTTCTGCGCGTGAAAAAGAAGGAGCGGGTCGTCATCGTCACCAATCCGGAAAGGGACGTCTTCACCATCTCGGCCGCCCTTGCCGAGGCGGCGGCGGCCAGGGGCGCGGACTCCTGCGTGGTGATCCAGCCGACGCGCACGCCCCTCGACATGGCGTCCGACGCGGTGATCCACGCGCTCCGCTCCGAGCCGCAGGTGATCCTCTCCATCAGCGCGGGCAAGCTGGGCAAGGATCGCTTCGGTCTGGAGAAGGCGTACCGGTTCAAGGGCACGAAGGGATCGTGGCCGCACATCTTCAACGCCCTGCTCGGCGCCGGCAAGGCCCGGTCGTTCTGGTCGCCGTCGATCACCCTGGACACCTTCATCCGGACGGTGCCGATCGACTACGGCCGGATGCGGCAGGACGCCCGGAAGCTCGGCCGCACCCTCACGGCGGCGGCCGGTGTGCGGATCACGGCGCCGGGCGGCACAGACGTGGAGATCGGGCTCGAGGGGCGGAGCGCCAAGCTCGACGACGGATCCTTCTGGAAGCCCGGCTCGGGCGGCAACCTCCCGGCGGGCGAGGTCTTCATCTCTCCCGCCATCCGCAGCGGCGAGGGGCGTCTCGTGTTCGACGGATCGCTCTCCGTGGCCGACGGCGGCGGGGCCTTCGTGCCCTCAAGGCCTGTGAGCGTGGACGTGAAAGGCGGACTGGTCACGGGCGTGCGCGGCGGCGCAGGGGCTCGCCGGCTCGAGAAGTCGCTTCGCCTGGGCGAGGAGTCGGCTCTCAAGATGAAGGGGAAGAAGGGCTGGCCCGCCTCGCGCGTGTCCTCGTACAAGCGCAACGCCCGCCACCTCGGCGAGCTCGGCATCGGGCTCAACCCGGCCGCCCGCGTGACGGGCAGCATGCTGGAGGACGAGAAGATCCTGGGCACCTGCCACATCGCGATCGGCTCCAACTACGACGACGATGCCGAGGCGTTCATCCACCTCGACTGTCTGATCCGCTCCCCCACCATCACGGCGATCCTGCCGAGCGGCAGGAGCCGGGTGTTCATGAAGAACGGCAAGGTGATCTGAAATGAAATCGACATACCTGCTGATCGTTGTCTTCCTGCTGCTGCCCATCACCGAGGCGTCGGACCGGTTCATCATCGAGTCGGAGTTCGGCGACGAGGGGGCCTGGACCGAACCGTACCTGAACAGGGCTTTCGACGTTCTGGTCCGGATGATGGACAACAGAAAGATCGCTCCGCCGAGCGGCATCCGCGTGGAGCTCAAGAAGGATCCCGGCCTGCGGGGGATCGGCGGGTACGCCTCCCCGACGGGCATCGGTTTCACCAGCGACTGCTGGCCGAAAGACAGGGACCGCCTCTGGATCGTCACGCACGAGCTGGTCAACCTCTTCGCCCATCATTACGGCGGGGCCGGCGGCTATCCTGCCGACTGGTGGTCCAACGGCCGCAGCCCCTTTCCCGAATATGTCTCGTGCCTGGTGATGGAGAAGCTCGGAGAGAAGAAGGCGGCCGATTACAGGCGTTCCGTTAGCAGGGGGAAGCTCGATCACGAGCTGTACTGGAAGCTGCACGACAGATACGGATTCAAGCTCTTCGCGCGGTTCTTTCTCCTCGTGCAGCGAGACGGGATCGACATGGGGGCGATCGGTGCGCCATGGCCCCACCCCGACGAGAGGCGATCGGCCTACACGATCGCCTACCTCTCCCTGGCGGCGGGCGCCAACCTGGCCGCACTCTGCGGCGAGCACGGGATCGGGCAGGAGCCTTCCGACTGGAGCCGCATCCACCCGGAGATCCGCTTTCATCCCTATCGTGTCACCGAGGAGGAGGTGGACACGATCCTGGCGGTGCGGGAGTTTCTCTACTCTCCGAAGAGCCGGGGCAAGGGAGCGGATCATCTGCGCAGCCTCTTCCGCGGCGGTCGCATCTACGAGCCGTCGGTGGAAGTAGTGGAAGAGATGCCGCCGGGAGACTCGCCCGTGGCCTTCTCGGTCTTCTCCGACTTCGAGCCGGAGTGCCGCTGGACGAAGAGCTTTCTCGAGCGAACCACGGACGCCCTGATCCAGGTGCTGGGGATCGCCGATCTGAAGCTTCCCGACAGGATCACAGTCACCCTGAAGAGAGATCCGGACCTGGCTGGCATCGGCGGCGGGGCCACCGGTCCGGCCACCATCGATCTGTTCAGCGACTGCTGGCCCGAGGAGCCGTTCCGCCACTGGATCATTTCCCAGGAGCTGGCCGAGTGCCTGATCCGTCACGCCGGGGGAAACCTCGACGGCGACTGGTGGGGACATGGGGGCCAGCCCTTCGCCACCTTTACCGGAGCGCTGGCCCTGAGAGAGAAGGGATTTGCCGGCGAGGCCGACTGGGTGCACGACATGCACAGGAACAACGCGGATCACGAGATCTTCTGGCTTCTTCTCGAGCAGAAGGGGAAGGACTGGATTCCGCTCTTCTTCTGCCTGCTGCGCGACGACGGCATCGACTTCGATCAGGTGGGAAGGGACAGGGAGGACGGGCAGCGCCTTCGCAGCCTCTACCTGATCGCCTATCTTTCCATCGCCTACGAATCGAACCTGGCCGACCTCTTCGAGGAGCACGGCATCGGCTCGCGGCCGAGCGGCTGGGACGACCGGGGCGGCACGAACCGCTTCGCGGAGTACCGGATCACCAAGAGGGACGTGGATCGCTTCCTGAAGCTGAGGACCCGCCTCTTCGGAGGACAGGCCAGGCCGGCTGCCTCGGAGAAGGAGCGCGATCGATTCCGCAACGGTTCGATCGATCTCTGAGTCCGACGCCTTCTCAGATCTTGACCGTCACCACGGTCTCCTTCCCTGCCTTGACGGAGACCTTCTTCTCCACGTTGCCGACGCCCGAAGCACTCAACCTGAAGGGGATCGAGCCGGGCTCGATGGAGAAGACACGGAACTCTCCGGCCGAGAGCTTCTCCATCCGCACCGATGACGATCCCTTGCCCGGAACTATCCGCGAGATGCTGAGCCCCTCGACCGGCTCGCCCTTCCTGTTCGTCACCTTGAAGAGGACCGATCCCGCTGCACGGAGCCTGACCACGATATCGCCGGGCTTCTTTCCCTTCCTGATCTCGAAGTGGTGAGGGACGCAGTAGAACCCCTTGGCAGAGGCCTTGACCTCATACTTGCCGGCAGGAAGGTTCTGGATGGCGAACGAACCGTTGTATTCGGCGGAGGCGCTCCACCGGGAGCCTCCGAAGTCGCCGCGGCGCGTGGCCACGAGTTGGGACTGTTCCCCGTCGGGCGGCCCCGCTCCCACGAAGGCAACGGTGCCCCGGACAATGCCGGGATGGATCCTGATCGTGGTCTCCGTCTCCACTCCGGCCTCGAGTCGTACTGTTCCGCCGGGCGACAAACAAAGTACTTCCTGCTTCGACAGGGTGATGTCAAAGCTGCCGGCAGGCAGGTTTTCGAAAAGGAAGAAACCCTCCGCGTCCGTCCAGGCAGTCTTGTGCACGTAATCGACGCCTTCCTTGAAAGAATGGCCGGCATTGTGGATTGAGAGGTAGCAACGGGCAACAGGATCTCCCTCCGGATCGAGCACGACTCCCGACAGAGCGGCTGCATCCGCTCGCGGTATGAAATCGATCGTCGATTCCTCCCCCGGTTCGAGGTTGGTGGACCGGTGTTCTTTCAATGTTCCGAACACTCCCTTTCCGCTGAGTGCAACGGAGTAATATCCCGGTTTCAGCGATTCGACGGAGTATTTCCCGCGGCGGTCCGTGAGGACCGTGGCAGAGAAACCGTGCTCGCTGCAGTCGATGGCAACGGCAACGCCGTCGAGAGGCTCCCCCTTCCCGTCAAGCACGCGGCCCGAGATCGAGCAGCCGCCCCCCTTTCCTTGCCACGTTTTCTTCCCGTCGTCTTGTTCCGGCTCGGTAGGCATGCAGTTGCCGATCGTGTGGCCGCCGGCGCGAATGTAATAGCGGGCGCCCCTCTTGCCAAAGGCCGGATCCAGGATGGTCAACTTCCCGGTTTTCGCATCCAGCGTGTAGCCCTCCCCCTCCTCGAGCTCGCAGTCGTTCACCACTATGTACACGTCCTTCGGATCAAGCCCCTTCTCGAAGAACCAGGCGGCCGGCGAGGATCTCTTCCCGCGAACGAGGACCATCTCCTTTTCATTGTCAACGGGCGCCTTCACCGTCAGTTTGCCCGTGGCCGCATCGAAGGAGAACTCCCCGCTCTTCAGCTCCCGCGTGTGCTCCTTTCCGTAGGGGCCGCCCCGCTTGAGGATCGTGACGTTCTCGATACTCTTGAACACGGGACAGACGTGATACGCACCCTTCTCCTTCAGGGGAGAGGCGTTGATATGCTCGAGCTTCTCCTCCATGGCAGCGCCCGTCATCCCTGAAAAGAGGAGTAAAACAACAAGAAGAAGGGTGCCCTTTTTTCCCGCATCCGCCATGCTCATGATATCACCTCCGCAGGGACGGAATCCGCTGATCCCATCTCATTTACTCGTGAGTGCCACAACGACGGTCTGGTTCTCCTTGACGAGAACCTCTTTCTCGATCATCCCGGTCTTGTCCAGAGGATCGAGATCCACGGTCAGCGTGTAGCGCCCGCCGGGAAGACGCCTGAACCAGAACCGTCCTTCATCGTCCGTTGTCGTCTTCTTGCTCACCTTCGGATCGGAACAGGCGAGACGAACGGTGATCCGGGCGAGAGGTTCATTTCGGGAACCGGAAAGAACGCCACGGATCAGCGATTTCCCCCGGACCACGGGCCCGGCAAACGCAGCAGGCTTCCCGGTTTCGCTCCTTCTGCTCTTGAACTGCGGCTCCAGCGGCGCAACCCCTGTCTCGACGCCGAGCCAGGTAAGAGTGCCGAGGATCGTCCTGTAACCCTTCTCGAAGCCGGGCTGCGCCAGCACGACCCGCCTCTTCCGATCGATCACGTAATGGAGGGGCACGCAGCAGGCCTTGTAGTCGGAGAATGCGGTCGTGATGGCGGCCTGGCTCGAGTCGAGCACGGTGCGGAAGGAGAAGCCGCACTCCTCCATGAACTCGCGGGCCATGTCCGGATCATCGGACGAGTTGAATCCGAGGACAACCACACCTTCGTCGGCATACTCCTCGCCGATGGCAGCGATGTGAGGACCTTCCTCACGACAGGCCGGTCACCCGATCCGCCAGAACATCAGCCAGATGATCTTGTCGTCGTACTCGGCCAGGGAGATCGGTTTCCCGTCGCTGTCGATGAGATCGAAGTCGGCTGCCCTGTCCCCCGCCTGGAGGATCCTCTCCTCCACCGTGGCCAGCCGGCGCTCCCGGAATCCCGATGGCGGCGTCCAGCTGAAGAGCTCCTCGTCGAGCGCCCGATCGACCTCGAGAGCCGACCAGACCTCCGTGGTGCTCTGGGAGTTGGCAAGGCGAAGCTCCCCCAGCCACTTTCGCGGGAGGTTGTCCTTCTTCGAGAGCCAGACCGTCCGGACCCGCTGCCCCTCCATCATGCTGACCCTGAGCCGGTGGCACGCTTCTCCGTCGATCTCCTCCTCGCCGCAGTACTCGATGTCGTCCAGGTACTCGAGAACCGACTCGCGACCGCCGAAGAAGGCGTTGGCATTGAAGACGGGCATGCAGACCTGGGGCAGGATCGAGAGCTGATGGGAGATCGACATCCCCCTGTAGGCGCGGTCCTTCAGGTAGACGTCGTTCTCCAGTCGATTGGAACCTTCCTGTTGGGTGAAGATCGTCGTCCCCCGGGGCCAGGTCCTGAAGCAGAACCGCCCGTCGCAGACGAGCAGCCCGGCCAGCTCGCCGCCGGTGTCGATCACCTCCACCCGGTAGAGGTCGGGCTTCTCGAGGAAGTACCTCAACGTGCACTTGCCGAGCACGCCGCTGCCCGTCTCCCAGAGGTAGCGGCTCTCGAAGCTGAAGGTCTCCATCTTCTCCAGAGCGCCGATGAAGGCCTTGTAGAGATCGCCGCCGCGATTCTCCTCGTCCTGCCCGTCGAGAGCCGGCAAAGGAGCCGTCACGAGAATGGAAAGGAAGAAAAGAAGCACAGGAAGAGTGGTTTTCGAGTTCATACTGGTCCCTCCAAGAGATCGCACTTGAATCCGGCGGAGCATCGGCCGTCCTGTTTTTCCTCGGTAAAACTTGAGACCGCTTTGCCCGGCATCGTATTCCCTCGTCCATGAAATGTTACTGCGAACAGCACCTGTACGCAAATGGCAGGTAAAACGGGTTTTTTCCTTCCTGATTGCTTTTGAACATGGCATTAAATAGGAAATCGTCATTTACCCGAGATCGAGGTTTCCAAGCTTGAAAAGGTGCCAGTTTCCCAAATGTCGGTCCACGGAGATCCAGATCACCTATCTGGGCAAACATCTCTGCGGCAAGCACTGGATCAAGATCTCGACCCTTCTCCCGGATAAGGCCAGAAAGCTCCTCAAGCTCCCGCAATCCAAGGTCGAGAAGCCGATCCTTCCAGCCCTTGAGACCGATGGGGATTTCTTGCTTGCCGACGTTGCGAGCAAGGTGCCGGCCACTGAACCGGCCGAGGTCCCTACCGGGAAAAAGACCGATCAGGCGCCCCCATCCTGCTGTTCCCAACAGGAGCCGGAAGCGCAGCTTCTCTTTTTTTCGGAAACGCCACCCGGTCGTGATCCGTCCTCCATCCCGGGCAGGCGCAGCCGAATCGCCTCGAAAAGAAAGGGCCCGGTCAAGAAAGCGGGCCGAAAGGGCAAGGAAGAGGAAAAGACCGGGCAGGACGGCGGGATCGAGCAGCTGGAGCTTTTCCTCACCAAAAAAGCCGTGAACACCTGACCAGATAACATCAAAGAGGTTGCAACACTAAAATGGCACAAGAAACATCCATAGCCGCCAAAGCCCGTGCCATGGCCTCGAAGCAGCGCGAAATCTCCATTTCCGAGTTCTTCACCAAGAACAGGCACCTCCTCGGATTCGACAGTCCCAGGCGGGCGCTCCTCACCACGGTGAAGGAGGCGGTGGACAACTCCCTCGATGCCTGCGAGGAGGCCGGCATCGTCCCGGAGCTCGATGTGACGATCGAGCGGGCGAACGGCGAGGACCGGCTGCGGGTCATCGTCACGGACAACGGCCCCGGCGTCGTGAAGGCGCAGGTTCCCAACATCTTCGCCAAGCTCCTCTATGGATCGAAGTTCCACACGCTCAAGCAGTCGCGGGGCCAGCAGGGTCTCGGCATCTCCGCGGCAGGGATGTACGGCCAGATGACAACGGGCCATCCGGTGAAGATCGTGTCGAAGATATCGAGGAGGCAGAAGGCCCACTACTTCGAACTCAGGCTCGACACGGCGAAGAACAGGCCCGAGATCCTCTGCGACGAGCAGGTCGACTGGGAACAGGCGCACGGCACGCGGGTGACCATCGAGCTGGAGGCGCGTTACCAGAAGGGGCGCCAGTCGGTGGATGAGTACCTGAGACAGACGGCCATCGCCAACCCCCACGTCAGGCTCACCTACAAGCCGCCGTCGGGCGAGCCGATGGTCTTCGATCGGGGGACCAAGGCGCTGCCCGTGGAGCCGAAGGTGATCAAGCCCCACCCCTACGGTGTGGAGGTGGGAATGATCGTCAACCTGCTGAAGGGCTCCAAGAGCAAGGGGCTCCGCGCCTTCCTGATGAACGACCTGTCGCGCGTGAGCGCCCGGGTGGCCGATGAGATCCTGAAGGAGGCCGCCCTCTCTCCCAGGGCGCGGCTCTCGAGGCTCGGCAACGTGGAAGCGGAGAAGATCTTTCGCGCCATCCGGAAGGTCCGCATCATGGCGCCACCGACGAACTGCATCTCCCCGATCGGCGAGGACCTGATCCTCAGGGGCCTCAAGAAGGAGATCGACGCCGACCTCTTCCTCACCAAGAGCCGGTCGCCCGCCGTCTACAGGGGAAACCCCTTCCTGATCGAGGCGGGGATCGCCCTGGGCGGCGGGATCCCGGCCGATCAGCCGGTCAAGGTGATGCGGCTGGCCAACCGCGTCCCCATGCTCTACCAGAACGGGGCCTGCGCCATCACGAAATCGGTGACTGCCACGGACTGGAAGAAGTACGGCCTCCAGCAGCCCAAGGGCGCCCTTCCCGTGGGCCCGATGATCATCATGGTCCACGTGGCATCGGCCTGGGTGCCCTTCACATCGGAATCGAAGGACGCCATCGCCAGCTACCCCGAGATCATCAAGGAGATCAAGCTGGCGCTCCAGGAGTGCGGCCGCCACATCGGCCGCTACATCAAGCGCAGGAAGCGCGAGGCCGAAGAGCTCAAGAAGCGCGAGTACATCGACAAGTACATCCCCCATATCGGAATCGCCCTCCAGGAGATCCTGGACCTGAGCGAGAAGCAGAAGGACAGGACCATCGCCCAGCTCCGGGATATTCTCGAAAGGAGTCGCAAGCTTTGAGCCCCAAGAAGAAAGCGGTGAAGAAGAAGGCGGCCGGAAAAGCCCCCGCCAGGAAGGCCGGAGCCAAGGCGACGGCCACGACGGCGCGCCGTACCGAGGACAGAGAGACCACGAACCGGATCCGCGGGACGGCCCGCGAGGTCTACGGCAAGATCGGCAACGGTGTGAAGCCCCATCTCACCTTTCCCATGCGGGCGCTTTCCAACGTCCGGTACGACGAGCGGAAGGGTTACTTCGAGCTGGGACGGACGCGCAAGAACAGGACCCTCACGGTGAACACGGTGCGGACCTTCGCCCAGACGCTGCGGATGATGGGCCTCTCGAAGGAGATGGTGGAGGCCGAGACCTTTGCCACGAAGAGGGAAGCCTACTACGTCAGCAAGAACTGGGAGGAGGCGAAGTTCAACGACCAGACCGAGTCGGACACCGTGATGGACGACATGGAGGCTCTCTTCTCGCTTCACGGCATCAACCGAGAGCAGCTCCGCTTCTACCCCGAGGAGCACGGCGGCGCCGTGGCCGGCGAGCTCGTGATCCGGGACCGGAATCCCGCCACGGGAAAGCTGTCCGTCATCGACTGCACGCAGATGGGCACGGGCGCCTACACGATCCCCCACTCGGTGGAGCATCTGGAGTTCGAGACCAAGGCCCGCTTCATCCTGGTGATCGAGACGGGCGGCATGTTCGCCCGCCTGCACAGCCACGGCTACTGGGAAGAGGCCGGCTGCATCATCGTCTCCATGGGCGGCGTCCCCACCCGCGCCACGCGCCGGTTCGTCCGCCGGCTCTCGGACGACAAGAAAATACCGGTCTACGCCTTCGTGGACTGCGACCCCTACGGAATCTCGAACATCTACCGGACGCTGAAGGTGGGCTCGGGAAACGCGGCGCACATCAACAAGTTCTTCTGCGTCCCCAAGGCCCGCTTTCTGGGAGTGACGCCCCAGGACATCGTCGACTACGAACTGCCCACCCATCCCCTGAAGGATGTGGATGTCAAGCGAGCCAACGACGCGCTGAAAAACGATCCCTTCTTCAAGACCCACAAGCCCTGGACCAGGGCCCTCGAGATGCTGATCAAGATGGGAGTCCGCGCCGAGCAGCAGGCCCTGGCCAAGTGGGGACTCAATTACGTGATCGAGGAATACCTGCCTCGCAAGCTGAAGAAGAAGACATCTTTCCTTCCTTGATCGACGCCTACCGGCCTGGCCTGCAAAGGGAGTTTTTCGGCGGCTGTGTCAGGTCCTTTTCAGCCCACTGACGTCGGAAGACCTCTTTAGGTGGGCTGAAAAGGACCTGACACAGCCGATCGGGCACGCCTTCGTGATCCAGTCTGATCAGGGCATTCACGAGACGGATTTATCCTGGTTCAATCGATGCCGACGTCTTCACGCCGGTGCATCAAGACTCCCAACATATCTGGCCACAGCACAGCTTCTGTGACCGCAGTGAAGTACCGAGCCAACGCGAACTCCCCACTCCCACAGCCCCGCTTGATCATCCGCAGAGATAGATCCCGTCACAGGAAATGGCATGGATTGCGCAGGCGCGGTAACGGGTGTGGCGGTACAATTTCGGTTGAGATGGGTAGCACGGGTCATGTTGTTAAACTGTTCTGGGATAGCCTACCCGATCGGTTTCGGCCGCAGGCATACTGTTTCCCCATTACCGAATCTGGATTCAGGCCTTTATGGGTAAACCGACAGCACCGCACCCAGCGCTCAAGAAGTGACGTCGAAACGGGCAATGAAGGGGATGATCCGCTTTTCCATGTAGGTGTAGACTGCGTCGAAATCGTCGCTTATTCCGTCCAGGTCGTTCACCGCCTTGGGCTGACGGAACGTTCCCACGTTCTCCAGGAAAAGGGACCGGGCGTCCTGGGCGTACGACTCGATTCTCACGTTGAAAAGGCCGTCCGTCTGACCGGGCGAGCCGAAGGAGAAACGGAGACCGAGGAGATCGGGATCCTTCTCGAAGATGTCGAAGTACTGATCATCCTTCTTCAGGATGCTGCTGCCCAGGAACTGCCGCGAATCCTGAACGTGCCTCGGATTGACAAGCGATCGAACGATGAACTGACGGACCACGAAGACCGGGATTCTGAGGTTGGTGACGGCGATCTGGCCGATCCGGAGAAGGCGGGAGCGGAACTCCTCCATCCCGATTCCTGTCAGCTCCTCGCGCACCTGGATCCTGTCCTGGAGAACGGTGCAGCAGGAGATGACGTTCGGTCTCTTCTGCGGGTTGGCCATCTGGGCGCCGTGCGGAACAACCTGGAAGTTCTGGTACTTGCATTCGGTATCGTTGAAGACAACGCTGTGCATCCTCTGCAGGTCATCGGGGTTGTGTTGCATGGGTGGGTGGATCAGATCGGCAACAAAAGCTATCGATCTCAGAGGGTAGTTCATCTAGTTTTCTCCGGTTCGTGGATCATCTGGCTTGTCGTTCTCAGTCAGCCGGGATGGACTGTACACCAGCATCTTCACGAAGTCCAAGAACTTCGGAGGATCAGACTATCTTGATCCGTCCCCGAATGAAAAGCCTGTAGATCAGCGGCGGGAGGAGCAGGGTCAGGACCAGCACCAGGCAGAGTGCGGCGATGCTCACGTCGCGCGAAGTGTGGATCTGGCTGTAGATCCTGAAGGGCAGCGTGTTGTTTCCCGCACCGATGATGGCGATGGTGTCCAGCTCCCGCATGCAGAGGATGTATCCCAGCAGGAAGGAGACCCAGATCCCCCTGAACGTGAGGGGCATGAGGATCCGCGTCATCGTGGGCAAAAACCCGGTGCCGGCCATGGCCGAAGCCTCCTCGACCCTGCGGTCGACCTGTTTCATGGAAGAGCGCAGGGAGAGCACGGCGATCGGGATGAACCGGGCGAAGTAGGTGAACACCAGCATGGCGTCCGTCTCGTAGACCACATCGCTCAGCGGATTGGCCGGGCTGTTCCAGAACCGGATCTCCCCCACCCCCACCATGACGGCGGGAAAGACAAGTGGCAGCAGGATCAGGAACGAGAGGATCACCCCTCCCAGGCGGCCGCTCCGTTCGACGAGGTAGGCCAGGAAAAAGCCGATCGAGACCATGAGCGCCGCGGCAAGGGCGGAGTAGGCGATGCTGTTGAAGGCATCCATTCCCACGCTCGACAGGGAAGTCACGAACACGTCGGCCATCTCGGCAGGCCCGCCCGCTCGAGCCAGCCAGAGATAGAGAGTTGCCAGGGGAACGACAACGGACACGGCCACGGCGAAAAAGAGGAAGAGAAGCACGGGGACTGTCCAGATACCGCCCCTGGAACTCGGCACGGGCACGAACCGCCCGGAGGAGGCGGCGCGCGCGGCCTTGCTCTCGAGCCGCAGGATCAGTGCCAGGGCGGCCAGGGCGATCAGGATCACGGGCAGCGAGGCGGCGGCCGCTTCGCCGGGACGGCTTCTTTCGCTCCACCTGTAGAAGATCTCGCTTGTGAAGACCTGGTAGGAGCTAGTACTCGTGAAGGAAAGCAGATCGGGGATGCAGAAATCGGAGATGACGAAGATGAAGACAAGGAGCGCGCCCGTCAGGATCGACGGCATGGCCAGGCGCAGCGTTATCGAGGAGAAGACCCGTCCGGGCCGCGTCATCATCCGCGCGGCATCCTCCATGCTGCGGTCCACGGCCCGGATCCCCTTTTCGGTGAACAGGGCGACCACGGGCCAGTAGGCGGTGGTGAGAAGGAAGACCGATCCCCAGAGCCCGGAGAGGGGCAGGTGCTCAGTCCAGGTTATCCCGATGATGTAGGTGGGCAGCATGACGGGCACGAGAAAGAGAAAGCGCAGCACCCCCTCGAAGGGAAGCTTGAGACGGGCCAGAACGGCGCCGAACGGCACGCCGATCAGGCAGGTGCAGAAGGTGCTGAGGAAGCCGAGGGCAATGCTGTGCCAGAGGAGTCCGAGTTGCCGCTCGTTCAGCAGGATGGTCTCGAAATTCTCGAGAGAAGGCCGCCCGTCCACGAAGCAGGCTTCCACGAGGAGACAGATGGACGGACCGAGGCCGAGAACGACAAAGATCAGCAGTGCGGTCGCCAGGACGATGCGCTTCATGAAGCAGAACCTAACCGAAGACACGAAGCAATCAAGGATGAAACCGATTGCCGCAGCTGATATCATATAAGACCGGAACGACAGTGCAGGTAACGGCGCCGCCCGGCGGGCCGCTGACCAAGGGAGTAGAAAAATGATCGAGCTCTTGCTTCTGGTGTCGTTGTCGATCGAGAGCGCCCCGCTTTCCCCGCTACCCGAAGGGCTGACCCCTCCTGCGCTCTGCCAGGAGAAGGGGGAGAAGGAGGAGAAGGAGGAGGCGAAGAAAAAGGAGAAGGACAAGGAGAAGGCGCCTCCGATTCCGGAGCTGCCGGCCTACAAGAAGGAGAAGGCGAGACGCCTCCTCAAGCTCTTCAAGAACACCAATGCGGACAAGCGCAGGAAGTACCAGGATCAGATGATCGCCATCGGCCGGGGAGCCATCCCCTTCCTGCTCGAGGAGGCCGAGACGAAGCATCCCCTCCAGGCCGAGGGCGTGGCTCGCTGCCTCGCCGCCCTGCTCGACGTGCGCGACCGCACCATTCTCGACAAGCTGTCGCAGTCGAAGAACAAGGCCTTTCGCGCCATCGCAGCGGCAAAGTACGCGGCGGCCAACGATCCCAGGCTCAAGGACAAGCTCAAGTTCTTTCTCAAGGACAAGGAGGCCGCGGTCCGTCTCGAGGCCGGGCTCGGCCTGATCAAGCTCGGCGACGCTTCGGGGATCGGCGAGATCATCCTGAAGGTGGCGGAAGCGGGCAAGAACGAGAAGGCGAAGAAGCCGCTCCTTAAAGACGTGGGGCTCGTGAAGGGAAAGGCCTACGACAGCCTCTTCAGGCCGTACATCATCGCCCACAAGGACTTCAAGGTGCGCATCGCCTGCATCGAGGTGATCGTGGCCGTGGGCGACAAGCGGTTCAAGAAGCTGCTGGGCCAGGCGCTGAGCGACGACGAGAGGGAAGTCCAGGCTGCGGCGGTGAACGCTCTGCGCCGGCTCGTCAACGGCGAGGAGCCCATCACCTTCGCCAACATCATCGATCTGATCAACACGGTCGACCAGTGGAAGAAGGAGCTGGGCTTGATCCGGTAGGACGCGGCGGCGCTGACGCGGGCTATTCGATCTCGGACCGTGCCTCGACGATCTTGTCCACCATGCCGTACTCGATCGCCTCGTCGGCGTTCATCCAGTAGTCGCGCAACACGTCCTTCTCGACCTTCTTCATCTCGCGCCCCGTCTCCTCGGAAACGACGCGGTTGTACCGTTCGCGCGTCTTCGTGATCTCCCTTGCCGTGATCTCGATGTCGGTCGCGTCGCCCTGGGTTCCCGTGGAGGGCTGATGGATCATGAAGCGCGAATTCACCAGCGAGTACCTGTTGCCCTTCTTTCCACCCAGGAGAATGATGATCCCGGCGCTGGCACAGAGCCCGCTGCAGACCGTGCGCACCGGCGACTTGACGTACTTCATCAGGTCGTAGATGGCGAAGCCGGAATCGGCATCCCCGCCGGGAGAGTTGACGTAGATCGTTATCCAGGCACTGGAATCCTCGTTATCGAGATAGAGAAGCCTGGCGCTCACATCGGCGAGGAGGTCGCGATCCACCTGGCTGGAGATGACGATCGTCCGCTGTTTCAGCAGCTTCATGTCGAGGCCGTGCTTTTCCTTTTCTTCCTTGTTGCAGTCCGCCATGACGGCGCCGCCTGCGGGCGAGCCGCTCATACCATGGGCTGTGCTGTGACTGGCGAGGATGTCTCTGCTCATGTTCATCCCTTTCCTTCTGTTTCTGCTGGCAAAGAGAAAAATACCTGCTCGCAGCGTAAATACTGGAACATTTTCACTATCGGCACCGCCCGCACCGAAAGCTGAAGGCTTTTAGCAAAAATATCTTCCATGCAAAAGGGAATTCACTTCCCGCTGCCTGCGCCGGGCCTCTTGCCCCCCATCCGGAACGACTCGCTCTCCTCCTGGCCGCCCATGTAGCCGAGCGCCTTCATCCTGTCTATGAACTCGCGGTCCGCCTCGGCCGAGGAGCGCGAGGCCGTGGGAGGACGGAACCCCTCGTCGTGGTTGTCCACGTATTCCACGGGACGCCCCTTGACCAGGGCGGATTCGAGAATCCACTTCATCACCCTGCCGGCCCCCATGCTGCGGCCCACCGGGATGTCGAGCAGGTAGAGCAGGGTGGGCGCCACATCGAAGATCGTTCCCACCTGCGCGAGCTCGCGGCTCTCGATGAAGGCGGACAGGCCGCCCTTCTTCCGGATTCCCGGCCCGGCGGCGATGAAGATCCCGGGAGGACCGTCCAGGTGGTGGGCCGAGAGGGAGATCGGTTCTCCGGAAGGAGTCCTGCCGTTCTCGAACTCTGCGTGCATGCCGTGGTCGGACATCACGACCACCCTGGTGTCCCTGGGAAATAGGGCCATGAGCTCGCCGATCTTTCTGTCCGTGAGACGATAATACGACTCGATCGAATCGCCGAAGGCCTCGATGTACTCCTTTGGAATCGGATAGGTGAAGACCTCGGGCTCCCTGTAGCGCCAGAACCGGTGCCCGATCACATCGGTGCCGCCGTAGTAGACGATGTTGAGGTCGGCGGGATTCTTCTCGAAGAGGTACCGGGCCGAGGCATGATAGGAGCTGTCCGCGGCAAAGGACCAGTAGCTGCTGCTGATCAGGTTGCGAACCTCGTCGGGGAGCGGCGGCTCGATCGTCTTCAGATCGCCGAAGACGGGGGCCACCACAGCACGGCTCAGCCTATCGCTGCGGCTCGCCTTCTCCACGAACGGCCAGATCTCGTCGATGATCCCGGGCGGATAGGTCGCCCCCTCGAGGTCGCGGAAGAGCATCCCCTTCTTCATCTTCTGCAGCTGGACCTGGCTCTCGCTCGACGTCTGGGAGACGATCACTCCCTCGATCTCCTCGGCGGGCCAGGTGATCCAGTAGCCCACGCTGTTGCAGGTCAGGCCGTAGTCCGAGGTGATGTTCCAGATCGCCTTGCCCCGCCTGGCATTCGAGGTGAAGGCGCCTCCCGTCACCCGATCGGTGAAGCCGGTGATCCCGTGGTTCTCGGGGCTCTTGCCCGTGGCCACCGTTGTCCAGACCACCGGGGAGAGGGCCGGCGCAATGGTCTGGATGCTGCCGCACACCCCTCGGTCGATCAGGGACGCCATGACCGGGAGCTCCCCGTCGGCCATCATCTCGCGGACGACGGCGATCTCCATTCCGTCGACGGCGATCAGGAGAACGGGAGCCTCGGGGCTGGCCGAAGGACCGCAGCCGCCCTGCCAGAACCCTGCGAAAGCGGCGAGGAGAAGGACGGGAAAAAGCGTCCTCATCGGGCCGCCCGAACTCGGCGCCCCGTCTTCGCACTTGAACTTTCCGGTACACTTTGTAGTTTGGTGGATCATTCGATTCCGATCACAAGAAAAATGAGACAGAACTCCCGCGGTACGAAGGAGCAACGCGAATGGTCGAAAAAACAGATTATATCTGGCTGGATGGAGAATTCATACCTTGGGACAGCGCCAATGTGCACATCCTGACCCACACCCTGCACTACGGTCTCGGCGCCTTCGAGGGCATCCGGTGCTACAAGCTCGTTGACGGCGGGCTCGGCGTCTTCCGTCTTCAAGATCACATCACTCGCCTCTACGAGTCGTGCCACGTCATCATGATGGAGATCCCTTTCCCGCGCGAAAAGATCGTCGAGACCTGTCTCGAGATCGTGCGCCGCAACAAGCTGCAGGACTGCTACATCCGGCCGCTCGTCTTCATGGGAGACGGCGCCATGGGGCTCGGGGCCAGCAACGCCACGCGGATCGGCGTGATCGCCTTCCCCTGGGGCGCCTATCTGGGCGAGGACGGCCTCGAGAACGGCATCCGTGTCATCACCTCGTCGTTCACCAGGCTCCACGTGAACGTCAACATGGTGCGCGCCAAGGTCTGCGGCCAGTACACCAACTCGATCATGGCCAAGCGCCTTGCCATGCTTCAGGGCTTCGACGAAACGATCTTCCTCGACAGCCAGGGCTATGCCTGCGAGGGCTCCGGCGAGAACCTCTTCATCGTCCGCAACGGCGAGATCCGGACGCCGCCCACGTCGGCCCCGATCCTGGAAGGCTTCACCCGCGACACGGCGATCCGGATCGCCAAGGATCTGGGGATCAACGTGATCGAGGACGGATTCACCCGCGACGACATGTACATCGCCGAGGAGGTCTTCTTCACCGGAACGGCGGCTGAGATCACGCCGGTGTGCGAGATCGATTTCCGGCAGATCGGAACGGGAAAGCCGGGACCCGTCACGAAGGCGATCCAGGGCAGGTACTTCGATGCCATCCGCGGCAAGATCGACGATTATACATCCTGGATCGACAGGGTCTGAGCGGATCGACATTGATCGCGTCTGATAGCGAGGTTTCGAGAAGTTGAATTCATCACCCTCCGGCAGGATCTTCATCTCGGCGGGCGACGTCTCCGGTGACATCCACGCCGCAGGGCTCGTCAGCCGGGCTCTCCGCCTGGAACCCCACGTTTCGTGGACCGGCCTGGGCGGCGACCGGATGCAGCGCGCCGGCTGCCGTCTCCTCATTGATCCTGATTCCAATCCGGTCATGGGCTTTCGCCGCGTCATCGCCCGCACCCCTCACTACTTCAAGCTACTCGCCCGTGTTCACCATTTCCTGAAGCAGGAGCGTCCCGACCTTGCGGTGCTCGTCGACTACCCCGGCCTCAACGTTCGAATCGCCAGCCTGGCGAAGGGGCTCGGCATCCCGGTCCTCTACTTCATCTGCCCCCAGCTCTGGGCCTGGGCGCCCTGGCGGGTGCGTCGCTTCGCGCGGGTGATCGATCGAGCCCTGGTGATCTTTCCCTTCGAGGAGGCCTACTTCTCGGCCCACGGGGTGAGCACCCGCTACGTGGGCCACCCGGTCTGCGATTGCGGGGCTTCAGGCGATGACCACGCGGCCGAGCCGGCGGCCTCTCCTGATGAGAAGCTGCTCTGCCTCCTCCCCGGCTCGAGACGCCACGAGGCGGAAGCCAACCTGCCGATCATGCTGGCCGCTGCTCGCGCGATCCGCGAGAGCGATCCGGACTGCGTGCCCGTGGTGGCCCACCAAAAAAAACCGATCATCCATCTGGCGAAGGAGATGGCGGCAAAGCGGGACATCCCGCTGAGGACGGTGGAAGGCGACATGACGCGCACGGCTCGGCAGGCCCGCCTCTGTCTCGTTGCATCGGGAACAGCCACCCTCGAGGTGGCCTTCACGGAAACGCCCCTGATCGCGCTCTACAAGGTATCGCCCCTGGCCGGCCGTCTCTCGCCCCTGCTCCTCACCGTGCCCTGGTTCTGCCAGGTCAACCTCGTTGCCGGCGCGAAGATCGTCCCCGAGCTTCTTCTCACCCGTGATGATCCCGTAGAGCTCACTGCACTCTGCCGCGAGCTCTGGAACGACACGCAGGGGAGACGGAAGATGGAGGCGGACCTCGCGGCGCTCAGGAGGGACCACTTCAATCCGGGCGCCCTGGACCGTGCCGCTGATGAGGTCCTGGCCCTGGCACGGTCTTGATCATTTATCCTCTTTCCCGGCCGCATCGGGATTCCGGAAGACGATGACGATCACCGTTCTCTTTCGCGGCCTGGCGTCGGCCTCGGACGAGATCTCCTCGAGGCTCTCCTCCACGAGGGTGCCCTCTTTCGATTCCTGGGGCTTTTCCCGCTTCTTGGCCTCCACATCGGGTGCCATCCGGATCGCCCTCATGAAAAGGTTCTCTTTCGGAAGCCTCTGAAGGACGCGGTCGAGGCGTTCCACGAGAGAGGCGTCGATCCTGCGCTCCTTCTTCTTCGAGGCGGCTTCTTCTTCGAGGGACGCAAAGCCGGCCGGCCGGCCCGCCGACCAGAGAGTCACCGGAATCGTCTGCCTGAAGCCGTCCCCGCCTTTTTCCGGCTCGGCGGAAGCGGACTGCTTCCTGCCCCTCCCCGTGAGAAAACCGGCACCCCCAGTTGCACCGCGGCTCTGCAGATCCGCCTCGCCTTGCAGGCTCTCATCGAGCTTCACGGCGCAGGCATGGACAGCCGTGGGTCCCGAGTCCACGTAGCGCTTGACGAGGGTCTGGTAATCCTTCTCGTCCACCTCGAAGAGAGAGTAATCCGCCTTGACGTCGTCGAAATGAGCCGCCAGCAGACGACGGGCCGGCACCCTGGTCCGTGCCATCGCGGCGCCGTTCTTCGACAATCCCTCCGTGGAGGTGCTTCCCGGTGCAGGAGTTCGAGGCCCCGATGGTCCTCCGGTGCCGGGAGAAGCGGTACTCGCGACGGGCTCCTTCCAGGTTGCTGCGGCATCCACGATCAGGCAGTTCAGCAGGACGCCCGAATCGGGATCGCTCTTCATGAACGACACGCCGACCTTGTATGCCTCGTCGGCATCGACCAGAACCGGCCGCCCCATTCCCTTCCCTCCGTCGGTTTCTTTGGTCTTGTCGCGCTGCTCGACATCGGCTGGTACGGAATCGGCTGGTACGGTCTTCGACTCGTCACTCCGCTCCTCCTCAGCTTCCGCAGGTCTGTCATCCTGCTCCCCCGTGGACCGGCGGATCCTCTCCTGGACCTTCATCTCGGCGTGGAGAATGGCGACACCCTCATCGACGGTCTTCGCTGCGTCCGGGGATTCGTCCGCCTCCTTCCTCTCCTCGATGAAGAGAGCCGCCTTGTTCTCGGCGGCCGCCTCCTTCTTCAGGCCGCCGGCGACGCCTTTCTCCCTGTCCTTTCCTACTGCGGGATCGTAGCGGTTTCTCTTCGAATCATACGTGAGCTCCGGATCGAAATCGTGGCTGGCGGTATCGTCGCGGCCGTGACGCTTTGCCTCGAGGAATTCCTCTCTGACCGTCTCGAGGTCTTCCTCTTCGCTCAGAACGGCCACGGACTCGGCTGAGGGAGCATCCTCAGCCGTCGTGAAGAGAGGCGACAGGTAGAAGGAAAGGGCAAGAACAACGGCCGCGGCGAGAGGAAGCCCCACGCGAAGCAGTATCGAGGTGCGGGAAGCGGCGGGACGGACCGGTTCGGGCTGCCGGGCCGGCTTCCCGATCTGTTCCATCAGTGCTGCTGTAAAATCACGAGGTGCGGATCTCTTCTCGAGCCCCGAGACGGCCTCGGCCGCACGGCGCATCGTATCCAGCATCTCGGCACAGGCGCTGCATCGCTGAACGTGTTCTTCCACGCGGACCCGCTCGTCATCAACAAGGGTCGCGTCGATGTAGTCGTTCAGGAGTTTTTCGATCTCTTTGCAGCTCATCCCAATCTCCGGGATTCAGAGAACCTTTTTCAACAAGGCACCCAGTTCCTGCCGCGCCCGGTGAAGCCGGGACTTCACTGTTCCAAGAGGAACGCCGAGCATTGCGGCGATATCTTCGTACGACAGGCCTTCCATGTCCCGGAGCAGGATCACCTGCCGCTGATCATCCTCCAGGTTCAGCAAGGCCTCCTGTATCAACCTATCTCTCTCTTTCTTCTCGATCGGTCCGGATGGATCCGTGTCGCCCGGATCCATCAGCTCGGGAAAGCTCGACCTCGATCCGGGATTGGCCGGGCTGTCCAGCGAAACGGACCGCTTGTCCGCTTTTCCGGAGAGGCTCTTCTCGCGGCTCATGTGAAGGTTGAGCACGATGCGGTATACCCAGGTGAAGAAACCCGACTCGCCGCGGAAGCGTCCGATCGCCGCAAAAGCCCTCAGGAACGCCTCCTGGCAGAGATCGAGCGCCTGGTCGTGCCGACCCGCCAGGCGAAAAGCCAGGTTGTAGACCCGATCCTGGTGTCTCTCCACCAGCCGGCTGAAGGCGGTCTTGTCGCCTTCCCTGGCCTTCAGGATCAGTTCACGCTCGCTGCTCGTTTTCTCCTGAGCCAGCCTTGGCCTCTCCTCGATTCTGTTGGATGCTTTTGCCATGAAAGAGTTTCAATTCATGAGAACAGGACTAAAAAAAGTTTCGGATCAATCCTCTCTGTTTCTGCTGTTTTTTATCAAATCAGGGCTTACATTTCTGATCTTTTTTCGATCTCTCAGGGTGCGAAGACCCTGATCCGCCGGTAGCCCACATCGAGCACGAGGCCCACGGCCAGAAACGAGGTCAGCAACGACGAACCGCCGTAACTTATGAAGGGAAGGGGCATTCCCGCAATTGGCAGAAGCCCGACCGTGATGGCCGTGTTCACGAAGACCTGGAATCCCAGTAGCACCCCCACGCCGCAGCAGACCAGCTTGCCGAAGGGCTCCCGCGTCCTGCGCGCTATGCCGAAAACCAGCGCGACGAGGAGGAGAAAAAGAACGAGAGTTGCGAAACAGCCGAGGAAACCCCACTCCTCGCCGATGATGGCGAAGATGAAATCGGTGTGCCTCTCCGGCAGGTAGTTGAGCCTGTTCTGCGGCCCCTCGCTCAACCCTTTCCCCGCAAAGCCCCCTGATCCGATGGAGACCTGGGAAAAGTACTGCTGGTAACCGGAGCCGGTCTTCAAGGCCTTGATCTTCCTCTGCAGGTCCCGGGCCTCCTCGATCTTCCCTTCCTTGATCAACGATTTGGCGGAAGCCTCCAGACGGGGAATCTGCTGGAAGAAGCTCGTGATCCTCTCCCTCTGGTACTCCTTCAGGAAGGGCGAGAAGTAGACGAGGGGAGCCAGCAGGATCCCGGCGCCAATCAGGAGAAGGAGGCGCTTCCCGCCGGCGCCGGCGGCAAAGAGCATGCTGAAGAGAATGGGAGGGAAGAGAAGGGCGGTGCCCAGATCGGGCTGCATGATGATCAGCATCATCGGCATCAGGGTCAAGGCGAAGGGAACGACTAGCGACGACCAGCGGCTCCACTCCTTGCGATACATCATGTATCGCGCCAGGACGAGGATCAGTCCGATCTTCATGAACTCCGAGGGCTGCAGCCCGAATCCGAATCCGATGTCGAACCACCTGTTGGCTCTCTGTCCGTCGCCGCCGAAAAGCTGGAGGAAGATCAGGAGAATGAGCAGCCCGGTGTAGATCAGATAGGCGAGCTTCCGGATGTTGATGTAGCCGAATCGCAGCACCACGACCACGGCCGGTACCGAAACGGCGATGAAGAGCAGCTGGTTCCGGTACTTGTCGGAGAAGGAGAGGGAGTCGCGCGTTGAGCTCCAGATGAAGGCCACCCCGATCAGGGAGAGGCAGAAGGCCAGCACGACGAGGTGCCAGTCAAGGTTGGATTCGCGCTCCCGCCACTTCATTGCCGCGTCTCCTCGAAAAAGGCCTTCGCCTCGGGCTGCTCCAGCAGCCGGTTCAGCAGGGGAGCCGCCGTCTCCCCCCCGTGCAGGCCGCACGATTCCACGAACACGGCAAAGGCCAGTGCCGGCTTGCGAGAGGGCAAGTAGCCGGCGAACCAGGCATGGGTGGGCAGCGAGCCGCCGATCTGGGCCGTACCGGTCTTTCCCGCCACGTCGAAAGGTTCGAGATCCCGCCTCAGCGCGGAATCCCTCCGCGCCGTACCTCGCGAAACCACCTGCCTCATGGCCCCGCGGATGAACTCGAGGGTGTGGGCGTCGAGGCCCAGATCGCGCGGGCGGGGAGGCCGGATCTCGCGCCTGCCTATCCTCTGGATCAGGTACGGCCGCGGCAGAGCGCCCGTGGCCAGCCCGGACACCATGCGGGCCACCTGGAGGGGAGTCACATCATCGATGGCGCCCTGCCCGATGCAGAACCGCATCAGGTTGGCCTCGCCTCTCTCGGTCAGCTTGAGAGGCCCCGCGGAATCACCCAGCCCCGCGGCACGAAGGCTCCTCTGATAAGCCGCGCTCCCCTCCCTTCCCGAAGTTGCCGGCAGACCGTAGAGAGCCGGATCGAGAATACCGGTCTCATGACCGAACCCGAACTTCTCCGCCCAGGTGAACATGGTGGCGAAATCGAGCTGCCGGCTCAACTTGTAGAAGTAGATGTTGCACGACTTGACGATCGCATCCTCCAGGCCGATGGAAGGATGGATCCCGTCGCAGCGCAGCGTCTCCCGCCCCACTCCGAAGCGCCCCTGGCAGTCGAAGAGCACACCGGTCTGCGACCGGCCTTCCTCGAGGGCGGCCACGGCGGTGACGAGCTTGAACACCGATCCCGGCGGCGGCAGGTTCCATCCGGTCACCGCCCTGTGCAGCAGCGGGTGATCGGCCTCGGCGAGAAGCCTCCCGTACTCGCGCGTCAGCTCGAGACGGGACGGCGACGGATGGGACGCCAGGGCCAGGACGGCTCCGTCCCATGGATTGATCAGGGCGATGGCTCCGTTGTGGCCCGACTGGCCGAGGACCCTCTCCGCTGCCCGCTGCAGGCCGGCGTCGATCGTCAGGACCACGTCCCGGCCTCGGATCGGCGGCTTGTAGTCGAGAATCTTCCTGCGCCTGGAATACCGATCCCGCTCCATGAAGAGATAGCCGCGCTTGCCGCGCAGCACCGGCTCGAGGTAGGCTTCGAGCCCGAGCCTTCCCATTTCCTCGCCGGGCAGCACATCGATCTCGCGCAGCCAGATCTGAAGGGAGTCGATCTCCTCGAGATCCTGCCCGGTCTTCTCCTCCTTGACAGAGATATCGGCAAGTGTCCGCCTGTGCTCCTCCCACTCCTCGAGATCCCTCGGGCCCGGCTTTCCCATCTTTCCGATGATGGAGGGACAGATCTCGTTCCTGCCCGACGGATACCGCCGCTGGTTGCTCTCCATCACGTAGTAGCCGGGATAGAGCTCTTCCTGGACAACGACCTTCATCACGGCGGGATAGGGGATCTTCCGGCAGACAGGTTCCTCGTAGTAGTCGAACTGGGAGTGGTAGCGGCGCATCAGCCTGTACGAGGCTTCGCCCTCCCCTTCGTTCCTGATCCGGCTCGCAACCCGCCGGTCGGCAGCCTCCGCCACCTTTCCGGGAAGCCGCATCAAGGTGCCGGAATCGAGATGAAGCTCCTGCTCCAGACCGGAGATCGCCGTCCTCTCCAGATCCACGGCGCTCAGGATCCGGCCCCGCACTCCATCGAGATCGCGCCAGGACTTGAAGGGGCTGTCCTCGCTCCGGAGGGCGAGGACCTCGAGGCGCTCGCCGTCGGGCAGCCCGAACAGCCTCTCGAGATAGAAGATGATGTCCTCCATCTTCTGCGTGCTGTCGCAGCGGGTGGCCGACTCGAACGTCAGGTCGAGGATCCTGTCCACGAAGAAGGCGGGATCGCGGTAGATCTTCTCGTGCTCCAGGCGCTGACCGGTCAGCAGCTGGTAGATCATGCCGATCTGCCCGACGCTCGATTCCTTGCGGAAGTATCCGAAGACGAACCTGAGTTCGAAGGTGTTCTCCGAGCTGGCCAGAGGAGTCAGGTCCCGGGCCATGATCCAGCCTCTCTCGAAGGGAATCGTCCGCCCGGATGTTCGCGTCTTCCACGACTCGCGCTCCCAGAAGTCGCCCTGGATCACCTGAACGAAGAACAGCCTGCCGATCACCACCGTGAAGAGGAACGCGGTGATGAGAAATAGGACGCGAAACCTGTCGACCTGCCGCTTCTTCATTGCTTCAAGAGAGTTCTCACGATGTTGGATCGTTCGTAGACCGCAGAGGCCGCCGGAACCATGAAGGCGGCGACGGAGCTCGACAAAAAAGGCGCCGCCATGTCGAGAAAGCCGGACTGGGCAGGCAGCCCCCCGAGGCAGAGCAGGAGATAAAGCATGCTGTAAAGACCGCCGGCAAAAATGGCCACCGCCACCTGGGTCAAGGCGTTCTCCACGAACAGGGCCCAGCGGACCTTGACCACCAGCCATGATACGCCGATGTAGATCAGGATGAAACAGCCCGATGGCTCGGGCCCGACGGCTCCCCTGATCAGGCCGGTGACAAGAGCCAGAGCCCAGATGTCATCGCCTTCTCCGTTGAGGGCATAGACCAGCATGAAAAGAAGCCCGACGTTCGGCGAAAGGACGCCGATCCAGGGGAGGGTCCGCAGCGCCTCCTCGATCACCACGGCGCCGGCCAGAATCATTCCCAGGACGAGATAGCGGATCATGGTATCGACACCAGACAGAAGCCCTCGGTTCCATCGCCGATCGCGGCACAGAGGAGCTGCACCCTGCCGTCGTGCTCAACAGACACCAGCCGGCAGACGGGGTAGACCTCGCCGCCTTCCGCCGCCTCTCCAGGCAGGTAGAGAGGGCTGCCGATCGCGAGCCGATCCCCCCTATCCATCATCATGGCGGTGCAGAGGGGACCGGTTCGATCGAGCACCTGCAGACGGACCGATCTCGGGCCGGCTCGGTCGAGGTGCGCCAGTTCGATCACCTCGCCGGGGGCGAGGAACAGCCTGGCCGTTGCCGCCAGGACGCCGCTTCCCGAGATCGCTCCAGTGAGGTACCCTCCCGAGACGACCAGGTCTCCCTTGGCCAACCCGGCTTCGAGGCCGGAACCGACCCGCATGAAGGCCCGCGACGTTATCCGCCCCGGAGGGAGGCTCAGGCTGACATCGACGGGTTCCAGGCGAAGTCGGGGAATCGGCTCCCGGCCCTCGACTCCCGGACGGGCCCGCGGCACCAGCACGGCGACGCGGCAGAGCGCATCGCCAGCAACGGGAGGTAGAAGCCCGGCCCGAAGCTGCAGGTCGCCCAGATTGCCGGGTCTCGACCGTATCTCCCCCACGAAGAGTCCCGGGGGAAGATAGCCTCGATTGTAGAGGCTGCTCGTGAAGGTTCGGATTCCCGATGCGATGCCGTACCGGCTCGAGGGGAAGCTGAGGCGTATGCATCCCTCCAGCCTCGATCGCCCTCCCCCGGCTGCGAAGTAGATCTTCTCGCCGGCAACGGGCCCCTCTGCTTCCACGGCCACGACTCTCGAATCCTTGTGCCGCAGGAGCTGAACCCGGACCTCGCCGTCCGCCGAAAGGCGATCGACGAATCCGATCAGCGCATTGCCGGCAACGACGGGATCATCGGGAGCTACGGGCGGATCGTGGCCCATGTCGATCCGGAGGCTGTCGGCGTCCAACGGGATCGGCGTCCGGGCACGCCCCCCCAGGGCGACCCATCCCCCCTGCGTTCCCGGAACGGACAGCACGGGGCGCCACCACGATGCCATGGACTCCCTCTCATCGGGGAGAGGCGGCAGGGGGAACGGAGGATGGGGCGCCGGCTCGAAGAAGAGCAGGGAAACAAGCTTTTCCCAGGGGCGCGCCGCCAGGAGGGCCGTTGTCTCGACGGCCTCGACGGCCCCCCACCAGGGTGCTATCAGGGAAAGGAAGGCGAAGGCGACTATGGCCCCGCAAATGGTTCGTTTCAGGATCATCCGCCGGATACGAGATGGTCTGAGATCAGTTGTCCTCGTCGCTCTCCAGGACCTTGCTGTAGAGGTTCAACTGGTTCAGGAACTCGCTGGTCCCTCTGGCGACGCAGCCCATGGGATCTTCAGCGATACGGACGGGAAGCTGAATCTGCTCCTCGATCCGCCTGTCGATGGAGCGCAGGAGCACACCGCCGCCGGCCAGCGTGATGCCGTTGCTCACGAGATCGGCCGACAGCTCGGGCGGAGTATTCTCCAGCGTTTCCCTGATCGTCCTGATGATATCGGTCACCGGTTCGTCAAGGGCTTCGCGAACCTGCTCGGAGTTGATCACCGCGCGGCGGGGAAGACCGTTTCGAACATCCCGCCCTGCGATCTCCAACGTCAGCTCCTCGTCCAGGGGAAAGGCGGAGCCGATCTCCTTCTTGATGAACTCCGCCGTCTGTTCACCGATCAGGAGATTGAAGTTCTTCTTCATGTACGAGATGATCGCTTCATCCATCTCATCGCCTGCAACCCGGATCGACTGGGAGCAGACGAGTCCGAAGAGGCTGATCACCGCCACTTCCGTGGTGCCGCCTCCCACATCGACGATCATGTTGCCGACGGCATCGTAGATGGGAAGCCCTGCGCCGATCCCCGCCGCCATCGGCTCGGACACGAGATAGACGTTGCGGGCTCCGGCCCGTTCCGCAGAGCTGATCACCGCCCTCTTCTCCACGGCCGTGATTCCTGAAGGGATGGAGATCACGATGCGGGGGCGGACCATGTAGGAACGGTTGTGAACCTTGCGGATGAAGTAGCGGAGCATCTTCTCCGTGATCTCGAAGTCTGCGATCACACCGTTCTTCAGCGGGCGAATCGCCACGATGTTGCCCGGCGTCTTGCCGAGCATTTCCTTGGCCTGGATCCCCACGGCCTCGCCGTCGAGAAGGACCTCGTTCGTGCCTTTCTTGACAGCCACCACGGAAGGCTCCTGCAGGATGATCCCTTCATTGGGAACACAGACCAGAGTGTTCGCCGTTCCGAGATCGATCCCCATGTCAATGGAGAATCGTCCAATCAACCATTCCACGGGTTTCAGGAGGTTGGAGCTCAGTTCCATTGCCGATTGCTCTGATCAGTGTCCAGGGATTTCTTCCAGGGATTTAGCCGCATGGAAATACTCTAAACAGTGTCCATGGAGATTTCTATTTAATTTTGTCCCTGAACACGAAAAAGGACCGGATCACCTGGCTCTGGTCGATCCGGTCCTTGCTTGTATCCGTGTAATCGCGTAGTCCGCAGTCGACGCGGCTTTGCGCCCCGTCCGGTAGGACTAGAGGCCGAAATTCTCGTTGTACTTGAGAAGGATGAGTACGATGCCGCAAATCAGAGCCACCGTGGTGACCGCGATGCAGGCTTCGGGAAAGGACATCAGGGATTTCTTTTCCACTTCTTCCTGAACGTCTTGGACTTTGAGCTTTTTCCTTCTTCCGGCCATCTCTTTATTCTCTCCTCACCATCGGGTAAGTCTTTACTATCAACCAGTTTTCACACGATGCAGCAAGTTCGTAACGAGCCTTCGAGCCGGATCAGAGCACCGTGGAAGCGCTGTCGTGGATCTTGATCTGGGCTCCCTCGCTGATGAGCTTGATCTTGGCGGCGCATCTCTTGTTCCAGAGGCTGTCCACCTCGACCTCGCCGAGATAATCCTTGCCGCGGTAGATCTGGAAGGTGAAGCCCTTGGTCACACCCTGCTCGGACCCGGCGCTCAGGATCACGAAACCGAGATCGTTGTCCACCTCGACCACCTCGGCATCGATGTCGGGCATGGCCAGAAGAGAGGAGATGTCGAAGCCCTTGCTGCGGGCGATGTTCACCAGGCTCTCCAGGTGGACCTTCTCCTGGTCCAGGGAGGCCAGGGCCGTCTCGAGCTCGGAGATCCGATCGTTGGCGCCGGTCAGATCGCCCTGGGAGCGCAGAAGATCGTCCTCGGCGGACTTCTGCTTGGTCTTGGCGTCGAGTGCCTGATTCTCAAGTGAGTTGTTGGTGTCGGCCAGCTCGTTGTTGCGATGACGCAGATCGTTGATCTGACCGTTGAAGTCGTTCAGGGACTCGCGGATCCCGTCCACCGCGTCGCGAAGCTGCTGCTCGGCAACTTCCTTGCTCTTCAGCGAATCCTTGAGAGTCTCGTTCTCATGCTTCAGGTTGTCGTTGTTGTTTTGTAGGAACTGGTTGTCGTTGTCCCGCCGGGTAAGATCCGCCTGCATGCTGGAAGCGTCGGTATCCCACTTATCTTTTGCCTCTTTGAACTCCTTATCCTTCGCTTCGTAGTTCGCCTTCCAATCGTCAGCTTTCGAGAGATAGCTGGCTGCCGCTCCAACGATGACCAAGCTGAAGACCAGGTTCAGGACAATGAAGACTTTCCCGATGGCACTCATTGCAACTCCTTGTTTTTGTTTTCTTAATCAACACTTAGCGGAATCCGTCATCGCCGGATGCGAATCCGCCGGAAAGCCTTTCCGCCGGCTCGGATTTAAGGAAGGCTTCTATTACGTCAAATCAGTAAATGTCTTTCAAAAATTGGTGCCGATTATAGAGAGGGGACCCCGGTTGTCAAGCTGAAAAAGAGAAGAGTTTTTCCGCTAACTCCCCTTTGGGACTAAATTTAACGGCACCAAGATTCAAAGATTCAAAAAAAATCACTCAGTCGTTTTTTCAATAACGTGTGTTGTATCACACTCGATCGATGGTGTAACCGCCCGCCTTTTGCGAAATGAGAACAACAGAATCGCCATCTGAAGGGCCAGGAGAACCTGCGGAAGGATGTCTCCCCAGCAGGTATAGAAGGTCGACGCGGCGCAAAGCGGAACCTCGGCCACGAGAACACCTTGCACGGCCCGGTCCCTCCCGTCCTTCGCGATTCGCCGCGTCTCGTCAGGCAGGAAGCCCAGAGGATCGATCAGGCAGGAGATTCCGGTGTTGGTGCAGCGGAAGAGCGAACGCCGCGTTTCCACGGCGCGGAAGAGGGACATGGCCATCATCTGATCGAACTCGGACGACTCCTTGAACCAGCCCTCGTTCGAGATGTTGATCATGAACGCGGCGCCATCCTTCACGAACCGCCGGCAGTAGCGGCCGTAGATGTTTTCGAAGCAGATCTGCACGCCGAAGCGGCACGGCTCGCCGTCCTTCTTCATGGACAGGACCTTCGGCCCTTCCCCTCGATCGATATCAGGAAGGAAGCCGGCCACGTTCAGGACGAAATCCTCGATGGACTCGCGGAAGGGCAGGAAGTCGATCCACGGAAGATACTCGCCACCGGGCACACGGTACGTTTTCGAATACCGGCCGCAGTAGGCGCCGCCGGGATCGAAGAGAAGCGCGCTGTTCGTCCGCTGCCTCTCACCCGTTCCGGGATCCACGAGCATGAGATCGGCTCCCAGGAGAAACCAGGCGCCCGGCGCCGCCTCCCACCTGTATTTCTTCAGGTCCTCCTCCGCGCCCATGAGCGGAATGATCGTTTCAGGCCAGACCACCATGTCGGGCTGGATCGCTTCATCGCTGCCGAACAGCCCGTCGGTCAATCGGTCGTAGATCCGGTACCTGTCCTCCCAGCTCTCCACGTTGCGTTTCAGCTCCTGCGGGATGTTTCCCTGCACGGCAGCCAGGACCGGCCCCTTCCCGATCTCGACGGTGGAGGGACGCCAGATTCCGTACAGGACGGCACAGGAAACCAGAACGACGAGGAAGGCGGCGCCCACCTGGGTCCCCTTGCCGAAACCTCGGGCCTTTCCTTCGCCCTTCTCCCCGGCCCCGCACTTGTCGAGAATCGCCGAGGCAGCCACGCCGGAGGCTGCAGCCATGAGGAAGCCGGGTCCCCACACGCTGAACAGATCAGCCGTCTGCAGAAGAGGGGGAATCCGCCAGGCCGAGTAGCCGAGGAGAAGCCAGGGCAAACCGTTCTCCGGAAAGACGGAGCGGACATACTCCACGGCGATCCAGGCCACTGGCGCGCTGAACCAGACGGGAACGCCGCACCGGAACGTCCCCCTCCTGTAAAGGAAGGCGAAGAGGGGAAGAGCCAGCCCCTCGAAGAGGGACATGCCCAGGAGATTCAGCAGGCAGGTCTCGGAAAGCCACCAGCAGCCGCTGCAGAAGAGCACGATCCCGGCCAGGTAGAAGAGAAGGAAGTTCCTCCACCCCGCCGCGCCGTGAGCCGCCAGCACGAAGGGAACAATGGCGACGAAGCCGACGAAGCCGAGATCGGCGGGAGGAAAGGCGAGGGTGTAGAGGATGATACCTGCCGCGAGAAGCAAAACTGTCCGAATCAACGAGGACCTCCCCTGTTGCCCGGCAACGGTCCGGAATCAGAAGCCGAAGAGCCGTGCCATCGGAGGCATGGCTCACGGCAAAGTATGATTAATTTAGCTCTTCAACTCTTCAAAGTTTTATTTTAAAGTTCACGGACTTCAATCAACCATGGGTGCCCATTTCTTCTTACCTGCCCGATCCTTTAATCGGAACAGCTCTGATGAAAACAAGAACAACCGCCTTGCTGCTCGCATTGGTTCTGGCCGCAGCCTGCACGGGATGCAAGGAGAAATCCGGGCAGGCCAAGGAGAATGTCGATCCTCCCGAAGTCAAGAAGGAAGAGAAGGAGAAGACCCTAGTGGTCGTCGCTCCGCTGCAGAGGGGGGCGATCAACTCGTACATCGACGTCTCGTCGGACATCGAATCCCTCAATGTGGTGGACATCTATCCCCATCTCGGAGGCCTCAGGATCGAGCAGGTCGCCATGGACGAGGGAGACCTGGTCAATCCGGGAGACCTGCTCGTCAGGCTGGACAAGGAGGAGATCGTCCTCGAGTACGAGCAGGCCAACGCCGAGTTCGAGGAGGCGGAGAAGCAGGCGCTCAAGGCGACCCTGGCCGTCAAGGAGGCGGCCGAGCGGATCAAGGTGGCGGAGATCCAGAAGAAGAAGCTCTACAACGACTTCAAGATCACCGAGTCGATCGCCGAGGACAGCCTCGTCTCGAAGGAGAAGCTGGCGGCTGACCGACTCACCTGGGAGCAGGCAGACTCCGCTCTGGCTCTCAGGGCGCTGGAGAGGGAGAAGGCGGCCATGGACGCGGAGCTGGCCGTCTCGGCCAAGGAAAAGGCCCGGATCGCCTTGAAGAACAGCAAGCTCAAGCTGGAACGCACCAAGGTCCGCTCCCCGGTCAAGGGCTACATCTCCTTCCGGGGCGCCACGGCCGGCATGACCGTGACCACTTCCACAAGGCTCTGCACGATCGTGGACAGGGAAACGCTTGTCACCTACCTCTATGTTCCCCAGGAAGACCTCTCGCGGATCAACGCGGGGATGCCGGTCTTCTTCTCCTGCGACGCCATGCCGGACAATAAGTATCAAGGGACCGTCGACCTGGTGAGCCCCGTGGTGGATCCCACGAACGGAACGATCAAGATCAGGGTCCGGCTGCCTTCCGATCCCGATGGTGTGCTCCGGCCGGGGATGTTCATCAGCGCCCGGATCCTCATCTCGGCGAAGAAGGACAAGTTTCTCGCCTCGAGAAAAGCCACATTCTACATGGACGACCGCCTCTGCTTCTTCGCGGTCCGCGACAACAAGGCGATGAGGATCTACTTCGAGCAGGGCGCCTCCAACAGCGAGGTCGTGGAAATCACGAACCCCCGTATCGAGTCGGGTGACGAGGCCGTGCTCGAGATGGACGTTCCCATCATCATCGTGGGACAGGACAACCTCAAGGACGGCGACCCGATCGAGATCGTCGAGGACAATCGGTACGGCTCGGCTCCCGAGGAAGAAGAGGAGAAGGGGCCGGACGACGCACCCGGCGAAGAGGAAGAGGACACCGAGGCGCCTGACGGCGCTCCAGGCGAAGAAGAGACCGAGGTCAGCAAAGAGGTCAAATGACAGGAGCAGCATCGCCTGACAAGGACCGGAGGTCGTTCTTCGACTTCACCACGAGACGTCCCGTCGCCATCATCATGATGGTTCTGGGGATCTTCACCTTCGGATACATCTCCCTGGGCAAGCTGCCCGTCAACCTCCTTCCGGACATCGCCTACCCCACCATCACGGTCCGGACCGAGTATCCGGCCGCCGCGCCCGAGGACGTGGAGGAGCGTGTCTCGCGGCGGGTCCACGAGGCTCTCTCCGTGCTTCCCGACCTGGAGAGGATCTCCTCGGTGTCCAAACCGGGGCTGTCCGACGTCGTGCTCGAGTTCGCCTGGGATACGAACATCGCCTACGCCACGCAGAACGTGCGCGAGAAGCTCGACCGGACCGAGCTTCCCGACGACGTGGAGACGCCGGTCATCCTCCGGTACGACCCCACTCTCGATCCCGTGATCCGGGTGGGCGTCTTCGGCGGAGCCGCCGACCTGGCCGAGCTTCGCAAGATCGCCGAGGACGACGTGCAGAGGCGCCTCGAGACGATCGACGGCGTTGCCGCCGTCAAGGTGCGCGGCGGGCTAGAGGAGGAGATCCGGATCGAGGTCGATGTGAACAAGCTCCGGGAGCTGAACATCGGCATCAACACGATCGACAGCCGGCTCGCCGAGGAGAACGTGAACATGGCCGGGGGTACGATCGAGGAAGGCGACACGGAGTACCTGGTCCGCACGCTGAACCAGTTCCAGAACCTCGACGAGATCAACAACCTCGTGATCCGGCGGGAAGCGGGAAACGCGATCCGACTCGGCGACGTGGCGCGGATCAGCAAGTCGTTCAAGGAACGGGACGTGATCACCCGCATCAACGGGATGGAGAGCGTGGAGCTCCAGATCTTCAAGGAAGCCGACGCCAACATCGTCTCCGTGGCCGAGGACGTGAAGAAGTACCTCCTCGGCAGCGCGGCGCAGCGTCAATACGCCGCCGCCCTGGCTTCGGGCACGATCGTTGATCCGGAAAAGCGGCTGAAGGAGGCGCTCGCCCGGAAGGAGAAGGAAAAGGCGGAAGGCAAGAAGCCTGACAAAAAACCGAAGGAGGAGAAGAAGTCGCCGTCGCGCTCGGGGAGCCGCAGGCTGGGGCCGGGCGGCCTTGGGGACGATCCCGAGATCAACAAGCTGAGAGGCGAGGTGGTGAAGAAGCTCGCCATGCTCTCCTTCATCGCCGCCGAGCTGCCCGAGGGCATCGAGGTCCGCGTGCTCTCCGATCAATCGCTCTTCATCAGGAACTCGATCGACGAGGTCAGGACATCGGCTCTTCTCGGCGGGTTCTTCGCCGTGCTGGTGCTCTACATCTTCCTCCGCAAGTTCGTCTCGACGGCGATCATCGCTCTCTCCATCCCGATCTCCGTGATCGCCACCTTTGCGCCGATGTTCCTGTGCGGCACATCGCTGAACATCATGTCCCTCGGCGGACTGGCCCTGGGCATCGGCATGCTGGTGGACAACTCGATCATCGTTCTCGAGTCGATCTACCGCTGCCGCGAGGAGGGGCTCTCCGTGCGGAAGTCGGCGGTGCGCGGCGTCAGCGAGATCGGCGGCGCGGCCACAGCCTCCACCCTGACCACCGTGGCCGTCTTCTTCCCCATAGTCTTCGTGGAAGGGATCGCCGGACAGATCTTCGGCGACCAGGCCCTGACCGTCGTCTTCTCACTTCTCACCTCGCTGGCCGTGGCCCTCTTCTTCATCCCGATGCTGGCATCGCGGCAGCTTCCCGAGAAGAAGGAGGGAGAGGAAAGGCGCTTCACCTTCAAGGCCTTCAGGAACTTCAAGCAGGCGTACCGCGATGCCGTCAAGGCATACCGCGCCCGTCCCTTCCTGCTCAAGATCCTGCTGGCTCCCTTCTTCATCGCCGGCCTGGCCTTGTTTATCCCGATCCTGTTCCTGCTCCACCAGTCACTGGAGATCTGCGGATTCGTTCTCTTCTATCTCTTCGTGATCGTCTCCCGGACAGCGGTCCTGACAGGATTTGCGCTCTTCTTCTTCCTGAAGTACCTGCTCTGGCCGCTGACCAAGCTCTACGACCTGGGATTCCGCCTACTCAAGCGGGTCTACCCCCTGAGCCTGCGCTTCATGCTGACCAGCCGGGCTTGCATGACGCTTCTCTTCGCCGGCGTGGCCGCGCTCTTCTTCTCCGCCTTCCAGCTCTGGGATGGACTGGGGAAGGAGCTCCTGCCCCAGGTCCACCTGGGCGAGATCACGACGAGCTTCACCCTCTCGGAAAAGACGCGGCTCGAGAAGACGGACAACATCGTCGAGGACGCCCAGAAGAAGGCGCTCGAGACCGGCCTCGTCGAGTGGGTCTCTTCCACGAGCGGCGTGGCCAGGGATGAGATCGCCGGAGTGGAGGAGGGCGAGCACACGGCCAAGCTCTTCGCCAGGGTCAAGACGGGACGGGACGTCCGCTCCGACGAGAACGCGGCCAAGGCGGTTCTCAGGGAGGTCTTCTCCAGGTATCCGGAGCTTACCGCACCGCCGCGGTTCATCCCGCCCACGTTCTTCTCCTTCAAGGCCCCCATCCAGGTGGAGATCAAGGGATCGGATCTGGCGGAGATCTCCCAGGCGGCCCGGGACGTGGAAGACGTGATGAACAGGATCCCGGGGCTGACGGACGTCAAGTCCACGGTCCACAAGGGCAGGCCCGAGATCATCGTACGCCTGAACAGGGAGAAGCTTTCCCGCTACGGCCTCGACACGCGTTTCGTGGCCAACAGGATCAGCGGCCTGATCAAGGGCACCGTGCCGACCCTCTTCCAGAGCAACGACCGGAAGGTCGATATCCTGGTCAAGCTCGACGAGAACCTGGTGAAGAACAGCGAGGATCTGGCCGCCCTGACGGTGAACTCCGAGGCGGAAGCGCCCCTTCCCCTGAGCGCGGTGGCCGACCTGATCAACAAGGAAGGTCCCGGCGAGATCAGGCGGATCTGGGGCCAGCGGGCCGCCGTGGTGAGCGCGAACCTCAAGGGTTTCGACATGGGCGCGATCTCGAAGGAGATCGGCCTGCAGGTGGCGCCCATCCGCGAGGACACGGCGCTGAACATCGAGATGGGAGGACAGGGACGCGAGATGGAGACGGCCCTCGACAGCATGATGCTCGCCTTCTATCTGGCCGTCTTCCTCGTCTACGTCGTCATGGCCTCGCAGTTCGAATCGCTGATCCAGCCGTTCATCATCATCGTGACGATTCCCCTCGCATTCGTGGGCGTGGTCTTCGCCCTCCACCTCTTCGACATCCCCCTCTCGATCGTGGTCTTCACCGGCGTCATCATGCTGGCGGGCATCGTGGTGAACAACGCCATCGTGCTGATCGACTACATCAACCAGCTCAGAAGGCGGGGGCTCGACAGGCTCGACGCCGTGGTCGAGGCCTGCACCATCAGGCTGAGGCCCGTGCTGATGACCATGGCCACCACCGTGCTGGGTCTGTTGCCCCTCACCGGCGTTCTCGGCAGGCTCCCCTTTGCCGACGCGATCCCCTTCGGCCTCGGCATGGGCGAGGGAGCCGAGATCCGCGCCCCCATGGCCGTGGCCGTGATCTCGGGACTCCTCTTCTCCACGATTCTCACCTTCTACGTGATCCCCGCCGTCTACTCGCTCACTGCAGGCGGCCTGGAAGTCCTTCGCAGCCTGATGGCCGGAAAGAGCAAGTAGAATCCTCCCATGCAATTCTTCCTGCACGCCCTCTTTTTCCTTGAACTGCGGGAGAAAGGGATATAATCAGCACTTTGGCATCGACGGGTGGTTAGCTCAGTTGGGAGAGCGCTGCGTTCGCAATGCAGAGGTCGTGGGTTCGAATCCCATACCATCCACCAAAACATTCAAACCCTGCCTCTGGCAGGGTTTTTTTTCTCCTCCGCAGCTTTGGGAGGAGCTTTGTCTCGGGGAATCCTGGAAGAGCTTTGACCTGGATGGCGTCCGACGGCGTTGCGAGGCCGATCGGAGGACGATTTTGCGGTTCAGTTCTTTTTGGGCTGGCCCCTTACAGCGTCTTTGGCTGCTTGGGGAACTATATCTTGTTCTTGTGGGACCATTTCGTCGGATGACTCTTCTTCGATTTATTGTCCGGTTCAGGTGGGGAGTTGCTCGTCCACCTTTTCAAGGATTTTGGATTCCAGGATTTCCACCCTTGAACCTAGATCCCTGCATTCCACCCTTATCCTCGCTACAAAATCCTCTTCGTCTATGTAGCTCAGGTTGATGATCACGTTATACATCAAGCCCCGGAACGACGAGGCGAAGAAGAGAGCGGCGCAGCCCACGTCGCTGATCAGGTTGCGGTTCATGCCGGCCAGGCCCGCGTCGAGCACGCCGAGGCCTTCCACGCAGAGCCGGGCGCCCTGCAGCGGGACGCCCAGAGCGCCCTTGCAGGCGCGCTGGAGAAGCTCCCGCCTTCTGCGCTTCTCCTCAAGAGTCTTCTTCGGAAGAGCCAGGACCTGGCGCATCTTCTCGTAGACCTCGCAGTCGGACTCCACGAGGGGCAACAGCGCCTCGCGCACCTGACGCAGCTCATCGAGACAGGCCGCCGCCTTCTCGTCCTTGTCGGAAAAGACGGCGGCCATCTCCCCCATCGACGCTCCCAGGGCGCCCACCAGGGCGGAGACTGCTCCTCCGCCGGGCGTCGGTTCTCTGGCGGCGCAGGACTCCACGAAATCGACGAGAGCTTCCGTCAGGTACATCGAATCACCCTCCCTTAATCACGGGACCAGAGGAAGATACTCACCAACTCCAGGATAGCGTAGATCGCTGAAGCCACGTAAGTCAAGGCGGCAGCGGTGAGAACCCGCTTGGCCATGCTGTTTTCCTCTGCCGTGAGGATTCCTGTGCTCCCGAGCAGCTTGAGGGCCCGCGCCGACGCGTTGAACTCCACGGGAAGCGTGATGAGCGCGAAGAGAGCGTAGGCGGCAAAGCAGATGAGGAGCGCGTACATCAGGGGCGGAAAGGCGAAGCCACCTAAGAATCCGAGGATGAGGAGCGGCATCATCGCCTTCGAGCTGATGGCCGCCACGGGATAGACGGCGTTCCGCGCCTGCAGCCCGAGATAGCCGTCGGCATGCTGCAGGGCGTGGCCCGTCTCGTGGGCCGCCACACCGAGGGCGGCAACGGACATGGACGAGTGGACTCCCGGCGACAGCCTGAGCACCCGCTTGATCGGGTCGTAGTGATCGCCGAGCCGCCCGCCCACCTGCTCGATCGGAACGTCGAGCCCCCTGGCGCGCAGCAGGATCCGGGCCACATCGGCGCCGCTGATCCCCGCCCGGGCCGGGACCTTCGAGTACTTGGCAAAGGTGGTGGACACGGTGTACTGCGCCCAGATCATCAGGATGACCCCCGGCAGCACGACCAGGAAATAGGGATTGAAGAAGAAGGGGAAGAACACCAGTAAATAATCATACATGAACATAAACACCTCCGGGCATCTCCAGGAGATACGTTATCGCTCGCAAATCGTTTGAGCCGCCGGCTCTCAGAACAGGCCGATCACCTCGCCCTTCTCGGTGAGATCCATTTCCATCAGGGCCGGTTTGCCGGTCAGGCCGGGCATCAGCATGATATCGCCGGCCAGCGGCACGATGAATCCGGCACCCACGGAAACCCGCATATCCTTCACCGTGAAAACATATCCCTCCGGACGGTTCTTGAGCTCCGGATCGTGGGAAAGGGAATACTGAGTCTTGGCCATGCAGATCGGCAGGTTCCCGTATCCTCTCTCCGTGAACTTCTCCATCTTGCGGAGCACCTCGTCGTAGAACTTGACGCGTTCCGCGCCGTAGATGCGAGTCGCCAGGGTCTCGACCTTCTGCCTGATCGGAAGGTCGAGGGGATAGAGGTGCCTGAACTGCGCCTTGCTCTCCCGGTCATCCCCACCTTCCACGGCCCGGAGCACGGCCTCGGCGAAAGCCTCGCCGCCGGCGCCGCCCTGGGCGTGGACATCGCTGACAACGGCCTCCTCGGCTCCCAGGGAAAGAGCCGCTTCCCTGAGGAATTCCACCTCGCTGTCCGTGTCCGTGGGAAACCTGTTGACGGCGACCACGACCGGCACGCCGTGGAGGTGGACGATCTCGATCATCCTGGCCAGGTTCGGAAGGCCCTTCTCCAGCAGGCCGATATCCTCGCTCTGCAGGGCCGGATCGAGGGGCACGCCCGGCTTGACGGTGATCCCGCCGCCGTGGACCTTGAGAGCCCTCGTCGTCACGACCACCACCGCGGCATCGGGCGTCCTGCCGCTGACCCGGCACTTGATGTTGAAAAATTTCTCCGCCCCCATGTCCGCTCCGAACCCGCCTTCCGTGATCACGTAGTCCGCGATCCGCAGAGCGATCTCGTCGGCGATGACGCTCGAGTTTCCGTGGGCGATGTTGGCGAAAGGCCCGGTATGGATCAGGGCGCCCGTCCCCTCGATCGTCTGCATCAAGGTCGGCTGCAGCGCATGCTTGAGAATCACGGCCATGGCACCCGCCGTGCCGAGGCGCTCGGCATCGACGATCTCGCTCTTCCGGCTCAGCCCGACGACGATGCGTCCCAGCCTCCGGCGCATATCGGCGTACCCGGTGGAAAGCCCCAGGATGGCCATCACCTCCGACGCGGCGACGATGTCGAAGCCCGTCTCGCGGGGCACCCCGTTCTTCCTGCCGCCGCACCCCGTGACAACGCTGCGCAGCGCCCGGTCGTTGATATCCACCACTCGCCTGATCCGGACGGAGAAGGGATTGATGTCGTGGGGATTCTTGAGAAGGATCGATGTGTCCGCGTGAGCGGCCAGCAGGTTGTTCGCCGCGGCGACGGCGTGGAAGTCGCCCGTGAGGTGGAGGTTGAAGTCCTCCATCGGCACCACCTGGCTGTGTCCCCCTCCGGCGGCGCCGCCCTTGAGGCCGAACACGGGCCCCATGGACGGCTGGCGCAGCGTGCAGACCGTCTTCTTGCCCAGCCTGTTCATTCCCAGGGAGAGGCCGATGGTGCTCAGCGTCTTCCCCTCGCCCAGGGGGGTGGGCGTCACGGCTGTCATGAGGATGTATTTTCCGGTTTTCCGGTCGGCCAGCCGCTCGAGGATCCCGAGGTTCACCTTGGCCTTGTAGCGGCCGTAGAGCTCCAGTTCCTGGTCGACGATGCCCAGCTTTCCGGCGATCTCGTTGATCGGTTTCAGCCTTGCCTGGCGGGCGATTTCGAGGTCGGTCTTCACGTGAGTCGTCCTCCGCATTTCGGAAGCAATGTAAAAGACTCCCTTAAAACCACTATTCCTGGCCGGGATCAAGAATTATAGAGTCATTCGTGCACTTTATGCTAAATAATGGGAAGTGATTTTCGATGGTTTGAAAAAATGGAGTAACGGCAATGTGGGAATACACGGATGTAGCCAAGGATCACTTTCTCAACCCGAGAAATGTGGGGGAAATAGAGAATCCTGACGGAATCGGGGATGTCGGATCCCTGGCCTGCGGCGACGCTTTGAGGCTCACCTTCAAGCTCGACGAGGAAGGGCGGATCGTTGACGCGAAATTCAAAACTTTCGGCTGCGCCAGCGCGATCGCCTCGTCGTCGGCCCTGACCGAGATCCTGAAGGGCAAGACCCTCGAGGAGGCGGAAAAGATCACCAACCAGGAGATCGCCGAGTTCCTGGGCGGCCTGCCCCAGGAGAAGATGCACTGCTCGGTCATGGGCGTGGAGGCTCTCGAGGCGGCCATCGCCCATTACAAGGGCGAGCAGAAGGCTGTGGAGAAGGACCACGGCCGCCTGATCTGCTCCTGCTTCGGAGTGACTGAAGACCTTATCCGCAAGGTGGTTAGCGAGAACAGCCTGAGCACCGTCGACGAGGTGACCTACTACTGCAAGGCCGGTGGCGGCTGCACGACCTGCATCGAGCAGATCGAGGAGATCCTGGCCGAGGAGCAGGGTGAGAAGTCGAAGTCGGTCCTGACCGCTCCCGCCAAGGCTGACGGCAAGCCGGCCAAGCTGACGAATATCGAGAAGATCATCAAGATCCAGGAGATCATCAACAACGAGATCAAGCCCACTCTGGCCAAGGACGGCGGCGACATCGACCTGATCGATGTGGACGGCAACCAGGTGCAGGTGGCGCTCCGCGGGGCCTGCACCTCCTGCCCCAGCGCCGGGATCACCCTGCGCTACGCCGTGGAGCAGAAGCTGAAGGAGTACGTGTCCGAGGATCTCGAAGTGGTGGAGGTGAGCTGATGGAGATCATCTACCTGGACAACAATGCAACGACCCGCATCGCCCCAGAGGTCTTCGAGGCCATGACGCCCTACCTGACCAACCTCTACGGAAACCCGTCGAGCATGTACTCCTTCGGGGGGCGGGCCGGCAAGGCCGTTTCCGAGGCGCGCAGCCAGGTTGCCGGTCTCCTCAATGCCAAGGAGACCGAGATCGTCTTCACCTCCGGCGGGACGGAGAGCGACAACGCCGCGATCCTCGGCGTCCTCGACGCCAACCCGAAGAAGACCCACATCGTCACCACGCGCGTGGAGCACCCGGCCGTCATCAGCCTGACGAAGAGGCTGGAAAAAAGAGGCTACAGCGTGACCTACATCGGCGTTGATCACCAGGGCATGATCGATCTCGACGAGCTCCGCGAGTCGATCACCGAGAAGACGGCCGTGGTCTCGATCATGTACGCCAACAACGAGACCGGTACGATCTTTCCCGTCGAGAAGATCGGCGCCATCGTGAAGGAGAGCGGCACCACCTTCCACTGCGATGCGGTCCAGGCCGTTGGCAAGATTCCCCTCGACATGGAGAGGTCGCACATCGACATCCTCTCCCTCTCGGGGCACAAGCTCCACGGCCCCAAGGGCGTAGGCGCTCTCTACATCCGGCGCGGCGTGCGCTGCCGCCCCTTCGTGGTGGGCGGACACCAGGAGAAGGGCCGGCGAGGCGGGACGGAGAACGTGGCATCCATCGTGGGGCTCGGTGCGGCGGCCGGCCTGGCCGGGCAGAACATCGAGCTGGAGAACAGCACGGTTCGCGCGATGAGGGACAAGCTCCAGGAGCTACTCTTCAAGGACGTCCCCTACACGCTGCTGAACGGCCACCCGGAGCATCGCCTGCCCAACACGCTCAACATCTCCTTCGGCTACATCGAGGGGGAGGCCATCCTCCTTCTTCTCGACGAGCACGGCATCTGCGCCTCGTCCGGATCGGCCTGCACGTCGGGCTCCCTCGAGCCTTCCCACGTTCTTCGCGCCATGGGCATCCCCTACACGGCCGCCCACGGTTCGATCCGCTTCAGCCTCTCCCGCTACAACACCGAGGATGAGATGACCACCACGGCGGACCTGGTGATCCAGGTGGTCAAGCGACTCCGCGAGATATCGCCTTTCGGCAAGGACAAGGAGTTCACGGCGCCCGGAACGGCCATGGAGTGAGCGGACAGGAAACCGGCCGCCGGTTCTGAGACAGGAAGAACCGTCGGCCGGAGATCATATCGAGCAGGGGCAGCGGACGGGCCGCCCCGATTTCATTGGCCGCTGGTCAGCTGAACGACGATCGACTCCTCTTCCCCCTCTTCGAGATAGACGATGACCTTGGTCTGCTCGACCAGGAAGAGCTGCGCAAAAGCATTGGTTCCGTCCTCGCTGTTGGCGTTCGTCGACTGGCCGGTGACGGAGTATTCGCCCGGCTCCAGGTGGGCAAAGGCGAATCGCGCATCCTTGTCCGACATCACCTGGCGATGAAAGCCGTCCTTCCGCGACAGGGACACCATGACGCCCGGCATCGCGCGCCCTACGTGGTCCACAGTCTTTCCCTTCACCGTTCCGCCCCGCTTCAGCTGGAGGACGCCGAGATCGGTGGACTGGTTCTCGTCGGCGAAGACGGTCACATCGTTTATCGACAGCTCGGTATAGCCCGGATGGGTCAGATGGACCTGATAGACGCCGGGCTTGATCAAGGTCTTCGTGAAGATCCCCTTCGAATCGGAGACGGCCTTCTTGCCCGTGTCCCCCGTATCCGAATCCACGGTGCTGAAGAACTGGAAGAGATCCATGTCGATGTAGTGGTTGAACCTGAGCTGCATATTCACGTTGGGGATGGGGCTGCCGTCGGGAGACACCACCTTGCCTGTAACGGAGCCGCCCTTGTTCATGAACACGTCGACTCCGGGCAGCACCTCGCCCTGCGAAACGGTCACCTGCTCGGACGAGCAGTTGGCGTATCCCTTGGCCGCGATTTCAACGCTGTAAAGCCCCGGATCGAGGCCGGTGACCTCGTACTGGCCGTCCTCCGCGGTGATCTGCTGGATGATGTTCGTCTTCTGCTGGGCCATCTTTCTTCTCTTGCGAAAGACGGTGAGATTGTAGCTCTTCACGGGTGTTCCGGTCTTCTGGTCGCGAACGGTGCCCGCGAGCCCCCCCTGGGGCCTGAGCATGACGATCACGTCCTTGTCGCCGGAACGGACGCGAGCGTTGCGGCCGTCGGTGTAGCCGTCGCAGAATCCCCGGACGGCAAAGAGCCCCTCTGCCAGGCCGGTGATCGTGAAGGAGCCGTCCTGCCCGGAAAGGGCCGTCCCCGTGCTCTTGTACTTCCTCGAGTTGGCGCGGTTGGCGACGAGGTGCACCCCCGGGAGCGGATTCTTGTCAGGGCCCAGCGTGACGCCGGAGACCTCGTAGCCCGGCCCCAGCTCGAAGTTGATCTCCGACTGCCTCTTCGTTTCCCACTGCATCGCCTGCTTGATCTGCGTCGCATACCCCGCGGCGGAGACCTTGACCTCGAAGCCCGAGAAGGAGATCTTGTCGAATCCGTACTCGCCGCCTCCTCCGCTCATCACCTGCATCAGCGGCCGCTTGTCCTTCTCTTCCAGATAGGCGGAGAAGTTGGGATCGAAGAGCTCCACCAGAGCCCCCTGGATCGGGGTGCCGCGCTTGTCGGTGATCTTCCCTGTCACCACGAAGCCCGAGTTCATGATGATATCGGGAAGCTCCATCACCTGATTGGCCTGGACGAAGAGGGGTGAGTAGCTGGTATCGGCATAATCCCCGTGGTTCGCAGTGAGGGAGAACTCCCTGGCCGCCGGAACGCCTTTCATGAAGTATTCACCGGTGGACGACGTGACGGCCTTGATGTTGAGCTTCTGGCGGGCGTTGGGATGGCGGAAGAAGATGTTCCTCCCCAGATAGAGCGTCAGCGTGGCGCCGGTTACCGGGGCTCCGTCCTTGTTCACCACCCGTCCCCTGGCTCCCCCCGTGCCGCCGGTGTTCCGGAACGACTCGGGGACCTCCAGCTTCTCGCGGCCGATCTCCCTCTCCTCCGCCACCTCGTCCTGGCCATCGATGGTGCTGATCACCGTCTTGGTATCGTCCCGGACGTCTTCACTCTCCTCTATCTGCCTTTGCTCACCCTTCCCTTCATCATCGCCGAAAAGCTGGAAGAGCAGTATGCCGACAAAGACGAGAAGGATCGCAATGGCTCCAATGATGATCTTATCCGGGGACAGCATGAGAACGAGTCTCCATATAAATATTTCTCAATAGGTGGTAATAGGACTCAGCTCTTGTATTGACACCACATTGAAACAAATAATTCCGCTGGAAACGCTTTTTTCTTCTATCCGGTCTTCTCCGCAACCCGGGTGGAGAGCGCCTTGGTCTCGGCGAAGCGGATCACATGTCCGGCCACGTCCATCTCCGTCGTCTTTTCTATCGCCTCGAGCCCGGGCGAGGCATTGACCTCGAGAACCAGGGGCCCCTGCCCCGACTCGAGCATGTCCACGCCGGCCACATCGAGACCGAGAACGCCGGCAGCCTGGACCGCCATCTCGAAAAGCTCGGGCCTGGCATCGACCACCTCGGCCCAGCCTCCCCTGTGGATGTTCGTCCTGAATTCGCCCTTCCTGGCCCGGCGCCTCATCACGGCGACTGCTTCCTTCCCCACCACGATGATCCGGATGTCGCGCCCCTCCGAATCGGCGATGAACTCCTGGATGAGGAGGTTCTGGTTCATGCTCCAGAAGGCGTCCAGGGTCGATTCGGCAGTGCAGAACGAATCGGCCAGGATCACGCCCACTCCCTGGGCGCCCTGGAGAAACTTGAGGATCACAGGAAGCCCGCCCACCTTCTCCACCGCGGCTTCGAGGTCGGCCGGATTCCGGGTCATCACCGTCCTGGGTACGGGAATGCCCTTGCGCGTCAGGATCTGCATCGCCCGGAGCTTGTCCCTGGCCCGCATGATGGCCAGCGAGCGGTTCACGACGGGAATCCCCATCATCTGGAACTGCTTGACCACGGCCACGCCGAACTCCGTGGCGAAAAGACCGATACGCGGGATCACCACATCGATGCAGCCGAGATCGAGGTCGCCCAGGTAGGCCATCGGCCGGCCGCCGTTGATGTAGAGGGATATATTGAGCGGGTCCGCCACGAAGACCTCGTGCCCCCGTGCTGCCGCGGCCCGCTTCAACCGCATGGTCGAGTAGAAGTAGCTGCGTCGCGACAAGATCAGGATCTTCAAGTTTGCCTTCCCGATAGCTTTCGAAAAAAAGAAACGGGTATTTATGAAAGCTAGAAAATTACACGATCATCATCGGTTTTCATAACACCTTGTGAAATTAGTTCAAGAGGCGGGAGCCGCGGCGAGTTCCTGATCGCCCCCCGATCAGAAGATATCGACCGTGATGTCTAAGGAACCGGGCTTGCCGTCCCCCTCGGCGATCCGCAAGGCATGATCGAGCAGCGCGTCGTTCCCGATACCCGACGAGGCCCTGCTGCAGTCGACGCGCACGCGGGACGCCGCGAGACTCCGCGCGTGCAGGCGGCTCGAGGCGCACCGTATCAGGGCTTCGCGCAGAAGCTTCATCAGCGCCTCGTTCGCCCCGTCCCGGTTCTCCTCTTCCAGCCGGCTGTAGAGGGGATCGATCAGACCCACGATCTCGTGAGGCGGGGCGAAGGAGAGCATCGCCGTCAAACGAGCGGCCCCGTCCTCCTTCTTCTGCAACGCCTCGAGAAGGGGAGCTGCCGTCTCGCCGACAGGCTGTCCGCTGCCTCCCATCAGCAGGTGAAGTGCGGCCCTGTTGACCGCGGTCATCGAGGGAAATGACGCGTCGTCAGGACCGGAGCCGGCCGCCTCGAGACGCCTGAGAACGGCAAAGACAGCTGCCACGGCGAGGGGGTTGTCCTCGCGGTCCTTCTCGAGAAGAGAGACGACGGCGTCGAGGCTGAAGTCGTCTCCGCGGGCTGCCGCCACATGCAAGAGGCCGCGCCTCAGCGGCAAACTCGTCAGAAGCTCGGCCAGTTCCCCGTCATCGCCCCCGGCTCCCAGCCGCCGCAGGCACCGGTCAGCCAGAACGGCCGCAGGTCCGCCCGGCCGCTCCCAGCCTCGCAGAAAGACGCAGAGCGTCTCCGCCGCCTCGCCGTTGGTTGAGACATGCCGGAGGACGGCTCGAAGTCCGATCATCCGCCGATCCGGATCCTGCGCACGGAGAAGACGACCGATCGACTCCGCCGTTCTCCCTGAAGCCTCGGCGTCATCGATCGCAACGGGTCCGAAGAGCAGCCATGCGGCTTCCCGATCCATCTGCTGCAGATCGAGGGCTCTCCGCCTCAGGTCGCCGGGCAGCAGAAGAACGGTTCTGTGAATCGACTCCCCTCGATAGAGATCCTCTTCCAGGAAGAAGGCCCGGATCAGGGCCGCAGCGCCTGCCGCGTCGTCGTCGAGAGCGAGAGCGACGGCGAACCGCGGCGCCGCTCTTCCGTAGAGCAGGTAATCGAGGCACTCGCCCCCGCCGTCGCGGCGGAATTCCTGGAGATAGCCGTGAAGAAAGCCGGGAGGATCGAGCCAGGCGAGGGCCTTCAGAGCGGCCGGCCTGCTCGCCGGCTCGGCCGCGGCAGAGTAGACATCCATTATCTCGTCGAGGAGTCGGCTGTCGAATCCCTGCTCGCCGGGGGACAGGCTGTCGCACGAGCCCCCGTTCCCGGTGACGAGGATCACCGTCTCGAGCAGTTCGATCCCGAGTCCCCGCTCCATCAGGATCAGGTCGAGTACCATGTCCGCCGAACCGGCGATCGGCTCCTTCCGAACCGGGAGTGCGCTTCCGGGCTTCATGGCAAGACGGGGCGAAAGGACGAAGGGGCAGGAGAGGCCGGCAGCCTCGTTGATCCTGTCGAGGACCACGTCCAGGGGCACGGCACCGGGCCACGGCCCGGGGAAGACGAGACCGGCGTCCTTGTCGAAGATGTCGATCGAGATCGTCCCCCGCAGCGGCTCGTCCTCGAGAGGCCGTTTCCGGAGAGCGGCATCGAGGACCGACCGAGCCTCCAGCGAAACCGCCTCCCCTTTCCCGAGCGCCCGCAGGACGCCCGGCATCCAGGGGCCGCCGCCTGCCATCACCTCCCTCACGGCCCTGCGCACGCCGCTTTCCTGCCCGGGTAGCCCGGCCAGCAGCGCCCCGGCGGAAGCCGGATCGAGACGGGCCTTCAGGCTGCGCGCCGCATTTCGCCGAACCGTCGGATCCGGCGCAACGAGAAGCTTGAGAACCGCGTCGAGCGAATCGCCATCCTCCGGGACGGCGGCGCCCGATGCGACAGGAAGGGAGAATGCGCCGACGAAGCAGCAGAGAAACCCTAACGCTGCAAAAAGAGAGGCGAGTCGCATCAGTTCCCCCTGAAATGCCCCTCGATCGTCAGGCTGTCGATCCTCGCGTCCTTCAACGTCTTGAGCTCGCAGCACTTCCCCTTGACCTTGCCCGACCGCTTTCTCAGGATCGTCTCGCTGTCGACGACCAGGAGAAGCTCGTGGCCGTCCCAGCGGACCTCGATCGAATACCGCTCGCCCCTGTTGAAGCCGAAGGGGACGGAGCGTCCTTTACGCGGCTTCTCCTCGCCGAGATCGGGGAAGAAGAAGTAATCCTGCCAGTCGTTCAGGTCGCCGCGCCACCCCGCCGTCTGCCCGGCATGGCCGGTGCCCGGGAAGCTCCGGACGCCCACGCACTCGCCGAAGAAGGAGAAAAGGAGGAAGCAGGGTCCTTCCCCGAGGAGCGGAGCCTCGTAGCTGAACGAGATCGACAGCGCCTCACGGGGATCGAAGCCCGAGGCGAACCGGACCCCCACGCGGCTCTCGAAAGGAGCCGGCTCGCCGTTTCCCTTGTCCGCAGAGAAAAGAAGGACGCCCTCGTCCAGCTCGAAGCCGCGCCCCCTGACCTTGAAATCGCCAAGCTCGGCCGGATCGTCGAAGGGGTACTTCACACGGATCCGGCTGCCATCGAGGCTCTCCACGGGCACGGAGAAGCTCTCGGACAGGCGTTCCATCGTCTTCATCCTGGTGCGGATCGCCTCGAGTCCCTCGGCGAGCTTTTCCCGCGCATACCGCGTGCGCGGCCAGGCGGAGCCTTTGGCGAATCGCTCCTCGTTAGTCTTGAGCTCGTCGAGAACGCGCTTCACGCCCTCGGCATCGCCGGCCTGGAGAGCCCTGTTGCCCGTCTCGAGAATGGCGAGGTACTCGTTGTCGGCTCGCTCCTCCTCCTCGGCGTAGACGCGGCTGATGGACAGGATGCGGCGCTGGAAGAACGGTTTCCCGTCGAAATCGTCGATCGCGCCGAGAAGAGACCGCGCCTCGGCCATCTCGCCGGCGTAGAAAAGATAGAGAAAGGTCTCCTCCGTGCTGAGCTTGAACGACTTCCGCGCCCACCTCAGCACCTCGTTCACAGTCAGGTCCTTGAAGGAAAGCCTGAGCGACCGGTCGAGAGGTCCCTTGAGCACCAGCACTCTGCTCGATGGATCGGCGGAGAGGAGCTCTCCCTGGTAGGTGACTCCCTTGCGCGTCTCGAGGATCAGGTCGTGGCTCAGGTGCTTCATCAGGGCTTCGAGAGCCATCCCGTCGATCTTCGCCACCGTTTCGATCCGCCGGCGCCAGGCGTCGAGAAAGCCGGGCACGGGGAAAGGCGGCTTCTTCGCCAGCTCGCTCTCCAGGAGATCGAGAGCCGCGACGCCGTCTCCAAGGCGCATCGGCCCTTCCACGGCGAGCAGCACACGGGTTTTCTCGTTCTCCCGGAACTCGTCTTCCATCTCTTTCAGGCGCTCGTCGAAGCGGGGCTGCAGCGCGGCGGCGATCCCGCCGGGATCGGGCATGAGCGTCGAGAGCCCTTCGGGAAGGAGAGGCCGAAGATCGTCCTTTGCGGCGATCGCCTCCTCCATCAGGAAGCCGATCCCCTTTCGAGCCGAGGCGAGATCCGCTTCATCGACTGACTTCCGGACCGAATCGGTCAGCGCTTCCTGGTATCGCTGCGACGCTTCCCGCGCCGCGGCCTCCAGGTCGCCGCGCAAGTCGAAAAAAAGGAGGTTCTGCTTGTCGAGAAAGGCATGAATCACGCTCTCCTCGAGAAAACGGCGCGGATCGGGATCCACCGGCTTTTCCGGATCGCCCTTGCCGAGCAGGAGAGGGATCGTCTCGACGACCGCGTCGCTCGCCAGATCACGCTTCCCCTCTTCGACGGCGCCGATCCTCTCCTCTGCCTCGACGAAGCCGCCGGCTGCCAGAAGGGCTCTCATCTCCTTCGCCTCGCCGTCGAGAAGCTCGAAAGCTCTCTTCAACAGGGCTGACCTGGTCCTGCTGACCAGATCCCTCACAACGGTAGAGACGTCGTCGTTCCTCTCGTCGAGGAAGCTCCGAATATCGGGCGGGACCTCCTCCTCGCCGCACCCGAGGGCGCGGCAGACCTCGCCCGCCATCGCCGCCTTGACGGCGCCGCACGCGTCCTCGAAGCCCTCCGACCTCAGGATGCGGTTGATCCGCGGGGAGTCGGTCCGGACCGTGTCCCTCACAACAGTGCGGCAGTCGGAAAGGACCATCGTCCGGAACGCGCCGGCGTCGGAGACCGCGCTCTCTCCGCTCGATGATGCGAGAAGCTCAGGCAGGCGTTTCAACGCCTCGGCCGGAGAGATCTCGCCGGCGGCGTAGGCCGCCTCGAGCTTCCCGAAGATCGAGCTCTTCTCCCTGGCGGAAGCGGCGGTCTTCCCGTCATCCCGATCGGCCAGATGCCAGACAGCCGTTGCGGCAAGGAAAAGAACCGGCACGGCAAGGAAGAGAACGGTCCGGAAGCGGCTGCGGACCCGCTGCGATTCCCTCCAGCTCAGGCCGACGAAATCAGAGAGCCGTTCCGTCCTGTCCCGCAGCGCCTCCACCAGGACGCCGAGGTCGTCAAGGAGCTCGCGAGGCGTCTGGTAGCGCCGCGCGGGATTCCTGGCCATCATGCGGGCGATGACGCGCGAGGAGATCCGGCTCACCTCGGGATTGATCCTGTCGGGCGGCGGCGTCTTGCCGAAGAGCACGTTGGTGATCACCTGGGCCACGGTCTCGCCCTCGATGGGCGGCTGCCCTGTCACCATGTGATAGAACGTGGCGCCCAGGGAGTAGATGTCCGAGCGGATGTCGGCCGACGCCGCATCGCGCGCCTGCTCGGGAGACATGTACTTCGGCGTCCCCACCGTGGTTCCTTCCCGGGTGATGGAGAGGTTCATGATGCCCTTGGCCAGGCCCAGATCGGCGAGACGGGCGCTGCCGTCCGTTCCCACGATGATGTTGCCCGGCTTGATGTCCCGATGGATGATCTCGCGCTGAAAGGCGTGATCCAGGGCTTCGGCCATGTCCCGGATGATCAGGGCGGCGCGGCTCTCGGCGAGGGGGCCGTGCCTGTCGATGATCGTCTGGACGCTCTTCCCCTCCACGTACTCCATCACGAAGTAGTAGTATCGCGGCGTCTCGGCCAGATCGATCCCCTTCACGATGTTCGGATGGTCCATGCTGGCCACGAGCAGGGCCTCGCGCCTGAGCCTCTCCAGGGGCAAGGCGTCCTTGAGATCGGACTTCTTGAGGATCTTCAAGGCGACGATGCGGTCCATGGAAATCTGCCGGGCCCTGTAGACGGTCCCCATGCCGCCGGAGCCGAGGCGCTCCATGATCTCGAAGCCATCGATCGGCTGGAACGAGCCGTTCTTTCCCGCCGTGCCGTTCCTGCTGCTGTTCGCCGGTCTCTTCCCGCCCTCACTGGTCACGAGAACGCTCCTCCTTCCCCTCCCCGCTTTCCTGATCATCCCCCCTGGCCTGTCTTCTCTTCAATGCGATGCGGAATGCCGCGTCCACGTCCTCCGGGATAGTGGCGAAACCGGCCTCCAGCGCATCGAGCTGCACCTGCAGAACGGCGGGATTGCTCCATTCGAGGAACTGATTTCGCGGCAGACTGCGCTGCAGCACCTTCAGGAAGGCGGCCATGCCGGAGAGGCCGTTCTCGGCCAGGAATTCCAGCAGGCCGGCCGACTTGGCGGCATCGTCCTGATCCATCGCGGCCATCTCCCTGGTCAACAGCTCCGCGAAGGCGGGATCGAAATCCCTGAACACGATCTCCGCCAGCAGCTGCCTCCAGCTGCCTTCCGCGTAGAGATCGCCCTTGGACAGCGACGAGACGAGGTTGCGCCCCTGGATGCAGAACGCCCGGTTGACGCCGAGAGCGGCTTCCTCGAAGAGGATCGCGAAACCCTCGTCGAGCCAGGGCGGAAGGAAGTGATAGTTGTAGCCGTTCCTGTTGATCAGAATGTGTCCCACCTGGTGAACGATCTGGGCCGTCATCTCCTCGTTGCCGCGGCTCCCCTTGTAGGTCACGGAATAGCAATCCGGATCCCACCAGGCGAATCCCAGGACGAGCCGCGCCTGCTCGGTCCATTCCTTGGTGACGTTCTCCTCGAATCCGGAAAAATAGGTCACGAACCGGTCGAAGGCCTCCCTCTCATCGAAGGCGCAGATGACGAGCTTCTGACCGCCGAAGAGAGCCGGGCCGAGCTGCACGCCGTACTTCTCGGCAAACCAGGCGAATCCCTTTTCCAGCTTTGCCGCCAGGCTGCGGTTGTAGGAGTCGCCGAACTCGGTGAAGAGGCAGCAGTGCCTGGTGAAATGAAAGGAGGTCTTCACTCCCGAGCAGGCGGTGAAGGCCTGCATCCTGTTCAGGACGGCGCTGTCCTCTCTCTTGACCCACTCGCCGTTGACCTGGACCAGCCCGTCCGCCTGCTTGACCTGGTCGGGCTTGATCCATTTCCCCTTGTGCAGGACAAGCCCTTTTTCCAGGCTGGCCTTCTCCTCCCTGGTGATCCAGGAGCCCTTGTACTTCACCAGCCCGAGGGCCCTCATCGTCTCGGCGCGCTTCGCCGCAACCAGGGCGTCCCGATCGGCGGGAGTCAGCCACTTCCCTTCGTACCGCACCCGGCCGAGGCCCCTGTTCGCCTTCTCGTGCTCCGGATCGACGTCGAGGATCATCTCGAGGACCTTCTGCCGCTCCTTCTTCAGCCTCTTCTCGCCGCACCAGACCGAGAGGTCGTAGAGAGCTTTCGTGTCGGTCGGGTCAATCTTCTTCAGGCGCTCCTCGAACTCCTGGCGCAGGCCGGGGATCGGCTGCGAAAGGCCGGCCGGCTCCGCCGGGGCGTAAGATCGAAGGAAGAGCAGAAGGCAAAGAGCGAGGATGGCTCTGATTCTCATTTCCCTTCCTCCCATGCCAGTTCGTACTTCTCGAGCTTGCGCTGCAGGGTGAATCGGCTGATCCCGAGCTTCCGGGCGGCGCGGCTCTTGTTGCCGTTGAACTCGCGAAGCGCCGCCGTGATCTCGAGCCGCTCGATCGCTTCGACCTTGTCGGCAAGAGGGAGGTCTTCGATCTCCTCGAAGAGCGAGCTCCTCTCGGGAGCCCGGCGGATCCTGTCGGACAACAGATCCATGGTGATGCCGGTCCGGGAAAGGGTGACGAGGCGGCGGATCTCGTTCTCGAGCTCCCTCACGTTGCCCGGCCAGTCGTATCGGCAGAGGCAGTCGAGAACCTTCGGATCGACCTCCTTGCGCGACACGTCCATCTCCCCGCAGAGGTTGGCCACGAAGTGGGAGACGAGAAGGGGGATATCCTCCTTCCTTTCCCTGAGGGGCGGCAGCTTCACCGGCAGGACGTTGATCCGGTAGAACAGGTCCTGGCGGAACTCGCCGCGTTCCACAAGCTCGCGCAGCGGCCGGTTCGAGGCGGAGATGATCCTCACGTTCACCCTCACGGTGTGGGGGTTTCCGAGAGGCCGGAATTCGCCGTCCTGCAGGAAACGGAGCAGCTTGGTCTGCATGCTGGGACTCATGTCCCCCACCTCATCGAGAAAGAGCGTCCCGTTGTCCGCCATCTCCAGGAGGCCCTTCCGCATCGAGATCGCACCGGTGAAGGCACCGCGGGCATGGCCGAACAGCTCGCTCTCCAGGAGGGTGTCCGGCAGGGCGGCGCAGTTCTCCGACACGAAGGGGGCGTCAGCCCTCTCGCTGTTGAAGTGGATGGCGCTGGCCACCAGGTCCTTTCCCGTGCCGCTCTCGCCCTGGATCAGGACGGGAAAGTCCGAGTCGATCACGCGCTCGAGCAGGGAGATGATCCGGGTCATCTCCCGGGAGTTCCCCACGATCCTGCCGTAATGATAACGGACACCGCTGTCTCCCCCGGTGCGCTCGAGGCGGGCCTTGGCCTTCAGCAGCTCCGACTTCTGGGAGCGCACCGTGCTGGAAAGCTTCTCGTTCATCCGGGAGATCTTCTTCTGCACCCGGTTCAGCTCGGCGTTCTTCTGGCGGAGCTCCTCCATCCGGCGCGCGTTCTGGATCGCGATGGCGGCCTGCTCGGCAAAGGCCTCGAGAACGGCGCGGTCCTCGCTGGAGAAGACGGCCTGGTTGAGACGGTTGTCCACGTAGACCGCTCCCACGCACTCGCCCCGCACAACGAGAGGGACGCAGAGAACGGATCTGAGGCCGAGATTGGCGATCGACTGAACGGAGGAGAACCTCTCGTCCTCGCGGGCGTTGATCGACATGACCGGCTTCTGGTCCTTCATCACCTGGCCGGCGATCGACCGGGAAATCGCCAGCTCGGGATGATCGACCTCGGTCTCCATGAAGTTCCGCGCCACCTCGAACTCCATGTCGCCTTCCTGGAGGGTGATGAGAAAACCCCGCTCCGCCCGAGTCAGCTCGATCACCGAGTCGATGATCAGCTCGAGAAGAAGCCTCAGGTCCATCTCGGAGTTGAGCGCCTTGTTCACGGCCAAAAGGCGGAAGAAGTTGGACCTCTCCCGCATGAGGCGCGGCACGAGATCCTTCGAAAGGGCTGCCCCGTCATCGAGCCGGGTCTGCGCGGTTTCCCGGGAGGAGTCGTCCTCCCCTGCCGGAAGGGCCTCGAAATAGACCATCGTGTCGCCCACGAGAATCGCGTCGCCGCAGTTCAGATCCCTCCTCAGGATCTGCTCGTCGTTGACAAAGGTCCCGTTGCGGCTTCCCGAATCCTCGATGTAGACCCTGGTCCCCTCGCGGACGATGCGGCAGTGGAACCTCGAGATCTTCGCCGTGTTGACCACCAGGTCATTCTGCTCCGACCTGCCGATGGTGATGCTCTCCTTGGCGAAGGTCCTCTCGCTGAACCGGTCGCCGATTCCCACCACGAGGGTGACCGCATCCTTTTTTTCCGTCGAACCATCCACTCAGCCGGCCCTCATTTCCGCTGCGTCCAAAAGTTCCCTTGTTCGATCCATCACCATGTCCGGGGTGATACCCGTCATGCATATCTTTTCCCTGTCGCATTCCTTCTTGTGACAGGGAGCGCAGTCCGCGTCAAGGCGGATGACGCGAGTCCGCTCCAGGTTCGCTTCCGTGTATCGCGGATCGGTGGGCCCCATGATCACCACCACGGGGATGTCGAACGCCACGGCCAGGTGGCGCGGTCCCGTGTCCGTGGTGACGAGAAGGTCTAGCCGGCGCATCACCGATTTGAGCACATCGAGGGGAAACACGTCGCGGGAGGTCTCGACCAGCGGGAAACGGGTCTTTGCCTTGATGGCATCGGCAATCGCCTCCTCGCCGGGACCGCAGAGAAGCACCGCCTTTCCCCCGAGCTCGGACCGGACGCGGTCGGCCACGGCGGCAAAGCCCTCGGCGGTCCACTGCTTCGAGGGGCCGAACGCTGCGCCTGCATTCAGGCCGACGAGGGGGCGCGTCCCTTCGAGCCCGCTCCGGCGCAGAAAGCTCTCCGCCTCTTCCTCGGAGGCGGGATCCACGGCAAGCTCCACCTTCTCTCCGACGGCCGCACCGCCTGCTAAGCGCGCCACGTCCAGGTAATACTTCGTCATGGGCGTCGGCGCCCTCTTCCGTCCTTGCGCGGAAATGGGAATCGATCGGCTCAGAATCCAGGTCCTGCCGTTCAGGCCGTAGCCGATCCGCCGCCTCACCTTGCCCAGGAAGAAGACCAGGGCCGACGAGAAGGAGTTTGGCAGAAGCACCCCCATCTCGAACCGGTAGGATCTGAGAGCTGCAGCCTGGCGCCAGACCTTGAAGGAGCGGGTCGCCGCGAGGGGAATCGCTTCGTCGAAGGAATCGAGGCCCTGCAGCAGGGAGAGGATTTTCGGCTTGCCGTGCAGAAAGATCCGCGAACCCGGAAAACCGCGGCGGAGCGAGCGGAGCGCAGGCGTGGCCATGACGGCATCGCCGACCCAGTTGGGGATCCGGACGATGATCGGACTCGGCGGCTTTGCGATTTCGCTCATTCTGTGGTCATCCTGAGTTGAGGCCTTGCTGTCAAAGCAATTATACTGCAGTCAAGATGTGCGGTAACGCACGGCTTCAGGAGATCTTCCCTCTTCCGTCGAAAAAGTGCTCGGGGCAAGAGGCCAGGGGGCTCTGTCATGTCGACGCCGCGGCCATCAGGAGCTCTTCCATCCTTTCCAGGTGAAACCGAAAGTCGAGACTCTCGCCGAGCTGAGCCGCCTTGCGGCGGAAGGTCAGGTGACCGTTCCCCAGCACGCCCTGAAGAGCGTCGGCCACGGCCTCCTCGTCCGCCGGATCGTCGAGAACGACTCCCTCCTTCCCGCTGGTCATCAGCTCCGAGGCTCCGTTGTACTTCGTGGTGATCACCGGGACGCCGGCCCCCAGGGCCTCGAGGACCACGAGGGAGCAGGGATCGTACCATGTGGGATGAAGCAGGAGATCGGCGGCGCCGTAAAGCTCCTCCATCGTCTTTTGCTCTCCGAGGAACCGGACGTTCGAGGCGATCCCCAGCCGGTGCGCCAGCCGGGCGTACCGGCCATGGCGCTTTCGCCCCACGACGAGAAGGCGAAAATCGAATCCCCGCCCGGAGAAGGCGGCCGCTCCCCGGATCGCCTCCTCGAGTCCCTTCAGCCGGAAGTTGTGCCCGACGAAGAGCAGAAGAGGCAGATCCTCCGGCACCGCCTCCTCCTCCCTGACCTTGTTCCGGAACACCTCCCTCAAGCCGGGGTGAAAGCGGGTTCCGTCCACACCGTTCGGAATGATGTCGATCCGGCACTGATCGGCACGCCCCCCGAGCCGAGCCCGCACGGCGTCGGCCGTCATGCGCGAGAGGGCCACCACGTGGGAGCATCCCCCTCCCCGGAACAGGACACGGTCCGCATGGAGGAAGAAGAGGTTCTTCGGACTCACCGCGATCTTCAGGAGAAGAAGAAGCCGTGACGCGGCTCCTCTCGAAAACGCCCGCACCGCACCGCGCATCGACTCGATGTGCGGTCCGCCATGGGGCTGGAAGAGATCGGCCGAGAAGGCATGCCTGAAGGCCACGACCGCATCCCACTCGCTGCCGGCCTGGAAGCGGCCCGGCGCCCGGGCCAGAACGAGCTCGCGAAGCAGCCTCGGCCGGCGCGGCACTGCGATCGATCTCGTCTCGAGGACGGCATCGTCATCCTTCTCCGCACAGGCCACGGCAACGCGATGGCCGCGCTTCACGAGAGCCTCCCCCAGATCCCTCAGGTAGGCTTCCGCGCCGCCACGCGACGGCCTGAACGAGTCGATGCAGAAAAGGACTTTCACCGGCCTACTCCCCTCCGCCTCGCCCTCGCACGGCCTCGCTCCACGTGCTTCGCGATCTTTTGCGCCTTCCGGATCACGGCGGCCGCGAGACGGCGGTCGCCCTCTCCGAGACGCCCACCTCCCCTGTAGGCCTTGAGAAATCGAATCCGGTCCGTCCGGGTCACGGCCGTGGAAAGGGTCGAGTAGTAGAGGGCGGCCAGGTCCTTGATCTTCCCCCGCATCGAGAAAATGTACCTTTCCTTGAGCCTCTGCAGATCGATGAAGGCGATCCGTTCCTCCTTCACGAGGAGATGACATGCATAGAGATCCCTGTGGAAGAAGCCGGCTCTGTGGAAGAGCGAGACCAGCCGGCCCGCCGTCCGGGCCGCCGGCCAGCGAAAGGTGAAATCGCTGCCCTCCGTCGCGCGAAGGATGTCGTCGAGGGGCACGCCGCCCTCGTCCCGGCTCACGAAGAACGACGCCTCCCCCGCTTCCCCCCAGGCCGCGGCGGGCGGCGTGGGAAGGCCGAAGCGAAGCAGCTTCTGGAAGCCCTCCCACTCCAGGCGGCCCGGCGATCCGCCGCGATCGGTCCCCTTCTTCTCGTGGATCTTCAGGAAGTATCGCCCTTTCGGCGTGGAGAACCGGCAGTTGATCCGATCCTCCTTCCGGCGGAGGACCTCGGCCCTCGAGCCGGGCGCGATGAAGTCGGCCGGCTCGGCGAAGCCATGCCGCTGAAGCTCCTCCTGCCTTTGGGAGACCACGACGAGGCGGTTCTTTCCCCGGTCCAGCTCGACGAGTTCGGAGGCAAGGGGAAAGACCCCCTTCCGCCTGAGCCGATGCTCCTCGCCGTCGATCCGCTTCCAGATCTTCTTCCGGTTCCGGCGATTCTCGAAAAGTGGGCTTTCGGTGAGATATTCCCCGAGTAGCTTGAAGCGACACGATCTGGAGAGGATCGGCGCCTCGAGAGAGGCGGAGAGGGAAGCCAGATCACGGAGTGCGGAGAGCCGGCCGCTCCTTCGCCTGCGAATCGCCCGGCTGGTGACGAAAAGCGGCGCCCCCTGGAGTGTCAGCAGCACGTTCCACGCCGGGATGGAGCCAAAACGGATGCGGGCCTTGTGCACGGCGGCCAGGCAGCGGACCACGGCAAGAGCGGCGGCGCGGGCTTCGAGGCTTTCCTTCTCCTCCCTGAGAAACCGGTCGAAGGAGATGACGGCGAAGGGAGCCAGGAAGAGGAGGAACGATGTTCTGTTCGGGACTTCGACCTCCTCCTGCGGCAGGAGGCCGAGAGCGGCCGGTAGGGGCACGGGAAATCCCCGGGCTATCAATCCGTCCCCGGCACGGCGCGCCGCGTCGGCCCGGCGCAGGGCGCTGTCCGTCGATCCGGCCGGAATGCGGACCAGTACCGGCATCCGCCCGTCGGGCAGCGAGGGGAAGATCACCGGTCTCCGGCCACCCCTTGCGCCGAGGACGCCCCTGGCCCGGATCTGCTGCCAGGAGGAAAGCTCGGCCTTGTAGAGAACGGATTCCTGGCCGTTCAGAAAAACGATGCTCTCGTCCTCCCTGATCGCATCGCTATCTTCAGTCATCCCCTTCGGCGCCGGCATCGGATTCACTCCCCGTCACGTCGCTCTCCCCCGCCTCTTCCCTTTCCCCCTTGGCCTCCGCCCTTCCCCGTCCTGCGCACCAGCTTCTCCCGCAAGCTCGTCGACGAGTGGTCCTTCGGATCCCCGACGATGGCGATCCGTCCGCCGTAGGAGAGCACCGTCTCCCTCTCGGGAACGGTCTCCTCGGTGTAGTCGCGCCCCTTGGCATGGATATGGGGCTTGAGCTCGAGGAGCAGACGGTCGACCGTGGTGTCGCCGAAGAGAGTCACGTAGTCGACGCATTCCAGGCCGCAGAGGATCTCCACGCGCTCCGCTTCGGGGACGACGGGAAGGTCCGGCCCCTTGTACCTCGAAACCGAGCTGTCGTCGTTCACCGCAACGACGAGGCAGTCGCCCCGGCTACGGGCGTCGATCAGGGCGCGCAGGTGCCCCACGTGGAGGATGTCGAAGGCGCCGTTGGTGAACACCACGGTCTTCCCCTCCTCCTTCATCCTGCCGATGATCCGGCCGAGTTCGTTTTGATCACCGATGAACGTCCCCATCGTCACCTCGTTTCAGGGAGTCAGATTGGTTCGCAGCTCGTCGAGGGAGCAGGTGGCGGCGCCCGGCTTCGTCACCACCACTCCGGCGGCGCCGTTGGCCAGCCTGGCCGCTTCCCGGAAAGTGCCGCCCGCCACGAGAGCGATCGTGAACGCCGCGGCAACGGTGTCGCCGGCACCGCTCACGTCGATCACCTCGCCCTTTCCGGCCACCGGTATCTCCGTGAGGGATCCCGATCTCTCGAAGAGCATCATCCCCCTGTTCCCCCGCGTCAGGAGCAGGGCCTCGGCCTCGAGCCGCGAGAGGAGTAGCCCCCCTGCCTCGACGGCGTCCTCCCTTGTGCGGATCGGGATTCCCGTGACGGCCTCCGCCTCGGACTCGTTGGGAGTCAGGCAGGTGACTCCCTTGAAAAGGGGCATCTGGAAGCGGGAGTCGACGACCACCGCCTTCTCGGCAGCGATCGTCGCGAACTTCCGGGCGACCCGCTCCGACACGATGCAGTAGTTGTAATCCGAAACGAGCCATGCGTCGACCTGAGGATTCAGCCTGTCGATGGCCGCCTCCAGCTTCTCCGCCATGCCGTCGGGAAGATGGCCCTGGGGCTCGTGATCCACGCGGATCACCTGGTGCTTGATCCTGTTGGCGTCACCCACCATGATCCGCGTCTTGGTGACGGTCTGGTAGTCGGGGGAGGAAAGGATGCCCTCCTGCAGCGCGTTGCACGATTCGAAGAACCGCTTCAGCTGTCTGCCGGGAGGATCCTCGCCCACGAGCGTCACGGGAGCGGCCCGGCATCCGAGGGCGACGAGGTTGTTCACCGTGTTGGCGGCGCAGCCCGGGATGAGTCGCTCCTCCTCGCGGAGGACCACCATGACCGGGGCCTCCCTGGAGATCCGCTCCGGTCTTCCCAGGAGATAGACGTCGGCCACCGAGTCGCCTATCACCCCGACCGTCGCGCCCGGGAAGCCCTCGAGGAGCTTATCGATCGCTGTCATTCCTCTTGACTCCAAACCGATCGAGAATCGTCTCGATGATCGCCGACGTGGACCGGCCCTGCTTCAACGGAATGAGCTGGACCTCGCCGCCATGGCTCTCGACCCATTCCCTTCCCTTGACTCCCTTGTCGCGCCAGTCCTCCCCCTTCACGAGGATGTCCGGAGTGACCTCCTCGACGAGGTTGCCCGGATCGTCCTCGCTGAACGAGGTGGCGATGTCGACGAACTGGAGCGAGGCCAGGATGTCCAGCCTCTCCTCGAGGGTCAGGATCGGTCTCACCTTCCCCTTCAGCCTTCTCACCGAATCGTCGTCGTTGACTCCAACCATCAGGCAGTCGCCCAGCGACTTGGCCTTGCGGAGGAACTCCAGATGGCCGCCGTGCAACAGGTCGAAGCATCCGTTGGTGAAGACGACCTTCTCCCCTTTCCGCCGGATCTCCTCGGCCCGTATGGCCGCCTCCTGCCGCGAGAGGATCTTGTCGTGGGCCCGCGTGACGCGGCTGGAGAAGATCTCGATCAGTTCGTCGCGGTTCGGGGCGGCAACGCCGAGGCGCATCACCACGATGCCGGCGCCGGCATTGGCGATGCGGACCGCATCCTCGAGCGCGGTGCCGGTGGAAAGAAAGAGGGCGAGGATCGCGATCACCGTGTCGCCGGCTCCAGTCACGTCGTAGACGGAGCGGGCGCGCGCCGGCATCACCGAGCCGTTCACCGGCGACGTGGAGTGGAAGATCCCGTCCCGACCCAGGGTGATCACCACCTCGCGGACATCCGTTCCGCACCGCAGAAGATCGGCAGCTTCGAGAAGGGAATCCACGTTGTCCAGCGAAAGCCCGGTGTACTGCTCCGCTTCCCTCCGGTTCGGTGTGATCAGGCGCGCGCCTCGATACCGCTCGTAGTCCGCTCCCTTGGGATCCACGAGGACGCCGAAGCCGCCCGCCTCGGTGATCACGAACTGGAGGATATCGGCCGAGAGGGTTCCCTTGGCATAGTCGGACACGACAACGGCGGCGGAGCGCTTGAGGAAGGGAGTCATCCGTTGGCAGAGGCGCGTCGTCTCGTCGGGCCCCAGGGGGGTCCGCTTCTCGCGGTCGACGCGCAGGAGCTGCTGGTTGCGCGAAACCACGCGCGTCTTGCAGACGGTGGGACGGCTCCCGTCGCGAAGAACGGCCGTTGTTCCCACGCCGGCTGCCTCGAGCATCCCGATCAGCTGGTCGCCGTTGGAATCCTTGCCGACCACGCCGCAGCACTCCACCCGGGCGCCGAGCGCCCTTAGGTTGGCAGCCACGTTGGCCGCTCCTCCGAGGGTGGCGCGATCCTCCTTCACGTCGAGCACCTGGATCGGGGCTTCGGGAGAGATCCGTCCGGCCTCTCCCATGACGTACGAGTCGAGAATCAGATCGCCGACCACGGTGATATCCGGGCGGCCGGCCGAGCGGATGACCTCGATGAGACGCGTGTTCACGTTTCTTCTCCCGGGATGTTTCGGCTCATGGCATCGAGGACACCCCACCTGAAAAGAGGCACTGTTATCTCGTGGTGGCCGGTGACAATGTATCCCCTGTCTCCGGGACGCTCCACGACGTTCTTCTGCGGGCGGTAGTGGCGGATCATGTCGAAGTCGGCCGTCACGAAGCGGCGCGGTCCGGCCGTGACGTTGCGGGCCATGGTCAAGGCCTTGAGAAAGACCTCGGGCAGGATGACCGCCGAACCCACGTTGAGCCAGATCCCGTCATCGAGCTCGGCGACGACACCCGTCAGCCTCCTGAAGTCGGCCATGGTGGCCGCACCGATGGCGGCGCCGTCGGCACTCTCGTGCATGTGAACGATGTCGCATCCCAGCGCGACATGAACGGTCACGGGGACGTGAAGCCTGGCTCCGGCCGCAACGATCGACGCCCTGGCATTCGGGAGTTTCTTCTCGAGAATCGATCGGCCGAGGGCCAGACCGAATCCTTCCTTTCTTCTCGCGGCCTCCTTCGCCGCACCGTTCAGGGCCGCCGCCGTCTCCTCTGCCATGCCGAAGCTGCCGTCGTCGAGGCCGGCCTGCACATCCTCCGAGGTGCCGCCCACGGCAGCGAGCTCGAAATCGTGCACTGCTCCGGCGCCGTTCAGGACCACGGCCGAGATGACGCCCCGTTCCATCAGATCGATGACGAGAAGGGAGAGGCCGCACTTGATCACGTGAGCCCCCATGGCGAAGACCACGGCCTTGCCCTCGCAGCAGGCCCGCGCCGTCTCGCGCGAAACGGCCTCGAGGTTCGCCGCACCGAGGATGGATGGGAATCCGTCGGCAAGGCCCGGCGGCGGTTCGGTTGGCTCCACGAGAACAGCCCTGGAGACGAGGTGCTCCCGCTCGAGGAGCGAGAAGGTCTTCAACATACCCGGATCGATCGGTTTGAATCTCATCTGCCTCGTGCTCCATCATCACGGTCGGGTTCGTCCCGACCCCGGACGGGCTTGTCCCGGTCCCGGTCGGGCCGCTTCCGGCTCGCAATCCAGCGACGGTGCATCCACAGCCACTGCTCAGGATGGGCCTGGACGAATCTCTCGATGCTCCCGTTGACCGCGCGCGTGATCCTCATGACCTCGTCGCTTTCGCTCCCTCCGGAAAGGGGCAGAACAGGATCGTCAAAATACATCCTGAAAACCATGCCCTTTCCGATCCTGTAGCAGAACCCGACAACAACAGGTACCTGGAACCGAACGGAGAGGACGCCTGCCGTGGAAAATGTATGTGCGGGATGTCCGAGAAAGTCAAGAACCGGTTCCGATTCGCCGCCGTGCTGATCAAGGAGGAGAGCCAGGTTGCCGCCTCTTTTCAGGACGCGCGCCGCCGCGGAGAGGGCGCCCTTCTTGCCGATCATCGTCTGATCGAAGCTCTCCCGCCGCCTGCGCGTGTACCGCTCGATATGCAGATTGTCGAGCTCCCTGTACACCACGGAGAGAGGGGCGACGCGGGACGAGAACGAGGCGCCCAGGATCTCCCAGTTTCCGGTGTGGCCCGTCACGAAGATCATGCCGCGGCCCGAGTCGATCAGCGGCCTGACCTTCTCCAGATCCGCGAGCTCGACGACCGGTTTTCCATCCCGTCCTTCGAGGTCGGGCGGAAGGAGGAGGAACTCGGCCGCGACCTGGACGGTGTGGCTGAACGACGCCCGCGCCAGCTCCTTCGTCCTCGGATCGTCGACGCTCCATCGATGCACCCGCGCGATGTTGGCCCGGGCCATCCGCCTGTGTCTGCCGTCGAGGCGGTACCAGAGCCTGCCCAGCGCCCTGGCCGCGGCGAAAGAAACGCCTTCCGGCAGGATGCGCAGAAGCTGCTGTAAGCCCCTGAAGACAAGATAGCCGCAGAAGGAGGGGAGATTGCCTTTCCGACTCACCGGGCAGGTCCTCGCGATCTGGGGGACAGGGTTCGATGAAAAAATAAATTCCGTTGTTGATTAACACCGGGAGAACAATTTAAAATCAGAGGGCGAAAAGGTGTATACTTAGCGGGAACTCCATGTTAACAGGTGTAAAAAGAAGGCACTTGAAATAACAGATGAGTCAGGGGGTTGCCTTTTGGTGTAAAACTCTTCTCCCCTTCTTCCCCTTTTCCCGGAGTTTCCTCCTGACTCGCTTTCATATTTAAAAAGCGCTCCCTCGGGAGCGCTTTTCCATTTCCGGACCGGACCAACAGACATCATACATCGAATCCCGGACCCGGGTCATGCCACCTGGTGGTCGCTGTAATCCTCGATCTTCATGCTCACGAGCTTGGACACCCCGCCCTCCTCCATGGTGATCCCGAAGATCGTGTCGACGTTGGCCATCGTCCTTTTGGAGTGGGTCACGATCAGGAACTGCGACTGCTCGGCGAATTCACCGAGGAGCGAACAGAACCTCTCGATGTTGGTCTCGTCCAGGGCTGCATCCACCTCGTCGAGAATGCAGAAGGGGCTGGGCCTGGATTTGAAGAGGGAGAAGAGAAGTCCCACGGCCGTGAGGGAGCGCTCCCCGCCCGAGAGCAGGCTGATGGAGCGGACGTCCTTGCCCGGAGGACCGGCGATGATCTCGATACCGGCATCGAGAACATCCTCTCCTTCCTGCAGCCTGATGTCGGCTCGCCCGCCGCGGAAGAGCTTGCGGAAGGTCGAGCTGAAGTGCTTGCGGACCTCCTCGAAGGTCTCGGAGAATCGGATACGCGATTCCTTGTTGAGCTGGCCGATCAAACCCGTGAGGTTCTTCTCGGCCTGGACGAGGTCGTCGCGCTGCTCCTTCAAGTGGATGTATCGCTCCTCCACCGCCTCGAGCTCGGAGACGGCCTCCAGGTTGACGTTGCCGATCCGGGCGATCTTCTCCCGCACCACGCGGATCTCCTCGCCCATGGCCGCGAGCTCGGCTTCCTCCTTCATCTCGCCACAGGAGGCCGCCGCATCATCGAGGTCGAGATCAAGCTCGTTCGCCGCCTGTTCCTTCAACGTCTCCTGCTTGACCTCCTTCTCACGCACATCGAGCTGAATCGCGTCGAAGCGGCTCCGGATCTCCTCGATCTCGCGCTCCTTCCGCCCCGCTTCGTCCTTCTGCCTGTTGAGGTCCGCCTGAAGCTCGCCGATGTGCTCTTCCTTGCGCGCCACCTGCTCGAGGAGATCGGACCGCTCCGTCGTGACCTCCTCCATCCGCTCCTTGAGACCGGCGACGTCGTCCCGGACCTCTCCAGAACGCGAGTCGAGACGCGTGCGGTCCGCGTCGAGCTCGTTGATCCGCTTGCGGGATTCCGTCAGGTTCTTCCGCAGGATCTCCCCTTCGTTGTCCAGCCTCTCCTTCTTGCCGCAGTGCTCCACGAGCCGGATCTCGAGCTCCTTCAACTGCTCCTCGAGCCTGAGCTTCTCGCGGCTCATCGACTCCGATTCGCGGCAGGTGGCATCCAGTTCGCTCTGACCTGAATCGACGTGCCGGCTGATCTCCGTCTTCATCGTCATGAGGTCGTTGATCTCAGCCGCCAGGGAGGTCCGGCTTATCTCGGCGTCGTGGCATTCCTCGTAGAGAAGCCTGAGCTCGCCGAACAGGCGTTTCATCCGGTCGCCGTACTTCTCGAACTCGGCGTTCAATCCGGCGGCGATCAGCTCCTGTTCGTCGAGATTCTGCTCCAGGGTTCTGTTGGCCCTGTCGATCTCGCGGACCGCCATCTCGCCGCTTTCCCGCTCCTTCTCGATCGCTTCGAGCTTCTCCTGGATCGAGACCAGCTCGTCCCTCAGGGAGGCCAGCTCGCTGCGGCGCTGGATCAGGCCCGATTCCACTTGCCCGCCTCCCACGCGAAGGACGCCCGTCTTGTAGAGATCGCCGTCGAGGGTGACACGGGTCTGCATGGAGCCCGTTGCCATGACGCTGTCGCCGGCCACCAGGACCACGTTGGAGAGGAGAGAACGGAGCAGCGGCCGCAGCTCGTCGCTGCAGGTCACGCGGCCGGAAAGGGGGCTGTCGTCCCCCTCGCCTCGGTCGGGACGGTCGGCAAATTCCGAGAGGGCCAGTACCGTGACGCCGCCCAGGTCGTTTTCTTTGAGATAGGCGTAGACCTGCGCCGCCTCCTCGAGGGTGGAGACCAGAACGGCTTCGGCCTTGTCCTCGAGAGCCGCCTCGACGGCTCGCGAGTGCTCCATGTCCACGTCGATCCGCTCGCCGAGAATGCCTTTGACGAATCCGAGGCCGCCTCCCTCCCGGGCGGCCTCGTCCATCACGACGCGGACGCCGCGGCCGACTCCCTCGCGGCGCTCGATCATCGTGGCCAGGAGCTCGATCCGCGATTCGTGCTTGACCCTGTCGGAATCGAGGGCACGGATCGTGTCGCGAAGGTGCGAGAGATCCTCGGCCAGCTCGCCGGCCCTGGCGAGCCCCGCCTCCAGCTCCACGGACAGGGCCCTTCTTTCCCCCTCCTTCTGCACGATGGTCCGGGAGAGGGCGGCGCACTTCTTGCGGCAGTGGAAAAGCTCGTCGGCAACGAGGTTCTGCTTCTGGACGAGGCGATGGCGGGTGGCCAGCAATCCCCTGTTCCGCGCCTCGGCCTCGATCAGCTTGTTGCCCACCTCCACGTCCTTGTGGTTCAGCTCGAAGAGGTTGCTCTCAAGCACGCGCCTACGCTCCTGCTCCTTCCTCACCTTCCCGCTCGCTGCCTGCAGAAGCTCGCTGGTGCGCGCCATGTCCTGGCTCAGCGTCTCCTCCTCATCCCGCATCCCTTCGAGGGAGCGCGCGATCTCGGCGCAGGTGGATTCGTGGGCGGCGCATTCGGTGAACAGGAGGCTGCGGCGCCTTTCATTCTCCTCCCGCTCCCTTGCGATCTCGGCAAGCCTCCTCTCCAGCATGGTGACCTTGCCGCCGCTCTCCTCGAGCGTCGCTCTGAGCTCGACCAGGCGCGACTTTCCCGCAAAGAGCCCTTCCCTGAGAAGAAGCATGTTCTCGTCGAGATCGGAGCAGGCCTTCTGCAAGGCGTCGAGCTTCTCCCTCTGCTCCTGCTCCTGCCGCGAAGCCACCGACCTCCTCTCCTCGAGCTCTTCCCTGAGGACGCGGATCTTCAGGAAATTGGCGACGAAATGCTCTCTTTTCAGCTCCTTGATCCGCTCGGTGAGGGTCAGGTAGCTCCTGGCCCGCCCGGCCTGGTTCTTGAGGGAGCGGATCCGCTTCTCGAGCTCCTCGATCAGATCGCCGAGGCGAAGCAGGTTCGCGCCCGTCCGCTCGAGCCGGCGCTCGGCCTCCCTTCGCTGCGACTTGTAGAGCGTGATCCCGGCAGCTTCCTCGAAGATCGCCCGCCTGTCCCGGGGATTGGCGTCGAGGATCGAGTCGATCTTGCCCTGCTCCATGAACGAGTAACCGTCGAGGCCGACACCGGTGTTCATGAAAAGCGTGCGGATATCCTTGAGACGGACCGCCGAGCGGTTGAGGAGGTACTCGCTCTCGCCGGTGCGGAAGAGGCGCCTCGTGACCACCACCTCCTCGTATTCGACGGGGAGGATCCCGTTCTCGTTGCTGAAGGTGAGGGAGACCTCGGCGAAATTCATCGGAGAGCGCCGCCCGCTGGCATTGCCCTTGAAGATGACGTCGCCCATCCGGTCGCCTCTCATGGTGGACACGCGCTGCTCGCCAAGCACCCAGCGTATGGCATCCACCAGGTTGGACTTGCCGCAGCCGTTCGGCCCCACGAACCCCGACACCCCCTTGGAAATGTCGAGGGTGACGCGGTCGGCAAATGACTTGAATCCGGTCAGTTCCAAAGATTTAAGACGCATGGTCCGGCTCCGGGTGTGCGTTCAGGACAGCTTTGATGAATTTCAACCGGGATTCGGCGTCACCGGCAAAGAAATCGGGGACAGGATCGAGATCGACGAAACGGGCGCAGGCAGTGCTCATCTCGACTCCCATGTAGACAGAGGAACTATCGAGCCAGTCGGAAAGGGCGCCCTGTTCCAGGGCCCAAGGCGGATCGATCCGGATCCGCATGCCGTACCGTCTTTCCTCGACAGCCGCGAACCGGGACAGCATGCGCAGCGTGTCCACGATGAAGCGGTTCAACGTGAGGGCCTCGGCTCCGGAACAGAGGGCCGACCTGATTGCAGCCTCCCTCAGACAGAGAGGCACGAGCCGGAATGTGCCGGGTCCCACGACATCGCCGTCGCCGCCCATGAATCGGCGCAGTCCCGCCTTGGGCCCCCGGCCCCTGCGATGGAGCTTGTCGAGGAAGCGCTTTTTCGCGGCGAAGGCGGCCGCCGCTTTCCGCACTGCCCCTTCGAGGGCCCCGGCAAGCCGCTCCTCGCCCATATCCTCGCGGCCTTTCCAGATCGATTCGAGATCGAGAAGAATCCCGGAGACGAGAGGCTCGACGGCTGCCAGGGGTTCTCCCTGGAACCGGGTGGCGCTCAGGCGGACGCGTCCGGCCGCTTCCAGCAGAACCATCCGGGAAAGCAGGCCTTCTTCCGGAGCCGACTCGCCGGACAGATCGACATGAAGAACGGGCACGGCCAGCTCGTGGCTCAGATCGCTCACCGCTTCCACGAGATCGGATAGCATCTCGTCGAGCAGCCTCTGCCCCGATCTGGGAGAGACGCCCACCGCGGCGAGGATCCTTTCTCCCGACGGGGTGAGCCCCCTCCGGAAACGAAGGCAGGGATCGCCGGGCACATCGGGGATGCCTGCGGGCCCGCGGGAGAGGGAGAGCACGACGGCGCGGGCAAAATCGGACAGCGACTCGCCTGTGACGCAGGCCCGTTCCAGGGCCGGGTCCGTGAGATCGACCAGAACATTTCCGGAGACGAAACGCGTCAGGAAACGGGCCACCACGCCGATCTCCGCCGCCGGCGCTTCGGGGCTGCAGAAGGGAAAGGGGAGAAGGCGCGGATGCACCGTGATGCCGAGATAGCCCGACGGCAGGGACAGGCCTTCCAGGTAGGCGTCTCCCTGGCGATGGAACTCCATCTCCAGGGGGGAATAGAGCTCCCTGAGGGAAAACTGGCTCGAGATCGAGTCCATCACACGCAGGGATGCGTCGAGGGGCGTTCTGCCCTCGGCGTCCGACTCGATCGTCCGCCGCACCTCGCCGGACGGCAGGGTGAGCCGCGCTCTGCTGAAAACCCGGCCCTCGAATCCCCTGTTGAACAGCTCGTTGTCGACCAGCTCCCTGAGAAGGGACGTCGAGATGCGCTGAAGGCCCGACCGGACGACGCGGCCCTCGACGGCCGATGCGATCTCCGACGCCGTCTCGGGCGGCACTTCCGCCTCGTTCACCAGATCCTCGAAGATCCTCGCCTTGGACCAGGGAGTGATCCAGCCGTTCTCCGAGTGATCGACCTCGAGATCGCGATCGGCCGGTCGGCTTTTCTCCCTGTCGAGGATCTTGAGGCACTTGACGCTCTTCCGGCGCCGCTCGCCATGGAGGATGAAGGCTCGGGCCGTGTCGGAATGCCCCGTCTCCATCAGGACCCGCTCGACGATCTCCTTGACGTCGGCTACCGAGGGGATGGCGCCTGGATACTCCTTCTCGAGAAAAAGAGCGACCACCGAGGCCAGCTCCTCGGAGAGCAGGTCGTCACCACAGCCCACGGAGCGGCCGGCACCGGCAATGGCCGATGCGATCTTGGCCTGATCGAAAGGCGCGGTCCGCCCGTCTCTTTTTCTAATCTTTTTTATCATCTTCAGTCACTCGGGAGAGGAGCGGCTTGAGCTCGTCCACGAACTGATTGACATCCTTGAACTCGCGATACACCGAGGCGAAGCGCACGTAGGCGACCTGGTCGATCTCCTTCAGCTGATCCATGACGAGACGGCCGATGAACTTCGAAGAGACCTCCTTGTCGAACATCTCGTAGAGCTGCGCCTCGATGGCATTGACAGCCTCCTCGAGCCGCTCGAGGGAGATGGATCGCTTCTCGCACGCCTTGAGCATCCCGTTGAGGATCTTGCTGCGGATGAAGGTGTCGCGTCCGCCGTCCTTCTTGACCACGCGGAGCGGGGTTTCCTCGACCTTCTCGTAGGTGGTGAAGCGCTTGCCGCAGTCGAGGCACTCCCTCCTCCGGCGGATCATGAATGCGTCGCTCGATGTTCGGGAATCTATCACCTTATCGTTGTTAACTTTACAATAAGGACATCTCATGGAAGTCTTCCCGAAAAGTACCACCTGGTCGAGTGGGTCGAGGGTCGGTCCGGATGTGGCTGGAGATCGGACCCTCCTCTGCCAACCGCCGTTCAGATCAGAGTATACGGATAAAGCCCCTAACATACAACATGTAGTATGTCAAAATATAAAAAGGGGTGTGTCAGAACTGGATATCCGATATGGTGACGGTCCGAACGCGAAGCCTGTCCGGCCTGGCTTCCCGATCGAGGGAGCCGGGCTTCACGCCCTCGTCGGGGATGGACCTGAAGATCAACCTTCTCTTTTCTTTCGCCAGAAGGCTCACCTCGCTCTGGAACAACGTCTCTCCGCCGGCGAAGGTCGCCTCTTCCAGCTCGGCCGTCAACTTGGCGTTCACCGGGTAGGAAGCGCGATTCTCCACCGTGACGATCAGTCCCTGATGATCGTGGCCACGCGACCTCGTCTTGACCACATCCCAGCCGATGATGCGGACGGGCTCCCAGTCCACCTTGCTCTGGGGTATGAACTTGAAGTACTTGCCGGCCAGAGCGTTAAGAGTCGATTTCTTCTCCAGGGCAAAGGGGAGCGTGAAGGTGAGGGTCCGTGAATCCCGCGGACGAACAGGTGCCGGCAGGCGGTCGGAATCGCGGAAGCGGTTCAGGCGGAATGGGAAAACCGGGATCTCCCTCGGATCCGTTGCGTCGAGGGGAGCGATCTTCTCACCATCGAGCAGCAGGTCGGTCATGGAGAGATAGCTGCTCGTGCGGTTCTTGATCTTCACGGTCAGCAGGGTGAAGGGCCGCTTTCCCTTGACGGCCTTCACCTTCCAGCTCGTGTAGACATCGAGATCCCTCTTTCCGTGGGGCTGGAACGTGACGGGCCACGGCAGCTTGGGAAGAACGGGCGGCACCCTGAGCACTTTCTGATTTTCTGCCTCGGTCAGCTCCTGCAGCCTTTTCAGCCGCTCGAGCCGCCTCTTCCGCGACAGCTCGAGCTCCTCGAGGCTTCGATTCGGACCTTTCTTCGGCAGGGCCTCCTTGGTCGGCGTCCCTTCCTTCACCCTGCCAGGAGTCACCGGACTGGGGGGCGCCGGCACGTTGCCAGGCTTGGGCGGAGTGGCCGGTCCTGGAGGCGTGTTCTGGGCTGCGGCGTCATGGAGAATGAAACAGGTGAAGAGCAGGATCGTGGTGAGAAGAGGTAACATCCTGCCAGGTCTGTATTTAATGGGAATCATGAGCGACCTCCTCGTGCTCGGAATCCGAGAGCGGATATCACGCCCAACATATATATCTTCCATAGCATGGATTATGAAGAGGGTAACAGGCATTCATTTACCGATGCAAAACCGGGAAAAGAGCGTGTCCAGGATCTCGTCGCCCGTCAGCCTCCCCCCGATGTCGGCCAGGGCGTCGAAAGCGCTGCGGATCTCCAGGGCCACCAGCTCGAGCCCCCCCTCCCAGTTCCTGTCGAGGGCCTCGTCGATCGCCGTGACCGCCCTGTCGATCCGACCGGCCAGGAGCGCCCCCACGAAGAAGGCCTCCCCCCCCATCGGCGCCGGCAGGATCGCATCGAGGCTCCCGAGCAGCGTGGGCAGTCCTCCTTCGAACCGGGCCGAGATAGCTAGCTTTTCTCCCGGAAGGCCGATCTTCTTCCACCCCGGATCCTCGCCCTGGTCACGCTTGTTCAGCGCGTAGACCGCCTCTCTCGGACCGCTGAAGAGGAGGAGCCGGCGCAGAACGTCCCTGTCGGGCGGCAGTGACCCGTCGAGGACCACGATGCAGGCATCGATCCTGTCCATCATCCCGTGCAGGCTGGCCACGGCCAGACGCTCGAGCGGATCGTCCGTATCCGCCACCCCGGGTGCGTCGAAGAGCCGGAACATCGTGTCGCCGCACTGAACGGCCCCCTCGATCAGATCCCTCGTCGTTCCCGGAACGGAAGAGACGATCACCTCGCTGCCGGGGACGAGAGCCTGGAAAAGGGACGACTTGCCCGCATTGGGCGGCCCGAGAAGGACGACGCAGGGAAGATTCCGGAACGGGCGCCGCCGCTCCACCATGGTCCTGATCCGGTTCAGGCCGTCGCGGCAGAGGGCAAGCTCGCTCTCCACGCTCTTCCTGTCCAGTGATTCGGTGTCCTCATCGGTGAAGTCGAGCCATGCCTCGATGGTGGCCAGCAGCTGGAGAAGCCGATCCCGGACCTCGGCGGCCTCGCGCGTGGGACGGCCGCGAAGCCGGGCCACGGCAGCGGCTCTCTCGCTCTCCGACGAGCTCTCGATCAGGGCCAGAACCCCTTCCGCCTGGAGACCGTCGATCCTCCCGCTCTGGAAGGCGCGGCGGGTAAACTCGCCCGGATCGGCGCGGCGGGCCCCGAGGCGGCAGCACTGCGCCAGGAGCTGCTGCGCCAGGGGAACGGAGCCGGCGATGTGGAACTCGACCACATCCTCGGTGGTGTAGGAAAAGGGTGCGCGCATCACCAGCATGCGGGCCCGGACTTCGAGATCCGGGAGGGGGGCCACGGTGACGCAGGGGGCCGAGAAGCCGGGTACCTTTTCAGGACGGGGACCGCTCTTCAGCAGCCTTCCCCCCACGCCGAAAGCCCCCTCGCCGCTCAGCCTCACGATCGAGCGACAGCTTCTGCCCGGTGCAGTGGCCACGGCGGCGATCGTCTCTACCATGGGAGAGGTATCCGAATCGGGTGATCCGGCCCGTCACGTCACCTCTTCTTCGATTTCTTCTTCGAGGAGGTCGGGCCCTTCGGTTTCTTCGGCGTATCCGCCGTCGGTTCCTTCTTGGGGGTCGCCGCCGGTTCCTCGGCCTTGGTCTCGCCTCCGACGGGGAACTTCTTGCGGATGAACTGCGTCTCCACGATCGAGATGATGTTCGATGTCATCCAGTAGAGCGAGAGTCCCGATGCGTAGCCGTAGAAGAGGAAGCCGAAGAAGATCGGCATGAAGTACATCATGATCTTCTGCGTCTGGGCCTGCTGCGGATCAGCCGGCTTGGGCATGACCTTCTGCTGGAGGAAGAAGGCCACGACCATCAGGAGAGGCAGGAGATTGATGGTGTCTCCGATGAAGGGAAGGGCAAAGGGAAGAGGCATCTGATCGGGCATGGACAGATCCTTGATCCAGAGCATGAAGGGCGAATGCCTCAGCTCGATCGATGTCCGGAGCACCTGGAACAGCCCGATGAATATAGGGAACTGGAGAAAGATCAGCAGGCAGCCGAGGAGGGGCGGCGTGGCGCCGTGTTCCTTCATCAGCTTCATCTGCTCCTCGTTGAACTTCTTCTTGTTGTTCTTGTGCCGCTTACGCAGCTCGTCCAGCTTCGGCTTCAGCTTGCCCATCTTCTGGGAGTAGCGGTGCATGCTCACCTGCTGGACACGACTCAAGGGGAAGAGCAGCGCCTTGACGAGCAGGGTGAGGCAGATGATGGCCACACCCCAGTTGCCGAAGATCGACTGGAAGAATTTCAGGATTGCGACGAGCCCCTTGTTGATCCACGACATGGAGCCGTAGCTGTCCTCGATCAGGGTGTACAACTCGGAGTACGGCTCCTGCTGCATCAGTCCCGATTCCCTGGGACCGGCAAAGAAGAGGATCGACTGGCTCTTCGCGTCGCCGACCGCGGGTGTTCTCATGTCGAAGACGAGCCGCGACGACACGTTGGTCAGGGCTTCATGGTGGAATTTGTCGAGGGTGGACTGGATCGGCTCGGCTCCGTACTCCCTGCGGAACTCGTCGACCGCCTCCCTGAACCTGCCGCTGTCCTCGAGAGGGTAGAACGAGACCTGGGAAAGGAGGTTGCCCTCTACCGGTTTGAGGAGGAGCGCGAAGTAGTTGGTCACGAGACCGGCGAAACGGAGGTCCTCCCTCTGCTCCACCCTGTAGGTGAACGACTTCTTGTCGACCAGCTCGTCGCTGTCCTTGTCGAGGATTTCCGGCTCGGCCTCGGGATTGTCCGGGTCGGGAATGAGCAGGATGGCCGTGGGCCCCACGGTCCAGGCGGCCCTCTTGGTGTCCATGATTCCGGAGAGAGCGTCCATGACGAAGCTCTGCATCCCGGTGAGAGCGGGATTCCTGTTCTCCACGTCCAGGTTGAAGTCGATGTGATAGGCGCCGTCGTAGAAAGAGAACGACTTGGTCAAGATCAGCCCGTCGGCGCACTTCAGCACGAACCGGACCGTCCTCGATCCGTCATGCTCGACGATCTCCTCCCACTCCCAGAGCGCCGCGGCCAGGTCGACACCGGGGTCTCCCTTCTTCCCGGCCTTCCTCAACACGAAGGACGGTGTGTCGTCGCAGACCTCGGCGAGGATCTCGTACCACTTCTCCGGATCATCTTCCCAGTCCGGGTTCTGCTGAACCTCGGGATCGTTGAAGTGGCGCTTCAGCTTGAGGGAGCGGAGGACGCCGCCCCTGTTCGAGAAGACGGCTCTGTAGAGATCGGATTCGATCGTGATCCCGCTGTTCTCATCCTCCACTGCGCTCGTCTCGAAAGCGGGCGGAGCAGCAGGATCATCTTCCGGAGGCGCGCCGTCTCCCTCTGCCGGAGGAGTTGCCTCGCCGCTCTCGTCGACAACGCTCTCACCAGCCGGCCCTTCGGCGCTTTCACGGGCGGGCGTCTCCTGAGAGGTCGTCTCCGGGGGAGGCGGGAACAGGATGGAGTTGATCCAGAACAGGAGCAGGATCAGAACGAGAGCCAGGAGCATTCGCTTTTCCATGACGTGCCCTTTTATCTGCCTTCTTTCAAACGTGCCGCCAGGAAAAGAGGAAGCTCGCCGGTTGCCACAATTTTGTCCATGGTCAGTTCGAGATCGTAGGCGACACGGTGAAACCGGATCGTCCCGTTGTTGTATGTCACGAACGAGGCCCGGGGATCGCCGTCGCGCGGCTGGCCCACGCTGCCCACGTTGACGATGGCCCGCGCACCCGGAGCCAGGCTGAATCCGTCGGACTGTTCATCGGGGGAGATGAAGCGTCCGTCCTCGGGATAGACCCCCGGGATGTGGGAATGGCCGATGAAGCAGAGCGGCCTTTCCATCAGGGAGAAGAGTGTCGTCATCTTTTCCCTGTTCAGGCAGTCTTCAGGCGTGACGTACTCGTGAACCTTGTCCCGGGGAGAACCGTGCACGAGCATGAAATTCCCGGTGAGGATCATGCTGGGCAGGCTGTCCACGAAGTTCCAGAACGCCCTGTTCTCCTCCCTTGGGTATTCGTCGGAGTTGAGGCGGGCCCTGGTCCAGTCGAGGGCTTGCCGGGCCTTGGTGTTGAAGTCCTCGGCGGACGAAAGGAGAGCCTCCTCGTGATTCCCTCTCAGGCATCCGTGGAAGCTCTGCGCCTTTCTCAGGCAGGTCCGGGGATTCGGACCGTAGCCGATGACATCGCCGAGGCAGTATATTTCCTCCGCGCCCATCTCTTCCAGTTCGATGAGCACGGCTGTCAACGCTTCGATGTTGCTGTGGATGTCGGAAACGATGGCCTGCAATGTTCCTCGATGCCTTTCCAAAAAAAAATGCTGCGGAGTCTCAGCGCGGCTTCTCTTAAGAATCGTCTTCCTGGGGCTGCTGCGCCTCCTCCACGAGCATAACGGGAATCCCGTCCCGGATGGGGTATCGTCTCAGGCACGTCCGGCAGACTAGACGATTCGATTCCTTGACGACGCCGGTCTTGCATTCCGGGCACACGAGGATCTTGAGCAGTTTCTCGTCCACCATGAGGGACTCGTCCGGTTAGCAGTACTGAGCGATTCAAAATGCCGGATAAACGGCAAACTGCGAATAATAGAAGCGCCCGGACGGCAAGTCAAGAACAGTTACGAAATCGAAGGGGAGACTTTTTCTCGATAAGTCCGAGCGGCCGGGAAAGGAAAAAAGTACAATGGAACTTATGATGAGCACGACCAAGGAGGAAGGGGCATATCCGATAGAAACAGAGGTGCGAGCAGGGATTATCCTGGTTCTGATCCTGGCGGTGCTTGCCTTATCATCGTTCGGGTGCAAGGAGACTCCTCCCCCGAAACCGGCAGCCTCAGCCTCCTCTTCGGCCGCTGCAACGGGCTCGCCCGGCGGGGAGAAGGGCGAATGGTTCTGGCGCGACCGCCTTGCCATCCGGCCGGTCCCCCTGCCCGCGACGAATCCTTCCCGGGAGGCGGCCGACCTGGTCGCCTCGATCTTCAGCCGTCTCGATCGAGAGACGCCTGCCACGCTGGAAGACGAGATCGCCGCCCTTGCCGAGAAGGGCGAGGAGGCGGCCGTCCTCCTGGCCGGAAAGATCCTCGATCCCGACGACACGGCACGCTTCCTGGCCGCCGCCGCCCTGGGGCGAATCGACCATCCCACGGCCACCGAACCCCTTCTCCTGGCAATCCGGGACAGTTGGGCCGCCGTGGCCGGCCTGGCCACGGACGGCCTGCTGGAAGGAAAGGAGCCATGGATCCTTCCGAGGCTGATCAAGAGCATCGGCCCCTATCCGGTCGACTTCAATCCCCACCTGATCGTGAGGACGAAGATCGCTGCCGGCCTGATCGACTACGGAAACTACTCGGGCATCCCGTTCCTCCTCAAGGTTCTCAAGGAGAACACGCCCGCGGAGGAAGGGGATCGCCAGTGGGACAAGACCAGAAGAATGGCCTGGGAGAAGGAGGTGGCCCTGGCCGCGCTGACCAGGCTGGCCGGCGACGATTTCAGCTACCTGATCGACGGATCGCGGCCGGCGCAGGCCGAGGCGGCGATGAAGTTCGAAGCCTGGTGGCACGCCAGCAGAACCCGCCTCTGGAACGAGGCCCCCTCGCTGGACGATCCCCTGCTGCTGAGTGAGATCGAGGAGATCGTGGCGGCTCTCTCCACCTTCCAGATGCGGAACAAGGATGGCGCCCAGTACATGCTCCGCATGCTCGGGCCGCCGGTCTTCCCCCATCTGAAATCCGCCATCAGGAACAAGGACCGCTACATCGCCTTTCACGCTCTCGACGTGATCAGCCAGATCGCTCCCCTGGCCGGATCGCGGGCTCCCGCATGGGGCAGGGAGCTCAGGAAATGCCTCGACGATGAGAGGTCGCTGATCCGATCCCAGGCCTGCCGGGCGATCGGGGCTCTCGGGCAGGGCGTCGCGGCAGCGGATCTGTCGCCCCTTCTCGAGGACGGCGATCCCGACGTGGCGCTCAGCGCCGCCTTCGCCCTCGGCCGGATCGGCGGTCCCGATGCCAGGGCCATTCTCGAGAAGAAGCTGAGCAGCATGGAGCCCGGCCAGCTCCGGATCGAGATCTCGGCCGCCCTGATCCGGATCGATCCGGGGCGGGAGAACCTGCTTCTCGAGCCCCTCCTGTCCAGCGACCTTTTCAGCCAGGAATGGGCGCTGCAAAAGGTGATCGATCTGACGGGGAACGACTTCTCCTTCTCGCTGGGCGGCAGTATCGAGGAAAGAAAGCCGTCGGTCGACGGGATCGCTGCCGCGCTCCGCGACCTGAAGCGCTGATCCCGCCCCCGCCCCCCCTACCACTGCACGAGGCGATCCTCCCTGAAGGAGACGAAGGTACCTTCCCCCAGGACGATATGATCGAGGAGATGGATCCCCACCAGATCGCCCACATCCTTGAGCCTCACGGTGATCTCGTAATCCTCCCTCGACGGAGTCGGATCACCGGAGGGGTGGTTGTGCACGGCCACGATGGCTCCTGCCGACTCCCTGATCGCCGGCTGGAAGACTTCCCGCGGATGGACGATGGATGCGCTGAGGGAGCCCACGGAGATGCGTTCCTCGCGGATGACCCGGTGCTTGGTGTCCAGGAGCAGAACGAGAAAGACCTCCTTCTCCAGGTCGCGGCACTGGGAGCTGAAGTGCTCGTATACATCGCGGCTGCAGCGGACCCTCATCCCGCGGCGAAGGGGAGATGTCTCGAGGCGGCGCGCCAGGGCGAAGAAAGCGGCGAGGCGCGCGGCCCGGGCCGGGCCGATGCCGTTGACGGCCATCATCTCCCCCATACCGCGGCGAGAAAGGGCCCTGAGCCCTCCTGCCTGTTGGAGAAGGTCGGCTGCCGCCTTCCTCGCGTCGCGATGCCGCCCCTGAATCCCGAGGATCAGGGCGAGCAGGTCCGGATCGGCCAGAGCCTCCTCCCCTTCCATGAAGAGCCGTTCCCGGGGCAGCCACTCAGTCGGCATGCCGCCTCCTCCATCCCTTCGCCCCGGCAGAACCGGGTTCGAATCCGGTCGTGGTCAACAGGCCGCCCCAGAGGCGCACCGAGCCCAAGCAATGCTCTTTTCGGTCCGAACGACATCTCTGGCGGTCCGTCATCCGGCCACTGAAGAGTCACTGCCGAACGACGTCTGGAGCGGCCAGTCTAGGACGAAGTCGGAGGGATCGGGTTACCTGGTGAGGAGTGCGTGGCCCCAGAAACCCCGGTCGCACGTGTCGAAGGCATCGGCGAAATCGGCTTCCAGGGTGAGGGAGGCGGCGCCTTTCATCGAGAGGACGGGAAGGCGGAGCGGCGGATCTCCGCCGCGCAGTACAGGGCTCTCGAATACCTGCTTCCCGTCCACCATCACGCGGAAGACCATCGATCCGCGCGCACGCAGTCCGGCCACCTCGTCGCAGATCCCCGCAAAGGCGTGAAAGGAGTCGTAAGCCCCGTTCAGGTCGTAGGTCAGCACGCAGCGGGAGTGGACGCCGAGCCCCTTGGCAAACCGCCTCCCTGCCGCGGAAAGCTCTCGTCCCGTGACGGAGCGGTCGCTGCGGAAGGGGTAGAGGAAATCGCCGGCGCGTCCCAGAAAGGGAATCTCCTTCACATCGGAAGGCGTCATGTCGCCGAGAAAGTCGATCCCGTTCCGGATCAGCACGACGGAATCGATCGTTCCCAGGGGGATCGAGACCGTCTCGCGGAAGCTGTCGCCGAGGATCAGGTGCTTGTTCCGGATCCCCTGGAACCGCCCGGAGAGCCTTCCCGTGCCGCCCCGGAGAAGGAGCAGGATCCGAGCCGCACCGCCGCCCTCATCGGAGCGTTCCTCCGTCCCGGTACCGGCCGCACAGATGACCACGGCGTTCAGCTGGTTGTAGCCGAACTCGATCTGCCCCAGATCGCAATCGAAGGTGATCCCGTTGGCGGAGAACAGGTCGAGGGTTCCGCTGATGAAGTCCTCGCTGACCGATCCCTCTCCCTTTCTGAAGACCACGTCCTCGTCGCCGCCGAGATCCTTTCGCAGGTAGGGAACGAAACCGGCCGGGATTTCAGGCCGGCCCGGCAGGAAGATCCTCAGGGAGTCGATCGGCACGGCCAGGCGTCCGAGAAGCGGATGGTCGAGAATGAGCCTGTCCCCGTCACCGCCGGCCACGGTCCCGCCCAGGTAGTCGTTCTGCCTGAGCAGGAGGCCGCAGGGCAGCTGTGCCGCCTCGGCCGCCCCCATGCCGGGAAAGCGGATCAGATGTATCTGATCCAGGGGAATGGAGCGGCGTCCCGTCCCGTCCTTGAACAGGAGGCTCCCCGCATCATCCGTTTCGATGATCGTGCAGTCCACGACACCGCCGTCGAGGGTGTAGACCTGGCTATCACCGGTAACAGCTGAAATGACAAGAAGAAAGATGTAAGCAACCGCGTTCATGGAGGCATTATATTCGTTCGATCGGCAAAAGCAACTCGCCGGCGCAGGGAAACTGGCAGGGCGCGGCGCCCCGAGCATGTCATTCTGACAGTGACGGTTGCCGGCCGCCGCTGATTTCTGTCATATTGGCACAACACCGATCAACCGGTTGATCGGTGCCTAACGTCCGTTTGAACCAAAGCGTACGTTTTCGTACCCCCTTGTAGTCAATGTCTTGTTTGGCATATGATTTGCTTTTTTCATCGCGTTTCATTCTTCAGAAACATCATTTAACTTCATCATTCAGTCTTCAACTGATGCAGCAAAGTTAAGGAGGAATCAGATGGCAAAGCAGCTCGTTTTCGAGCAGGAAGCACGTGAGTTGCTCAAGGCCGGCGTGACGAAGATCGCCCGGGCCGTCAAGGCTACGCTCGGCCCCAAGGGCAGGAACGTTGTAATCGACAAGAGCTGGGGAGGTCCGACGATCACCAAGGACGGCGTCACCGTGGCCGAGGAGATCGAATTCGACAACTCCTGCGAGAACATGGGATCGCTTCTCATCCGCGAAGCGGCTTCCAAGACGTCGAAGACCGCCGGCGACGGCACCACCACGGCGACGGTCCTCGCGGAAGCCATCTTCACCGAAGGGCTCAAGTACCTCACCTCCGGCGTCAACCCCGTCGAACTGGTCGCGGGCATCAGGAAGGCCTCGACCAAGGCCTGCGACTCCCTTACCAAGCTGTCCCGCCCCGTGGCCGGCAAGAAGGAGATCTCCCAGGTGGCCGCGATCTCTGCCAACAACGATTTCGAGATCGGCAAGATGATCGCCGACGCCATGGAGCGAGTGGGCAAGGACGGCGTCATCATGGTCGAGGAGGGCAAGGGCCTCGACACGGTCGTCGACGTGGTGGAAGGGATGCAGTTCGACCGCGGATACCTCTCCCCCCATTTCGTGACCGACCAGCAGAGGATGGTCACCGAGCTAGAGAACCCCTACATTCTCGTGCACGAGGAGAAGTTCTCCAACGTGAAGACGCTGATCCCCCTGCTCGAGCAGGTCGCCAAGACCAACCGTCCGATCCTCATCATCGCCGAGGACGTGGATGGCGAGGCGCTGGCCACCATGGTGGTCAACAAGCTGCGCGGCATCTTCAAGTGCGCCGCCGTGAAGGCTCCCGGATACGGCGACCGCCGAAATGCCATGATGGAAGACATCGCCATCCTCACCGGCGGCAGGACGATCTCCAAGGACCTGGGCATCGACCTCGAGACGCTCGGCCTGGAGGACCTGGGAACGGCCAAGAAGGTCACCATCACCTCGGAAGAGACGACGGTGGTCTCCGGCGCCGGCAAGGCGGATGACATCCAGGCCCGCTGCCTGCTGATCCGGAACGAGATAGAGAACTCCACGTCGGACTACGACCGCGAGAAGCTGCAGGAGCGGCTGGCCAAGCTCTCGGGCGGCGTGGCGCAGATCAACGTGGGTGCGGCCACCGAGACGGAGCTGAAGGAAAAGAAGGCCCGCGTCGAGGACGCCCTGCACTCCACCCGCGCAGCCATCGAGGAAGGCATCATTCCCGGCGGCGGCGTCTCGCTCCTCCATGCCAGGAAGGCTATCGAGGGCATCAAGGCCAAGGGCGACGAGAGGTTCGGCATCAAGACGGTGCTCATGGCTCTCAGCAAGCCTCTCGTCACCATCGTGGAGAACGCGGGCGCGGAAGGCGCCGTGGTCATGCGCCGGCTCGAGAACGAGAAGGAGACCTTCGGCTACGACGCGGCGAACGGACGGTTCTCCGACATGTTCGAGGCGGGAATCATCGACGCCGCCAAGGTGACGAGGCTGGCTCTCGAGAACGGTTCGTCGATCGCCGCTCTCCTTCTGACCACCGATGCGATCGTCTCCGACATCCCCGAGAAGGATGAAGACGATGCACCCGCCCCCCCGGACATGGGAGGCATGTACTAGGACATTGACCGCTCCGGGGAAAGAGCCGGAGCGAAACCTGAGAAAACAAGATAGTCATCAGAGAATAAAGAACACTCAAGGGAGGATAATCAAGATGGTCAAGCTGAAGCCGCTGAACGACAGGGTTGTCATCGAGGTCCTGGAAGCCGAGGAAAAAACCGCCGGAGGCATCGTGCTTCCCGACGCGGCCAAGGAAAAGCCCCAGAAGGGCAAGGTCATCGCCCTCGGCCCGGGCAAGCTTCTCGACAACGGCGAGAGAGCCGCTTTCTCCGTCAAGAAGAACAGCATGGTCCTCTTCGGCAAGTACTCGGGCCAGGACATCGCCGTGGACGGCAAGGAATACAAGATCATGAGAGAGAACGAGATCCTCGCCCGCTTCGAGTAGGCGGAGAGCCCCAGATCAAAACTGAGTTGAACCAATAGGAATTTGGAGAATAGAAAATGGCGAAACAGCTTCTTTTCGACGAGGAGGCGAGGCGCAAGGTCCTGAAGGGCATCGAGAAGCTCGCGCGGGCCGTTGAAGTCACGTTGGGCCCGGCCGGGCACAACGTCATCCTGCAAAAATCGTTCGGCTCTCCTCAGGTCACCAAGGACGGGGTGACCGTCTCCAAGGAGATCGAGCTGGAGGATCCGTTCGAGAACATGGGAGCCAGGCTCGCCAACGAGGTGGCCAACAAGACGAACGACGACACGGGCGACGGCACCACCACGGCCACCATCCTGGCGCGGGCCATCTTCGCCGAAGGCCTGAAGTACGTCACGTCGGGCGTCAATCCCGTGGCTCTCAAGCGCGGCATCGACAAGTCCGTCAGCTGCGTCACCGACGAAATCGCGCGGATCTCCAAGAAGATCAAGGACAAGAAGGAGATCGCCCAGGTCGGCACCGTTTCGGCCAACAACGACGAGACCGTGGGCCGTCTCATGGCCGACGCCATGAGGCAGGTGGGCGAGGACGGCGTGATCACCGTCGAGGAATCGAAGACGACGGACACGAACCTCGATTTCGTGGAAGGGATGCAGTTCGACAAGGGCTACCTTTCCCCCTACTTCATCACCGACGTGCAGACCATGGAGGCGGTGTTCGAGTCGCCGCACATCCTCATCCACGAGAAGAAGATCTCGAACCTGCGCACCATCCTCCCCGTGCTGGAAGCGGTTGCGAAATCGGGAAAGCCCCTGCTGATCATCGCAGAGGACGTTGAGAACGAGGCCCTCACCACGCTGGTGGTCAACAAGTTGCGCGGCACTCTCAACGTGGCGGCCGTCAAGGCTCCCGGCTTCGGCGACAGAAGAAAAGCGCTCCTCCAGGACATCGCCTGCCTCACCGGCGGCACCTGCATCGCCGAGGATATCGGGATCAACCTGGAGAACATCACCCTCGACATGCTCGGCACGGCCAAGAAGGTCTCCGTCGACAAGGACAACACGATCCTCGTCAAGGGCGCGGGCAAGAAGAGCGACATCAACGCCCGGATCGACCAGATCAGGACGCAGATCGACCAGTCCTCCTCGGACTACGACCGTGAGAAGCTCCAGGAGCGCCTGGCCAAGCTCACCGGCGGCGTCGCCGTCATTCGCGTCGGCGCCCACACCGAGGCCTCGCTGAAGGAGAAGAAGGCCCGCGTGGAAGACGCCCTGCAGGCCACACGCGCCGCCGTGGAGGAAGGCATCGTGCCCGGAGGCGGTTGCGCCCTGGTCCGCTGCATCCCCGCTCTCAGCGAGCTCAAGCTCAAGGGCGACCAGAAGTTCGGACGCGCCGTCATCCTGCGCGCCCTGGAGGAGCCGATGAGGCGCATCGCCTTCAACGCGGGCTTCGACGGCTCGGTGGTTGTGCAGGAAGTGAGCGAAAACGATGCTCCCGGTTTTGGATTCAATGCCTTGACGGGAGCCAATGCCGACCTGTACAAGGCAGGCATCATCGATCCGGCCAAGGTGGTTCGCTGCGCTCTCCAGAACGCGGCTTCCGTCGCCGGACTGGTTCTCACGACGCAGACTCTCATCACGGATCTCAAGGACGAGAAGGACGGCACCTCCATCGAGGGTGCCGTCAGCTGAGAAGCGTTGATTCAATTTCTTCCGGACCGCCGCGCAGTCGAATCTGCGCGGCGGTCCGATGATTTCGAACCATCACCGAGAGGTGGATAAGAATGGCCGGCAGCAAAAGAGACTACTACGATGTGCTCGGTGTCGACCGGAACGTCTCTTCCAGCGATCTGAAGAGGGCGTACCGGAAGCTGGCGCTCAAGTACCACCCCGACAAGAACAAGGACAATCCCAACGCGGCCGAGATGTTCAAGGAAGCGGCCGAGTCGTACGAGGTGCTGAACAATCCCGAGAAGCGCCGGATCTACGACCAGTTCGGTCACGACGGCCTCGATCGGGGCGGATACCAGCGCGGCTTCAGCAGCTTCGAGGACATCTTCTCCATGTTCGGCGACATCTTCGGCGGCGGCGGCGGCGGCGGGATTTTCGACGATCTCTTCGGATTCTCGTCGCGCGCCTCGGGCACGCGCGTGCGCAAGGGCCCGAGCCTGAAGTGCGAGCTCAACATTTCCCTCGCCGAGGCCTACTCCGGCGTGGACAAGACGATCGACCTGAAGCGGAACGAGATCTGCAAGACCTGCAACGGCAGCGGCGCCAAGCCGGGAACATCGCCGGCCGTCTGCACGACCTGCAAGGGAGCCGGGCAGGTGCAGCAGACACAGGGCTTCTTCGCCCTTCGCACCACCTGCCCCAGGTGCGGCGGTGCGGGCGAGGTGATCGAGAGCCCCTGCAGCAACTGCCGCGGCACCGGCCACTATCCCGAGAAGAGACGGATCAAGGTTCACATCCCCTCCGGCGTGGAAGACGGCACCCAGATGCGGGTGAGCGGCGAGGGAGAGCCCGGCCGGAACGGCGGCCCTCGCGGCGATCTCTACTGCATCATCCGCGTGGAGCCCCACCCGATCTTCGAGCGCGATGGCGAGGATCTCTTCTGCGAGATCCCGATCAGCTTCTCCCAAGCCGCCCTGGGCACCGAGATCGAGGCGCCCACGCTCGAAAAGAGCGTGAAGATGAAGATCCCGGCCGGGACGCAGACCGGAAAGATCTTCCGGCTCCGCAAGCTCGGGATGCCGAGCGTCTACGGACAGCGGCAGGGCGACCTCCTCGTGAGGGTGAAGATCGAGACGCCCCGCAAGCTGACGCCGCGGCAGGTCGAGATCCTGCAGGAGTTCGCCCAGACGGAAGAGAAGAACGTGTCACCGGACAGGAAGTCGTTTTTCAAGAAAGTCAAAGCCTTCTTCGACAGCCGGGATTGACCGCAGCTGTCGCGTGTGGACAGGCATCTATATAGCTTGGAGCGGCCTGGAATGAGCCGGAGCAAGAAAGAGCGCGGCAAGGCGCGAAAGAAGAAAATGGAAGAAGCGGCCGAGGACCGGAAGGGCGCCGATGCGGCCGCCGATCCGGGCGACTCTCCGGAAGAGGCCGGTTCTCCCGCGGAAACGCCCGATCCGGCCGCCCAGATCGACGAGCTCACCGACAAGCTCCAGAGAAAGACGGCCGAGTTCCTCAACTACCAGAAGCGGATGCAGCGGGAGATGGAGGATGTGCGTCGGTTCGCGGTCAAGCCGCTGGCCTTCGACCTGCTCACCGTTGCGGACAGCTTCGAGAGGGCGCTCGAGTCCGCCGAGGGCGATGAAGCCGGCGGGAACCAGGACGGTTTCCTCGAGGGATTCCGCATGATCTTCACGCAGATGACGACCGCCATGGAGAAAAGCGGCGTCAAGCCGATCGAGGCGCTGAACCAGCCCTTCGATCCGAACCTGCACGAGGCGATCATGGAGGAGGAGAATCCCGAGCTCCCCGACAGGACGGTGATCGACGAACTGATCAAGGGCTACATGCTGCACGACCGGCTCCTCCGCCCCACCACGGTGCGCGTCTCCCGCAATCCGGGTGAAGGCGCCGCCGCGGCGGAGAACGACGTGGAGAACGCCGAGGAAAAAGACGAAGTAGAAACGGAAACCCCAGAGGATTCAACGGGGAGCTGACGGCTCAGGAGAGGAAGATGCCCACTTACGATTATGTCTGCGGATCGTGCAACCACGCTTTCGAGCGATTCCAATCGATCACGGAGAACGCGCTCCGGAAATGCCCGGAATGCGGCAAGCTGAAGCTGAAGCGGCTCATCGGATCGGGATCGGGCATCATCTTCCACGGCAGCGGCTTCTACGAGACCGACTACCGCAGCGAATCGTACAAGAACGGCGCCAGGATGGAAAAATCATCTCCCGCCGCGTCGACCTCCTCGTCGTGCTCGTCCTCTTCCTGCTCCTCGTCCTCTTCCTCCTCGTCGACCTCTTCCTCCAAGGGCAAGGCAAAGAAGAAGGTCAAGAAAGCCTCGTGATTCGTCGCGCCCTCATCGCGGCGACGTGACCACCTCGAGCTCCACCTCCTCGGTCTCTCCCCTTCGCACGGAAACCTCGATGCTTCCCGTGTGGGCCTCGGTCCCCGTACCCATGTCGATGATGCCGCTCGCGTCGAGACGGTAGCGCCCCGCCTCCAGGCCTTCGATCTTGAACCGCCCGCTCGCGTCCGACACGGTCATGGGCGGCATGGAGCCATCCCCAGCGTCCCCATCCCCACCGTCGAGCCTCTCGTAGCGGATCATGATGGCCGGCACGGGGCTGCCGTTCTCGCGGCTCATTGTCCTGCCCTCGATCGTCGCCCCCCGGGCCAGCGAGAGGTTTCTCCCGCTCGTCTCCTTCCCCTCGCGCACCTCCACCGGCTCCAGCTTTCCCTTGAGGAACCCGGCGCCCGAGGCGGTGAGGCGGTAGACGCCCTCCTTGAGAAAACGGATCTCGTACCGTCCCTCGTCGTCGGTGAAGATCTCCTTGCCCGACCCGTCCATGAAGATGGTGTTGAGGTTCCCCGGTCCGGAGCCCGATGACGTCATGGTGATGCTCATCATCCGGACCTGGCGCCGCTCCTGCGGCTTCTCCTTGACGTAGTTCTCGAGGGAGATCCGCACGCCCTTCACCGGAAGCCCCGTTCCCGTCTCGGTCACACGTCCGGTGATCCTGCCCGACGGAAGCTCGAAGTCCCGCTCCACCCTGCTGGCCGGCGACACGGTGACATCCTGCTCGAAATCATCGGGCACGCCGGCGATGCCGAGGCGGACGTTGTAGTCGCCCGGCCCGATCCCATCCATAAGGTACCGACCATCCTCATCGGTGTGCACGGTCTTGAGCGCCATGAAGGACATCCCGTCGGGTTTGTGGAGCTGCACCTCGACCCCCGCCGCTCCCTTTCCCGCCTCACGGACGTATCCGGCGACGCTGCCCTCGGGCAGATCCCTGAGATCCACGGTGGCGACATCGCCCTCCTCCACGGCCACGCGGATCCCTCCAGGATCGACGGGCTCGCTCCCGCTGAACACCATCATGAAGGACGAGCTCTCGTCATGGCCCTTCTTCAGGAGGACGCTGTAGAATCCGGGCTCCAAACCCTTGAAGGCGTACTTTCCGTCAACGTTCGATGTGACCACCTCCTCCAGGCCCTCGCCGAAGAGCGCGACGGCTCGGACCTTCATTCCCGAAGCGGGTTTCCCGTCCTTCCCGTAGACCGTGCCCTCGATACCGCCGCCGGCGCGCAGCGTCAGCTTCAGGTCCTCTTTCCTGTCGCCCGATTCCAGGCCGACGATCTCGCGAGGCGGAGATTCCACGTAGATCTGATGAACGGCCTTGAGCTCGTAGTCGCCTTCCGGCACCCCTCTCAGATCGAACTTCCCGTCGCGGCCGGTCACGGACCTCTGGGTCTTCCTCACGGTCAAGCCGCTCGTGATCTCGGGAATGCCGTCGTTCTCATCGGAGTTCCTGATCATGCGCTTCCTGACGCCCGGGGGAAGAGCCGGATCCTTGACCAGAGGCTCGAGCAGGACCGTGGCCTCGGCCACGGGATCGCCGGAGGGATCGAGGACGGTTCCCGAGATCCTCGCCTCGGGATTCAACGCGGCATCCGTCTCCCTCTTCTCACCCGGCGCCGCGGCGATATTGCTGATCCTCGTTTCCGCGTACCCGTCGGCACTGAAACGGAGATCGATCCCCTCGCTGTCCACACCCTCGACGAGGTAGGCTCCGCGCGGATCGACGCCCGTACCGATCCTGTCCGCCGCATCGCGGCCCCGGTAGATCGTGCCGTTGAAGGCGATGCCGAACCGCGCCCTGTTGACGCGAAGGTCGAAGCCGTCCAGGGGATCGCCTGTTTTCGAATCCGTAAGGCGGCCGAAGACGGATCCGCCCTTCCTGAGGACGAAAGTCACCCCTTCTTCCCCGGCCTCGACGCCGCTATGCGACTCGGGGAACCAGACGCCGCCCGATGCGGTGAGCTCGAAGACGCCTTCATCGAGGCCTTCGATCAGGAAGGAGCCGTCCTTCCCGGTCCTGCTCTCGCGCGGCGTGAAGAACCGGAATCCCGAGCCGATCTCGATCACGTTCATCGACTTGTTCCGGCCGGCCGAGACGTAGATCCCCTCCAGGGGATTTCCGTCCTCGTCCCGGATGAAGCCCGAGATGATGTACCCTCTTTTGAGGAGGACCGGAGGGCTCGCCGTGTCGCGTCCCTTCTCCACCACGAGCTCGCTGCCCGAGCAGGAAGGATAAGAGTCGTGTGAAACGGAGAGCCGGCAGCGGCCCGGCTCCACACCCCTCACGCGGAAGTAGCCTTCCCGGTCCGTCGCGGCGGTTCTCTCCTTCACGATGGAGCTGCCGCCCGTGATCACGATCGCCCCCCCGTCGCTGTGCACGCTGTTCTCGATGTTGACCACCGACACCTCGGCCCCTTCCACCGGGATCTCTCCGTCCTTGGTTCGCACGAAGCCGGTGACGCTGCCGCCCAGGTCGAGCACGATGGTCCCCAGGTCGAGGCTGCCGCCCGAAAAATCTCCCAGCAGGATCCGGTGCTTCACGAAATCGTCGTGATCCACGAGTAGGCAGGCGCCGGTCGTGTCCGGCAGCTCCCCCAGGGAGAAGCGGCCGTCCCGGTCCGTTTCGGTGCGGATCTTGGCCTGGAAGCCGGGCCGGGGGAAGCGGAGCTCGCTCTCCTTCGTGAACGAGATCCGGGCACCCTGGAGGCCGATGCCGTTCTCGGCCACGACCCGGCCGTGAAGGCTGCCGTCTCCCGGCTCCGCCGAACCGGCCCCCGCCCCGGCGGAGCCGTCCTTCCCCGCGGGCGAAGAGGCGATCTTCTCGCGGCTCCGGTTCTTCTCATCGCCTTCCGCCGCTTCGGCTGTTCCGTCGATCGACGAGCCGCTCTCTGCAGATCCGGCCCGGCCGATCCCTTCCTTCTCCTCTTCCGCGGGCGAGAAGTCCCACAGGAAAAGGATGGCGGCAACGGCCACGATCCCGATGACGGCAACCACGACAAGGGCCATCTGCTCGCGATTCTTCATCTCGTCTTCCTCCCGTACGGGTAGATTGTCGCAGAGGGTGCTCCATTCTCACGAATGTTACTATTACGAAGCGAATAGGCGATCCATATGAAGAAAAAACGCTTTTCCCGTCCGCCGATCGTGGAGTATCACTGTCCCCCGGCAATGACCCGAAGGAGGCTTTGGCATTGACGCAGAGATTCCGGACAATCCAGACGCTCCTCGCCGGAGCAATGATCCTCTGCGGGGCAGCTGCGTCGTGTGCCTCCCCGCCCTTCCCCCGCCTCGGGCCCGATCCCACGGAGAACGGGCGGTACGGCTTCACCTTCGCGGCGCCCCGCGGCTGGACCGCCCTGCCGCCGCCCATGGGCGACGACTCGATCCTCCACCTCTTCCAGAACAGGGAGCCGGACAGCCATCCCGGAGCGGTCTTCTACCAGAGGGCGCGGCTCGAGGTCATCGTGCTGGAGAAGGGAAGGGGCGAATACACGGCCCGGGTCCTCTCCCGCTGCGGCGGGAAGGCAGCGCCGTCGGCGTCGGGTGATTTCAGCTTCACCTTTCCCTGCACCGTGCTGAAGGGAGGCAGCCCGATCGAGGTCCCGCACCGGGTTCGCGCCCGCCTCTTCGCCTGCGGCGGCGTGGATCTGGCCTTCCAGATCGTCTGCCTCGATGCCGCGTACGAGAAAAAGTACGCCTCGCTCTGCGACAGGCTCTTCGGGAGCGTCTCCTTCTTTCGGGAGGCAGCGCCTTCACCGGGCCCGCCCTGCGGAAGCGGTGATCTCGACGAGGCCAGGATCCAACGTCAGATTGCGAGGCTGCCCCCCGGCTGGCGGGTTCACCGCACCGTGGACGGGCGTTTCGTCCTCTGTTCCAACGCCGCCGCCTCATGCACCGGCGAGGCGGTCCGCATGGCCGAAGAGCTCGGATCGATCCTCCGGGACCTCTTTCCTCGCCCGCTCCGCATTCGCCGCACCCCCCTGATCCGGATCTTCGGCAGTCGGGAGGAATACCTCGGATACGGCGGCCGTCCCGGAACATCGGGCTACTGGTCGGGGCGCCACGGCGAGATCGTGGTCTATCACGACCGATCGGTCGAAAGGGAAGAAAGCCTCCGGGTTCTCCGCCACGAGCTCTGCCACCGGTTCCTGCACGACCTCCTCGGCGCCTCGCCTCCCCCCTGGCTCGACGAGGGAGCGGCCGAGTTCTTCTCCGCCTGCCGCTTCGAAAACGGATCGGTGATTCCGGCCCGGCGGAAGGGGAAAAGAAATATTCTCCGTTCCTTCCTGGGAAAGGGCGCCTGCCCGCCCGTCAGGGAGCTTATCCATCTCACCAGGGACGGCTTCATGGCGGCACCGCGGCTCAACTACGCCAGGGCCTGGTCGTTCTTCGACTTCCTGTTCGCCTCGAGGGATCAGGCCGCTTTGGACGAAAACTGGTGGCTCCGCGTCGCGGCGACCTGGATCGACCGCTTCGCCGCGACGGGCGACCGGAAGGCGGCCGATCAGGCCCTCCATGCCGGTTTCCCCCCAATCGAATGGGAAAAGCTGGAAGAGGCCTGGGCCGCGTCGTTGCGATGACTCCACCAGCTGCGGCGACAGGACTGCGCAGGAAGGATTTCCGACAATCTGCAGCGGGAGATGAAAGCGCGGAATCGGCAGCGACGCGAACAACGTTCAGCCGTCGGGGAAAAGAGAAGGAAATGTTGACTTCAGAAACGGGGAAAGCTATAAGCGGCAAATTACGTTATCCCGTTCTTGCATAAAGTATCCATAATAGAAGCCGGGCATCTCCCGGCTTTTTCGGCATATTCCCGACGCACTGAGGATCGACGGCTCTCCCTCGACCTTCCCCGGAGCCGTCGTTTCCCCCTGGATATTCAACCTGGGAACGAACAGGATGATCGAGAACAATCCTCTGAACGATTACATCCCCATTGCCATCTTTCTGGCCGTGATTCTGGGCTTTGCCGCATTCATCCTGATCAGCTCACGCCTCCTGGGGCGCGGGGTCGACCACAAGGACAAGATGAAGCCCTACGAATGCGGTGTGGAGCCGAAGCACTCCTCCAGGAGACGGTTCGGCCTGGGGTTCTACCTCACTGCCGTGCTCTTTCTGCTCTTCGACATCGAGGTGGTCTTCCTCTTTCCCTGGGCCATCAACCTGCGCGGACTGGGGACGGCGGGATTCGTCCTGATGTCCGTCTTCATCTTCGTCCTGGGCCTCGGCTTGATCTATGCGTGGCGCAAAGGAGCCCTGGAATGGGATTAGAACGAGATTTCCCCGACCTCATCGTCGGGCCCATGGAAAAACTGGTGAACTGGGCGCGGCAGAGCTCCATCTGGCCGATGCCCATGGGGCTGTCCTGCTGCGCCATCGAGATGATGGCCATGGCAGGCCCCCGGTTCGACATCGCCCGCTTCGGGGCCGAGGTCTTCCGCTTCTCCCCGAGGCAGAGCGACGTGATGATCGTGGCCGGCACGGTGACGTGGAAGATGGCGCCCGTGGTGCGGCAGATCTACGAGCAGATGCCCGATCCCAAGTGGGTGATCTCCATGGGCGTCTGCGCCTCGTCCGGAGGGCTCTACAGGAACTATGCCGTGGTCCAGGGCGTGGACACCATCGTCCCGGTTGATCTCTACGTGCCCGGATGCCCCCCGCGGCCCGATGCCGTGCTCGACGCGATCCTGAAGCTTCAAAAGATTATGGAGAAGGAAAAGCTGAAACCCTGATCTGCCATGAAAGAACAGCTAAAACCGGAAGGCTTCGAGGAAAGAGTGACCGCGGCGGGAGGGCAGGTTCTGCCGCTTCCCCTGGACGGCATTCCCACGGCCCGCGTGGATGCGGACAAGCTCTGCGCCCTGCTTCAGGCCCTGAAGGATGGTTCGGGAACGCGGTTCAACATGCTCATCGACGTCTGCGGCGTGGACGAGTATCCCGGCACGCCGCGCTTCGACGTGATCTACCACCTGCGCTGCCTCTCGAGCGGCCAGATGGTCAGGATCAGGTCCTTCGCCAAGGGCGACGGCCACGAGATCCCGTCCGTGACCGCGATCTACGGCACGGCGGACTGGCATGAGCGCGAGGCCTACGACATGATGGGCATCGTCTTCACCGGCCATCCCGAGCTGAAAAGAATCCTGATGCCCCTCGACTACG
>CAYZWU010000011.1:127458-129213 GCA_964482235.1 uncultured Phycisphaerales bacterium
GGCTCGACTACCTCTCCTCCATGGCCAACAACATCGGCTATGCCCTGGCCGTGGAGAAGCTGCTGGGGATCGAGCTGACCGAGCGGTGCCGCTGCCTGCGCGTGATCATCTGCGAGCTGACCCGGATCGCCTCGCACCTGATCTGGCTCGGCACGTCGGCCATCGATCTCGGGGCCATCACCGTCTACTTTCCCACCTTCATGGAAAGGGAGAACCTCTACGACATCTTCGACCAGTTCTCGGGCCTCCGCATGAACAACATGTTCGTGCGGATCGGCGGCCTGGCCGGCGACCTGCGGCCCGACACGATCGAGCAGATCGGACGCTTCGCCGAGACGTTCCCCAAGACGCTGGACGAATGCGAGAAGCTCCTCTCCAGGAACCCGATCTGGTGGGAGAGGACGCGCGACGTGGCCGTGATCAGCCGGGAGGATGCCGTCGACCTCGGACTCACGGGACCGAACCTCCGGGGATCGGGCGTGGAGTACGACCTGCGCCGGAACGCCCCCTACCTGGGATACGAGGAGTACGACTTCGAGATCCCCGTGGGAACGCGCGGCGACGCCTACGACCGGTACATGGTCCGCAACGAGGAGATGCGGCAGAGCATCAGGATCATCAAGCAGGCCCTGAAGAGGCTGCCCGACGGACCGATCTTCACCGACCAGGCGAAGAAGTACATCCTCCCGTCCAAGAGCAGGGTCTACTCCTCCATGGAGGAGCTGATCCACCAGTTCAAGATCGTGACCGATCTCAGGATCCCTCCTGGAGAGGTCTACCTCGGCACCGAGGTCCCGAAGGGCGAGCTCGGCTTCTACATCGTTTCGCGCGGCGGAACCTGCCCGTACCGGATGAGGATCCGCTCGCCGTCCTTCACCAACCTGCAGGCCCTTCCCCCGATGGCGGAAGGCCGCCTGATCGCGGACATGACAGCCATCATCGGTTCGCTCGACTTTGTGATGGGAGAGGTGGACAGGTAGCAGCATGAGCGACAACGAACGAACGGTATTCCCGGCAGAACTGGAAGCCGCCATCGCGGCTCTCAAGGACCACTACCCCGAAGAGCGGGCCGCCCTGATCCCGGCCTTTCACCTGATCCAGGACGAGTTCGGCTATCTCTCCGACGAGGCCCTGATCCGGGCGGGAGAGATCCTGGGCGTCTCGCCGGCCAGGACCCTGGGCGTCTCGAGCTTCTACACGATGTTTCGCAGACAGGAGGAGGGGCGGTTCCACGTGAACGTCTGCCGCAACCTCTCGTGCCACCTCAACGGGAGCGTCAACCTGCGCGAGCACCTGGAAAAGGGCCTGGGAATCAAGGCCGGGGAAACCACGGCGGACCGGACCTTCTCGCTGGGCGAGGTGGAGTGCCTCGGGGCCTGCGACGAGGCCCCCGTGATGGAGATCGACGGCGAATACCACTTCCGCGTCACGCCCGAGTCGGCGGACCGGATCATCGAGGAATACAGGAAACGGGCCGCTTCTCCGGAGGCCTCCGGAGAAGGCGGGCAATCATAGGCAATGCGGAGAAAGTGAGCACGTGTCGGAAAAGTACCTGACAGCCAGGATCGACCTAGAGAACTCCTTCTCCCTGGAGACGGCGAGGAGTCACGGGGCCTATGCCACGGCCGAGGCGGTCCTGAAGCGGAAAACGCCGGACGAGGTGACCCAGATCACCCTCGATGCGGGTCTACGCGGCCGAGGCGGCGCCGGATTCCCGACGGGCAGGAAGTGGACCTTCATGCCCAAGGACCATCC
>CAYZWU010000011.1:129313-130794 GCA_964482235.1 uncultured Phycisphaerales bacterium
CACCGCGGCGCCGGGGCGTACATCTGCGGGGAGGAGACCTCGCTGATGGAGTCGCTCGAGGGCTACAGGGGCCACCCGCGGCCCAAGCCTCCCTTCCCGGCCGTGGCCGGGCTCTGGGGCAAGCCCACTGCGGTCAACAACGTGGAAACGATCTGCAACCTCCCCGCCATCCTCGAACGCGGGGCGGACTGGTACAAAAGCATCGGAACACCCGAATCGCCGGGCAACCTGCTCTATCAGGTTTCTGGCCACTCGGCGACGCCCGGCGTCTTCGAGCTGCCGCTGGGAACCACGGCCCGGGAGCTGATCTACGAGCACGGCGGCGGCATCGCCGGCGGGCGAGAGCTGAAGGCGTTCATTCCCGGCGGCGTCTCCACCGGCTTCCTGCCGGCCGACAAGGTCGACGTGGCCATGGACCACGGCTCCCTCCAGGAGGCAGGCACGATGCTGGGCACGGGCGGGATCATCGTCATGGACGATTCGACGGACATCGTGGAAGCGCTCAACGTTCTTCTGCGATTCTACCGCCACGAAACATGCGGCCAGTGCCCGCCCTGCCGCGAGGGATCGGCCTGGACCCACCGGATCGTCGAACGGATCCTCGCAGGCAAGGGCGAGCCCGGTGACCTGGATCAGCTTCTCGAGATCTGCGACCTGAGCGACAGGGGGAAGACGATCTGCGTCTATCCCGACGCCTTCGGCCCGCCTATCCGCTCGGCCATAAAATACTTCAGAGAGGAGTTCCTGGCTCACATGAACGGCAAGGTCTCTCAGGGGGTGGGCTCATGAGCGACAAGGTCACCCTGAAGATCAACGACGTCGACGTGACGGTTCCTCGGGGAACGACGGTCATCGAGGCGGCCCGCACCATCGGCGTGGAGATCCCCCACTTCTGCTACCATCCCAGCCTCGAGCTTGTCGGATCGTGCCGGATGTGCCAGGTGGAGTTCACGGCCGGCGGCCGCTCCTTCCTGGGCGTCTCCTGCCGCACCGAGGCGGCCGACGGGATGGAGGTCGACACGCACTCCGAGGCGGCGGTCCGCGCCCGCGCCGGAGTGCTCGAGTTTCTCCTGGCCAACCATCCTCTCGACTGCCCGATCTGCGACGAGGCCGGAGAGTGCGACCTCCAGGACACGGCCTACGCGCACGGCTTCACCGACGGCCGGTTCAAGGAGGAACGGCGCAAGAGCGTGAAGAAAACCCCCCTGGGCGGGCACATCGTCTATGACGCGGAGCGGTGCATCCTCTGCACCCGGTGCGTCCGTTTCATGGAGCAGTATGCCAAGGCGGCCCAGCTCGACGTGTTCGGCCGAGGCGACGAATCGATCATCAGCGTCTTCCCCGGCCAGGAGCTCGACTCGAGCTACACGGGCAACATTGCCGACCTCTGCCCCGTCGGCGCGCTGACCATCGAGGATTTCCGGTTCGCCTGCCGCGTCTGGAACCTCGCCTCCGCCCCGTCGATCTGCCCCTACTGCAGC
>CAYZWU010000012.1:0-16984 GCA_964482235.1 uncultured Phycisphaerales bacterium
CAGACCATTATAGGTACTGCGCCGGGGGGCTGGCCTTCTCATTCCATCTTTAAGGCTGCTGGAAAGGAACGACCGCATCGAACCGTGCACGTTTTCGACTCGTCTGTCGGGGTAAACAGACTTCCCTGTTAGTGGTAAGACCTGGAGCGGGTCGCCGAGATTTCATCCGGCTTGGCTTACTGCGTTTCACTGGGCTTCTCTATTTGAAAATCGTCTTCGATGACGAGCAGGTTGGTGAGTCGCGATCCCGGGGCAAGCGGGCCTATCAGGGCTTGCAGGTAATGCTCTTCACCGGCGAGCCAGTGATCAGGGATCTTTACGGGAAGCTCTGAGATTCCGTTGCTGCTGATGTCCGGCATCAGGAGTCTCGCTTCCAAGGGGAACTGAAGCCAGAGGTCGCCGAAGGGTGTTGTTTGCGGTGGGTTCAGCTTTCCGGTGCCGAGGCCCAGCTCCACCGGAGAGGTACCTGGCGTGCCAATCACCTTGACCTTGCCCCAGGAGCCAGGGATCACGCTTCCGGTGTAGTAGAGATGCTCGTGGAACTCGTCGCATCCCAAGTCAACGGCAGTTCCTGCAATACGAGGATCCCCTTCGTAGTCCTCTGTCGGCAGGCCGGGAGCCAAGTTGGTTCCAGCTTCGCGGCACGGGGAGTTATAGGTCAAATGGTAGTCCCGAGTATCGTTTGAGACAAACAGGGGATCCGAGTCGATGTTCCCGTTTCCTGGCCAGCCGCCCCTCACGTTCGAGTACCTGATGATGGGTTCGCTGCTGTACTTGACATAGATCTCGTTATCCAGGGGGATGGCATTATTCCAGAAAATGCAGTTGACGAAAGCGGGATAGACGTACCACAAGTCGCAGTAGGCACCCGCCCCCCTGTCCGCCCTGTTATCCGCAACGGTACAGTTCGTCAAGGTGCCATAAAACTCGCAGTAGATTCCGCCTCCCTCCTCCGCATCGTTCCGAGCAATGACGCAATTGACGACCTCCATCTCACACATCTCGATGTACATCCCGCCTCCTCTCCATTGAGCCCTGTTCCGGAAGAGGAAGTTGCGAAAAAATAATGGATCTCCGTAGTCGCAATAGATGCCGCCGCCCTCACCAGCCTTGTTCCTTTCGAAAGTGTTGTCTATCAACGTTAGTCTATAAGGCGATGTTGTCATGATATAAATCCCCCCTCCCTTTCCATCTTCCCAGGAGGCCGAGTTTCCGTGAATCGAGTTTCCGGAGACAGTCACTGGATCGATGGAGTGACAGAACCACCAAATTGCGCCTCCATCCTCGCCGGCGGTGTTGTTCTCAATGAGGTTATTCGTTATTTCCTGGGGGGGAGAGTAACAGTAGAGCCCGCCACCGTTTCCTGTCTCTGCGATGTTTCCGGATATAATGTTCTCGGTGATAACGGGCCAGGAATCGATGACCATACCGATTCCTCCTGACAAGCTAGCTGATATATTATCAGATATTTGACAGCCCGTAATTATCGGTGAGGAACGCTCACATCCGATTCCGCCATGACAGCCTGCCGTGTTTCCAACAACCGTACAACCGGAAATCGTGGGATTGGAATACCAGCGTAGACGAATCGCACCTCATCCAGAGGCATCGTTAGCAGTGAAGAGACAGGCGTCGATGACCGGGGATGATTCTCGGCAGTAGATACCTCCTCCACCGTCCCACGAGCCATAACACGTATTGCCTTGAAACGTGCTGGACGAAATTTGTCCCCCCGAGTTCTCGAAGAAGCCAATACCCCCCCCCTCCTTCGGCTGCCGTGTTCCCAAGGAACAAGCAGTCCGTGATTTCAGGACATGCATTCCTCGTCCCGACCCCTCCTCCTTGGTCAGCTGAATTGTCCTTGACCGTGCAGCCGTTGACCGTCGCACTGCTGTTCAGCAGGTAGATCCCCCCTCCCTCATACCAGCTATAAGTGGCGTTGAAAGTCCCGGTCCCGTTCTGGATCGTGAAGCCTTCCAATACTGACGTATGATCCTCACCGCTTTCGAATGTAACCACTGTCCCCGCACTGTTGCCGTCGATGATCGTCACATCAGGCCCCTGCTCACTCTGAACAGTGATCGCCTTTCCCAGGAAGTCGATGTTCTCGACGTAGGTGCCCGGTCTCACGACCACCGTATCCCCGTCCACGGCCGCAGTGATAGCGTCCTGGATCGTCGCGTGGTCGTCAGGGACATAGATCGTGGCAGAGAAGCAGACAGTCTGGAGGAAAAGAAAACCCACAAGGAAAGACAGCACTCTCATGACGTTTCACCGAAAGATGGAGTCCAGGCGTCAAGTTCCCTATCAGCGGACGATTATATCGCAAGGCGTGGAAGGGTAAAAGAGGGTTGATGCCCCACACGGGTCACGTCAAGGCGTACAAATCGGTGGAGGGCGGTTCTTTCCAGCCCCCTTTCGGCCCGTCTTCGGGACGCCTGGGGGCTGGAAAGGACCGCCCGCCACCGACCGGAAGCCCCCCTGCTGCGGCTCCGCACAGAATCAACAATCATCCAGTTGAAGAAAAGAGTGCAAGCTGGGAGAAGCTACAGAATCTCCACCTCGGTGCCGCGCGCAAGAAGCTCGAAGAGGTGCTCCACGTCCTCGTTGAGAAGACGGACGCAGCCCTCGGAGAGGTCCATGCCTATCGATGCGGGATCCTCGGTTCCGTGGATTCCGTAGCCCTTGAACTGGTCCGAGGCGAGGCCGACCCACCGCGTGCCCAGGGGGTTTCGCGGGTCGCCGAAGGGGATGCCCTTCCACTCGGGGTTGACCTGCTTGGTGCTGACCACGAAGAGGCCTCGCGGCGTGCTGTTCTCCTTGCCGAGGCCGACCCTGTAGGCCTCCAGCAGGGTGTCGCCGAGGAAGACGCCCATCAGCCAGGCCTTCTTCCAGACCTTGGCCGTGATCTTCCTGCTGGGGAGCTTGAGCGTCTGGTCGGGGAAGATCGTGTCGGTCGGCATGTTGTTCAGCCACTTCACCACGCCGATCTCCACGGGGAGATTGTTGCGGCGGCCGTACCCCCGGCAGATGTCCCAGAGGTTGTCGCCGGCCTTGACCGTGTAGTTCGCGCAGGCATCCGACACGCTGATCGACTGGGGCAGCTTGCCGTTCAGATCCCTGGTGAGCGCCACGATGCGCATCGCCTTGTCCGCTCCGAGCGACGGGTTCTTCAGGAGAAACCGGCTCAGCTTGACGCGCTTCTCCGCATCGGATTCGAGCTTCTCGATCGTGGCAAGGACCGCGTCGACCGCCTCGGAGGACAGCGGCGTCTGGGAGAGAAGGTCGTCGATGGCCGCTCCCGCCTCCTCGCTCCGGCCCAGCGCTTGCAGGCACTGCTGCCTGGCAACGAGATCCTTCACCGAGAGAGGCCCCTTCTCCCCGGCCTTGTCGAGGATCTGCAGGGCCTCCCGGTACTGCTTCTTCTCGATGAAGCCGGCCACCCTGTGGGATACGGACGACAGGGTGGGACTCTTGCCCGGCCCCTCGTATTCTTCGTTCACTACGATGGTGTCGTTTTCTTTCTCGGCCGGCCCGAAAAGGTCATCCCAGAAAAGGACGAGAGCAATCACAGCAGCAACCAGGACAACGATAAGAGATTTCATCAACGCCTCCGCACATCGGCGAGTTGAAGGGGGGTAGGAATTCCGACTGTGTTGTTGAGTTTACACGAGGGAGAGGTGTGGTTAAAGAAAAAAGCCTGTCGCGTCGCGACAGGCTTTAATAATTAGGAACCTCCGCCAAAGGCCGTTCGAAATGAAACAAATAGAACCTATGATTCAAGTGGGTTCCTGAACAGAACGAATCGGATTCTACCGCAAGGGAAGACTCGTTATCGCTCTCTGACCTCGCAACCCTATCATAGGAAGTTAGTTCTTTTTTCGCTTCAAGATAACGAACCAGGCAGAGGTCATGTTCGAAAATCATCCTATCAGCTCGCTGCCTTCTTGCCAAGATAATTCTGAATCGATGAGGCCGCCGGCGAGGGTGTGTGAAAGCGGTTCTGCGCTCGATGAAAAAAGAAGAAAGGACCGAACATCCGAACGGCCCTTTCGCTTGATATCTTGTCGCGTGATGAAGGAAACGCATCAACCGCTGAGAGCGGCCTTGGACTTCTCGACGAGCTCGTTGAACGCCGCCTCGTCGTGGATGGCGATCTCTGACATCATCTTCCTGTCGATCCGGATTCCGGCCTTGTTCAAGCCGTCCATGAAGCGGCTGTAGTTCATGCCGTTGGCACGAGCCGCGGCGTTGATCCTGATGATCCAAAGCTTCCGGAAATCCCTCTTTCTCTTCTTGCGATCCCGGTACGCGAAGGCACCCGCTCTGAGAAGCGTCTCCTTGGCGGTACGGAAAAGCTTGCTCCTGCTGCCGCGGAAACCCTTGGCAGCCTTGAGTGTCTTCTTGTGCCGTCTGCGGCCGATCTTGCCTCTTTTTACCCTAGTCATTATCGAATCCTTCCACTACACGCTCTTCTGTAAGACGGATCCCGCACCAAGCTCTTCCACGGTTTGCGCCGAAGCGTCCCGTCTACTTGCTCGGCCTCAGGAGCTCGGCCATGTTCTTGGCGATCTTGCCTTCCAGAAGACATTGTTTCCTCAGGTGGCGCCTGCGGTTGCCGCTCTTGTGCGCCATCAGGTGACGGCGGCCGGCCTTGTTCATCTTCACCTTGCCACTCTTGGTTATCTTCAGTCTCTTCCTGACCGACTTCTTCGTTTTCAGCTTAGGCATTGGTTCGGTACTCTACTTTAAAAAAACGTCTCTATCAATTCCGCCATCCCGAAGGGATGCGGCTTTTGCCATCTCTTCAAGAAACTGCCGTTCGTAGGGAAGGAACTCCCCTGGGCGGATTCCTACTTCTTGTGCATCAGCATGGTCATCCGTCGTCCTTCCATCTTCGGCATCTTCTCCACCTTTCCGATGTCCGAAAGGATCTCGATGATCTCCTTCATCACATCGACGCCGAGACTTACCCGGTCTCTCTCGCGTCCCCGGAAAAGCATGTTGAACTGGACCCTGTCCCCTTTATCCAGGAACTTCCGGGCCAGCCGGACTTTGGTTTCGAGATCATGCTTTTCGATCTTGGGGCGCAACCGGATCTCCTTGAGGACAACCTGATGCTGCTTGATCTTGGCCTGATGCTCCCTCTTTTTCTGGGAATACTTGAACTTGCCGAAATCCATGATCTTGCAGACCGGAGGATCGGCGGCCGGAGAAACCTCAACAAGGTTGAGATCCTTCTCCCGTGCCAGCGCTCTTGCCTCGTCGATTCCCAGAATTCCGATTTGTGCACCGGTGTCGTCTATCACACGAACACGTGCTATCCTGATCTGATCATCGACCCGAAAGGTTTGCTGTCGTTGATTCGTAAAGAATCTCCTTAATGAAACCTTCCCAAAGGGAAGTAACTCGTTTATGTCCTTGACGTTATCCGATTCTCGAGAAGAGAAACGAAATCATCCAAGCTCGTGGGACCGAGGTCCCCTTCTTTCCGCTCCCTTACCGAAACAGTCGAATTCGAAATTTCGCGGTCCCCTATGATAATCATGTACGGCACCTTTTCAAGGGTTGCCTCACGTATTTTGAAGCCGATTTTTTCACTTCTGAGATCAGCCGCCGCCCGGACGCCCCTTTTCAGGAGCTCGTCGAGCCGGTTTTTCAGGTAGTCGTGATGGGCATCGGTCACGGAGAGTAGCTTGACCTGGACCGGTGCGAGCCAGGGGGGCAGCGCTCCGGCGCAGTGCTCGATGTAGACCCCCATGAACCGCTCGATCGAACCCAGCATGGCCCGGTGGATCATGACCGGCCTCTGCCGCTCGCCTTCCGTTGTAACATACTCCAGGTCAAAACGTTCCGGCATCGAGAAGTCGAGCTGGATCGTGCCGAGCTGCCACTCGCGCTTCATGGCGTCCTTGACCTTGAAATCGATCTTGGGACCGTAGAACACGCCCCCTCCGGGATCGATCTTGAACGGGTGGCCCTGGTCGTCGAGCACCGTCCGCAGAGCACCCTCGGAGAGTTCCCAGATCTCATCCGACCCGATCGACTTCTCCGGCCGGGTGGAGACGTAGATGGTGCACTCCTCGAAGCCGAAAACCTTGTAGGTTTCGAGAAACATCCGGATCTGCGAACGGATTTCCTGCTCGATCTGCTCCGGCGCGCAGAAGATATGCCCGTCGTCCTGCGAGAAGGACCGGACACGGGTCAGGCCCGACGTGACTCCCGAAAGCTCGTACCTGTGGAGCCGTCCGAAATCGGCATACCGGATCGGCAGATCCCTGTAGCTGCGCACCTTCGTTTTGTAGATCATCACGTGTGTGGGGCAGTTCATCGGCTTCACGGCATACTCGCGGTTGTCGATGCTGGTGAAGAACATGTTCTCCTGGTAGTTGCCGTAGTGCCCGGAGCGATGCCAGAGGTCGACGGTCAGGATCTGGGGTGTGATCACCTCGGAGAAGCCGTAGGGGCCGTAGACGCTGCGCACGTAATCCACGAGAGCGTTGTAGATGAAGGCCCCCTTGGGATGGAAGAAAGCGTTGGCCGGTGCCTCGGGATGAAAGCTGAAGAGGTCGAGCTCGCGTCCCAGCTTCCTGTGGTCGCGCTTCTTCGCTTCCTCGAGCAAGGCCAGGTGCTGCTTCAGCTCCTTCTTCGCAAAGAAGGCCGTCCCGTAGATGCGCTGCAGCATCTGTCGGGTCGAATCGCCGCGCCAGTAGGCGCCGGCCACTTTCAGGAGCTTGAAAGCCGGCACCTTTCCCGTGGACTCGAGGTGCGGCCCGCGGCAAAGATCGAGGAACTCGCCCTGCCTGTAGAAGGAGAAGGTCGTATCCTCGAGCTCCTCCATGATCTCGGACTTGTAGGACTCCTTCCGCTCCTCCATCGCCTGCAGCGCCTCGTCGCGGGAGAGCATCACCCTGGCGATGGGAAGGTCCTCCTTCACGATCCGGGCCATCTCCGCCTCGATCTTCTCGAGGTCCGCGTCGGACAGCGTCACGTCGATGTCGAAGTCGTAGTAGAAGCCGTCCTCGATCGCCGGCCCGATCGCCAGGGAGGCGCCGGGATAGAGGCGCTTCACCGCCTGGGCCATGACGTGCGACACGGTGTGCCGCAGTACCCCGAGGGCTTCCTCGTCCCTTGTCGTCACCACGCGGAGCGAGGCGTCCTTTTCGACCGGCGTTGACAGATCGACAGGCTCCTCGTCGAGAAAGGCCATCACGGCCTGCCTGCGAAGCCCGGCACCGATCCCCTCCACCACCGATCCCACGGCGGCGCCCTTCTCGGCCTCGATCACCGAGCCGTCAGGAAGCTTGATGCTGATCTTCTCGCCCATCTCTCTCTCTTTTCGTTCTTCGATCAATCGTGATCGGCCCGGCTGATGCCAAGCTCGCCCAGGATCGCGTCCCGAACCGGCGAGGGGGCATCGGTCATCAGGCATGAGGCGGATGTCGTCTTGGGAAAGGCAATCACGTCCCTGATGTTGTCGTTGTCGGTAAGGAGCATGACGAGCCTGTCGATTCCCACGGCGAAGCCGGCATGCGGCGGAGCGCCGAACTCGAAGGCATCGAGGAGGAAACCGAACTTCTCCCTGGCGATTTCCCCGGTGATGCCCAGCGCGTTGAAGACCCGGCTCTGAAGCTTGCTGTCGTGAATTCTCACCGAACCGGAGCCCAGCTCGAAGCCGTCCATCACGAGGTCGTAGGCCCGGGCCTTCATCGACGCGGGATCCTTCTCCAGATGACCTTCGTACTCCTCGACGGGGGCCGTGAAGGGATGATGCGACGGGCCGATCTCGCCCGAGTCCGGATCGGTCTCGAACATCGGAAAGTCGACGATCCAGCAGAGGTTGTTTCTTCCCTCGGCCAGCTCGTGGCGCTTTCCCAGGAGAACCCTGAGCTCCCCCAGGGAGCGGTGGACGGTCATCGGTGCGTCGGCGACCATGAGGATCAGATCGCCCGGTCCCGCCTTGGCCGCGTCCTTGATCTTCTCCAGATCAGCGGGCTCGAAGAACTTCGCGATGGGCGACGAGAGGCCGTCGTCCTGGACCTTGATCCACGCCACGCCCTTGGCGCCGTAGTCGGCGGCGAACTCCTCGAGCTCCTTGATCTGCTTCCGCGAATAGGCGGCGCAGCCCGGTGCCGTGATCCCCATCACGCGGCCGCCGCTCGACGCCGCCTGGCTGAAGATCCGGAAGCCGCACCCTGCCACGGTTTCGGTCAGATCGAAAAGCTCCATCCCGAAGCGGAGGTCGGGCTTGTCGGTCCCGAAGCGGGTGAGCGCATCGGTGTACGTCATGCGAGGGAATGGCACGGCCGGCGCCTCGTTCTCCACGGCCCGGCATGCGGCGCAGACGGCCTGCTCCATCACGTCGAAGACATCGTTCTCCTCGACGAAGGACATCTCCACATCGAGCTGGGTGAACTCGGGCTGCCTGTCGGCCCGGAGGTCCTCGTCGCGGAAGCACTTCACCACCTGGAAGTACCGGTCGATCCCCCCCACCATGAGAAGCTGCTTGAACAGCTGGGGCGACTGGGGCAGGGCATAGAAGAATCCGCGACGGATCCGCGAGGGGACGAGATAGTCCCTGGCGCCCTCGGGAGTCGACTTCGTGAGCACCGGCGTTTCCACCTCGATGAAGCCGACATCGGAAAGGGCTTCTCTGAGAGCCCGGATCACCTTGTGGCGCTGGACGAGGTTTTCCTGCATCGCCCTCTTCCTGATGTCGAGATACCGGTAGCGTAGCCGGATCTCATCCGACACGGGCGTGTCCACGGCGATCTCGAAGGGAGGCGTCTTCGACGGATTCAGGATCTCGATCTTCCCGGCCGTGATCTCCACCTCGCCGGTGGGGCGATTCGGATTGATTGCCTCGGGCGGGCGGGGCTTGACGATACCCTGAACGGCCACGACGTACTCGGGCTTGATCTCCTTGGCAGCCGAGATCAACTCCTTGCGGCTGCTCGGATCGAGAGCGACCTGCGTGATGCCGTAGCGATCCCTGAGGTCGATGAAGACAAGATGCCCATGATCGCGGCGAGAGTCGACCCAGCCGTTGAGGATCACCTCTCCGTTGACATCGCTCTTTCTCAGCTCGCCGCAGGTATGGGTTCTTTTCAGGAAGGATCCGTTATCCGTCACGACCGGCCATCCTCAACCGGGCGAGAGCCCGCCTCAAGGAGGCCTCGGCCCGGGCGTTGTCGATATCGGCACCGCCCTTTTTGAGCCTCTCCTTGGCTCTATCCAGAGAGCTCTCCGCCCTTTCCACATTGATTTCATCGCGAAACTCGGCGAAATCCCCGAGGACCTTCATCCGATTGTTCAGGACTTCGGTGAAGCCGTCTCCCACCAGGAGTTCCTTCGATTCACCATTCGAGTCCGTGTAGGTGAGCGGACCGGCTGCAATGGCTGCGATCAGGGGAGCGTGCCTCGCCAGGACACCCATCTGCCCGTCCGTGGCCGTAACCTGGACGGAGAGGACGTCGTCGTCCACTGCAGACCTTTCAGGTGTGATGACTTCGAGATGGAAAACCTTGTCAGGCATACAGCCCTCCATCGGATTCAATCGTTAAAAACCGGCTTCCGCCGTTATTGCATCGTCTTGGCTTTTTCCAGAACCTCGTCGATGTCGCCGACCATGTAGAACGCCTGCTCCGGCACGTCGTCGTGCTTGCCGTCGATGATCTCCCTGAAGGAGCGCACCGTATCCTCCATCTTGACGTACCGTCCGTGCGTTCCGGTGAAAGTCTCGGCCACGAAGAACGGCTGGGACAGGAAACGCTGGATCCTCCGTGCGCGGCCGACGATAACCTTGTCCTCCTCGGAGAGTTCTTCCATGCCGAGGATGGCGATGATGTCCTTGAGGTCCTCGTAGCGCTGGAGAACCTGCTGGGCATCGCGCGCCGTGTCATAATGCTCCTGCCCCACCATGCGGGGATCGAGCATGCGCGATGTGGAGCGCAGCGGGTGCACGGCCGGGTAGATGCCGAGCTCCACGATCGCCCTGTCGAGGAGAATCGTGGAGTCGAGGTGCGCGAAGGTGGCCACGGGCGCCGGATCGGTGAAGTCGTCGGCGGGCACGTAGATCGCCTGCATCGAGGTGATCGAACCCTTGGTGGTCGAGGTGATCCGCTCCTGGAGAGCGCCCATCTCCGAGGCCAAGGTGGGCTGGTAACCCACCGCGGAAGGCATGCGGCCGAGAAGGGCAGACACCTCGGAACCGGCCTGCACGAAACGGAAGATGTTGTCGATGAAGAGGAGCACGTCCTGGTTCATCACATCGCGGAAATACTCGCACATGGTGAGAGCGCTGAGTCCCACTCTGAGACGGGCTCCGGGCGGCTCGTTCATCTGGCCGAAGACGAGGCAGGTGTTCTTGATCACACCCGACTCCTTCATTTCGAGCCAGAGGTCGTTTCCTTCTCGGGTCCGCTCGCCCACACCGGCGAATGCGGAGTAGCCGCCGTGCTCCGTGGCCACGGAACGGATCAGCTCCTGGATCAGCACGGTCTTGCCGACGCCTGCGCCGCCGAACATGCCGATCTTGCCGCCCTTGGCAAAGGGGCAGAGGAGATCCACCACCTTGAGGCCCGTCTCGAAGACCTCGGTGATCGGCATCTGGTCCTCGAAGGACGGCGGCGGCCTGTGGATCGGGTAATGATCGTCAGCACCCGTATCGCCCAGATCGTCGAGCGTCTCGCCCCGCATGTCGAACAGCCGGCCCAGGCAGCCCTTTCCGACGGGCACCTTGATCGGTGCTCCCGTGTCCTTGACTTCCATGCCGCGAACGAGGCCGTCCGTGGAGGACATGGACACGCAACGGACCACATCGTTTCCCAGGTGCTGGGCCACCTCGACAACGAGGTTGATCTTTCTCTCGGGGTTTTCAATCTTGAGGGCGTTGTAGATTTCGGGCAGTTCCTCGCTGTCGAACTTGACGTCAACAACCGGTCCCACAACCTCGAGTACTTTTCCGACTTTCACCCGGTCTTCCTCCGATTATTCATACGTTGCCGCTACGGTGGTCCGCAATATCTTCTTTTCACACGACCGAGCCGTTCACTCGGCCGCAACACAACTAGCCTTTGAGCGCCTCCGCACCACCCACGATCTCCAGGAGCTCCTTGGTGATGGTCTCCTGGCGAGCGCGGTTGTACTGCTTGGTCAGGCTCTTCACAATATCGTTAGATGCGTCAGTGGCCGCCTTCATCGCCACGCGGCGGGCCGCGTACTCCGATGCCAGCGATTCCATGATGGCGCTGTAGATCTTCACTTCCAGGAACTTCGGCAGAAGGTGCTCGAATATCGCCTCGGGCGACGGCTCGAGCAGGAAATCGACGGAAGATTCCTTCTGCCCGTCATCGCCTTCCTTCACGAGATCGTCACACGATATGGGCAGGATCTTCTGGACGCACGGCTTCTGGTTCATGGTGGAAACAAAACGCGTGTAGACCAGATAAACCTCGTCCACCTGGCCGGTCAGAAACCGGGAGCCCACGTTCCTGGCCACCTCCTTCGCACCGGCAAAGGTGATCTGCTCCAGGAGACCCTCGTGGTTGTAGTCCACGGGGATCTCGCTCTTCCGGAACTGGACAAAACCCTTCTTGCCAAAAGTGAACAGGCTTTTCCCCGTATCGCCCATCGATTCGGCATGAGCCCGCAGCTGCCTGAAGATGTTCGAGTTGTATGCGCCGCAGAGACCCCTGTCGCCGCTGATCAGGATCAACGCCGCGTTCTTCACCTCGCGCACGGACATGAGGGCTGAGGCCTCAGCCACGCCCGGCATGCCGGCCAGGACGCCGACCATGCTCTGGATCTTGTCGGCATAGGGCCGCGAAGCGTTGGCCTTCTCCTGCAGCCTCTTCAGCTTGGTGGTGGCCACCATCTCCATGGCAGAGGTGATCTGGGAGATGTTCGAAACGCCGCGGATCCGGCGCTTGAGTTCTTTTGTGCCTTTTGCCATCTTCCCTCGTTCCTAACGCTTAGAAGCTTTCCTTGAACTCGGCCATGGCCTTGGTCACTGCATCCGCGATCTCGTCGGTCCACTTCTTCTCATCGCGGAGCTTGGCAAGAACCTCGCCCTGACGTTCCCGCATGAACTTCAGGAAGCCTTCCTCGAACGCCTTGACACGTCCCACCGGCAGTTCGTCGAGAGCCCCGGAGGTCCCGGCGAAGATGATCACGACCTGCTCCTCGACTGGCATGGGGACGTACTGCGCTTGCTTGAGCACTTCCACGAGCCTCTCGCCCCGTGTCAGCTGGGCCTGGGTCTGCTTGTCCAGGTCGGAGCCGAACTGGGCAAAGGCCTGAAGCTCACGAAACTGGGCCAGGTTGATACGCAGACCGCCCGCCACTTTCTTCATGGCCGGGGTCTGAGCGGCCCCGCCCACACGGGAGACCGAGAGGCCCACGTTCACACCCGGTCGCACACCGGCGTTGAAAAGGTCGGCCTCGAGGTAGATCTGCCCGTCGGTGATGGAGATCACGTTCGTGGGGATATAGGCCGACACGTCGCCTTCCTGGGTTTCCACCACGGGAAGGGCCGTGAGCGATCCACCGCCCACCTTGAACATGTCGGGAGCAAGCTCGGGGGCGTTGTCAGCCACCTTGGCGGCACGCTCGAGGAGGCGGGAGTGCAGGTTGAAAATGTCGCCCGGGAAGGCCTCGCGGCCCGGAGGACGACGCAGGAGCAGCGACACCTGGCGCCAGGCCAGGGCGTGCTTGTAGAGGTCATCGTAGAAGATCACCACGTGCTTGCCGTTGTCGCGGAGCTCCTCGCCCATGGCGCATCCGGCAAAGGGTGCGATGAACTGCATCGACGCCTGGTCCGAGGCGGGGGCGGAGACAACGATGGTGTAATCCATGGCTCCGGCATCCTCGAGGTTCTTCACCACGTCGCGCACCGTGGAGTTCTTCTGTCCCACGGCCACGTAGATGCAGTAGACGTCCGTTTCCTTCTGGTTGATGATCGTGTCGACGATCAGGGCCGTCTTTCCGGTCTGGCGGTCGCCGATGATCAGCTCCCTCTGGCCGCGGCCGATGGGAATCATCGAGTCGACGGCCTTGAGACCGGTCTGGAGAGGCTCCTTCACCGGCTGGCGCTGCACCACGTTGGGAGCCTTTCCCTCGATGGGACGGAACACCTGCGTGTCGATCGGTCCCTTCCCGTCGATCGGCTGGCCGATGGCATTGACCACGCGGCCGACCATCGCCTCGCCGGCGGGCACCGAGCTGATGCGGCCCGTGGTCTTGACGATGTCGCCTTCCTTGATCAGGGTCTCCGATCCAAGAAGAATGGCGCCCACGTTGTCCTCTTCCAGGTTCAGGGCGATGCCGTAAACGCCGTTGGGAAACTCGAGAATCTCGGAGACCATGCAGTCGTCCAGTCCGAAGATGCGGGCCACGCCATCCCCCACCTGGAGGACCGTTCCCACGCTCTCCATCTTCGTGGTTTCCTGGTAGTTCTCGATCTCCTTCTTGATGATCGCCGAAACCTCAGCGGGTCTCAGGTCCATTCCTCATACCTCCATTAACATCGAACGATCCGGGAGGATCCCGTGTTTCGATCAGTCAACCCCCGCCCGGTCCGGGAGAGATCCGGTTCGCCGGGCGGATGGAATGTCAAGCGCTCCCGCCCTTGAAGGCGCGGCGCATCCTCTCAAGACGGCCTTTCAAACTGGCGTCGATCATTTTCGAGCCGAAAACGACCCTGACGCCACCGATAAGCTCTTCAACCTTCTCCTCGGCGAGCTGAACGCTCTTGCCGGTGAGCGAGGAGAGCTGCTGCGCGAGATTCGCTCTGAAAGAATCATCGAGGTCTCCCGCAGCCTGAACCTTGGCAACCAGCATGTTGTTCGCCTCACGGTAGAGGTTCTCGAACTCCTCGCCGGCATAAAGGAGAATTCCCAGACGCCCCTTGTCGATCAGCAGGCAGACGAAATCCCTCAGCAGGTCGGGACTCCCGTCGAGCAGCTTGAGGAGAATCGCTTTCTTCTTCTCCGCTCTGATCCTGGGGTTGAGAAGGAACTCTCTCGTTTCGTGGCTTTCCTCAACTGCTCGGGAAAGGGCATGGAGGACATCCTTCACCTCGCTCACGATCTCCCTTTCCTGGCAGATCTTGTAGAGCGCGGAAAGATACCTCAGGCCGGTTGTTCTGTCTGTCATGGCTTAGCTGGCCTCATAACGCAGGTTCACGACACTCCAAAGCAGATAGTACACACCATCAACACTCTTTCTCACTTTTCCCGGACGGCACAAGATCTCAGATCTGCTCGAGGATATTCGAAGCGAGCTTTCTGTGATCCTGATCGTCGAGCGACCTCTCCAGGACCTTGGAGGCCACGGAGAGACTCAGGTCGACGGCCTCTTCGCGGATCGCGGCGAGAGCCTTGTCCTGAGCCAGACCGATCTCCTTGTTGGCGCGGTCGCGAGCCGCTTCCGCCTCGCTGTTGGCCTTGGAGACGATATCCTGCTTCAACTCGGTCGCTTCACGCCGCCCCTCATCGAGCAGTTTCGCCACTTCGGCCTTGGCGTCGTCGAGCTGCTGCTTGTATTCCAACGCGAGCTTCTCGGCTTCGACCCTGGCCTGTTCAGCGGACTCGATGTTCGCGGCGATCCGGTCCTCGCGGTCCTTGGCGGCCTGCAGGATCGGCTTCCAGGCCATCTTCGTCAGGATGACGAGCGCCACGACGAAAGTGATGAGAGTCAGTATGGTGGCGCTTGGATCAAAGGCGAGGGGATTGAGCGACCCACCACCCGAGGCAAGAAATATCATTTCATTAAGCATGATTCTTCGCCCATAGCAGATAACACTCTCTCATCATGTAAACCTGACAAGAGCTGTTCATTACAGAACGAGGAGAAGAGCGACGACGATACCGAAGAACGTGAAACCTTCGATGAGAGCCGCGGCAATGATCATGCCGAGTCGGATGTCACCGGAAGCCTCGGGCTGACGCGCCGTTCCCTCCATGGCCGAAGCAGCGAGACGGCCGATGCCGAGACCACCGCCCAGAACGGACAGACCCGCACCGATGCCGGCGCCCAGGCCCTTACCCATAACATCGAAACCGCTAGTGACAACTTCAGGATCAGCTGGAAGCATCTTTCACAACTCCTTTTGAAATTATTCTTCGTTGCACGCAGCCACGCCGACTCTCGGCACCATCACCGCCGAAGGATCAATGCTCCGGATGAATCGCCATGGAAACGAAAATGATCGAAAGAAAGGTGAAAACGTAGGCCTGCAGGAATGCGACCAGCACCTCCAGCAGGGTAACGAACACGGCAAAAAGAACGGCCGGCACCATGACGGCATAGCTGTCCATCACGTAGACCAGGCCGAAAAACGCCAGGATCACGAAGTGACCGGCGATCATGTTGGCAAAAAGTCGAATGCAGAGCACGCTGGACTTGATGAAGATCCCGAGCACCTCGATGACGAACATGAAGGGAATGATCGGCAAGGGAAGCCCGTGAGGAACCAGGCTCGTCCAGAACTTGCCGGGCCCCACCACATACATGCCTCCGCCTACGATTATGAACAGCGTGATGCCTGCCAGGGCGGCGGTCACCGCGAGATTCGACGTGGCGGTGCCGGCAATCCCGGGCAGCGGGACAAGGCCGAGCAGGTTGCAGAACAGGATGAAGACGAAGAAGGTGAGGAAGACGGGCATCAGCTTTTCCGCGTGCTCCTTGATCATCACCTTGGTGACCATCTCGTCCCTCACGTAGAGCACCACGGATTCGAAAGCGTTCTGAAACGCCCCTTTCGGTCTGTCCCTGCGGCGAGCCAGCCTGGCCACGGTGACAAAGATAAGAAAAGCCAGGGCCGCGGCGATCAGAGTCATAACAGTGTGATTGGTCACATTGATGGTGAAACCCGGTCCGGGAAAGCTGAAAAGCGTGTGGGCTTCGACGTGACTGAAGAGCTGGATGAACATCTCGCCAGCTTCCGGCTTGTCTCCGGTCTGAGCCGCTTCAGTTGCCAGATACGTCAGCACGTTTTACTCCTTGTTCGCTACCTTGATCTTTTTGAGGCAGAGGAACTCGACGATAGTCAGGGCCAGATACCCTGCGATAAAGGATACAGCAAATGTGAACACTCCCTCGCCCACGGCTTTGACGTAGATGAAGAAGCAGGCTATGAAAAGAACGAGCCGGCCGATGAAGCCGACAGCGAATACCGTCATAAAGATCGTCTGGGACCTCGTCATGGCCCACCGGATGGCGGCATAGCCGCCTCCCATCAGTAGGAACGCCAGACAGAGTCCGCAGATCAGACCCAGCTGTCCTCCCGGTGAATCCCATGCAGCGCAGGGATGAAATCCCGCAGCAAAGAGTCCCAGCAGAACAAAAAGGGAATAGAGGAGAAACTTCACCTCCGCACCTTTCCAGCCAGAATGCTCCGCCGCCCCCCCGTCACTTCTCGTCCTTCTCTTCGTCCTTCTTTTTCTTCGGTGAGATCATGAGAATGAATTTGTACATTCCCAGTGAAAACCCCAGCATGAAGAGGAGAATGGCGAATACGGGGAAGGACCAGATCCTGTTGTCAATCCATCGGCCCAGAAAGAAGCCGCCTATCGTCAGGACACCAAAAAGAAAACCCATGTGCGAGAAGCGTCCAAATGTCTGAAACGCGTCACGTTTTGGGAAAAATGGCCTCTTGGGCATCTGCCTGTTCCACCTGAAAGCGGAAAGCGGGAGGCACGACCATGCGATGTTCCGGTGCCACTATTGTTGTCAAACGAAGGAAAGTGAAAATCTATCAAAGCAGGGGGCGAGGTCAACAAAATTTCAGAAAGCTGCGGAAATAAATCTGTGATCACGGCGCCTTGCCCGGCTCTTTCGGCTGCTCCGGTGCTTTCTTGGGATCTTCCGCCGGCTTTTCCGCCGGTTTGTCAGCCGGTTTTTCCGCGGGCTTGCCGCCTACCGGCGGCTTGGCCGCCTCGGCCTCCTTCTTCTTCTTCACGTCCTCTTTCAGTTTCTCGATCTC
>CAYZWU010000012.1:17084-106041 GCA_964482235.1 uncultured Phycisphaerales bacterium
CTCGTTCGTCCGGGCCTTCTCGAGCTCCTTGGCCAGCTCCAGCTCTCTCTGGAGACGGCGGATGTACTCGAGCTCCCGGTGGTACTTCTCCTCGAGCTCCTCGCGCGACTGCTCCGCGTTCATCAGCCGGACCCTGAGATCCTCGCTCTCCATCAGGGACTGCTTGGAGTCGAGCTCGATACAGGCCCCGCAGATCGCCAGAAGCCAGAGAGCCCCGAAAAGGGCAGCCGATCGCCTCGTCATCGCTTCATCCTCCACTCGCGTCTTGCCGAACCTGCCGCGGCGTCCATTGTGATGCGCCCGGCAACGCCTCTCAAGCATAATCATTGCCATTATCCCGGGGCAAGATATAATCCGTCCCGAACCAACAACCCCCGGAAGCGGTAATGTCAAACCTCGATTTTTTCATGAACAGGAAAGAGATCGAGACTCTCTTTCTCGAAGCGCAGCCACTGATGAAGAACAGGCGCGTCGCGGCGTTCCGGGAACTGGACCGGGATTCCTTTCTCCTGATCCTCGAGGGAGAGGAGCATGCCCTCCCCCGCATGCTGAGGCTCAAGGTCCGTCTTTCTCGCGGCCTGACAGGAGCTTATATCACGTCGCATCCGACGCCCCGCCGCGGGAATGCCGCGGAGTCGCCCTTCGCCCGGAGCGTGGACCAGGAACTGTCCAACCTGCGCCTCGCCTGGATCGAGATCCCTGCAAAGGAGCGTATCGTCACCCTCCTCTTCGACGACGAGTCCAGGGAGGGGAGGAGACTCGTGATCGAGCTGTTCGGGAGCCGGTCCAACCTCTTTCTTCTGGACGAGAACGACGTGATCCTCGAGGCGCTCAGGCGTCCCCGCCCCCTGCCCGGCGGGGAGGAGTCGCCCTGGACCTACTCTCCGCCCGAAACGGGCAGGCTCTCTCGTGCACAGTTGGAGATCCGATTCCCCTCCCCTGCGGATGATGCGGCAGCCTCGGGCTCCCAGCTCCCCCTGAACGACGCGGCGAGCCGCTTCTTCGAATCGATCGCCGGCGAGCGGGCGCTGCACCGACTCCGCGGATCGTTGGCGTCCGGCCTCGCCAGACAGCTGCGCAAGGCGCGCAAAAAGGTCCGGGAGACGGAAGGGAAGATCGCGGCTGCAAGGGATGCCGAGGAGATCAGGCGGCAGGGCGACCTGCTCAAGGCGAACTTTCATCTGATGCACCGCGGTATGAGCTCGATCCAGGTGGACGACTTTTCCGTCGATCCGCCGGCATCGGTCGAGATCCGCCTCGATCCAAAGCTCCTGCCGGCCGAGAACATCGAGATCTTCTACCGCCGATACAAGAAGGTCCGGAAGAGCGTGCCCCCCCTCGAGAAGCTGCTCGAGGCGACCCGCAGGAGCCTGGCCGAGCTCGAATCGCGGCAGAAGGCGGTGGAGGCCGCCCCCTCGATCGAGGCGCTCGAGGAGATTGCAGCCGAGATCGCGCCCCCCCGGCAGCAGGGAACCGCCGCGCCGAGACAGGCCGGGACCGGCGGGCAGGCGATCCGCCGCTTCAGGTCGGAGCAGGGGTTCGACATCCTGGTGGGCCGGAGCGGGGAGACGAACCACAGGCTCACCTTCCAGATCTCCCGCGGCAACGACATCTGGATGCACTGCCACGAGGCGCCCGGCTCCCACGTGATCATCTCCCTCAAGCGGGGGCAGACGGCACCGCTCGATACCCTGCTCGCCGCCGGACGCCTGGCCATCCACTTCTCCAAGCGCCGCGGGGCCGGACGGGCCGATGTGATCTACACCCACCGGAAATATGTCAGGCCGGTCAAGGGAGGAGGAAAGGGCAAGGTGTTCGCGGAGCGCTTCAAGACGCTGCACATCAAGCACTGCCGGGAAAGCCTGCAGAAAATCCTCGATTCCGCCGCCTCGCCATGATTTGACGCTTCGGTCTCCATCGGTTACAGTCGCCGTTTCGGATATATTTGAAATATACTGGAACGATATGCCGGAGGAGGTCGCTTCTCCGCTGCCCTGTTTCCATAGAACATGAGGATTAAGATGAAAGCGTACTCGATCCTGCCTATTGCGGCGTGTCTGCTTCTCTCCTGCTCCTCCCTGAGCGACGAGGAGGAAGCCAGCCTCAACCAGTACAAGCTCAACAGCAAGAACCTGTTCACCGAGCGAAAGTACCAGCACGTGATCGATCAGTGCAGCAAGGGACTGGCCATCGAAGAGGACGACTACTCCTTAAACCTCGAACTCGGAATGGCTTATCTCTACCATGCCAAGACGCTGGACAACAGGGAGCGCAAGCTCGAGTACCTCTACGCCGCTCTCGAGCAGCTGGAGCGGACCGATTCGCTCCGCTGGTTCAACGACGACTTCAGGGTCCATCTCTGCCTGGGCATGATCCATTACACGGTGGCCCAGGAGTACCGGAAGCAGATCGCCGAGTTCGAACGACGCCGGGCGTCCGATCCCGCCCTCGAGGAGGAGTTCGAGGATGAGATTGACGAGTGCCAAAAGGGCCTCGAGGACGAGGTCGAGGATGCCAAGCTCCACCTGGCCAGGGTCCTTGCCGACGACCGCCAGAAGGACAACCTCGACGCCCTCCTCTACATGGGAGAGATCCACGCCTACACCTCCAAGCATCAGAAGGCGGTCGAGTACTTCCTTCCCGGCATCGAGGCTCTGGACCGTTCCACCGTCTACCTGAAGAGGCGTCTCGAGAGCAAGGAATCGATGGAGCGGTACGAGAGAAGCCAGTTCGAGCACCTTCTCGCCCGAAACATCATGTGGGAGAAGAATTTCCGCTCCGTGCTGGCCAACGAGTACGCCCGCCTCGGCGACCACGAGAAGAGGCTCGAGCAGTACAGGCTCCTCGAGGAGCGCGATCTGATGGAGACCCACTTCTATTACAACAAGGCCCTGGCCGAGGAGGCGATCGACCTGCTTCCCCATGCCCTGCTCTCCTATCACAGCTTTCTGCGCAAGAGCCTCGGCTCGGACACGACGGTGGAGAACAAGAAGCGTCTGGACAAGGCATCGGGCAACATGCTCAAGATTCTCGAGCAGCTGAAGGGAACCGACATCCTCGAGACCTTCTGCATCACCGACACCGGGGCCGAGGCCGAGCGGCGGATCGCCCTGACCTCGGTCTACTTCACCTTCCGGATGTTCGACGATTGCCTGATCCAGTTCGACATCCTCGAAGCCAGGGGGATGATGGCGGGAGATCTCTACTTCCGCCGCGGCCACGCCCTCCAGGGGCTCGGCCGGTGGCAGGAAGCGATTCTCGACTACGAACGATTCCTCAAGGAGGGTCGGATCTTCCAGGGAACGGCCCTCTTCGAGGAAGCGACGGAGAACATCCAGAAGTGTCGGGCAGCCCTGGCCGAAGAGAGCTCGAGGTAGCTGGAAGACGGGCCATGACGCTTCATGAGGACAAGAAGACTGCTGGCGGCGGCCTGCCGCGATACCGGCTGCCGAAAACAAGCCGGATCACGGCCCGCATCTCCTTCGTCAACGCCTTTCGTCAAGGCGGAAAGTCCCGGGGCGACGGGCTGCTGATCTACGCCCTTCCGAACGGCCTCGCCAGGAACAGGATCGGGGTGAGCATCGGCCGCAAGTACGGCAAGGCCGTTGTCAGGAACAGGGTCCGCCGCCTGCTGAAGGAGGTGTTCCGACACCGGAACCAGGACCTCCCCAAGGGATACGACCTGGTCTGCGTCCCCCTCAAGGATGTCGCTTTCCCGTCATACCGGGAACTGCTTCCCCTGTTCGGCAATGTGGCGCGCAGCGCCATGAGAAAAAGCCGGAAACGGAAACGGCCGGGATGCTGAAACGCTGTCTTGTCGCACTGATCCGCTTCTACCAGCGGGCCCTCTCGCCGATGAAGTGGCCCACCTGCCGCTTCTACCCCTCGTGCTCCGATTACTTCATCGAGGCGCTGGAGAAGCGAGGGATCCTGCTCGGCTTCATTCTCGGGATCTGGAGGATACTCAGGTGCAATCCGCTCAGCCGCGGGGGGTACGATCCCGTACCGGAAAAGGAAGACCGGTGCGGGCCGCAGTGAACGGTCGTCGGGATCGTTCCGCCTATTCCTCGTCCGACGATTCCACCTCATAGAACCGGAACTTGTACTTGTCGATGATGTTCTTCGTCGACAGGATCGCCTCGCCCGGCTGACCGCCTCCCTCGTCACCGATTGGAGGGATCATCGATCGAGGCGCACCGCGTCCGGGTCCACGACCGGTGACCGCCTGGATCAGCTGCATGAACTTGTCACTCTTCAGCTGCATGCGCTGGGCTTCCAGTTCCTTGAGCGTGATCTCCTCGGTGGGCGGATCCCTGAGATCGGCGATGTGAACCAGATAGATCGCCTTGTTCACCTGATCCTCGAGCGGGTGGGTGACCTCGCCCTTCCGGCAGTTGAAGAGCTTCCTGTCCTTGATGATGTGCTTCTCGGCCGGATCCTTCTTCTCCAGGGCGTCCAGATCGGTCGCGATGCTCTGGGTGAAGTAGTCGGACGCGACGATCGTCAGGCCCTGCTCGGCGCTCAGGGTGCCGAAGACGCGGCCGATCTGCGTGTTGAGAAACCTCTTGACGCGCCACTCGGCCCCTCGCTGCTCGGCCGACCTGATGTTCTCGATCTGGTCCTCGGTGAGGTCCGTCTCAGAGTTCGCGATCTTCTCCTCGGCGTTCTTCTCGCCCTCCAGCGTGAGGGTTTCGACTTCCTGCCTGACGTCGTCGAACTCCTTGGTCCGCTCCTCCAGGGTCTCCCTGAAGGCGTCGATCTTCTCGCGGACCAGCAGCATCCTCTTCTTGTCGACGTACTCTGACATCAGCTCGTCGTGGACATCCTCGATCGGCTTCTTCTGCCGCTCCACCTTGTCGGTGATGCGGGCCAGGAAGGCGATGCCGGAATGATCCTGAGAGGGCCTCATCAGGATGCAGCTGTTCTTGCGCTGCGACTGGATTGCCGCCCGCCGCTTGAGCCCCTCGGAGCCGAACCGATCGAGGGTCTCCAGCCCATCGAGGCCGACCATCTCGTCGATGCTGTGGAAGGAGAAACCGTACTTCTCGCAAAGACCCTTGAAGAAGGCGTCCGGATCGACTGGCTCCTCGGCCTCGTTGCCTTCGCCTTCCTCGCCTTCGGCCTTCTCTCCTTCGGTCTCGTCGCCTTCGGCGTCGCCGCTTTCGTCGCCCTCGGAGGGATCGTCCGGCTGGATCTTCCTGGGCTTTTCGATCAGGTCGTTCTCCTTGGCAAAGGTGTTCCATTCCTCCTGCGCCTTCTCCAGGAGCTTGATGATCTTCAGCTCCTTCTCCAGGAGATCGCGCACCTCTTCGATCGACTTGTACTGGGGGATAGGCTCGGGCTCGGTCTTGTCCTCGGTGTCTGTCGCGGCCTCGTCCTCCGGCTTCGCTTCGTCATCGGTGCCGGCTTCCGGATCGGTTTCGGCCTCGGGCTCGCCTTCGGGATCCGACCCGGATTCGGGAGCGGCTTCCTCGTCCCCGGGCTGCTCTTCGCCATCACCCGGCTCCTTCTCCTCCTCGATGAGAAACCTCTCCTTGACCATGGTGTAATGGACTCTCACCTCGCGGTCCTCGACTTCGATGTCAACGATCTTGTCGGTGTAGGCGTCGAGATCGAGATTCGGCAGATCGAGATAGGCGATGTCGAAGGTGAACTCCTCGGGGATCGTGTAGCGGTCATGGATGCTCGGGCTGTAGGAATCGAGGGCGTCGTAGTAGTATTCCAGGTCCTCCTCCGCCACCGTTTCCGCGGAGATCTCGGCGGCATGATCCTCGGCACGGAACGTCAGGTACTCGACCTTGTACTGCTGGTTCTCCTCGGCGTACTTGGCGTACGCATCGGCCGTCAGGATGAGATCGTCGCCCGCCACGAAGTAGCCCTTCAGCTTCTCGACCAGGATATACTCCCGCAGCGCCTCCTCGAACTTCGACGGGCTCGAGAAACCGAGCACATTTCTCACCCAGGCCTTGTACGTATCGGAATCGGGGATCTGTCCCAGCCGCCGGGTGAAGGTGCTCTTGAGCTCCTCGTCGGTGATGGTGAGCCCCGCATTCGTCGCATCCTCGTAGAGGATCACGTGGTCGACGATATCGTCGATCGAGGACTTCTCACCGGGACGGAAGATGAGAAACATCGCGGGAATAAAGCGCGACACCTCGTTGAACCGGGACCTGTCGAGGGTGACCTTGGTGCCGTCCTGCAGCACGAACTCCCCCATGTCCGTGCTTTCCTGCTGCAGGCAAGCCTTCATGGTGGACTGTACGGAGAAAAGCGAAAAGGTCAGAACGGTCAGAATGACGACGCCCCATAGCATCGTCTTCTGGTGCTTGCGGAAGAATTTGAAAGACATTACACCCACTCCCTGGCGGATCGTGCGGTTTCCGATCGATTGGTCGGGAAAACCGGGTTGACTCGAAAAACGCCGGTATTACCCGGACACGATAATGTTTTTTTCTCCCGGAGCGGGTGAAGACGGAAAGGTTCCACCGGCTCCTTCCAAAAGGGGGGATTATAATTGTATATGAAGGAGGATCAAAGGATTTCCGCTGCAGAATGATCGCGAATCGCTCGATCGCGGCCCGGACGATCCGTCGCCCAGGCCCGCAGGCGGTTTTTCACTCCACATTGGGCGACTTGAGCTCCTTCACCGAGGGGAGATCTTTCAGCGTTCTCAGCCCGAACTGCTCGAGAAAGCGGCTCGTGGTGCGGTAGCAGATCGGGTGTCCGGGACGCTTGTCCCGGCCGGCCGCCCGTATCAACCGCTTGTCCAGGAGCTTACGGAGCATTGGACCGCACTGGACCCCCCGGACCCCCTCGATCTCCGCCCTGATGATCGGCTGCCGGTAGGCCACGATCGCCAGCGTCTCCAGAGCGGAGGCGGAGAGACGGTCGGCGGACTTGGACTTCTTGAACCCGGCAATCACCTCGTGAAATTCGGGTCTGGTCAGGATCTGGTAGCCCCTGGCGATCTCGTTGATCCCGAAAGACCTCCCTGTTGTCCGGTAATGCTCTTCGAGACGTCCCAGCGCCTCCTTGGCCACGGCCTCGTCCACGCCGGCGCCCTCGGCAAGACGGCGCAGGGCGACCGGTCCGGAGGAAACGAAAAGGAGGGCCTCCAGGACTGTTTCGAGAGGTTCTTCAGGAAGAACGACCTTCATTGACTCACTCCACACTCTTTCTCTTTCAGATGCAGGATCCGCCGCGAGACAGGATCATCCATTCGGTCCACGGACGGATCACGGGATCTCGAGCTTCACATCGTATCGTTCCAACAGGGATTGTTGCCAGAATTTGATGGCCGGCAGGTCGATCGGCTCCTCCTTCAGGCTCCCGGCCACGGCCGGCGCCAGCGCCGCATAATCTCCCGTCAGCGGATCGACCACATCGTACAGCCTGACGATCCGGTAGACCGTCTTCCCGTAGTAGGGAGTGGCCTCCACCTCGGACAGCCCCCCCTTCTCGAGATCGAGAGCCCCCTGGACGAGAGGATAGAAGGGATGCTTCTCGTCGACGGGCAGCATCGGCAGCATGCCGCCCTGCTCGGCCGAGGGATGCAGCGAGTGATCCTTGGCCGTCACCTCGAAGCTGGCACCCCTTTGCAGCTTGTCGTGGATCTTGCGCGCCTCGTCGAGATCGTCCAGCACGATGAGGCCGAGCTTGATCCGCTTCCTCGTGATCTCGGTGAAGCGCACGCAACGGTCGAGGAGGAGGTTGAAGACGACGGTGCGCCGCTTGACGGATAGGAACTCGTCGAAGGACATCCCGAGCTGGCCTCGGACGAACTGCTCCAGGGGAATCGCCTCGTCCACGTAGGCGGCGAAGCGGGCGCGCTCGTTCTCGATCGCCTTGTCCAGCACGGCCTCCACGTCCCTGGCATGGACGGTGATGCCCAGCCTGGCGGCCTCCTTTCGCACCAGCACGAAGAGGATCTCGTTCTCCAGCACCTGAAGCGTCGTCAGGGGGTCGTTGAGGAAGAAGGTCTGAAAGAGATCGGACGCGCGGATCGGCTCGCTGTTCACCACGGCGAGGACGCGGTCTCCCTCCTTGCCGGAATCGTCGAGAAAGTCCGGACCGAATTGCCCTGGATCGCCTCCCTGTTTCCCCGAGGGCGGGGCTTGCTCCGCGCTCCTCCCGGACATCTCCCCTTCTTCGGTGGAGTCAGCCGCCGATGGGGCGGCTTCCTCTTCGAACCGCGAGGCCCGGCCGGTGCCGGGCTGCCCGCTCTCCTCCGGAACGCCGAGCCCGGGGACCTGGGCGCAGGAAGCGAGACAGAGCACAGCGATCAGAAGAGCGGCCGGTCCGTTGTGGCGAAAGGCGCCCATCATTTGTAGAGCACCACTCTGTAGTACTTGATCGTCTTGCAGACCGTGCAGACCTCCTTGTTCGACTCGCCTTCCGTCCCCTGGGTGAAATGCTCGAAATAACCCTTTCCGCAGCAGTAGGGGCAGTTCATCAGGCGGACCTTGACGATCTTCATGTCCCCCGAGTTCTCGGCGTAGTAGGCCAGGAGGAAGCTTCTGCGCTGCTTCTCCTTGGCGTTCATCCACCACTGATCCGGCGTCTGCCCCACGTCGTCCACGTTGATCCGGGAACGGCGCCGCCTCGATTCGCGATCCCTGGACTTCCGGATCCCCTCGATCTTCTGCTTGAGCTTCTCGTCCAGCGTGGCCGGCTCCTTCGCCTCCTTCTTCTTGTCGTCGTCCTCATCCTCGACGGGCATCAGCGTCGCCTCGTCGCCGAGAATGAACGTCCCCTCGCCGTAGCTGGCCGTCCGGTGCCGGCCGCCCTTGCGGTTGAGCCAGAGATCCTCGATCTCCTCGATCTCCATATCGAACTCCTCGGAGAGCTTCTTCCGCACGTCGGAGCCGAGCTCGTCGCGCGCATAGGAGAGGGCGTCGTCCAGCTTGTATTCCTTGTGGGAAGAGACCTTGGTGGCGATCCTGTCGAGATAGGAGAAGTAGTCGGTCAGGATCTTGGTCTGGTAGTACTGGCGCCTCTTGGACACCGCCTGGGCCCGCAGCTTCTCGAGGTCGCCCATCTGCACGCTGTCGGGATACTCCTCGACGAACTTGTCGCAGAACTCGAAGGCCGTGGAGAACATCTTCTTGTAGATCCTGTTGCGGATGTCGCGGAGGAGGTCGGTGGCTTCCTTCTCCCTGATCTTGACCTCCATCCTCTTGACCTTCTGGATGATCAGATCGGCCTTGAACTCAGGATCGAGCTCGGTCACGGCCATGAAGAGCTCAAGGGCCCTGTCGTAGAATTCGATCGACTCGCAGAACACGCCGAGGTTGAAGTGGTCGAGGGCCGTCTCCGGGATGCCCTCGCTCAGCTTCTGCTGGAAGAGCTCCTCCAGGGTGAAGACCTCCTGCACCTCCACGTCGATGGTCTCCATCTCCTTCACCACGGCCTGGGGATACTCGTCGATCTTGCCGAGACGGCGCAGGGCGATGAATCCCGGGCGCGACGATTCCACGGGAACCCCGATGACGTACTCGTTGTTGATCAGCAGCATCTTCTTCGCCTTGATGAAGATCGGGGCGGCCTCCTCGTCGCCGTACCCCCGCGCCAGGCGCAACGCCTTCACGTCGGCATCGAGAATGTGCTCCCAGCGGAGATCGAGCACGCCGCCGTTGTCGTAGCGCTGCACGGTGATCCCCACCTCGTTGTCGAACTCGACGACCTTGCCGTGCAGCTCCACGCCGTTCTTGAGGCGAATGATCTCGCCGGCGGCGACAGCCTGGAAGACCATCAAGGCAAGCAGGAACGGCATTGCCCGCAACACGGTCCTATGATTGATGAGTTTCATGTCGAACACTCCAGTTATCTTCATTCCGTCCGGAACGGATCATCGTCTCTTCGGATTCCTGTACGCCGGATCGGCCCGCAGCTGCAGGATCGCGTGCCGCATCCCCTCCCTGGAACGGAAGACGCTCACGAAATTCTCCTTCACGTCCCGGCCTCTCGATTTCCAGCCGATGCTGATCCGGGCCAGCACCGCCCCCTCCCCCTCTTCATCGCCCGTCTCCTCGAAGGATGCGGAATAGGTGTAGCCGGGATGCCCGGCCAGAGGCTGCCCTTCGACAGGCTCGAACCGGCCGTCCTCGTCCTGAAGCAGCAGCCCGTCCTCCACCTGGCTCCGGATCTCGCCTACCACCTGCTCCAGGACCAGCGCGGTGACGGTCCGGTCCTTGGCGGTCTTGTGCAGCGCCACGGCCGTGGTAAAGAGCGACAGCACGCCCATGATACCGCAAAAGAAGATAAAAATGGCGGTAATCACTTCCATCAGGGTGAAACCGGCCTGGGCCTCGCGAGAGGCGGCATCGACGGCGGCCCGATCGAGCTCACGGGCAGTGATGCGTCCTACTGTCTCACTCATCGTCATTCCACTGCTCTCTTCCCGCGGGAATCTCGACCTGGGCTTCGTAGGTTTTTCCCACGAGCACCGCACACCCTCTCTTGTGCGGCGAAGGAATCGTGTTGCGCGCACCGCGCTCCAGGACAACCAGATCTCCCCCGTCGACGCGGGAGAAGCGGATCCACTCCGAGTCGATCCTGACGTAGCGCTCCCCGTGGGTCCAGTCCTCGAAGACTCCGGGAACATCGACGGCGATCCTCTTGCCGTAGGGGTCCAGGTTCTTCCTGAGACGGGCGGCCCGGCCGTGGTTCTTCCCGGCGGTGACCACGACGGTGATCAGGATGCGGGGAGGAAAGATGTCGTCCGATGGATCGTTTCTTGTTGCGGCGCCCCTGGCGTGACGGAAGGCGTGCGGCCCCTCGGCCCTCTCCAGGGGGAGGATCCCCCGGGTGGAGTCCCAGGAATAACCGGCGCCGCCCTCCTTTTCAGGTGACGCCTGGGCGGCATCGAAGGTGAGCGTGTCCTGGTTCCAGAACCGGAACTCCAGGTGAAGGATGTCGCCGAGCACGGGCACCAGGGTCGACCGCACGTCCTTGGCCCGCCTGAGAGCCCCGGGTGCGAAGAAGGAGTCCTCGCCGCCGATCGGCGTCCTGTATCCCTTGAGCAGCTCGAGGCAGCCGGAGCCGCGCCCCTTCTTCTGTTTCTTCGGAGGAAAGGCCATGAAGACGACCTCGGCCAGCCCGCCGGTGGGCCTGAAGACCTTCATCTCCTCATCGAGCCCCTCCACGTCCTCCTTGCTGTACTCCCGTCCCAGGGCGAAATACCTCATGCCGAGGATCTGATCGCCGGCTGTTCGCATCTCGAGGTTTCTTCTCTCCTCGATGTTGCTCCTTACGAAGAAGAGGCGCTGCAGCCGCGTTTCCTTTGTGCCGTCCCGGTCGCAGTCGTAATCCAGGAAATCGGAGAGGAACCGGATGTCCGCCTGCCCGCTTGCCACGTCGTTCTCGGTGAACACGAGGCGGAGCTCCCGGGCGATCATCTCCAGGGCGGCCGATCCTCTCTCCATCTCGTCGCGGCTCGACTCACCCTGGATCCACATGTCCATCCCGCTCCGGACCACGCTGAAGAGCATCGCTCCGAGGATGCCGAAAATGGCGGCCGCGGTCACCAGTTCCAGCAATGTGAAGCCGTTCTCTTTCCTTGTTCCGGACACGGCGCTATCTCCATTCATCCCGTCTGTAGAAGCGGGTCGGCTCGAGGCACTCGAGATTCACCGCCTCCAGGGTGGGAACGCACTTCCACAAGTTGGAGCTGAAGTCGTGGGCATCGAAGGCGTTCTGCGCGAAACGAGTGAAGAACCTCACCTCGAGCCGATCGCCCTGACGCAGGATGCCGTTGCGCTGCCTCAGCTTCCCCGGGTCCTCGAATAGAAAGAGGTCCCTCGCTTTCTCCGGGTCGTGCTCCCATCGATCCCGCCCGCCCACGCGGACGAGGGCCACGAGGTCCGAACCTTCCCCGTGCAGCCTCTCCACCCAGTTCAGGCTGCTGTAGAACGCACCGGGCGCCTCGAAGCCCAGGGAGAAGAAAGCCTGTTCCGGGGCGTCGCATCCCGGCGCGTAGAGGTCGGGAACACGCTCGCGGATCAGGTAGACGAGGGCGTCCTCCTGATGCTCCGTCACCTCGGTGCCGAAGCGGCCGCGGAAGAGCCCCCTCTCCTTCTCCGTGCCGAAGGGCATGTAGATCGGCATGGTGAGGAAGCTCTCGTCCTTCCTGTTGTAGCTGACGAGCTCCGTATCGATCAGCACGGTGCCGGACAAGGGGAAGTGCCCCGCATCGATCAGGGGGATCTCGCTGGAGCGGGTGTTCATGTTGCCCTTCAGGAAGGAGACAACGGGAAAGTTGAGAATCACGACCCGCTCGCCGGCCCCGTGATATCCCGGCTCGGTCCCGAAAAGCCCGCGTCCGTTGGGGGCGATGGAGATGTACCCTTCCTCCTGATCGACCTCCGTGCAGCCGATGATCTCGTCGCCGATGAGGAAGAAGCTGCCCGACTGGGGGATCGAGCTCAGGATCTCGAACTCCTCGAGCATGGAGTTCTGGTTGAGCTGGTAGTTGTAGAAGAGCGTCGAATCGGAGAGGCGCAGCTCGTCGACGGCCGGATCCTCCTCCTCGAGCTCCTGCCAGAGCACGTACCGGGTGAACGTGGGGAGATCCTCGCCCGGCGGCGTGAAGGAGCGGAATGCGACCTCGTCGATGCACCCCTCGGAAGGGGACGGCTTGCCGAAGAGGTCCCCGCCGAGCACGAACTCCTCGGGTGAGGTGGTGGGCAGCTCGCCCGACGGGAACTTCACGATGCGGGTGAAGTCGCGGGCCTCGAGGTTGAGGAGCGTTTTCACCGCCTCGGCCGTTGTCCCTTCCTCTTCCTTGTCCTCGATCTCCTTTCTCAGCTCGGCCCAGTCGAGGTCCATCCTCTTGAAATCGCCGAGCACGCCGGACCGGAGGGCCACGAGATTGACGTTGCCGAAATCGCGATCGTTGTAGGCGGCAAAGTTGATCACCGCAGGCTCGCGGTCGCCCTCCCAGTCCACGAGGGTGATGCGGTCGTGGCGGCCCGGCATCGCCGTGCCGTTCGCCTCGGTCCTGAAGACCGGCAGTACCATGGCGCCCGAATCGTGGCCCGTGTGCGGCGTCCCGTCCTGGGCGCGGAACTGGAGCACGTTGTTGATCCTGTGGGAGTAATCCACCGGATCGAGGGTTGCATCGGGATTGAAGCAGAAGGGGGAAAGAACAGGACCGACCCGGCGGACCTCGCGGGGATCGTCCCGGCAGAACCGGTCGCCCACGATCGAGTTGTACCGGATCCACTCGGTGTTGTCGTCCTGCGTGCCGGTGAAATCGAGCCCGATCTGGACGAGCCCGCTCTTCGGATTCAGCGAATCGGGATCGCAGAAGAATCCCTCGTAGAGATCGCGGCCGCTGCCTGCCGCCACGTCCGCCGAGATGGGAATGACGAAGATCCGCGGGTACTCGGTGTCGTCGACCATGTCCCTGTTCGCCTCCTCCACGTAGGTCCAGAAGGCCCGCTTCCGGATGAACTGGGGGATGTCGGCAAATTCGCTGTTGACCTGACCGGTGCCTGTGCCCGTGCCTGTGCCGGTGTTCCCCCAGTCCTCGTCCTGGTTCAGCGACTTGTCCGCCATGAGGGGGAATTCGCGGTGCGTGTCGAGAGGGTACCCCCCTTCCCAGCCGCGCTTGATCCCCGTGAGGTTCGTGCCGTCGAACGACTCGTACTCGATCACCTCGAAGCCGTTGATCAGCGATCCCTCGGAACTGACAGGCCGGCCGGCGTCGCTCCGGAAGCTGAGCTGGTACTGGTCCTGCGATCCGTCCTCCCTGTCGATGGTGACGGAGATCTGCGAGCCCAGGTCGGAGAATATCACGGCGAACCCGCCCGATTCCTGGAACTCGTCGCCCTCCAGCTGGGTGCCCTCGAGGCTCATGAGCGGAAGGCTCTCCACGCCGGTGCACTCGAAACCTTCGCCCAGGGGATAGTCGCTGCCGTCGGGAAGCCGGGCCGTCATGAAGCCGACGGGCTCGACCTCCTGGTTGTCGATCAGGGCGATCTTGAACGGCCCGATCCGATCCCCCGTGGTCTCGCTGCCTCTCGGGATGACGTCGGACTGGAGGAAGGAGGTGTAGCCGTAGAGCTCGACGATCTCCGTCTCCTCGTGATCTTCGGACATGGAGTTTCGCACGGTCCGGCCGCCGAACCGGTCGTCCCATCGGGAGGAGACGTGAAAGGTGTCGTCCGTCCGGGAATCGTACTCCAGGAGCTCGTGCCCGATCCGCAGGACCCCCCGGTTCGGAAAGCGGGTGGCGTCCTCCACCTTGATCTTCTCCGCGGCCGGGCTGATCGTCGGCGCGTCGCCGGTGAAAAAGATCGGCATGGCGCTCGAGAGCGACTCCTTCAGCCGTGTCTGGAACGACCGCTGACCGCGGGGCACGCCGTCCACGAAGAGGCAGAGGTCCGACGGCTTGGTTCCGATCGTCATGCAGGTGATGTGGTAGAACACGCCGGCCTGCAGCGCGAGGTCGGAGAAATCGTAGCGGATCTCCGCATACTCGAGAGGATCGTGGGAGCCGGCCGTCGTGGTCGCCTCGGCGACAACTGGCTCCGTCACGTCGGCGACCCGGAAGACCAGCTCCTTGCCGTCGTGATAGAGGTAGATCCGGTCGAACTCCTCCTGCAGGCCGCAGTCGAAGATGTAATGCTCGCCGCCCAGCTCGTCGAAGCGGTACCAGAGCTCGACGGAGAAGGGCCAGACACGGGAAAAGGGACCGCCGAGAATCGAGACGGGAAACTCGTCCGTGGGGAGACGAACCACGTCCTTTCCCGTCACGAACCCTTCGGGATCGTCATTGAGCCCGCGGGGTTTTTCGAAGATGGCCAGATCGTTGAGCGCCGCTTCCAGGTTCTCGTCGCCCTGGCCGCTCTGTGTGATCTCCGTCACTCCGATTTCGCCCGATTCTCCCGTCTCCTCGTCCTCTCCGGAATCGCCGAAATCGTCGGAGTCGCCTCCTGCTTGCTCCTCCTCGTACTCGCTCCGGAAGTCGAAATGAAGCACCCTCTCCTCCGGTGTGCGGAGGGGCGCCAGGCGCACGCCGGCCGCCTCCCCGCCGGCAGGCGGTTCGAGGCCCTCGCTCAGGACCGGCCCGATCAGGGTGGGCGGAGTGTTCGAGCCCTCGGGCACGTTGAGGTTGACGGGAAGGGTCATGTAGCCGCGGCCCTCGCGCGTGAGCCGCCTCGCCTCCTCGAAGGCGGCCTGCGCCTCGACCAGGTGGTTGAGCGTGTCCGTGGGAGCCGGATGGACGACCTCCCGGAAGAACTGCCGCGCCGCCTCGCGCCCCGACTCCTTGTAGCCCAGGGAGACGGCGGTCTCCACGGCGAAGAAACCGCCCGATTCGAAGGTGAACGGCGCCGTCCCTCCCAGCAGGAAAGCGTCGTTCGAGTTCATGGCATTGATCATCACCGCCGCCCTGTGGAAGTCGGTGATCCTCGGCTCCTCCTCCATCAATTTCTTGAAAACATCGTCCAGATCGAGCCACCCCTTCAGCGGAGCTTCGGCAGCAGCACGGGTGATGGCCGCTGCGATCAGCTCGGCATCCCTCTTCTGGATCCTCTGCCCCTGGCCGATGAGGCCAAGCCCCTCGATGCAGACGGCGAGAACCCCGGCCGAGGCGGTGTTGACATTGACGGGATGCCTGGCCGCCACGTCGAGGACGGCGCTCCCGTCCATCGGAATTTCGTAAGGCGGCTGCTCCTGGAGAAGCACGGCCCAGGAGGTATCATCGATCGGGACGGACTGGAGCACGAGGGAATGGAATCGATCCTCATCCTTACCCGTGCCCGATCCGGACAGCACCCCCCTCCGCCCCTCCACGGTGATGCGTACGATGCTCCCGGGCCCCACGAACCGTCCGTTCTCGACCACGACCAGGCAGGCCTCGCTCTGCATGTCGGCGCCCAGGATCCTCTGCGGATTGACGAAACGGCGGCCCTCGGGAAGACCCGACCGGATGGTGACCAGATCCTCCACTGCCTCGAGGCGGCTCCGTTCGAGCGCCTCCTCGCCGAACACGGCGATGTTGCGGATCGACTCGACGGTGGGAAACGAGACGAAGGCGCCGGGCTGCCACTTGTAGCAGTACGTGGCCATGAGGAACGACCTGAAATCGAGGACATCCGTTCCGCTCTTGTGGGCCGACGCCACGCTGCCTTCGAGATTGGGCAGCTCGATGCCGCGCTGCAGATCGAAGAACGCCTCATCATCCCTTCTGGTAAATGAGAAAGCCTCCCCGTTGATCCAGAGCAGCCCCTCCTCGGCAAAGGACGAGGCATCCCGCACCTCGATGCTCTCGCCGCCCCGCTCCATGTCGAGACTGATCCATGTCCTCTCGCCGAGCAGGTTGGCCAGGAGGTAGATCGACGCGGTGTTCAGGTTGATCCGCCCCTGGAGATCCACCGCCCGGGCGCTGCCGATCCGCTCCAGGCTTCCGGTGCTCTTGACCATCCCGGCGGACCGGAGATCGAGCTTCCACTCGCCGGGATGATCATGGAGCGGCGTGAGCAGGTCCCGGTCGGGGTGAGTGTCCTCGAGCCTCTCGATCAGCATGTCGCGGAGCATCTCGCAGTCGCGGCGGGCCTTCTCCTGATGCAGCATCTCCGTGGCGTTCCGGCTCTGGTTTCGCATCGAGATGGTGAATGGCGTGGCGATGACCAGGAGCGCCAGGAGCACCACGATCACCATGATGAGAGCCACGCCTCTTTCTTCGCTGGGACGGCGCATCGCTACCAGACCTCCCCGTAGAGCCCCACGTTGACCGAGTACTTCCCTCCCGACTCCAGGTGGGTGAAGAGGATCTGTGCGGCAGTGGTATGGAAATCGGGATCGAGAAAACCGTTCCTGTCGAAGTAGATCCGGGAAACCCCTTTCTGCAGCTGCACCGAGTCGGGAAGCGCCACGTCCTCGCCTGTCACGGCGACGCCGATCTTCACCTCGTCGATGAAGCCGTTGAAAAGACCCGTCTTGTTGCCGATCTGGATCGGAGTCGACTGGTCGGTGACCAGCCGCGTGCGGCTGGGAAAGAACTCCATCACCCGGACGATGCCGTCCGCAACGATGACGCAGAGATAACCGTTGAAGTGCATCGAGACCTGCACCCAGCGCCCCATGGGCAGACTGTAGTCGTTCGCTCCGAGCTGGAACGCCTCGCGCGAGACGGTCCGCACCTCGTTCACCATTTTCTCACGCGCCACCTTCAGCGTGCAGACGGGGCGCAGATCCTCGTCGACTCCCAGGGAGTAGAAGTTGCCCTTGGAGATGAAGCTCCTCTTGCCCGGCGCGGTGAGCTTCACGAAAAGGTCGAGGGAGATGCCCGTCACGGCGTTCAGCGATGTCACGGCGGTCACGAGGGCGCCGCTTCCCGACTCCTCGGTCAGATCGAGGCAGTTGCCGATCACGCCGTCTCCCGTGATCTGGGCGGCGCCTATCTCCGCCTCGACGGGAAACCCGCGGGAGTTGCCTCTCGCCGATTCCTCGAAGTGCCAGCAGCCGGTGTTCCGCCAGCCCACGCCGGTGACGAGATTCGTCTTGTGATCGAGGACCACCACGGCGGGAGCCTGCTCGCGCATCGCCTGGTACCGCGACGACCGCACCACGTCCTTGATCCGGCTCCGGGCCAGCTCGGGACCGCCCCCAATCTTGGTGAAGGCTCCGGCCCCGATCCCGAGGAGGACCGAGATCAGGAGGAGGACGATCATCACCTCCATCAGGGTGAAGCCGGCCATGGACCGGGGCTGCGTTCGGCTCGCATTGGCGGCCGGCATGCTGCACAAAGCGGTTTGCCCCTTGGTGTCCATCACTTCTCTATATCGAAATTGGCCAGGTCGTCATCCGTCCCGAAGATGCTGTCCGGTCCGGCTGAAATAAGCTGGAAACTGTCCTGATTGTACGGGGATCCGGTCAGGCTGTTGTTGAGCGCCTTCACCTCCACCACGTCGAGCTCGCCCGACTCGCTGTAGAGGAGATAATGGAACGGCAGACCGTAGTCCCTGTTGTGGATGTAGATGAACGGGTTGCCCCAGGAGTCGATGTACTCGAGCAGCCTGGGCAGTCCGAAGGTGGTGATGTTCTTTTCCGCCACATCCTCGTCCGTGTTCTTCAGATGCTTGTCGGACGAGGGACGCAGCGCGCCCGGATGCTCTTCGCGGTACGCCTTGCTGTAGATGGCGGCCACGAAGCACTCGATCCCCTCGTTGGTGGAGTCGGTGGCCACGATGCCGAGATTCTTGAAGCTGCTGGGCGGATAGTCTCCCCTTTCGTTGCTGTAGCTCATGGCATAGGTCTTCAGCTCCTCGATCAGGCTCACCGTCTCGGCTATCTCGCCCTTGGTGACGAAGTGGCTGTAGGTGCCGGCCGAGAGCCCGATGAGCAGACCGATGATGGTAATGACCACCAGGATCTCGATCAGGCTGAATCCCGAAAGTCTATTCATCTCGATCATCTCCCTCATTCGGTTTTGACGATCCGCGTGAAGCAGGTGGTGAAGTGCAGCATCCGGCCTCCCGACGCCTCGCCGAAGACACCGATCTTCAGGTCGCGGGTCGAGCGCCTCAGCTTCTTGACGATCGCCTCGGCCACGACGCCGTCGTCCACCAGGAATTCGATGCGCCCCTGGTCGTAGTCGGCCACCCTGATCCCGAGCTTCACGGTGAGGGGAGCGGCCCCGTCGGAGCCGTCCTCCCCTTCCTCGGTGTAGACATCATCGTCACCGGCTTTCCAGAGCGGTTCGACTCCCTCGATCTCGACCCAGTCGTCCTGCATGCGGCCCTGGTCCACCACGCGCTGCACCAGGATCCCCTGGGAGTTGATCCCCAGGCGCACCTCGCCCTGGGCCAGGATCTCGTGGGCGCTGCTCTGCCGGTACTGCCCCACGAAGATGCCGATGATGCCCTGGTTGTCCTCGAGGGTCGTGATCTCGGCCTCGAAGTGACGGAACTGCTTGCCGGAGATCTCGCGCCGCAGCGCGGTCATCTCGCCGCCCTGCCCCTGGCGCTGGGTTCCCTGGAAGACGATCTCGCCCTTGATCAGCTTGATGTCCGGGCCGCTCCGCTGGATGCGGGCCCATTCGTTCTTGATCTCCTTCCGCTGGAAGCGGTCGATCCACTGGCTCTTCCGGCCGTGCGCCTCGATGGCTGCCCGCGTCTGCAGCGCAAAGAGGAAGTCCGGATCGGTGGAATCCTCGGGAAAGAGACGCAGCACGCGGCCCAGGGAGCTCATCGCCTCCTTCACCTTGCCCTGCCTGTAGCAGGCCACGGCGAGGCCGTTCAGCGGCTCGGGCGTCTTGTTGTTCCTGTCCACCGCCCTCTCGAGGAACTCCTCCGCCCTGGCGGGCCGGCCCAGATGGAGCTGCACGATTCCCTGCAGGAAGAGCGATTTGAAATCCTCCACGCCGCGCCGGGAAAGCTCGAGCAGGTAGAACGCGGCATCCTCGAACTGCCCCTGATCGAGGCAGGCGTGCCCGAGCTCGCCGATGACCGATGCGATCCGGCTGTTGATCCCCAGCGCGGTTCTCAGGTGTTTCTCGGCATCTTCGGGATCGCCGCCGATCCGCCTGAAGCGTCCCAGGTGATAGAGGGCGAAGGGGTCGTCGGGCGCCACCTCCACGGCTTTCAGGTAGCCGGCAAGCGCCCCATCGGCATTGCCTGTCAGCTCGTCGGCGAATCCGCTACCGGTCAGCGCCCGGGAGGAGAAGAACGGATCGGCATCGACCGCCTCCTGGAACCTGGCCGCCGCAGCCTCGACCTGCCCGCTTCTGAGAAGCGTGGCGCCGAGGTTGGTCAGGACAACGGAACGTCCTTCCTCGAATTCGAGGGCCTTCTCGAACGACTCCCTCGCCTTGGCCAGATCTCCGTCCGAGTAGGCCACGCAGCCCTTCAGGTTGTGGCCCGACCAGTTCTCCTCGTCGCGAAGGATGGCGCGTCCCGCCTCGTGCGAGGCGTCCGTCGTGCTGCCAAGGCAGAGGTAGCCGATCCCGCGCTTCAGGATGGCCAGGATCTTGGCCTGCTCCGACGACGAGTCGATCGACCTGTCGTAGCTCCTGAAAGCCGCGTCATAGGCACCCTGCCTCATCTGGAGATCGCCCAGGGCCATCAGGGCCTCGGCGTCGGCGGGATCGATCTGAAGGGCTTCCCCGTAGGCCTTCTCGGCCGGGCCGTCGAGGCCGTAGCGCTCGAGGAAGCGGCCGTACCGCACATGGATTCCCGGCTCCTGGATCCGGCACGCCATGGCTCTCTTCAGCGCTTTCAGCACTCCCTCGAGGTCGAAGGCCTCCTCGCAGGTGTCGGCCAGGACGAGGTGGGCTCTGGCCAGGAGCGGATCGAGGGAGATCGCCATCTCGACCATCTCCTTCGCAAAGGTCGTGGCCTGGGGATCCTCGCTCCTCTGCTCCCGGCACCAGCCGGCCAGCTCCAGCATCTCGTCGATGTGGGCGGCATTGGGAACGATGTCCCGCTTCCTGATGTGATAGAGGTTCTCCACCGTCTCGGCAAAACCGAACTCGTGGACGCGCTCGCGGGGATAGGGAAAGGTCTCGGCGAACTTCCCCGACTCGGGGTTCACGCGCCGCAGCTCGATCGGCTCCAGGCTTCCCGGATCGAGGAGATCGTACTTCTCCTTGTTCATGATCTGACCGAAGATCCTGCTCGACGATTCGCCCAGGCGGATCCAGTCGTAGTTCTTCATCAAGGCGGCATCGGGATCCTCGATCTCGATCTCCGACGTGTCGATGGTGATGCCGGTGATCTTCGGCGCCTCGCCGCTCTCGGCCTCCTCCTCGACCGTTTCCTCTTCAAGCTCCTCGGCAGGCTGTGCAGCCGGCTCGGTCAAAGGATGGGTGTATCTGGCGAAATGCAACTCGGCCAGCGACGGCTCGGTGAAGGGCCAGATCGGATCGAGGTTCACGGCGGGAGGGGTGTTCAGCCGGAGGGGCTCCAGGGGAAGCCAGTCCTGGGGCGGCTCGAAGATGTTGCGGCCCGACCGGGCGTACTTCTCCTCGCCTCTGCCCAGGAACTCGATATCGGGGCAGGAGGCGATCGCCTCGAGCTCCAGGATCTTGGATCCCGGTACGCGGACAGCGGGGGCCTGGTCGCTGAACCGCATGTATCCGAAGATACCGAGGATGGCAAGCGTGGCCAGGAATAGTAACTGTTCCTTGTTGATCTGGTTCATGCGGGGACACCCTTCCGTGTATCCGATGCAGCAACCGGCGAACCGGTTCGGTCAGCTTTCCGTCTCTCTTTTTGCAAAGGTCAGGGCTGACAAGGTGATGTCGGCATTGATGAACTTGGTTTCCTCGTCTTCCACTTCCAGGTCGGCTCTTTCGAGGACCAGGTAGACATCCTCGAACTGCAGCCTCTCCAGGAGAGATGCGATCGACGCGACCGTCCCTCTCATCTTGAAACGGACCCTCTGCTCGTCCACGAGGTCCCTGGTTCTCCGACCCTGGTCGCGGACCAGCTCGATCGAACCCATCTCGCGGACATCGCACCCTATCGCCAGGACAACGACCCTGTTGACGATGTCGAGCCCCAGGAGAGAGCGCTGGATCTCCTTGGCCTTGGTGGGCGACATCTCGGGCATGCCCAGGCTGCCGTCCACGGTGATGTTGTTGATCTTCGCCGCCTCGACGAGCTGCTCCCTCTGTGCGCCGACGATCTCGATGTACTGGATGTCGGCACTGCGGCCCTGCTTCAGGAGAAACTCCTTGCGCGGGACGTAGCCGACGCGGCGGAGAACTTCCGCGTATCGTCTGGAGTATTCGTCGTTCTTTTCCTGCAGCCCGCTCAGCGTCTCCGAGGGCACCGCATCGAGGAGCCTCAGCTCGGACCGGGCCCGCGCGATGTTCCGGCTCTCCTGCGTGACCGGATAGAGCCCGGAGACGATCGACTGGCCGATGAGCAGCACGAGGAGACCGGCTGCCACGAGCGTGACGAATATCTTGTTCTCCTGCCAGATACTCGCGAAATCCATAGAATCCGCCTTTCCTGTGGCGTCCGGCTGCCCAAGCCTGGGTCCGTATCAGCCTTCGTTTTCCTCCTGCCCGTCGAGATCGTTCTCGGCGTCCGTCGCCGGCAGGTTCGAGAAGCTCACGATCATCGAGAATGTGACGTCACCGGTATCCGAGTACTGCGCGATCACCTGGTTGACCGACTCGTCGGCCTCGAGCTTCCCGGTGAACTTGATGTACGCCGTCTTCAGATCCTCGTCCGACTCCTTTCCCTTGCCCGAGATCCGGACAACGACCTTCTTCTCCTGTCCCGAGCCCAGGTTCTCGTGCTGCACCTTGTCCAGGGTGACCTCGGTCAGCCAGAAATCCTGGGGAAGATGTCCCTGGATCAGCCGGAGGCAGCGGGAGAATCCGGTGCCGGCTATCACCTTCTGCTCCAGGAACGTCAGGTCTTCCACCAGGCGGGCATTCTCTTCGTGAAGGGCCTTGGCCGACTCGGACATGCTGCGCCGCGAGTTGATGGCGGAGCGGATCTTCCTCTGCCCCTTGTCCAGGGTTTCGTGGTCGCCCTTGTCGAGACAGAAGGCCAGGCCGAGATAGACGACGAGGACCACCGCGGCCAGGACGCCGTACACGGTCCTTTCCTGAAAGTGCCTCTTCTTCTTGATCGCGTCGGAGACGACCTCGATCAGGTAGACGTCCTTGTAGACCCCCATCATGGCCAGACCCACGGCGGAGGAGAACTCCAGGCCGTTCTTCTCGAACGCGGGGCTGTCCAGCTTCGTGGCGTTCACGGCCGGGACGGGATCGAGGACGTCGCAGGGAACGTTCAGGCTCTCGGCCAGGTAGTCGGTCAGACCCTCGAGCCGCGTGCCGCCGCCGGTGAGAAAGAGCCGGTCGAGCTCGATGTCGGCCACCTTGATCTGGGCCTTGCAGAACATGAGCGACGACTGGATCATCGAGTAGACCCTGCCGGCAGCGCCGGAGAGGTTGCGCGCGATCTTCTCCTCCTGGCGGTTGAGCCCGGCGGCATTGTCGCGCACCAGGACCCGGCCCATCGTCTTCTTCAGCTTCTCGGCCTTGGCGTCGCTGAAGGAGAACGCCTCGACGAGGGCCTGGTTGAAGAGGCTCGAGCCGCCGGATACGTTGCGGGCAAAGATGAGAGAGCCGTTCCGCACGATGGCCATGTCCATCGAGTCGGCGCCGATGTTGACCACCATCACCGTGCCGTCGCCCGCCTCGCCCATCTTCACCAGAAGGTTGTAGAGCGCGATGGCGTTGGGGGTGAAGCAGGCCACCTCGACCTTGCTTCCCGCCAGGGCGGCCGTCCGCTCATCGATGAGGGAGTTCTTGATCAGGGTCAGGAGAATGGTCTCGTCCTCCGACATGGAGGAGGGGATGTCCATCCGGTTGAAGTCGGCCGAGAGATCCCCGCCCGACTGGACGGAGAGATCGGCGATCTCGAATCCCATGACCTGCTTGAGGCGCCAGTCCTGCATGGCCGGGACCTGGGTGTAGCGGATGATCATGTCGCGGCCCGTCACCCCCACGATGGCCTGGCCCTTGAGCTTCCAGCTCCGGAGCAGCGGGGCCACGTCATCGGGACCCTGCCCCTCGCTCCTTCTGAGGATGGCGGCGTTCAGGACCTGAAAGGCCCCGTCCTGCGTCCGTCCGGCAACGACCTTTATCGAGTCGTTGCCGAAATCAATTCCTATTCCGATCTTCGGCATTGCTGTCCTTGTCCAGTTCCAGGGCCTTCCGGGTCCATTCGGAATCGGGGTAGTTCTCGGTCAGGTAGCTGCGGATCACTTCCAGGGTGCCCTCGCGGCCTCCCGCCTCGTGGAGGTTCTGGGTGATCAGGAAGAGGCTCTCCGCCCTGTCGTCGCCCCGGCCGCTCCTGAGCGCGCTCTCCTGCTCCAGGACCGATGCCAACAGGCCGTTCAGCTCCGGATCGCCTGGAAAGGCGGCCAGCGCTGTGCGGCATTCTTTCTCGAGCTCCTTGAAGATGTCGAGGTTCTGAAGGAATACGGCGCTCTGCTGGAGATCGAGGATCTCGGCGACGATCCGCTTCTTCTCCTTGAAGATCCTCACGCGCATCTCCCTGGCTTCGCGGACCACCGTCTCGATGAAGGGATAGGCATTCTCGATCCGGTCGACGGCGGTGAGAGCGCCGCCGAACCGCCCTGTCCTCTCGAATCGCCGGGCGTCGTCGATCAGCCGCTCGGCTTCCTTTATCTCCTCGGTCAGGTCGCTCTTCACCGTGAAGCGCGACTCGACGAGCGCCAGGGGATCGAAGACCAGGTGCACGCTGAGCCCGCCGTTGTCGAGGCGCTCTCCGATGACGGGGAGAGGCTTCTCCAGGGTGACCATGATGCGCTCGTGGGCGCTGCCGAACATGAGTGCCACGGCGGTCAGGGATGCGAAGGCATCGGTCATGGGAGCGAAGTCGTCTTCCATGAATACGCCCACGCCCGCCTCGGCGAACCGCCCGGTGAGGTCGAAGCAGTAGTGGATCTCCCTGCAGCCCCCGGCAGAGGCTCCTTCGACCGAGAAGCCGGCCGAGACGCTCTCGGGTGCCGAGCTGAAGGAGTGGGAGACCTTGAGCAGGCCTGCGCCCATGCCGGCGAACTGATAGCCTTCGCCTTTCCGGAAGCCGGAGGCGGCCGAATCGACGACGACCCTCTCCCCCTCCTCGCCGTCGCGAACCACCTGGATGCGGCCGGATTCCATCAAAAGAGCCCTGTTCCGCATCACCGTGATGCCTTGTCCGCTGCTGCCGATCTCGGGCTTCCCGGTCGCAACGGCATCGGTCGACGAGGAGCCGGGAACCTCGAAGAGCTCGAGGTCGTCCACCCGGACGGTGCCTCTTCCGAAGGCCCAGAGCCTGAGCTCCATCGAGGCGGCGCCGCTTGGAGGAATGACCGGTCCTTCGACCTTGTGGTAGACGCCGTCCTCGCTCCGGCTGACCGCGATGTTCTGCACCCGGATCAGCCCCGCCGCCTCCTGCATTCTCTGCGACCCGTAGAAGTGGGCCTTCAGGGCGACAGCCGCCTCTCCCTGGATCGACGCCCAGAAAGCGGCGCGATAGCCGCGCCGGCTGCCCACGGGGATCCTGTCCTTGCGAACGGCCAGGGCCGATCCGCCCTTGGGCATCCGCGCTTCCAGCGACCAGGCACCGGAATGGGCCCTGCCGCGCACACGGGAAAAGCGGCCGGCGGCCGGGGCCTCGAGGTCCCAGGCATCGCCTGTCCCCGCATCGCTCTCCTCGGCCTCGAAGGACCATCCCTTCGCGGCCAGGTTGTTCTCATCCGCCTCGGCCGAAGCCGTGGTTCCTCCCTCGCGGACGTGGAAGAAGTAGTAGTATGCCGAACCGCCGAGGCCGAGCAGGATGACGATGAAGAGCAGGACGGCGCCGATGCCCCGCTTGGTCGGGCGAATGTCGCGAATGACGCGGACCTCGTCCATCTCGACGGAGGAAGCGGCCGCCGTCTCGGACCGGTCCTTGAGGATGATCTCGAGATCGCACTGTCCCAATGTGATGGTGTCGCCGTCCGACAGGAGGACCTCCTCGATTCGACGATTGTCGAGGAAAAGACCGTTCATCGAACCGAGATCCCGGATGATCGGCGCCCCGCCCTCGAAGACGATTTCCGCATGGACCCCGGAGACATTGGGATCGTTGATCACCACATCGTTGTCCGGGCGGCGGCCGAAGGTCAGCCGCTCGCCGGCGAGGGAAAGGAGTTCGCCCTCCTGAGGTCCCTTCAAGAACCTGACGCGGATCGTGTTCTCATTCGATGGCCCGGACCCGGGTTCCTGATTCTTCTCTTGCATAAACCAGACCCTTGGAAAACAAGGAGTTAAAACCGCTCTGCCTCGGCCGGCCGGTCGTGTCGAAGATTAGGTTTCGCAGGGACGGCCTACATTATGAAGCGGAAAAACGAAGGTCATTTTCTATCAGATCGCCTGAAGCGAGACAATCGCTATTTCATGATATGAAGCAGGATCTGGCCGGCTTGCAGGCAGTCATGCGAAGTTATAGGCATAAGTCACGGGATAGTAACGCTTTTTCCGCATCCTGTGCCGTGTTCCGGCACCGCGGCAGGAGATTCGCGGAATCCCTGTCAATCCATGTACCCGAGCCGGCGCATCCTGTCCTGAAGACCTGCCTCCTCCCGCTCGGAGAAAACGTCCTCCCCGTCGCCCCAGCCGCCGCCGCCTTCCATGGCGGATCCCTTGTAGACCGGCTCGTTGGCGGCTCGGAAGCCGTCGGTGAAGATCTCGTGGATCAGCTTCCCGTCCAGGTCTTCGGGGATGGGGACGCCGAGATAGTAGAGGATCGTGGGCATCACGTGGAGCAGCTCGCTTCCGAACTCGGGAACGGGACGGATCCCGGGACCGTGGGCGAGGAAGAAGCCGTCGATCCGGTGGTTGCCGCTTCCCGTTTTCCAGGAGATGTCGCGGAAGAGCGGACCGCCGAGCTGGATCTCGGCCAGCGAGGCGCCTTCCTGAAGGAAGAAGATCACGTCCGGCGCCCTCTCGGTGTACGGTCCCGAGTAGAGATCCCTGTTCCGGTAGACGCGCGACAGGAGCGGCTCTCCTTCATCGGACTTCAGCGCGCGGAGCGCCTCCTCCACCTCGGTGCAGACCGCCTCGTAATCGGCCGGATCGACGCTGCCGAACGGCTCCCTGCCCTTGAGGTTGATGTAGATCCCCTGCTCGCTGTTCGAAGCCATGTAGGCCTTGGTCCTGCTCCAGTCGATCGATCCGTAGAAGACGTGATAAAAGGTGAAGTTGGCCAGCGCGGCGCGCTGCTTCGCCTTGGGTGCGAAGTTGGCGCGGAGCTTGCTCGGATCGACCCTCCGCATGAAATTGTTGAACATGCGAAGGAGGCCGGTCATGACCTTGTAGCATCGCAGCCTGCCCTGCCGGATCTTCAGCAGCCCGCATCTCGCGAGCCAGTTGTTGATGTTGACCTTCCTGACGAGGGGACCGAATCCATGGTCGGAAACGAAGAAGACCCCGGTGTCGGGCCCGGCCTTCTCGATCATTCCCGCGATGTTGGTGTCGAGCTGCCTGAAGTAGCTGTTGATCGCGTCCATCACGCCGGGATCGTAGGCGTCGCCGAGCTTGGCGCGCTCCTCCGGATCGACATAGTGCCAGAGGGCGTGGTGAATCCGGTCGGTGCCGGTATAGGTCGCCATGGTGAAGTCCCAGTCGACCTCGTCCATCAGCCTCATGATGTACTTGGTCCGCTGGGCGTTGCACCGCATCAGCTCCTGCACGAAACGCGCCGCCGTCTCCCTCCTGAAGTCCTGCCAGTTGACGGTGATGATGTAGTCGCCGAGCTCGGGCCTCAGCCTCCTGTAGAGGTCGGACGGCCAGGTCATGTCGGAGTTCGGATTCGGGGTCAGCATCCCGGTGATCATCGAACCGTTGATCCTAGTTGGCGGGAAGGTCATCGGCGTGTTGACCACGACGAGCTTCTTTCCAGCCTCGGAGAGCAGGGTCCAGAGCGTCTTGCCCGCCACTTCCCGCGAGTTGATCAGCCGCCGGCTGCGGCCGTCGGCAGTGGTCTTGAAAAAGTCGAGGATCCCGTGGCTTCCGGGATTCCTCCCGGTGAAAAATGTCGTCCAGGCAGGCCCGGTGACCGGCGGTACCGTGCTCATCAGCGTGCCGGAGCAGCCCTCCTCGAGAAGCTGCCGCATCTTCGGCATGTGCCCCGCTTCGACCAGGGGAAGAAGCGAGGTGAAGGTCATGCCGTCAAGGCCGATGACCAGGACTTTCCTCTTTTCCGTTGCGCTCAACGCCGTTTTCCCTTCTCTCGATTATCAGCAACGTCGCGATAGAGCCTGTCCAGCCCTTCGGCCGAGGCTTGCCAGGTGAACCGGGCGACCTGCTCAGGCAGGCTCCGGCGCACCTTCTCGCGCCAATCTCTCTCTCCAATAGCCATGCAAAGCTGCTTTTCCAGCTCTTCCCTGTCACCGGGATCGAAGAGGAGCCCCATCTCGCCGTCGTTCGTCTGCTCCCTGAAGCAGGGGATCCGCGTCAGGACGGGAAAAAGGCCGCAGGCCATGGCCTCGAGCGACGAGATCGCGAAGCCTTCCCAGTGGCTGGCCATGACATAGATGTCCGCGGCATTGAAATAGTCGGGCAGCTCCCTGTTGTTCACGTAGCCGAGCAGGGTGACCCTGGAGGAGAGCGCGGCGTCTTCGGCCACGAACCGGCGCACCTCCTCCTCGATTGGCCCCTCTCCGGCCATGTAGAGGCGGGCGCCGGGAAACTTGTCCGAGATATTGCCGAAGGCGCGAAGGAGGGTGAAAGGATCCTTCCGCTTGTTCAACATGGCGGCCCAGAACAGCGTCGGCTCCCCCTCGAGCCCCGTCTTCTCCCGGGCCGTCTTCCTGTCCCTGGTGGAGAAGTACTCGTTGTAGCCCACGGGGATCACGTGGGTGTTTCCCCCGTTCAGCCTGAACTTCTCCCGGTAGATCCTCTCGTGCTCCCTGGTGAGGAAGACGACGGCGTCGGACCGGCGCGCCGCCCATCCGAGAGCCCAGTTGTTCCAGAAGAAGGGCGAGATCGGATCGCCGTGATGCTGGCCCACCACAGGCAGGCCCCACCGGCGCGCCGCCATCGTGAAGAAGGCGTAGCTGGCCGCGTGCGAGATGATCTGGTAATGAACGAGGTCGGGCTTCCAGTCGCGAAGGGTGCGGAGAAGCCGAGGCGCGAACTCCTTCCCTCCCCTCAGCCTCCGGTTCGTGAATGCGGGCTTCCTGAAAAACCAGTCGACGCCGCTGTGTGACGCGTCGCCGTTCCTGTTGTAGATGAGATGGACGGAAACCTCGTGTCCCAGGGATGCCACGGCCATGGCCTCGTCGCCGAGCCAGTCGCCCTTCACCTCGACGGCGGCCTGCAGGTCCTTCTCCATGGTGTGGCGTGGAGGAGTGCTGCCCAGAACGAACGCGATTCTCATCGGATCAGAGCATCCTCCTGATGAAGCGCGGGATGAAGTCGCGCGTATCATTGAACACGAGCCCGGCGAGATTGCCGGCATTGCCCAGCACGGACTCGCGGAATGCCCTGAGGTCGCTGCGGCTCGTCATCTCGGCCCGCGCCACACCCAGCACGCGGCCCGCCGCCCGGACAAGAGACTGCACGTACGAACCCTGCACGAGAGGCGCCGAATCGATCACCACGAGGTCGTAGGCTTCGCCGAGGTCGTCGAGCACTCTTCTGAAGCCGTTGCCCGAGACGATGCGATAGGGGTTGATTTCCTTGAGCGAGCCGGCGCCGAGGACATCCACTCCGGTCTGCATCAGGCCGTGGTCCGCATCGGGAACGAGAACGCCCGCCTCGGGATGGGACGGTCCCTCCCGGGGGAGGGGCACGACGAAATCGCAGGGATTCTTCCCTTTCAGGACCGCGTCGGCCAGGCCTCCCGGGAGAACGAGGCCGAGAAGGCTCGCCACATCGGGCTTGATCAGGTCGGCGTCCACCAGCACGGTGCGGTAACCCAGACTGGCGGCGGCGAGGGCCATGTTCACCGCCACTACCGTTCTGCCGTCCTTCGAGCAGGGACTCGCGACGAGCAGAGCCTTCTCGCTCGTCTCCGTTCCTGCCGCGGGCGTGCCTTCCATGAGCTCGACGGCCAGACCGCTGTAGATCTGATACATGGCAGCAGCGGGATCCGTCCTGTGCAGTAGTACTGTCTTGTTCATCTTACCGGCCCCTGGTTCTTGTCTCGGAGAATCGATCCATTCCGCTTCCTCCCCGACGCCCGATCAGACCTTCTTGTGCCTGGGAATGGAGGCCAGCACGGGAATCCCCATCTCCTCTTCCAGCTCGTGGGCGGTCCGGAAGGAATTGCGCCAATACTCGATGAAGAAAGCCAGAAGAAGCGCAAAGATCATCGCGACGATGAAAGCCACCGGCAGAGCTATCTCCCACTGGGGTGTGCTCGCCTCGTCGGCATCGGGATTGTACGGGGGATCGATGACTTTCAGGAAATACTCGCCGCCGGGGCTGTCGGTCAGGGCCTCCGCCTCCAGAACGCGCTCCTTCAGGGTGAGATAATACTTCTCCGCAGCCTCCATGTCGCGCTGGAGCTCCTTCAGGCGGCTCTCCCGGGGTCCCAGCTCCTTCAGATTCACGGCCACGCTCTCCTGCTGCGCCTCGAGAGCCGTGACCCTGGCGTCGGCCACGGCCAGCGCCGCTTCCGCGTCAGCCACCTGGACGAGGACATCGGTGTAGACGGGATTGAGCCCCTCGGTCCTGGAAAGGAGAATCTCCTGCACCTCCGCCCGCATCATCTCGCGCACCGAATCGACCTTGAGCTTGAGCTCCGCGATATCCGGGTGGGCGTCGGTGAATTCGAGCGAGAGGGCGGCCAGCTCGGTCTCCAGGTCGGTCAACTCCTTCTTGAAGTCGTTCACCATGGGGTTCTGGCCGATCACCGTGCTCGTCACGGTCCTGACGTCCTGCAGCGCGAGCTGGCCGCGCACCTCGGTGAGGCGGACGCGATCGCCCTGCTGCACCGCCCGGGCATTGATCAGCTCGGTCCCAAGGTCGCTCTTCCGTGTGAGGAGGAGGTCGCGTTCCTTGACGATGGAGACGATGTTCTCCCTCTCCATGAAGCCGTCCAGCTTTTCAGCGGCCTCCTCCAGCTTCCGGGAGGCCTGCTGGACCTGGCTGCGGGAATAGTCGATCATGTTCCTGAAGCGCTCGCGGACGATATCTCTCTGGATCTCGCGGACACGCTGGATCATCCAATCGGCGATCTCCTTGGCCAGGCCGGGGGAGGTCGCCATGATCGTCACGTTGATCATGCTGGTGTCCTGCTCGATCTCGATCCTGTTCCACTCATCGATGAATTCGGTGACAGCCTGTTCCTGCCACCAGGCATCGTCCTTCTCATCGGGCGGGCCTGCCAGGCCGATCCCCTCAAGGATCGACCGGAACCAGTTGATCGTTCCGGCCAGGGATCTCTTGACGCTGTCGCGGGTGTCCTCCGATTCGAGCTTGCGCTCCTTCAGCAGCGGTCCGAGCTCGAACCGCTCCACCACTGCCTCGGCCATGGCCCTGTTGGTGAGGATCTCCACCAGGTTCTGGCTCGGATCGACGTTCGTCTGGCGCTCGCTGGGCTGGGCGAAGTCGGGAAAGAGGACGACCTGATAACGCGGATTCAGGTCGACCATGAGCTGGGCGGTGCCATCGAAGCGGGGCGTCATCAGAAAGACCGCGAAAAGCGACGTGATGAAGAGAACAACAAAGGCAACAATCAGCAGCCACTTCCTCTTGAACAGAGTGTAGAAAGTGCTGAAAAGCAGCTCGTCTTTGTACTGACTCTGCACTGATCGGGCTCCATCAACGTGAAAAACCGCTCCGGATAACCGCCTTGACATTCGAGCGGGAATAATCCAAGTGCCGCTGTCCGGTATAAAAAACAGTTTTACACCGGAATAAAAAGCCCTTTTATAAAGGTTCACAGCGCTCGGCAACGCTAAAATGCGGCGGTGGACATTTCGCCATGCCGGCCGGCACCGGCAGCTGTCCCGCAAATAGGCAGCCCCGAGCGATCTCTGCCAAGTGAAAGATCGACGTTTTTGATCATATTCATAATTCAATGTTGAAAATAAAGAAACAAGGTCTTTTCCAGGCGGCCTTGACGCTGGGCATGGGGCGCAGCTTCCAGCTCGTCCTCGGTTTCATCCACCTCGTGGTTGTGATCAACGCCTTCGGCGGCTCGGGAGCGTCGGACACCTATTTCCTGGCCTACAGCCTGCTGCTCCTCGCTTCCACCGTGGCGATCCAGAGCCTCACCTTCACCCTGGTGCCCGTGTTCACCGAGATCAAGGAGAACGAGGGGGAGCGGAAGGCCTGGGATCTGGCGAGCACCGTCTTCAACATATCGCTGATCGTCCTTGCCTGCGCGGCCGTTCTCGCCTTCATCCTGGCGCCTGAGATCAGCCGGCTGATCAGTCCCGGATTCGCGCGCGGATCCAAGGAGTGGGAGCTTCTCACCCTGATGATCCGTCTTCTCTCGCCGGCCGTCCTCTTCGTGGCGATCTCCGGAGTGCCGCGCGCCCTCTACTCGGCCCATCAGAGCTTCACCGTCCCGGCCATCTCGGCTCTCTGCCTCGATGCCGGCCTGATCGTGGGGATCATCTTCTTCGCCTCGCGACACGGTCCCGCGGCTGGGATAACGGGAGGCATCGCCGGCGCGGCGGTGCAGGCCGCCATGCTGGCCACGATCTTCCTCATCCATCGCGGCGGATACCGCTTCGTCTTCCGCGTGAGAACCGAGGGTTTCCGCCGATTCGGCGCTCTCCTGATGATCCGGTTCATCGGTCTCACCATCTCCAACATCAACCTGCTCGTGGACAGGGGGCTCGCCACGCTGGATGTGGGAGAAGGAAACGTGACCGCCCTGGTCACATCGTTCAAGATCGCGAACCTGCTGCCCCAGATCCTGATCTGGGGAGTCTGCGAAGCCGTAGTGGCGATCTTCTCCGGTGCGTGGACGCGAGGCGAGCTGGAACGGATCCGCAGCCTCCTCCAGAAAGCGATCAAGGCTCTCTTCTTCCTTTCCATCCCCGGCGCCGTCTTCATCGCCGTGACAGCCTATCCGCTCCTGGCTCTGCTCTTCCAGCGCGGCGCCTTCACCGAGGAGGCGACGCGCCACGCCGTTCTGCCTCTCTGCTTCTACAGCATCAACCTTCCCTTCACCCTGGTCAACTTCCTGCTCCTGGCCGTGCTCTGGTCGATCCAGGACAACTGGGCCGTTATCCGGCTCGCCCTGCTGGGACTGGTTATCAACATCACGGGCGACGTGATCTTCCTGAACCTGATGGGATATTCGGGAATCGCGCTGGCCAACCTGCCCCGGGGCCTGATCATCTTTCCCCTGGCGATCATGATCTTCAACAGGAAAAGCCTGCCGCTCGACGGGAAGGAGCTCTTCTACTCGATCCTGAGGCTTGCCGCGGCGGGCCTCGGAGCCCTGGCGGCCGGCAAGGGAGTGATGGCCCTCCTCGGCGAGGGCGGCTCGACGATCGAATGGCTGGTGCGGATCGCGGCATCGGGCGGAGTGGTGGGCGCGACATATCTCGTTCTCTGCCGCCTCTTCGCGCAGCACGAGTTCCGGGCCGGGCTGGACGGTCTGAGGCGGCGAATGGGCGGCGGCAAGAAAAACGAAAGGCGGGTCGATGAGTAAATACGAGTTTCGACTGCTCGAAAAAGGGGATCTCGATGGCCTGGCCGCTCTTCACACGGAACATCTCGACATCGAGCGCAACAGGGCCGTCTTCGAATGGAAATACTGGGAGAATCCGGCCGGCCCGCATCGCTGCACGGTGGCGATCAACAACGAAACCGGCGAGGTGGCGGGAGAGATCGGATCGATCGCCAACCTTTTCCAGTATTTCGGCACGCCGGTGCGTGCCTATCACGAGGTGGACATCGTCATCGTCGACGGGCCCGACAGGGGGCGCCTCTTCCTCAGGCTCTACAAGAAGCGCCAGGAACTCGTCGGCCAGGAGACGGAGAGGATGCTCAACTTCAACTATGCCTTCTCGATCCCCGTCACCTTGAAGATCACCACGAAGCTCTGGCGAACCCGCAACGTGGCGCCCGCCCCCAAGCTCGCCAGGGTGCTCCGCCACAAGCCCGTGCTGCAGGAGAAGATCGGCTCTTCCCTTCTGAGCGGCGCCCTGGGCCTCGTTCTCGATGGATGGACCCGTATTCGTTATCCCGCCATTGCTCCTCGCGGCATCAAAATCGAGGAAGCCGTCGAGTTCGACTCCGGCGCCGATCGCTTCTGGGAGAAGATCAAGGGCTACAACAACATCTGGACGGTGAGGAACGCGGCCTACCTGAACTGGCGCTACGTTGCCATCCCCCACGTCAGCAACAGGATCTTCCTGGCCCTGAAGGAGGGAGAGATCCTGGGATACATCGTCATCAGCGTTCCGGACACCGCGGCCAGGAGGGGCGTGATCCAGGACCTCCAGTTCCTGAAGGACAGGGAGGATGCCGGGCGCGCCCTGTTGGTCAAGGCGCTCAAGGCGTTCGCCGAGAAGAGAACGGCGGCCGTGGTCTCCTGGACCTTCCCCCACTCCTTCACCTTCCCTCTCATGAAGGAGTTCGGGTTCGTCTCGCGGGAGACCACGGGGCGCAACCTTGTGCTGAGGCCGTCGGACGAGCTGCCCCATCCCTACGACGAAGGCCCTCTTGACAGGGTCCTCGATCCGTTGAACTGGCACATCTGCAAGGGTGATGCCGATGATGAATGAGCGTCTTTGGAAGCCTGCCTGACTCTTGAGGTCGATAAGGGGCTGCCCCCGGTCGGAGCTTGTCGGGATTTTGCTCCCTCCGACATTCTTCCCTGCGGGAAGAAAGAAGTCGGTCACAGAAATCCCGACAATCTCCGACCGTGAAAGCGTGCCGCGCGTCTGAAGAGTCCGGCAGTCTTCCTCATGTTTTGAAGGAAAGATTAAAGAGAAGAGAGTATTTTTTTTCGCCCCTCGTTCATGGGAGCACCTGAGTGTAGATCTGGCGATTTATAAATGGAAACACCGCCATCAGGCGGTGTTTGACTCAAGGATAGATAGTAGAAATCGAAGTGGCGGCTTTTAGATCCCTCAATACCGGGTGCGCAGGCGCATGATGTTTACCTGGGGTCTCGTTGAATCGACGCTCGGCTCGCCGGAGATTGCCACGTTCAGGTCCACCCTGAAGCGGATGAACTGGTAGCCCGAGAGCTCGGTGACGTCGGTTACCCAGGCGGAGTAGGGCTCGACCGGGATGGACGAGCCGGGGACGGAGGCGTTGGCTCCCTGGAACTCCACCTTCACGCTGTTGTCGGGATCGATGTAGTCGGCTCTCCCCAGGTCAGGCGAGTCGACCTCGATGTCGTTGAGGTCGGGGATGTTGCTGTTCACCACGATCCCGTTCTCCGTGAGAACGAATCCCGTCGCCGGATCGGTCCCTTCGAAGCCGAGGAACACGGGCGGCTGAATCAGATCGGGCCCCACCTGGATCAGAGGCCGTCTGATTACCTGACCGAAGTTGATCCACTTCGAGCGCCCGAACGACTCGGGGGAGAGGCCGGCCGTGGTCTTGTGGGGATCGATGAAGCATTCGTCGGTGAACACGAACTTGTAATAATCCCAGCCCTTGGGGCTCAGGTTGCCCCAGTCGACCTCCAGGGTGTCGGCCCCCACGTAGGCGTCCTCGGAGATCTCGAAGCGTGTGGGATCGTCGGGATCGTCCACCATGATCTGGATGATGCCGTAGCCGCCGCGGCCGCCGTCGCCACGGGAGTAGCTGCAGTGCTGGTTCGGATGGGGAGGTCCGTCCGGTTTGCACCAATCAGCCGGAATGGCCGTGGACGACCCGGTCCCTTCCTTGGCATCGCCCGGGATGCCGGGCGAAACATCGATTCGGGCGGCGTCGTACTCGTCTCCAATGATGAAGATGCCGGTCCCGGAATGCAGGATGACGGCTCCGCCGCTTCCGCTGCCGGCGGCACCGCCGAAGCAGGAAGCCCCGACCATCTCTCCGCCGCCGCCGTCGCCGCCGATCGCAAGGATCTGCCCCGTCTTCTCAATAGTGATGGTTCCGATGGCATGGATCGCCACGCTTCCCGATCCGCCGCCGGCCCCGCCGCCCTTGGCATCGTACATGCACGTCGGCCAGGGCGTTCCCAGAACCGCGTTTTTCGAGTTCGGATTGAGGCTGTCCCAGCGCGAGCCGGCCCCGCCGCCGCCCTGTCCGCCGATCAGGATCTGAAGCTCGCCCAGTCCGCCGAAGAAGTCGTTGTCCGGATCGTCGTCGATGAAGATCGCATCACCGGGTTGGCCGCCCGACGGGGGCGCCGCGCCTTCACGAATATACGGCGTTTCGCCGGGACCCACGGCGTACTGGCCGAGGCCCGCCCGTCCGGGCCACCCGATCTCGAGGAACGAGCCGCCGCCACCGCCGGCGCCGCGGCTATCCTTGTCGGGAGAATTCCCGGAAAAGGAGATGCTCGTGCTGTGAGCCCCTGTCTCTCCGCCATAGCCGCCTGTCTGGACAAGGTTGGAGGGCCCCCACCCCTGCTCGGCCTCCGGTGGTGTCTCGAGCTGCTTCAGCATCTGGAAGTTCTCGGGAATCGATGGCTGCCCAACACCGCCCCGGCCGCCGCCCGGTCCGCCGAGACCGCTCGGCGTGGGAAGGAATCCGGAGTCGAATGTCACGTCATGGACTCCGGGCAGGCCTGACACATCGATCACACCTTCGATCACCACGTCCCCCGTGGCTGTCAGGACAAGCGGGTTGGAGCCGAGTGCCATGATCGTCACGTCAGCGGGTATCGTGATGTTCCGGAAATGGAACCGTCCCCCGTTGATGGTCGTCGGCTCGTTGATATCGGGCGTCGAGCCGTCCATCAGCGGGAAACGCTGCGAATCCGTGTCCAGGAGGATCACGGGAAAGATCCCCTGGGGAACGAAATCGCCCAGTTCGCCCGATCCGCCCAGGCCGAATGACGCGAGGAGGTTGTCGAGGTAAGGAGGATCGGGCTCGAGATCCTGCACGTTCCAGAGCGCCGGAGCCATTCCCATCTCGATATCCCGGGACTCGAGGACATTGTCGTCGAAATCCTCGAGCAGGGTGTCGTCCAGGGGAGCGGAACCGGGATCCATGGTCCGGAAGCTGGCAGCCAGCCTGAAGCCGGCGGGATCGGCACCTTCTTCCGAAACGTGGCTGGCGTACCGGATGTTTTCCAGGCGGTTGCGCACGACGATCTCGACCCACGTGTCGAAAGGAATGATCCCATCCGGATCGATCGAGAGGGTCGATCCCTCGTAACCGTTGTAGACCACCGAGGGCTTGACATCCATGTTGTAGAAGATGACGCCCAGATCGCAGCTCACGCCGGGATCGATTCCCGGCACGGCTCCCAGAAAGTCGAGGGCGCCGGTCGCGATCGACAGGGTCCAGATCTCACCCGTGCCGGCCTCCATCAGGCAGAGCGTATCGGCATCGATGAAGACGAAGGTCGTGAAATCGTGGTTGATGTTGGTGAACACCGACGTGGCGGTCGCATCGACGGGATCGATCCTCTCGATGGAGATCGGCGGCCCGCCGCCGGCCTCCTGCCGAAGGAGGTAGAGGTAGTCGTCGTAGCCATAGGTGAGATCCGCCACCGTATCGCTGTTCGGCACCGGACCGACCACTTCCACCGTGTAATCGGGAAGTGGCAGCCGAATCAGATCCCCGCCCTGCCGGTCAACGGCATAGATGGTTCCATCGGGAGAAACGGCCAGTCCCTTCACGTCGGTGAGCTGGAGGTCGAGCCTGTTGGACAGCTCGCCGGTCTCGACATCGAGTGTGAAGAGGTTGTCGTTCGACAGGGCCACGATCCGTCCCCTCGGGGTGACGACCAGGTCGCTCAGAGTCACCGGCGACGAAAGGAAGGTCGTGGGCACGAAGCCCCCCCACGGATCCGCCGCGGGATCGTTCCTGTCGATCCGGATCAGGCCGTCGGTGACAGCTCCGTTCGTGGCCCCATAGAAAATCGGATCGGAATAGCGAAGAAAGATGTTCGGATCGCGCACGCCGTCATCATCGAGGTCCGTCCCCTCCAGGTTCGCATCGGTCGTGTTGAGCGGCTGGCTGAACTCGATCTCGAAACCTTCGAACTCGGGGATGCCCGGCACGGTGCCGAGGGTGTTGATCGTCACATCGACGGCGCCGTCGGTCGGATCGGTGCCCGTCACCTCGGGATCCTCGATGAAAAAGTTCTGGAAGTAGAGGTTGGGGATATCGCCTGTGGAGAAGCTGAGCGGATTGGACACCCCGGGCCCAAGGCCAGACAGGTTGGGGATCGAGCCCGCCGTCCCGATGGGAATATAAACGGTATATACCATTCCGGGCAGCAGACCGGGTACGGAATCGATGTCAGCGTTCGCGGAAAGATCGATCTCCTTCACGGGCAGGATCGGATAGAAAACCACAACGCTTCCGTTGACCTCGTAGGTTCCCCGGGCGGGAACGATGCTCTTGTCCCAGTCGACAACGCATTCCGGACCGCTGTAGTCCTGATCAATGGCTGCGTAAATATTTATGGATGAATAAGATATCGGTCCCTGGGGCACCCCTGAGAAGGTGAAGACGATCTGCTGGGAGAGGGGTGCCTCTTCCGGCGGTTCGGTTCCTCCGCCGGTCAGGTCGATAGCATCGGGAAAATTGATGGAAAGAAGTCCGACTTCGTCGGGATTCGATCCACCGGCTCCTATGGCCGTGCTGCTGCCCCCACCGCCGCCGCATCCCGGGACGAGGAACAGGGCGGCGAGGAGTAGCGAAACACAACTCATTAAACGCCAAGCGGTTATGAGGCAGGAAAGGCGCATTTTTCCCGGCCCTTTCTCTATTTTCATAAATTTCCCGGCATCTCGAACTCGATCCGCTCGTTCCGGATCCCAGGTATGGAAAATACGGTTTCACTACAGCTTATAATTTGTTATAGCATTTCATATTCTAAAAGATAACAGCATTGATGTCAATTTCTCTAATAATAAGGAGATACACCGGTTTAAACCAAGTCCGGCTTGAAACATCAGAAAAGACGGACCGGATAAACGCCGGGAGAACGAACCATGACCGACAACGAAAAGATTATCGAGGCGGCCAACCAGCTTGGCCATTTTCTCAAGAAGAATGATATCGTTATCCGTTTCAAGGAGCTGAGCGAGAAGCTCGACAAGGACAAGGAATCGCAGAAACTGATCAACGAGTTCATGGAGGTATCCCGCGCCTATCACGAGAAGGAAACAAAGGGTGAAGCCATCGAAGTCGAGGACAAGCGGCTGATGACCGAGCTGAGCGAGAAGGTCAAGCAGAACGACCTCCTCACCGAGTTCTTCGCCACCCAGTCGTACTACATGGCCCTGATGCAGCAGGTCAACGAAGTGATCTCCAATCCCACAGGCGAGCCGCCGCGGGAAAGCTCCATCATCACGCCGGAAAGCGACAAGAAGATCATCCTGTAAAGATCAGGATTGATTTGAAGGATACATTTACCCCCCTGTCCGAAGGGAGGCGAATGAACCGCTGCATCCTCAAACATATTGACACGAGCCGGCGTAATTGATAAGAGTCCCGATCTATCGAGGATTGGGTTTTCCATGCCTCAATGGCTTTGACATACTCATTCCATGCCGGCTTCAACCCTATCCGGCATGGTATTTTTAACCACTAATTTCGCTTTTCGTACTGACCTGAACAAGGATGTCGAAGATGTCGAACGAAGCTGAGGAGATGATCCGGGCGGAAGGCCTCTCCAAGTATTACGGTTCTTTCGCGGCTATCGAGGATGTCACCTTTTCGATCCCTCGCGGCCAGGTCGTTGCCTTTCTCGGCCCGAACGGGGCCGGCAAGACCACGACGATGCAGACCCTGACCGGCTACATGACGCCCACCAGGGGCAGGGCCCTGATCAAGGGGATCAACGTCACGGAGGACCGCGTCGGGACGGCGCACCGGATCGGTTATCTCCCCGAGACCGGACCGCTCTATCCGGACATGACCCCCACCGGGCTTCTGCGCTTCTACGGCGAGGCCAGGGGGATCACCGGCGCGAACCTTAAATCGCGCATCGATGCCGTCGTCTCCCAGTGCGCCCTCGAGGAGGTGCTGTTCAAGCCGATCAGCAAGATCTCCCACGGCTATCGCCAGCGCGTGGGACTTGCGCAGTCGCTCCTCCACGAGCCCGAGATCCTGATCCTCGACGAGCCCACATCGGGCCTCGATCCGAACCAGATCAGGCAGGTCAGGGAGATGATCTCGTCCCTTGCGGCCACGCGGACCGTTCTGCTCTCCACCCACATCATCCAGGAGGTGGAGGCCATGGCCGACAGGATCATCCTGATCCACGAGGGACGGATCCGGTTCGACGGTTCGATCGAGGCCTTTCTCGAGAAGGGGGAAGCCCTCGGTACGAAAGAGAAGAGCATCGAGAACGTCTTCTGCACCTTGACCTCAGGGAAGCAGAAACAGGAACAGAAGTAACATCCAGATCCATCACAAGAGGAAGGATTAAGCCGTGTCGGTCGTAAAAGCCGTTTTCAAGAGGAACCTGGCCAGTTTCTTCGGAAATCCGGCCGGTTATGTTTTCATCGGTCTTTTCGTGTTCATGACGGCGTGGTTCGCTTTCGTGGACGAGGAGTTCTTCGCCAACAACCAGGCAAACCTCGATCCTCTCACAGAACACATGCCGTGGATCCTCCTGGTCTTCGTCTCGTCGGTCACCATGTCGAGCTGGTCGGAGGAGAAGAAGCTCGGTACCGATCAGCTCCTCTTCACCCTGCCCAGCGGCGACATGAGCGTGGTGCTTGGCAAGTTCCTCGCCGACCTGGCGATCTTCACGGCGGCCCTGGCCTTCACCCTGAGCCACGTCTTCATCCTGATCTATCTCGGCGAGCCGGACATGGGCCTGATCTTCTCCACCTACCTCGGCTACTGGCTGATGGGTGCGGCCTTCATCGCCACAGGGATGTTCGCCTCGTCGCTCACCAGCAACGTGACCGTCGGGTTCATCCTCGGCGCCCTCTTCTGCGCCGTCTTCGCCTTCTCGCAGGAGGTGGCCCTGATCCTGCCCGGCCGGCTGGGCGACACGTTCCTCGGCCTGTCGGCCAAGAACCACATCGAGGCCTTCGGACGGGGCATCGTGGCCTTCAAGGACATCTTCTACTTCCTTTCCATCGCAGCCACCATGATCTTCCTCAACGCCGTGGTGCTCTCGCGGCGGAAGTGGCCGGGCGGCTTCCTGCGGCTCAAGAACAATCCCCGCTTCCACACCACGATCCGCGTGGCGGCCGTTCTCCTCATCGCCCTCAGCTCCAACGTGCTGGTGGCCCGCTTCGGCGGAAGGATGGACATCACGGAGGAGAAGATCTACTCCCTCTCCGAGGAGACGCGGAATATCGTGGAGAGCCTCGATCCGGAGAAGCCGGTCTACATCCAGGCCTGGATCAGCAAGGAGGTGCCGCGGAAGCCCTACAACTTCGTCGAGACGCGCGACAGGATCCTCGGCCTCCTGAAGGAACTCGACGAGCTCGGCAGCGACAGGGTCCTGGTGAAGATCCACGAACCCGAGCTGATCTCCGAGGAAGCGCAGAACGCCGAGGAGAACTTCAAGATCAGGCCGGTCGAGGTCGGCCGCGAGGAGGAGGGAATCGTCTCCTCCGAGAAGATCTTCATGGGAGCGGCGATCATCTGCGGCACCGAGGAGGAGGTGATCCCCTTCTTCTATCCCGGCATCCCGGTGGAGTACGACCTCACGAGAACGCTGCGCGTGGTCTCGAGCGCCGAGAGGCCGAAGGTGGGATTCGTGGACAACGAGCTCAAGATCTTCGGCGGCTTCAACATGCAGACCTTCAGGCCCGATCCGTCGTGGGCGATCGTGAACGAGCTCAAGAAGCAGTACGAGGTCGTGCAGATCAATGCGGACGTGAAGATCGCGGACAACATCGACGTGGTCGTCGTGGGGCTTCCCTCCCTGCTCTCGGACAGCCAGCTCGACAACGTGATCACGGCGATCAAGTCGGGCAAGCCGATGTTACTGCTCACCGACCCCCTGCCGATCTGCTCGCCCACCCTCTCGCCCGAGGCGCCCCGGCAGGAGCAGCAGCAGAGCCCCTACGGGCCGCAACGCCCGCCGCCTGCACCGAAGTGCGATCTCACCAGGCTGCTCGACCTGCTCGGCGTGAAGCTTCCCAACAACGAGATCGTCTGGGACAAGACGGCCAATCCCTATCCCAGGCTCGACCATCTCCCGCCCCAGTGCGTTTTCGTCCGCCCCACGGACGATGCGGCGGGATTCAATGCCACCGACGAGGTGACGTCGGGGCTCCAGGAGATGCTGACCCTCTTCCCCGGATGGCTGGAGGAGGTACGTTCCGACCTGACCTTCGAACCGCTCCTCACCACTTCTCTCACGGCCACCGGCGTGCTGGAGTGGGGCAACATGTGCTCCTCGTCGCCCCGCGGCTTCGGGATGCTCACCAACGATCAGCTGATGGACCTGCCGCTGCAGAGATCGCCGGAGCGATACGCGCTCGCGGCCAGGATCAGCGGCACCCTTCCCGCAGAGGAGACCGAAAAGGAAGAAGGCGATGAAAAGGCGGAGCCAGGCGAGCCGGCGCCGATCAATGTCATCCTTCTGGCCGACCTCGACATCATCTCGAACGACTTCTTCGGGCTCCGCCAGGTGGGACGAATCGATCTCGACAATGTGACGTTCATCCTGAACTGCGTCGACTCGCTGGCCGGCGACGACAGCTACATCGCGCTGAGAAAGAAGCGCCTGAAATCGCGCACCCTGTCCACCATCGAGAAGCTGGAGCAGGAGCACGAGGAGAGGCGGATCGACGAGCAGGCCGATGCCAAGAAGGACGCGGACGAGGAGCTGAAAGCGGCCAGGGACAGCTTCGACGAGAAGGTCGAGGGGGTGAAGGAGAGAACCGATCTCGACACGCACAGCAAGCGGGTCCTGATCTCCACGGTCATGCAGGCGGAACAGCAGAAATTCGATGCCAAGGAGCTCGAGATCAAGAAGAACCAGGAGAAGAGGATCGAAGCCTCCCTGATCGAGCTGGAGGAGAAGAAGCGCATCATCCGCCTCGAGAAGAAATGCTGGGCCATGATCTTCCCCCTGATCCCCCCACTTGTCATCGCGATCCTGGTCTTCCTGTTCCGGCTCTCCCGCGAGAACAGGGGCGCATCGCAGTCACGAATCTTGAGGGACTAGAAAGATGATGAAGATGAAAAACACGGTCATTCTGGCCCTGATCGCCATTGTCCTCGGGATCGCGGCTCTCTTTGCCGTGCCGCCCGACGTGGACTCGATCACTTTCAACGACCAGGGAGAGATCTTCTTTCCCGCCTTCACCGATCCTTTCATCTGCAAGGATCTCACCGTCACCGAGCGGGATCCCGACACTGGAGAGCTGAAGGAGTTTCAGGTGACCTTCAGGAAGGATTCGTGGCACATCCCCTCCCACCACGACTACCCGGCCGATGCGGAGGAGCGGATGGCCAACGCCGCCACGAGCCTGATCGGCCTGCGCAAGGACCAGATCCGGTCCGACAGGATCGAGGAGCACGCCGAGTGCGGCGTTCTCGATCCCATGGAGAGCAGCACGGCCGACGGGACGGGGACGAGGATCACGATGAAGGACTCTTCGGGCATCGTCATTGCCGACCTGATCGTGGGAAAGAAGGTCAAGAAGCGTGGCGACGAGAAAGAGTCCATGACCCCCTGGAGCCCGAAGGACGGCTCGGACTGGGTCTACGTCCGGGAGCCGAAGAAGAAGCGCATCTATGCCGTCAATCTCGACCCCGGGAAGGAGGAGAAGCCGAGCGACGATCCCTTTGCCGGGATGAACCGCTCGCGCCGCGAGCTCCTCGACGAGATCTCGGCCAAGTTCAGCGAATGGATCGACACCGATCTCCTCCACCTGGAGCGGAACTCCCTCGCGAAGCTGGTCCTTCACAACTACTCGGTGAACGAGGAGACGCGGCGCGTGGAAGGCAAGGAGGTCATCACCCTCGAGAAGGAGGACGAGGAAGCCGGCTGGACGATGGACGGCCTCGGCGAGGAGGAGAAGGCGGCCGACGGGACGATCAACCAGCTGATCTCGGCCCTCGACAGCGCGCAGATCGAGGACGTGAGCCCCATGCTCGAATCGAAGAACCCTCTCTATCTCCTGAGCATGGGCTTCTTCGAGGACGGCGAAGGCAATCCGCTGGGCAACGAGGGTCACATGGAGATCCTGTGCGAGGACGGCGTGAAGTACGAGGTCTTCTTCGGCGAGATCGCCTTCAGCTCCTCCGACGGCGACGACGAGGAGAAGGAGGGTTCCGAGGAGGAGGAAGAGGCCGCCAGGGCGCCGGACAGGAACGAGAAGAAGGAGAACCGCTTCGTCCGAGTCCGCGTCTCCGTCGATCCCGAGCTGGAAAAGGAGCCTGTCTTCGAGACGGAGTCCGACGAGCCTGCCGACGAGGATGCCGGAAAACCCGAGGAGCCGGGAGGCGACGGCGAGAACCCGACCGAGGACGGCGGGGAGCCCGGCGAGGAAGAGAAGGCCGCTGACGCCGAGGCCGAAAAAAAGAAAGAGGAAACCGAGAAGGCGCGCAAGGAGTGGGAGGAAAAGCTGAAAACGGCCCGCGAGCGGGTCAAGGAGCTCAGCCTCCGCTTCAACAGCTGGTACTACGTGATCGGCGGCGACTGCTTCGAGAGGCTCCGCAAGGATCGCGACGACCTCAAGGAGTTCGCTCCGCCCGACGTCGCCGGCATCGGCGAGCAGGCGCCTGAAGGCAAGGAAGAGCCCCGGAAGCATTACACCGGCTTCTACTACATCGACCTCGCCGACGGCGACGGCGACGTGGCTGCCGAAGGCGACACGGTGAAGATTCTCAGGTCGGGCTGGCTCAAGGACGGCACACAGATCGAGGCCAAGGTCGACAGGGAGAACCCCGAGGTTCTCACCCTCGAGGAAGGCGCCCTGATCGAAGGTCTTCTCACGGGGATCAAGGGGATGAAGGCGGGCGCGAAGCGGAAGCTGATCATCCCCGCGGAGATGGCCTTCGCCGACGCGGGCAAAGGTGATATCATCCCACCCGGCGCCACGCTGATCTTCGACGTGGAGCTGATCGAAGTGGAGAAAAAGTAGTCGTCCGGCGGGAAGGGCCGCGGCACCCCGCTCCGGGCGACAGCCCGCGAATCGAGGCTGTGCATGAATGAAACGGGACCCTCTCCCGAAACCGGAAAGAGAGCGGTGCCTGACCGATGGCTCTTCGCCGTCCCGGTGATCTGCTACTGCTGCCTGGTCCATCGATTCTGGTTCGTCACCGACGACGCCTTCATCTCGTTCCGCTACGCGAGGAACTGGGCCGAAGGCGCGGGCCTGCGCTTCAACCTCGGCGTGGATCCGCCTGTCGAGGGATTCAGCAACTTCCTCTGGACGGCCCTGATGGCAGGGATTCACGGACTCGGCCTCGACATGGTCGGCCTGGCCTGCTGGATCTCCTTCTTCCTCGGGCTGATCCTCCTCTGGATCGTGAACCGCCGCCTTGTCGCTCTCCATGGCCCGGGAAACGCGGCCGCCTTCCTGGGGACCCTCTTTTTGGCCTGCTTTCCACCCTTTGCCGTCTGGAGCACCGGCGGCCTCGAGACGATGCTCTTCGCGCTGCTTCTCTTCACGGCCTATGCGAACCTGCCGGGATCGATCGGCGAGCCGCGCGGCCTGCTGGCCGGATTGGCGGCGGGCCTGCTCGCCTTGACACGGCCGGAGGGGATCATCTGGGGGCTCGCCCTGGCCGGGCTGCACCTTCTTCGCAGGGGACCGGAAAAGGAGAGAGCCGTGGACCGGGCGTTCGTGCGCTACCTCGCCCTTCTCCTCTCAATGACTGCGATCTTCCTGGCGGCCCGCCTGCTCTACTTCGAGAAGGCCCTGCCCAACACGGCCTACGCCAAGGTGGGTTTCTCGCTGGAGATTTTGGAAAGAGGCCTGCTCTATCTCGCGAACTTCTCCCTGACCTTCGCCACTCCGGCGCTTCTGATTCTCCTGCTCCCCCTTCTCTGGTTCCAGAGGAAGCACGATCGTTCGATCGTGCCGGCCGCGGTGGTCATCGGGGGATTCGCCGCCTACTCGATCGCCTCGGGCGGCGACTTCATGGCGATGGGGCGCTTTCTCGCGCCTGCCGCGCCGTTCTTCGCCATCCTCTTCGCGGCGCTCTTCGCCGCCTTGACGAGGCGGGGCCGCGCCCCCCTGAAGCCTCTCTCCGCCCTTGCGGCCCTGCTCCTGGCGATCCAGGCTCTTCCGGCCTTCGACCTTTGCCTGATTCCGGCAGGCCTGCAGAGGGCGCTCGATTTCCGGTGGAACGACGAGGAGATCCGCTCCGAGGCCGCCCAGTGGGCCTACATGAACGAGAACATGAAGAAGTGGGCCGCTTCCGGCAGGGCATTGAAGGAGTACGCCTCGGAGGACGACAGCCTGGTCTGCGCCAATATCGGGGCCATCGGATATTACTCCGATCTCCTCATTCTTGACCAGTGCGGCCTCGTGGAGCCCGACGTGGACCAGTGGCAGCCGATACCCGGGATGACGAGAAAGTCGGCCGGCCATGACAAGATGCGCCCCCTGGGTTATTTTCTCGGCCGCTCGCCCACGTTCTTCCAGGCCGTCGTGTTCAACTCCGACGAAGAGGTCCGGCAGTTCGTCGCCTTCTGCCGCAACCAGGGCGTTCCGCCCGGATACGGCGTCCGGGCCATTCGCCTGGATGATTTCGACGATGCCCTGGAGGGAGCGACGCTCACGCTCATCGCGAAGAGGCAGTCCACTGCCTTCAAGCGGCTGCCCCGCCCCTTGCAGCCTGCCACCGGCAATCAATTCATGAAAGCTCGGGATAAAAACCGCCGATAGGAGATCCGGCATGAACCAACCTCGGAAGATCGCACTCGGAATCGTTGTCCTGGCCGCGGCGGCCGTGCTGTTCCTCGTCTTCCTGCCGGACGAGGAAGGCGTCTGCACGCCCGACAGCCCGAGCGTGATCCTGATCACCCTGGACACCACCCGCGCCGACCGGCTCGGCTGCTACGGCTATCCCAATCCGCTGACCCCGGAGATCGACAAGGTGGCCGAAGAGGGCATCCGCTTCGACCTCGCCATCGCCCAGGCGGCGGTGACGCCCGTGTCGCACGCGTCGATCCTCACGGGGCTCTACCCGTTCCAGCACGGTCTCCGGGTCCTGCACGGATCGTCCTGCTACCGCCTCGAGGAGGGGATCCCCACCCTCGCCACGACCCTCCGGAAGGAAGGCTGGAACACCGCCGCCTTCGTGAGTTCCTTTCCCGTGTCCGAGTACTTCGGGCTGCAGCACGGCTTCGACATCTTCGACACGGGGCTCGAGGGCAGCGTGGAAGAGAAGATGAGGATCTCTCCCGACGGCAAGGCGAACTGGGCCGTCGACCGGAACCAGCGCCGCGCCGATCTGACCACCGACCAGGCGATCGGCTGGATCAAGGAGAACCGCGATCCCTTCTTCATGTGGCTCCACTTCTTCGATCCCCACGACGGGACGATCACCCCGCCGAAGAAGGAGTGGATGCCCTACATGACCGGGGCGGACACCAGCAACCAGAAGGACCTGCAGCGCCGGATGTACGACGCGGAAGTGGCGTACATGGACCGGCAGCTGGGAAGGCTCTTCAAGTGCCTCCGGGAGACCGGGCTCTACGACAGGACGATGATCATCATCACCAACGACCACGGCGAGGGGCTCGGCGACCACGACTGGTGGTTCCACCGGATCCTCTATCAGGAGCAGATCCGGATGCCGCTGATTTTCCGTCTCCCCGGCGACCAGGGCGGCCGCGTCATCCCCGATATGGTGCGGAGCATCGACATCATGCCCACGGTGCTCGAGCAGCTCGGCGTGAAGCCTCCGCCCATGACCGGCAAGAGCCTGATGGGCCTGATTCGCGGCGAGCAGGAACAGCCGCGCACCGCCTATGCCGACGCCCTGATCCGCCTCGACGACAACCGGCCGAGCCACGCCAAGGACATCTACAACGACCTGATGTACTGCGTGATCAAGGGGCCGTGGAAGCTGATCCACAGGCGGTTCAACCCCGAGCACTCGGAGCTCTACAGGCTCGACCAGGATCCCCTGGAAAAGAACAACGTGATCGACCAGTTTCCCGACAAGAGGAAGGAGCTCTTCGAGTTCCTGGACCAGCCGGGCATCATGATCGAGAAGCTGATCCCGTCGAAGTACGACAGCGAGCAGTCGCAGCGGCTCAAGGAGCTCGGCTACTGAGCTCCGGCACCTCCACCCGATCCGTTGATCAACGCCGACGCTCTAGTGGCAGTAGCGCTGGGTCAGGATCGATGTCCCATCCACGTCGTACGGAGTAATGGCACGAAGACCGCTGTAGTACATGTTGACAATTGCCTGATTGTGGGCACGCAGTCCGCAGGCCGTATTGGTCCAGGCCTGAACCTGGGTGTAGAAGATCTCCGCATAGGCAGGTCCGGATATGTCGATGCCGTCGCCTTTATCTGCCCAGAAATCACAGTAATAGATGTCCCCTTGAATGCCCCCGCTGCCCGAGTGCTGTAGGATCAGTGCATCTCCCGTCCCGGCCCAGATGTGGGTGCGCCAGAGATTGAGCCGGTTCACCCCCACGGCCTGGACGCCGAACAGGGCGTTCTCCTCCGCTTCCAGATCGCAGCGCAGCAGCTCGACGTAGACCTGATCGGGCGTGGCGGTCGAGGCATCGATATCCATGGCCCCCTGTCCGCCCGTCATGCTTGAGTCATAACCGTAGATATCCGAGTTGTCGCCCAGATCGGCATCGATCGCCAGACCGTTTTCCGAGTTGACGTCCGAGTGGATGATCTCGAGACCGAATTCTTCGCCGCCGGGATATCCTTGACCTGTCATCTTGATCGCCGGACCGACGGGGGATTCCAGCAGGCAGCCCTCGATCCAGAGCTCGCTGGATGCGTTGGTTCCGGAGAATGAAACGGCAGCCGCGTTCTGATTCATGATGGTCAAGCCTGTCAGGCCGTACCCGACCTCCGTGGGCCCTGCCGGCGGCGATACCCTGATGGTCGGATCGGTCATGCTCGCCTGCGCAAGAACGAAGGTCGCCGCATACCCGGCCCATCCGACCAGGATCGTATCATCCGGGATCGTGTAGGAATTCTGCAGCATATGGAAGCCCGGGGGCACGAGGATGTAGGACCACTGCCTCTGCCCCTTGCCCGTGGGCTTGTTCTTCCGGCTTGCACAGAACTCGCCCGCCGCTTCGAGGGAGTGGAATCCGACGCCCTGGGGAAAGACGAGGAACGGCCCTTCGTCGGGATCGACGGAGCTTCTGTCGAAGCCGGCCATATCCCTGGAAACGATTTTCTTGAGGCTGCTATGCTTGTGGCGCGGCGCTCCCCTCATATTCGGAGGCGGTTTCACCATCCGCGGTGCGTCCTCCTTGTCCGACGACGAACCTGTCGACTGGCTCTGCGCCGAGCAGAGGGAGATCAAAACAAAAATCAGCAGCATCGCAGCTGCGGCAGTAAAGAGGCTTTTGAGAAAACGTCGACGGTTCATGGCACTCTCCTCCTTCTCTCGAGATGGGATCGGACTGATACCCGGGCTGCCCGGCGATAAACTGAAGCAGCGTTGAATGTCCGGTGAAGCAGGAATTATATATCAACCTCTATGGATTTTGAAGAAGGGAAAGGTTTTATCGAGGGGATACGAAAGCCTTCTCACTTATCGTCGATCAACTCATACTGGAAGATCCGGCCTCGTTCGATCTGGAGAATCGGCGTCCGGCATTCCTCGCCCGTCTTGGCCCTGATTACGGCTCGGACCCTCGATTCCGGAATTCCTCTGAAAATGACACCGGCATCACCCTTCGCTGTATGGCCCGCCTTGATCCGCACTCCCGATTCGTCTTGCAGCCACACGTCGTAGTCGAAGGTCCAGCGGGTGCGAGAATCGGTTGCCGTGTCGTATTTCTCCTTCAACAGGCAGTAGAAGGAATAGAAGTCCACCTCGACACCCGTGATCTCACGTGAATCCAGCGTGATCTCGAGAAAGTCCCCTGCGGCCAGATTCCTCTTCTCGAATACATCGAGCCAATGAGTCGTCCCCTCGATGTTGGATGACGCCTGCAGCCTGTACATTCTATTCAAGGCAGCAGGGAAGGAGAACTTTCCGTCAGGCCCCGTGCTGCGATAGTCGTCATCGAAAAAAGTGATCTTACTCGACCCCGACTCCGTTTCGCAGAGATTCAGCATTACGCCTTTCAGCGGCGCACCGGCCTCATCGCGGACAACACCCTGGATCGATCTGTCGGGAGGATTGTCGTCGCCGCAGAGAAGGGTGATACGTTCCCACCTCAGGAGTTGACCGTAGTCGACGGGGATTGTCGTGTCCGGTCGATCGATGACATACAGAATGCCCTTCGTGAAGGGCGGGAAGGTCATCTCGCAGAAGCCGGTCCGGTCCGTTCTGCCTGAGATCAACCAGGTCTTCCTCTTCGTCCCGCCCATATCCACATCATCGAGCTCGCCGCAGACCAGCATGTCATCGAGCGGTTTGCCGGTCTGGTCCACGACACGAATATCCGGATAGAGCAGGCCCCTCCTCAGGGTGAACCAGAGCACTCCGCTGTCGGGATCGATCGCCATCCCATCCACGGGCTCCGCGCTTTCATCGATGGGAACGCTGAACGTCACGGGCGGATGGGGACCATGGTTCATATGGCCGATGCTCCGCAGCGACAGCCTGATCGGCTCGGTCAGCAGGAGATCGATGACGGAGAGCCCGTCCGAGTCGGTCAAGGGAGCACCGCAGCCGTACCCTGATCCATCCGCCATCGTCTTCATGATGTCGAGGTGGGCGCCGGCCACGGGCCGCCCTGACTCGTCCTGCACCCCCACCGTGATCGACTCGAGAAGAATCTCCTTGAATGGTATCTCGCAGACGCCCTCCACCATGTTCTCGACACACAGGACACCGGAGAAAGCCCTCTTTTCATGAGGAGGCGTCACCGAGGTGAGGAACAGAAAACGCCGCCACCTCCTCTCGAGGCTCGCGGGACTGCAGTTACGGAGACGGAACAAGCCTTCATCGTCCGTGACTTCATCCCAGACGGAAAAATAGTTGATCCCTCTCTCTACCTTGAATCCCGCCAGAGGTAGGTGCGATTCCGCTGAAACGGCTCGACATTGCAGCATCCTGCGTTCTGCAGCAAGTTCCAGAAGGATCAGCGGAGGAAACCCGTTGGCCAGCGACATCTTCTCATCGCGAGCCTCGAATCGTTCATATCCCGTGCCGTAACAGACAAAGGATAAAAAGCTATCACCTGGTGCGGCGAATGTCAGCTTTGGCATGGAAAAACAGCCCGCCTCATCTGCCGTTGCGTGTCTTTGATCTTGCCTGAGGTATTTCCCGATGGACACATGATCAATGTCAAGGGCCACACGGGCATCCTTGACAGACCGGCCTGTTTCCCTGTCGAGCACGCGGCTGCTCCAGATCCCGGCTCGCTGCATGGGGATTTCAATGGGATTCGGCCTCTCCCAGTCGAAGTCGCACATGAAGTGATCGGCCCGGCTTTCCGCGCTCGCATGAACGATGTCGAGCCGCCTGCTGCCCCATGCGGAGAATTGGGATTGGGTGAGCTCGGCATCGCTGATCGTGATGAAACCGGAAGCACCGCTTCTCTTTTCTACAACGGGCCCCCGGTAATCGGGCTGCATGAAACGAACTCGCGCCCCGCAAATCGGCTCTCCCGATTCATCGACGACTCGCAGGCGATGCAACTGGTCCCGCCGCAGGTAGAACGAACCGAGATCGACCTGCAGCCCTTGAGCAGGGCAGGGAACAGATGTTCTCCGGTCGAGAAACCCCTCGGCCGTGAGAGAGACGTAAATCGACTTCGGCCTTTTCTCCGGAAGAAAGGGAACAGCGAAAGAGAAACGGCCTTCACCGTCCGCTTCTGCCCTTATGACTCCCAGTTGCTCGCTGACGGGAATGAGCCTGACGGACAATCCGGCGCGGTCTATTCCCTCGCCGTTGTCGCGAGCCCGGACCTGGCCGGTCAAAGTCAGGGAAGCAAGATGCGAGTCGATATCGATCTTCACGCCCGGGGCATCTGAATCGCCGGTGTTCTTTTCCGAAGCATCCGGACGCCCGGCTTCCCCTGTGGTAGAGGTGATGCCGCCCTTCTCGTCAGGAACCGGGCCGTCTCCATGCCATATATCGGTCGCGAAAATGATAAGCAAGCAGAGAATAGCAAGCGACATCACGAGAATCAGCGCAGCATTGCGTTTGAAGGTGATCCGCTTTCGTTGGTTAGTCGATGCGATGCCCATCCTACCCCCCGCATGACATCAAGAACCGAGGAACATACCACCTGATAATGAACGGCAGCTCCTCTGTCAAGTTCGCGGTTTGAGATCGATCCCTTCCTCCCCGGCCAGGAAGAAGCCGATCTGGCGGATCTCATCGGGAGTGAGCTTGAAGAGCTGATGGAGGATGGCTGCATCCCGGTCGATGGCCGGGTAGAGTTCGGGCCGCGAGACGATGCGGTCCCTGATCCTCTCCGCCAGCCGGCGATAGGCTTTCTGGTGAGGCGAGCGCAGCGTGGGGCCCCCGCTGAAGGAGGTGATCTCCGCAAGGGTGATGCGGGGCTCGTCGCTCCGGCAGAGCGCGAGGATCTGGGCCCGCTCCTCGAGCCACGCCTCCACGCTGAAGGGGTCGAAGCCGAGGGAGGCGAACTTGAAGAGCTTCCAGAGGAAGCGCCGGCTCAGGGGAAGGAAGGTGTCGGCATCGGTGATATGCTGGATCTCGTGGCTGAGCAGCGCCTGGAAGCGCTTCTCCAGATAGGACGGCGTCCCCTTCTCCATCCCGTGATCCCGAAAGGCGAGGTAGAGCAGGCGTTCCGTCGCGCCAAGCGGCTCTTCCGTGTCGAGCCGCTTGTCCTTCTTTCCGTGCACGAAGGCACGCGGGGCCGGATCGGATAGAAGCGCCTCCTCGCGCTCGCGATAGCGGGAGAAGATCGTCTCCGCCTTCTCGGCTTCCGCCCTGACGGCATCGACATTCACGAAGATGAACGTCCGGAGAGCGGCGGCGGCAACGGTGTTTCCCAGGTATTCGCTGTACGTCGGCACGCGCAGGTTCGAGCAGGAGATCAGATCAAAGGTCACCTTTCCCTGATCGCCCGCCGCAGCAAGGCTTTCCTGATATCCGATCAGGTCGAGCAGGCAGGCCTCGACGGGACAGCCGCTCCGCTGGCCGAGCAGGAAGAACCGGTTGTAGCGCCGGAAGAAGACGGCGGCCGAGCTCCGGGCCGAGTCCCGCGGATCGGTTACCTTCCCCAGGGGGCCGTAGCTCGTCACCTCGAGCGACTCGAAGATGTTGCAATCGAGAAAGGCCTCGGAGAGCTGCGACAGGTAGTCGAGCGTCTCGTCGAGGCTCTTGCAGTCTCCGGTGATCCGATATCGCCCGTAGCTGGCGGTGAAGTACCGGGCCATGGCGACCTCGAAGCCGCGGAATCCATACGCCTGGCGCAGGAGCTCCGCGGCCTGCGTCGAGAGCTCGCCTCCCGCTTCCTGGACTGACGCCAGGTAGTAGATCGCCTCGTCGACCCATCCGATACGCAGCAGGTACTCCGAGAGAGCGAGAACCGTGTCCGATCGAGGAGTGCCGCTCTCTTGGGAAGCGAGAAGGGTTTCGAATTCGCGAAGACGCCCCGCCGCATCTTGCAGCCTCCCGCCGCGCAGCCACTCGGCAGGACAGTCGGCGATCTGAACGGCCAGCGCCTCGGAGAGGCGGCCAGACACGGCCAGGACGAAGCGGAGCTCCCTCCGGGTGCGCACGTCGAAGGGCCAGGAGTCGAAGACGCGCGACAGGTAGGTGCGGGCTCCTGCCAGGATGCCCAGCTTGCGGCAGCAGATGCCGAGGAGGAGGCAGAGCTCCCTCTCGTTCTTCACCTCCCTATCCGTCAGGGAACCGTAGCGGTACAGCACGCTGCGCGTCAGGTCCTCGCGCGGCTTCCTGTCGAGCCACTCGAGGATGGTGCTGAAATAATCCGGATAGGATTCGAGGCCGAGCTCCAGCGCCAGGGCCGTCTCGAGTGCGTTTTCCACGCCCAGGACCTTTGCGCGGACGCGGAGCGCGGTCATGCGGATCGCCTTGTCCTCGGGGAATCTCTCTTCCAGCTCGTGGAGCAGATTGGCCGTTCGCGGATCATTCGTTCTGAGGCAGAGCTCGAGAAGCCCGCGCCACGCCTCGCGGCCGTCAGGATAGAGCCTTGCCGCCTCCTCGAAATGCCTCATGCTCTCCCAGGGCCGACCGGCCGCCGCGGTGGCGAAGCCGAGGCCGCAGTGGCCCCAGTAGAATGCGGGATCGAGGTCCACCGCTTTCTTGAAATAGGAAATCTGATTCTCGGGACGCGTGAAGAGCCGCCCCAGAAGGTACTGGTAGGCAGGCTCGGAAGGATCGTACTCGAGCAGCGCGCCATGACTGATAAGAAGGGCGCCTTGACCGCACTCCTCCAGAGCGAGATCCTGAAGAAGCCGGTGCGCCTTCACGAAAATAGGATCAACGGCAACCGCTTCCTCGAGCTTCCGGCGGGCTTCTTCCGGTTCTTCGTCCCAAACATCTGTTCTGGCATCGTGATAGAGATGGAGAGCCGTCTCAGGGGTACCTTCTGAATAGGAACCGCCCGGAACAGTGTAACATCCTGGAGTCAGCGAAATTAAAGCAAGTAGAAGAAACAGGCGACGGCTCATTGTTACTCTCTCAGGGCTTCTCGCCGATCGACCATGAACAAATGTTCAGGAGACGTAACCTCCTTGAACACAATATAAAACGATATTTTTGGTATCTGTTAGGTGGAACAGGAGTTCACGCTTTTCTCTTTTTCTCGATCATTTTCGGACGGCCCGGGAAACGTCAAAAAAAGAACCATTCCACTAATCCGTTGAACCATAAACAATTAACCCAACTGATCGAGGAGCGCATATGCTTTGGCACACTCTTTGTTTATAGAAACAGCTGATAGTTGGCCAAGGTTTTTTCGGACGAACCTCCTTTGTGAGATCTGAAATCGGGATTCAGGTCTCAGGCGAAAGGTTCGGGGGAAGTGATAAGGTCAATCCTTTCCGGCTTGGATTGGCCTTATCAGTTTTTTTTTGGGCCGAATCGGCCCGCCACATCCTGGTTCAATTCCGACTGAAAGCAAAAAAGCCACATCGACTCGATGCGGCTTTATCGGCAAAAAAAATGGCGGGAGTGCATGAGAATCGAACTCACCCGGGACGTTATCTAGCCCCACACTGGATTTGAAGTCCAGGAGGCACACCAGCACCTATCCACTCCCATTTTTCAATAGGGGCATAGTAAAGACCGCACAATTGAAAATCAAGGCCTTTAGGGCCCGTGTAATTACTGTTTTTCCCGACTGCCCGTATCCGCGCGGAAAAGCAACGGCGGCCGAACCGAAGTTGATTCGCCGCTCTGCGGCCAGTATGCTCTTTCCTGCCATGGCGAGCACCAGTCACTCGAAGATATCCGTCATCCTCCCCTTTCGCGACGAGGCGCCGTTCCTCGAGGCCTGCCTCGCCTCGCTGGCCCGCCAGAGGGACGGGCGATTTCAGCTCGTGGCGATCGACGACGGCTCAACGGATCAAAGCGACGCCATCCTCCGGGCCATGGCCGGGCGCTTCGCCGATCTCGTCGCCATCAGGACGGAAGGCGTCGGCCTCGTGGAGGCGCTCAACCTCGGTCTCGAGAAAGCGGACGGCGACATCATCGCCCGGGCCGACGGCGACGACATCTATCACCCGATGCGGCTCTCGCTCCAGCGGGCCAGGATCGACGCCGGTGCGGACATGGTCGGCTCCCTCACGCGGTTCTTCCCCGCTCGCCTCGTCCAGGGCGGCTTTCAGACCTACGAAAAGTGGATCAACGGCCTCTGCGCACCCGAGGAGATGGCCAGGGAGATCTTCGTGGAGAATCCGATCCCCCACCCCTCGCTGATGGCAAGGCGCTCGCTTTTCGAGAAGCTTTGCGGCTACAGGGAGATGGAATGGCCCGAGGACTGGGATCTGGTCCTCAGGGCGCACCGGATCGGCGCCAGGATCGAAAAGGTCGACCGCGTGCTGCATTTCTGGCGCGAGCATGCGGGCCGGCTCTGCCGCACCCACCCCCAGTACAACCAGCTCGCCTTCATCCGGTGCCGCTGCCACCACCTCGCCCGCGGTCCTCTGGCCGACGGCCGGAGCGTGATCGTCTGGGGAGCCGGACCTCTCGGGAGAAAGATGGTCACCTGGCTACGCCGCGAGGGCGTTCCCGTGGACGGCTTCATCGACATCGATCCGAAGAAGATCGGCCGGATCGTGCGCGACAGGCCGGTTCATCCACCCGAGTTCCTGAAGGAGAACAGGTGCTTTGTGCTGGGCTGCGTGGGCAAGCGCGGAGCGCGCTACGATATCCGCAGGGAGCTCCTGTCCATGGGCTTTTCCGAGGAGAAGGACTTCCTTCTGGCGGCGTGATCGACGGCGGTCGGGTTCATTCCCCTTTCGCCAGCTTGGAGAACACCTGGCAGAGCCGCTCGGTGTCCTCGGGGAAAAGTGTCATCACGTCGATGAAAACGCCGTCGCCGCGCACGGTGGTGAACACCGGAGTCGTCTGCAGCCTGAGCGACCGCGCCAGCTCGGACGGCTTCCTGCCGGGCAGGCGGACCTTCACGCTGAAGGAGGGGATCGCCGAGACGGGCAGGGATCCCGAACCGGCAAAGGCCTGGCTCGGCTCCACGGTGAATTTCCCCTCGGGAACGACTTCGCCCAGGGCGGCGGCCAGGCGCCGGGCCTCCGCGCGCCGCTCCTCCCTCGTTCGATCCAGGGCGGCGAAGAAGGGAAGGGCGAGATGCCCTTTGTCCGGGTCCTCGTAGCAGGCCAGCACCTCCTCCAGCACGGCGAGAGTCATCTTGTCGGGCCGCACGGCGCGAAAGAGCGGGTTGGCGCGGATCTCCCTCACCGCGGAATCGCGCCCCAGGATGATCCCGCTCTGCGGTCCGCCCAGCAGCTTGTCGCCGCTGAAGGTCACCAGATCGACACCCTGGGCCACGGCATCGCGGACCGCCGGCTCCTCCTCGAGAAAGGCGAAGCCGAAGTGGTCGACCAGTCCGGAGCCGAGATCCTCCACGACGGGGATCGACAGCCGGCGCCCCAGCGCCACGATCTCCTCGCGCGTCGGCGATTCCATCTCTCCCACGACCTTGAAGTTGGAGGCGTGAATCCGCATGAGGAGGCGAGTCCCCTCGGTGACGGCTTCCTCGTAGTCGCGAATCGTCGTCCGGTTCGTTGATCCCACCTCGCGGAGCTCGGCTCCGGAGCAGGCCAGGACGTCGGGAATCCTGAATCCCCCGCCGATCTCGACCAGCTCGCCCCGGGAAACGATCACCTCGCCGCCTTCGGCCATGACGGAGACGGAAAGCAGCACTGCAGCGGCGTTGTTGTTGACCACCGTGGCCGCCTCGGCGCCGGTGACGCGCTTCAGAAGCTCCACGATGCCCGTTTCCCTGTTCTGCCTCTCCCCCGTGGCCTGATCCACCTCGAGTATCGTGTATCCGCTGATTTTCTCCTGCAGCTTCTCCACCACGTGGCGCGGATAGGGCGCCCGGCCGAGGCCCGTGTGCAGGAAGATCCCGGTGCCGTTGACCGAGCCGGCATAGCAGGCCTGCTTCCTCGTATCGATCATCTTTGGGATCTCTTTTTTCCTTTGACAAGACTTATCTATAATGCTAACGATTACTTATTAAATGATACGGGGTTATAATTAACAAGCGAGAACCGGATTTCAATCCGGACTTCTCCCCTGATGAAAAGAATCTCAACTTTTGATAACAAACAAGACCTGGAATTTCTTTCCGGATAACCTGTCGCTTCAATCCGAATTCTCATCGAAGCTGGGTATTTCGGAAATACTCGCCAGGATCCTCGTCAACAGAGAGATCACTTCCACCGACGAGGCCGCCCGTTATCTGTCGCCTAAGCTCAACGAACTCCACGATCCTTTCCTCATGTCCGGCATGAAGGAGGCCGTGGAGATTATCTGCAAGGCCATGGCCCAGAAGAAGAAGTTCCTGATCTACGGCGACTACGACGTGGACGGCGTGACGAGCACCTGCCTTCTGCTCAAGCTGTTCAAGCTCCTGAATACGAGAGTCACGTACTACATCCCCAACCGGATCACCGAAGGCTACTCCATGACGGAGAAGGGTCTTCAGGCCGTCCTCGATTCCGGCGCGGAGATGGTCATCTCAGTCGACAACGGGATCAGCTCGCTGAACGAGGTGAGATACCTCAAGGAGAAGGGGATCACCGTGGTCATCACCGATCACCATGAGCCTCCGGACGAGCTGCCTCCCGCCGATGCCATCATCAACCCCAAGCAGAAGGACTGCCCCTACCCCTTCAAGAGCCTGGCCGGCGTGGGTGTCGCGTTCAAGCTGGCCTGGGGTGTCGCGCAGGGTCTTTCTCGGAACAAGAAGAAGGTGGCGCCCGAGCTCCGCAAGTTCCTCCTCGAAGCCCTCGCCTGGGTCGCCATGGGAACGATCACCGATCTCGTCCCGCTGAAGGACGAGAACCGCGCCCTGTCGCGCTTCGGCCTCTCCGCCATCCAGAGCTCGGGCAACCCGGGCCTCCTGGCCCTCTGCGAGGTGTCGCGTAACGTGCGATTCCCGCTCTTCAGCGACGACATCTCGTTCCGCCTCGGGCCCAGGATCAACGCCGCCGGCCGGATGGGCGAGGCGGACAAGGCCGTTCGCCTCTTCATGGCCGAGACGGCGGAAGAGGCCAAGGGGCTGGCGGTCTACCTCGACAGCCTCAACAGGGACAGGCAGGTGATCGAGAAGGAGATCCTCCAGGACGCCCTGAGTCGCGACAAGGAAATCTCGGACAAGGTCATCGTGATGGCCGACGAGACGTGGCACGCCGGCGTGATCGGGATCGTGGCCTCGAAGCTGGTGGAGATCTATGCCAAGCCGGCCTGCCTCGTGGCTCTCCACAACGGCATGGGCAAGGGTTCGTGCCGCTCGATGCCCGGCCTCGACATGCATGCGGCTCTCCAGTCCTCCTCCGAACTGCTCGAAGCCTTCGGCGGGCATGCCCTGGCCGGCGGATTCCAGATCCGCGAGCAGCAGATCGATGCCTTCAGGGATAGGATCATCGGCATCGCATCGGAGAACGAGGCCCGGCAGGAATGGACGCCGAGCCTCGATGTGGACAGCGAGATCTTCCTCTCCTCCCTCACGCCCAACCTTCTCTCGGAAATCGACAAGCTGACCCCTCTGGGCGAGGGCAACGCTGTTCCGGTCTTCGTGTCGAGCGGTCTCGAGCTGGCCGCCACCCCCCAGGTGGTGGGCCACGATCAGCGCCACCTCAGCTTCCGCATCCGGCAGGGGAAAAGCGAGTTCAAGGCGATCGCTTTCGGAATGAGCGCGGACAGGGACAGGCTTCTCAACGCCGCTTCCATCGACCTCGCCTACACGCCGCGGCTCAACTTCTTCGGCGGCAGGACCTCGATCGAGATCGACGTCCAGGACATCCGGACCGGCTAACCCCCAGACCTGTTCCTACCTGACAAGCTTGTCGGCACCTTTACGTTGCATCCGATTCATGGTAGAGTAGTGCATTCAATCATGGGACCCGACAGGAAGCCCAAGGGAGCACTCATCATGAAGTTTTTTGTCGCGATTCTATCTCTCGTATTGTTTTCTCCTCTGACTCACGCCGCGACGATCTATGTTCCAGACGATTTTTCGAGCATTCAAGATGCGATCAGCGCCTCCCAGGATGGAGATACAATCATCGTCAGGCCGGGTACCTACGTGGAGAACATCGACTTTCTCGGAAAGGCGATTACCGTCAAAAGCGATCAAGGCGCTGATGTCACCGTCATCGACGGGTCGAGTCCGGTAGATCCCGAATGTGGAAGCGTCGCAGCCTTCAAGAGTTCCGAAGGCATTGATTCGGTCCTTGACGGCTTTACGCTGAGGACGGGATCTGGCCACGTGGTCAACGGCCTATCTGATAAACATGGCGGCGGTATTCTCTGTGACTCCTCATCTCCCACGATAAGGAATAACAAAATCAAATCCAATTCTGTCAGTGGTCATGGCGGTGGTATTTACCTCAGGCAGTCTGATCCGATTCTAGAGCACAGTATCTTGATAAACAATGAGGCGGTATATTCCGGAGGCGGAATCGCTTGCTATGACGACTCCAGGCCGATAATTTCTTTTAATTCCATCGACTCAAATTTTTCCTATGAATATCCTGGTGGAAGCGGGATCTACTGTTATTTTTCTTCTCCTACCATTGAGCATTGTACAGTAACTGGAAACGATTCGTACTGGGGATCAACGATTTCATGCTACTATTCGGATGCAATCATATCCCATTGTACTATCACCGGAAATGGTGCCACTTTCGGCCGTGGCGGTATTAGTTTCAGTGACTCCTCACCTCTGATCACATACTGCAACATTTCGGACAACTGTGCAAACAGTGGTGGGATATCCTGCTTCAACGACGGCTCTCCATTAATTACGAACAATTCAATTACGTACAATAGGACATTGGAGTCCTACGGCAGAGGCGGTGGAATTTATAATGGCTGCGAGGATGCCACAATAATGAACAACATCATATCCTACAATATCGTAGACGCTGAAGGTGGCGGCGTCTACCTGGACAATCATTGCAACGTCACGAATAACATCATCACATACAATGAAGCCAATTATGGAGGTGGCATTTACGCGAAAGACCATTGCCTGATTTCCGATAATATTATTTCTTACAACGTATCCAAACATTATGGCAGCGGAGGGGGAATATACGCAGACGACTTCTGTGAAATTACCAATAACATCATCTCGTACAATATGGCTTTACGTGGCTATGGAGGCGGCATATCCTCCGATATGTCTCCCTCGATAATCAACAACGTCATCGCAAGAAACAAGGCTGCTGATGAAGGGGGTGGTATCTACTTGAGATTCGGAGGCAATGTCCTGAATTCAACAGTCTATAGAAACTCGGCAGATAATGGAGGCGGTCTATTCTGCCGTGGCATTGATTATTGTACCATCGTAAACTCTATTCTCTGGAATAATACCGCCAACACGGGACCTGAAATATCCGGAGATTACCCGTACCAGTCCAGGTTGACGGTTGAGTACTCGGACATCAGGAAAGGCTGGCCGGGAAATGGAAACATCCACTCCAATCCTTGCTTTGTAGATCCGGATAATAACGATTTTCATCTTACACTTGATTCACCATGCTGGAACGCCGGGTATCCGGATACGGCTCTCCCTGATCATGATCCTGAGGGTGATCCAAGAACCGCATTCGGCAGGGTTGACATGGGAGCTGATGAATTATACCACCATCTCTACACCACCGGCTCTCCTGTTCCGGGAGAACCGATCGACATCAAGGTCATCGGGCGCCCGGACAGGCTCGTGACCCTGGGCGTGGCCGGCGACATCCTGGATTCACCCCTGCAAACACCCTGCGGAGCGTACTACCTTCGCGGACCCATCAGGACCTTCACCCTTGGTGTGATGCCGCCCTCCGGCGTTCTCGCGAACACCGCCACGGTTCCTTTTCACTTCCAGTCCGGCGATCAGTACGTCATCCAGGCTTTCCTGGGGAATATCGGCGTACCGGGTTCCCGGCTGACCAACGAGGTGGTCTTGATCGTGGAGTGAAATCCGCGCTCCCCGCGCTCCTACCCGCACTCGGAGAAGCCGCAGGTGAAGCAGGTCACGCAGCCCTCGCGGTGCTCGAGGATGCCGCCGCAGTCGGGGCAGGCGCCGCGGATCGAGAGCCCCTTGCTCTTGATGCCGCCGTTCCAGCCCTCTTCCTGGGCCTCCGCCTCGTTCCCGTTGTCAGGAGCCGGCTCCCGAGGCAGGATCGCGGTCTTTCCGGTTCCCGGACGGGCCGCCTCGCTCCGGTGATGTTCGGAAATCTTCAGGTAGCGCTCGAGCGCTTTGCCGATCGCGTCGGCGCAGGAGAGGATCTTGCCCTCCTCGCCCCAGACGTGGGAGTGGCACGAGATCCCCTTGAGCTGCTCGACGATCGGCTCCACGCGCGAACCGCTCCGGAAGGCGTAGGAGATCAGACGCCCGATCGCCTCGCTCTGCGAGGCGGCGCACCCGCCCGCCTTGCCGATGTGGTTGAAGAGCTCGAAGGGGTTGCCCTGTTCATCCTCGTTGATGGTGACGTAGAGGTTGCCGCAGCCGGTCTTCATCCGCACCGTGTGGCCCTCGATCACGGCCGGTCTCGGCCGCGAGAACCCGAAGCTCCTGTCGAACTCCGCGGCGGAAGCCTCTTCGGTCCCTTCCTCCGTCGTCTGGCCACCCACGCTCAGGACCTGGTTGTCCCGGCTGCCGTTCCGGTAGACCGTGGCCCCCTTGCAGTTCAGGTCGTAGGCCATGAAGTAGATTCGCTGCACGTCATCGACCGACGCGTTCTCGGGCAGGTTGACCGTCTTGGACACGGCGTTGTCCGTGTACTCCTGGAACGCGGCCTGGATCCGGATGTGCCACTCGGGAGCCACGTCGTGGGCCGTGACGAAGACGCGCTGGATCTGCTCCGGCACATCGTCCATGCCGATCACGTTCCCCCTCTCGGCGATCTCGCTCATCAACTCCTCGGAGTAGAATTCGTACCGCTTGGCCACCTGCTCGAAGAAGGGATTGACCTCGGTGAGGCAGGTGTTGTCCATCACGTTGCGGTTGAAGCAGACGGCGAAAAGGGGCTCGATCCCGCCCGAAGCGTTGCAGATGATGCTGATCGTGCCCGTGGGCGCGATCGTGGTCACCGTGGCGTTCCGCATCATCCTGGGCTCCGACCCCTTGTTGTAGATCGACTTCCTGAAGTTGGGGAACTCCCCGCGCCGCAGGGCGAGCTGGTGGGACGCCTCGTGCGACTCCTCCTGGATGATGCTCATCACCTTGCCGGCCGTGTCGACGGCCGCCTCGGAGTTGTACGGAATCCCCATCTGGATCAGCATGTCGGCGAAGCCCATCACCCCGAGGCCGATCTTCCGGTTCGCCTTGCACATCTCCTCGATCTCGCGCATCGGGTACCGGTTGACCTCGATGACGTTGTCCAGGAAGTGGACGGCGCTGTGGGTCGTGCGTTTCAGCTTGTCATAGTTGATCTTGCCGCCCGCCACCATCCGGCCGAGGTTGATCGAGCCGAGGTTGCAGGCCTCGAAGGGAAGAAGGGGCTGCTCGCCGCAGGGGTTGGTGCTCTCGATCTCGGCCAGCTCGGGCGTCGGATTTGACGCATTGATCTTGTCCAGGAAGATGATGCCCGGCTCGCCGTTCTTCCACGCCAGGTTGACGACCAGCTCGAAGACCTCCCTGGCCAGCAACCGGCGGACCACCTCGCCACCGTGAGGATTGACGAGATCGTAATCCTCGTCGGCCACCAGGGCTTCCATGAACTGCCTTGTCAGCCCCACCGAGATGTTGAAGTTGGAGATCGTCTTGTCTTCGGACTTTACCTGTATGAAATCGAGGATGTCCGGGTGATCCACCCGCAGCACACCCATGTTGGCGCCGCGGCGGAACCCGCCCTGGTTGATCGCCTCGGTGGCCTCGTTGAAGACCTTGAGGAAGGAGATCGGCCCAGAGGCATAGCCGTGGGAGGTGGAGACGATGTCGTTCTTCGGCCGGATGCGCGAGAAGGAGAAGCCGGTCCCGCCGCCGCTCTTGTGGATCAGGGCGGTGTTCTTCACCGTGTCGAAGATCGATTCGATCGAATCCTCCACCGGCAGCACGAAACAGGCCGAAAGCTGCTGCAGCTCGCGGCCGGCGTTCATCAATGTCGGGGAGTTCGGCATGAAGTCGAGCGACGCCATGAGGTGGAAGAACTTCTCCTCCACCTTCCGCGGATCGTCGCCGTTGCGGACGATGTTCTCCGCAGAGGCGATGTTGCGGGCCACGCGGTTGAACAGGGCTTCGATATCCTCGACAGGCTTGCCGTCAGAGCCCTTTCGCAGATAACGCCGTTCCAGCACCTTCTTGGAGTTGTCAGATATGTTTAGAAGTTCATTCCCCGAGATCAGATCCTCGAAGACACCATTCATGTCAATGGTGGTCTCGTGCATTCCCGTTTTTTCCCCTTCGCTGACTCCAAACATCGACTCTCTCCATTCCCCAATTCGGAGTATATAAAGACAAGACGTAACCTTGCTTTTTATTTAAAAAGACCGATCAGCACTGAAACAAAAACCATTCAGGAAATTGGTTAAGCGGCCTGACCAGGCTGCGGTTGATTCGAGATCAACGCAAAAAAGTGCGGTCAGATAGACAGAGAAAAGAACCTCAAGCTGTTTCCCAACCGCCTTGAATCTCTCAACCGCCCATCAGCATACCACTACATCTTGGTGTTTCAATAACGAAGCCGGAAAATATGGTGTTCGAATTCGATTTGGATTACGTGAAATCCCTGTGAGCCCCCGGAAACGGCTTCTTTCAGGGCTTACCATCGCTCCACCTCGAGATCGAGCTCGACGGAAAAAATCGAGAGGACCTTTGCTCTGGCCCTGTCGATCAGGCCGTCGAAATCGCGCCGCGTCGCCCCGCCTGTGTTGACCATGAAATTGGCGTGCTTCGGCGAGATCAAGGCGCCGCCCTCGGAGCTCCCCTTGAGCCCGGCCTGATCGAGCAACTGCCCGGCCGAACGGCCGGGGGGATTCTTGAAGATGCAGCCGCAGCTCCTCTGGTCGAGGGGCTGTGTCCGTCTCTTCTCCTCGAGTATCGCCCTCGTCCGCTCTCGCACCGATTCCGGTCTGTCCCGCCCGAGCCGCAGCGCCACTTCCAGGATGAACCAGCCGCCGAGGTTCGATCCACGATACCGGAAACCGCACTGCTTCCGGTTCTTCACCGTCGGTCCGCCGCCCCCCTCGAGCACAACCGCTTCCTCGAACACCTCTTCCAGCGAGCCGTGGCGCCCTCCCGCGTTCATCACCGCTGCGCCGCCCACCGTTCCGGGAATGCCGGCCAGGCCTTCCAGCCCTGTCAGCCCCTGCTTCCCGGCAAGAGAGACGAGCCGGGCGAGGGGCGCCCCGGCCCCGGCCCGCAGGATCGCGGGATCCGAGCCCGAAAGATCGACGGAATCGAACCTTCTCGTACCCACCACGACCAGGCCGCTCTCGCCGTCGGGCGGCAGGATGTTCGAACCTCCGCCGATCGCCCGGAAGGGGATCGCTCCTCTCTGGAGAAAGGCGATGAGGTCACGCGCAGCCGCCCCGTTCTCAGGCTCGGCCAGCAGCTGCGCCGTCCCTCCCAGCCTCACCGAGGTGAGAGAGGCCAGGGACGGCCTGCTGATGGCGGCGCATGTCGCCAGCAAAGGCTTGGGCAAGTTCACCGATTTCGCCCGCTCCCATCAAGACAACCACGTCGTCCTCCTCGAGCAGGGCCGGCAGCCTTGCCGGCGCTTCGTGGAGGGAACCGAGAAAGCTGCTCTGCCCGTTGCGGGCGGCCACGGCATCGGCCAGGGCCTCTCCGCCGGGAAGATGGTCCACACCGGTCTCGCGCACCGAGAAGGTCTCGACGAGCACGGAGAGATCGAACTGAGCCAGCGCGTCGGCCAGGCCGTCGAAGAAGAAGGCGGTGCGGGAACGCTGGTGGGCCTGGAACACGGTGACGAGGCGGCGGCCGGGATAGGCCGTGCGCATCGCCTCGAAGACGGCCGAGATCTCGGTGGGATGATGAGCATAATCGCTGTAAACGACGCAATCCCCGATCCGGTCGACGCGTTCGAGCCGGCGCGCGACGCCGCAGAAAGACGAGACCGCCTCCCGCACCTTGCCCAGGTGCGCCCCGGCCTGCAGGGCGGCGAGGATCGCGGCGGCGGCGTTCAGCACGGAGTGGCGCCCCGGGGTGTTGAAGCGAAAGGTCCCGAGCCGGGCGCCCTGAAAGGTCAGATCGAAGAAGCTCCCCTCGCGGTCGCCCGTGACGTTGGAGATCACGAGGTCGGCCCCCTCCTCGAATCCGAAGGTGCGGACCGGCTTGTCGACGAAGCCGATGATGCGATCGAGATAAGGAATCTCGTGCCAGGCGATCACCTCCCCCCCCTCGCGGAGCTTGCCGGCAAAGGAGGCGAAGGCGCCCCTCAGGTCATCGATATCCTTGTAGTAGTCGAGATGATCCTCCTCGACGTTCAGGAGGACGATGCAGGAGGGGCTGAGGTTGAGGAACGACCTGTCGTACTCGCAGGCCTCCACGACGAAGTGGCGGCCGCGCCCGCCGGCGCCTCCCACGCCGCCCAGGTCGGAGACCGTGCCGCCCAGCACGAAGGACGGATCGAGGCCGCACTTCTTCAGCAGGAAGGCGATCAGGGAGGCCACGGTGGTCTTGCCGTGGGTGCCGGCAACGGCCACGCCCTTGTGGGAATCGATGACACGGCCCAGCATTTCCGAGTACTTGAGCCGCGCGGCCCCTGCCAGGCAGCAGGCCCTGACCTCGGGATGATCAGGAGCAACAGCCGCCGTGTGAACCACGATATCGACGGAAGACCCGTCCGGCTCCGCATTCTCCCCCACTCGGACCGAAAAACGATCGCTGATCAGCTTCTCCACCAGGGGAGAGAGGTGGGCATCGGAACCTGTGACCTCGGCACCGGCATCGCGGAGGTAGCGTGCCAGAGAGCTCATTCCCGCACCCCCGATCCCCACCATGTGAATCCGTGCTCCATCAGGCCACATTGCCACTTCCTTTCATTGATAAATCCGCTTCGATCGTATCGAGGATCCGTCCGGCAGCGTCCGGCTTGGCCATCCGGCAGGCCGACTCCCTCATGGCCAGGAGCCGGGCGGGATCATCGAGGAGATCCACCACCTCCTGCCTGAAAGTGTCCGGCACGAGGTCCTTTTCGTCGAGTATCACGGCAGCCCCTTCGGCCTCGAGCTGCTCGGCGTTCCGGAATTGATGCCTGTCCTTGTGATGGGGATAGGGCACCAGGATCGCGGGGAGGCCTGCCACCATCACCTCGGCCACCGTCATGCCGCCGGCCCGGCAGAGCAGGAGGTCGGCCGCCCGGTATGCCTTGTCCATTTCCCGGCAGAAGGGCAGCACCCTGGTCTCGACCTCTGCGGCGTCACAGGCGGCTCGAACCGTCTCGAAGTCGCGCTCCCCGGTGATGAACAGGACCTGGTGATCGCCCTGCAGCCTGTCGAGGCTTCGGGCCACGGTCTCGTTGAGCTTTTTCGCCCCCAGGCTGCCGCCTGCCACGAGGAGCGTCCTCCTGTCGGGCTTCAGGCCGAAGAAAGCGCGGGCCTCGGCCGCATCGATCCCCTCGCTGCTCGTTGTTTGGCCCGCCGCGCCGGCCCCTTCTCCGCGATCCGGTGCATACCAGACCGGGCTTCCCGGCGCCGCGGCCCGGCGGCCGAGGCTCCTGGCCGTTGTATCGAAATGACAGAAGATGCGGTGCGCCGCGCGGGCCATCGTCCTGGTGGCCCGGCCGGGCACGGCGTTCGGCTCGAGGAGGTAGAGGGGGATTCGCGAGGAAAAAGCCCTCGGAATGACGGGGAGCGCTGCATACCCCCCCGTGGCCACGACGGCATGGGGCTTGAAGATCCCCACCACCCGCCAGGCCGTGGCGAGTGCTCGCAGCCAGGGCAGGGGGTTTGCGAGCCCGGGACGCGACGAGGCCCCGGGAAAGAGCGGCTTCACGCTCCCCGCGGACTCGTCGACGAACCAGTTCTCCACCGAGCGGCCCGAAGTGAGAAAGAAGACCTCCCCCGAGGGATCCCGTTCGCGCAGCGTTCCGGCCAGGTTGAGCGCCGGCCTGAGATGTCCGCCCGTACCGCCGGCTGCAAAAAGAATCCGCATCTTTCGATCATTCCAGGATAGAGAAGCGGGCGCGAAGGAAGAGCCTGCCGCATCCGATTCTACGCTGCCTGGTTCCGGGCGCAACAAACAAACTACCTGGGGATCACGAGGACGGTGCCGATGGCCAGGCGACGGGGATCGGAGATCTTGTCCTTGTTCGCCTCCAAAACCGTCTTCCACTTCGACTCGGTCCCGTAGTAGATCCGGGAGATCTTTCTCAGGCTGTCGTTCTTTCGCACCTCGTGAGTGCGCTCCGTTCCGGTGCTTTGGACCGTGCTCGAGGGGTTGATGATCGAATCGGGCTTCCTCGGAACGCGGACGACGTCTCCCACCTTGAGCTTCTTGGGATCGATCCCCGGGTTCGCCTTCTCGATCGTCTTCCAGTGGATGGTGGATCCGTAGAATTTCTTGGAGATCGAGGAGAGGGTGTCGTTCCTCTGCACCTCGTGCTCGAAGAAGGAGCCATCCTCTGCGGACGTCGTGTCCGCGGCGTCGGGAGGCCTGTTCTCGCCCTGGGGATAGTCCACACCGGGCTCGTTGAAATCGAAGGGCGGCTGCCTTCCCTGTCCGGACGCACCGCCGCCGTCGTCGCTGCTGAAGGGGCTCGATTCGACCTCGAGGGAGAGCACTGTCGTCTCCGGATCATCTTCCGGAAGCTGATCGTTGGTCATGGTGACAAAAATGATGAGCAGGATAATCACGACCAGCGCAAAAAGGCCGTAGCGATCAAGATCGGACATAATCATCTCCCCTAGTAAAATGTTTCGTTGTGACAAAGCGCTTCCGGAAAAAGAGGGTCACAGGATCGTCCTTGAATTTGGGAGGCGCCAGATCGGGCTCCTGCGCGATCCGGAGAAAGATCCCCACACCGATCATCAGGGCCAGCATCGAAGAGCCCCCCGAGCTGATGAAGGGGAGCGCGATTCCCTTGGCCGGCGCCACGCGCAGCACCACGGCGATGTTCATGATCGCCTGGGTGGAAATGAGCAGGAGAATCCCGAGGGCCACCAGGAAACCGAACCGGTTCTTGATCCCCATCAGGACCTTCATGCCGTGATAGACAAGCATGACAAAAACGAGAAGGATGGCCGACGCCCCCACGAAGCCGAGCTCCTCCCCGATCACGGCGAAGATGAAGTCGCTCTCGCAGAGGGGGAGGAAGTAGAGCTTGGACAGGCCGCCGCCCAGGCCCTCGCCGAACATGCCGCCGGATCCGAGAGCCGTGAGGCCCAGCGAGACGTGGCCCGTCTCCGGCGGGCAGATGAACTCCATGATCCGGCGCAGGATGTGGTCGAAGTTGGAGAGAGCGAAGAGGACCATGAGCACCATGCCGCAGGTGAACACGATGATGAAGTGGTAGATCCGGGTTCCGCCGATCACCAGCATCACCGCGGCCAGGGCGGCCATGAGAACGCACGTCCCGAAGTCGGGCTCCACCAGGGTCAGGAAGCAGATCGGCGCCACGGCCAGGAGGAGCGGGCAGAATCCATGCAGGAAGTTCTCGATCCTGTCGCCGATCCGCACGATGAGGCTCGCCAGGACGATGATCAACCCGAGCTTGGCGAACTCGGACGGCTGGATCATGAAGGGGCCGATCCGGAACCACCGCCAGGCGCCGTTCACGGCACCGGTCAATCCGGGAATCGGGATCAGCACCAGGATGAGGGTGCCGAGGACGATGAAGAGGATCATCATGTGGTGGCGCGCGAACCAGAGATAGTTGATGCGCATCACGGTCAGCATGGCGAAGAGCCCCAGGGCGGCCTTGACGGACTGGTGAAGGAGAAGATGCATGTCGCCGTAGCCGGCTCTCGCGCTCTTCACGCCGCTCGCGCTGTAGACCATGACGAGGCCGATGCCCACGAGGACCAGTATCAGAACGAAGAAGGTCCTTGCCGAGCGCTGCATCTCCTCTTTTGCCGTGAAAGCCTCCACGGGCTTCTCCTTTCGTCTATCTCATCTTCAACGTTGCCAGCCCGATGACGGCGCAGATCCCCGCGATGATCCAGAAACGCACCGTGACCTTGCACTCCGGATCGCCCTTGAGCTCGAAGTGATGGTGCAGCGGCGCGATCAGGAACACCCGCTTCTTGTTCCTGAACCTGTAGGAGGCCACCTGGATGACCACGGAGAGGATCTCTATCACGAAGACGCCGCCGACGATGAACAGCATGATCTCCTGGCGTGACGCCACGGCGATGAAGCCGAGGAGGCCGCCCAGCGAGAGCGCGCCCGTGTCGCCCATGAAGATCTTGGCCGGATGGGTGTTGAACCAGAGGAAGCCGGCTGCCGCCCCGGTCATGGCGGCGCAGAATATCGTCAGCTCCTGGCTTCCCGGCACGGCCAGGATGAACAGATAGTCGGCATAGTCCTGGCGGCTGACCACGTAGCAGACGACGGCCATGGCGGCCGCCGTGATCACCACGCAGCCCGAGGCGAGCCCGTCCTGCCCGTCGGTGATGTTGACCGCGTTGGAAAAGAACACGATCACAAGGAAGGTGATCACCAGGGCCCCCACGCCGCCCAGGAAGCTGAGGTCGAGGACCAGATCCTTGAAGAAGGGGAAGTAGAGGTTGAGATACTCGGGCTTCCCCGTTGCCAGAAGGCACCGGAAGACGGCGAAGGCCAGCGCCGCGGAGATGGCCATCTGCAGGACGAGCTTCCTCGTCTTGGTGAGCCCCTTCTTGTCCGGCTCGGTCAGCTTGATGTAGTCGTCGATGAAGCCGATGATGCCGAAGCCGACGGTGCAGAGGAGGCCGAGCTGGAGGTAGGGGTTGTCGATGCGCCCCCAGAGCAGGGAGGAGATCAGGATCGCGGCGAGGATGATGATCCCGCCCATGGTGGGCACATTCCCCTTGGTCCCGTGTAAGGTGTTGAGCTCCGCGGAGTCCGACTTGCCCGTCGCCTCCTTGATGCCAGCCTTCTTCAGCATCCGGATGACGTACGGTCCCACGACGAGGCAGATGACGAAAGCCGTCACCGCGGCCATGGCGGCCCGGAACGTGACGTACCGGAAGAGGTTGAAGAGCTTGAACTGGGAATAGAAAAGATAATAAAACAAGACCTCGTTCCTTCAGCTCGGTCACGGACCCTCGCAGGAGCCGGCCTCCCGCATCTGATTCATCGCGCCTCCCTGGGCGTTGCGACCGTTCCGGGTATCCACGATCCGGTCGACCAGCTTTTCGAGTTCCATCCCCCTCGATCCCTTCACCAGGACCGCGTCGCCTTTCTCCACCAGGCGCGGAATCGCGGCCATCGCCTCGTCCGTATCGGGAAACAGGTGCAGCTTTCCCGGCTCGATCCCCACCTGTGTCGCGCCGTCGATGTAGTCGCCGGCCCGCTCCCCCACAGCGGCGATCACGTCGAAGGAGCCGCAGCTCAGCTCGCGGCCCATCTGACAGTGCAGCTCCTTCGACTGCTCGCCCAGCTCCATCATGTCGCCGAGAACCACGATCCTCCGGCCGGTGACGGGCAGCACGGCAAAGGTCTTGAGAGCCGAGACGACGGAAGCGGGATTGGCGTTGTACGTGTCGTTGAGGATGAAGCACCCTCCGGCCTTCAGCGGCTTCAGCCTCATCGGCGGCCCCTCGAAGGAGAGGAAGGCCTCGGCAACGCTCTCGGGCGCCGCCCCGACCTCAACGGCGCAGGCATAGGCGGCCAGCGCGTTGTAAACGTTGTGAAATCCCATCAGGGGAAGGTGAAAGCGCGTCCCCTGGATCGTGAAGGCCGAGTGATCGGCCTGGATCTCGATCTCCACGGCCATGTAATCGGCGCGGCTCCTGATTCCGATCGTCTTCACCGGCCCAGTGGCAGCCTCGACCAGGGTGTCGTAGGACGGATCGTCCCTGTTCAGGATGGAGAGCCCCTCGGGCCCGATACCGCGGATCAGGCCGGCCTTCTCGTTGGCAACGCCCTCGAGGGTCTTGAGTCCCTCGAGGTGCGATTGACTGACATTGGTCACCACACCCAGATCGGGCCGGGAGACGGTGGCCAGCGCGCTGATCTCGCCCGGCTGGTTCGTCCCGATCTCGAGCACCACGAACCGCGTCTCCCGGGTGACGCGGAAGAGGGTCAGGGGTACGCCGATGAAGTTGTTGTACGACCGTTCGGAGGCCACGGTCTCACCCACGCGGGAGAGAGCGCAGCCCAGGAGATCCTTCGTCGTCGTCTTGCCGTTGGAGCCGGTGATGCCTACGAGACGGGGCGAGAACTTGTCCCTGTAGTAGCGGGCCAGATCGAGGAGCGCCTTGCCCGTGTCCGCCACGGAGATGGCCGTCATTCCGGGCTTGCGCTGCGGCGTCTTCGTCCCCCGCTCGATCATCAGCGCCGAGGCGCCCTTGGCCACGGCCTGGTCCAGGAACCGGGCGCCGTCGAACCTGTCTCCCTTGATGGCGACGAAGAGCTCGCCGGGCTTCAGGGTCCGTGTATCGGTGGAGATTCCCTCGATCCGTTCAGGCGACGCTCCGTTGCCTGATGAAACTCCGTTCACGGCCTGTATGATCTCGTCTAGCGTTAGAGGTTCCATAGGATCTCTCTGGCGACCTGCCGGTCGTCGAATTCTATGATCCCCGAGTTGAGGATCTGGTAATCTTCGTGCCCCTTTCCGGCGATGACCACGATATCGCCTCCCCGCGCCTCCCGGATCGCCGCCTCGATGGCGGACCGCCGGTCAGGCTCGACCATCACATCCGCGCCGGGAACGCAGCCCGCCACGATGTCGTCGATGATGCTGCGGGCGTCCTCGCTCCGGGGATTGTCCGATGTCACCACCGTGAAGTCCGAGAGCGTCGTGGCCACCCGTGCCATCAGCGGCCTCTTGAAGGCATCTCTGTCGCCCCCGCATCCAAATACTGAAATCAGGCGGGTGGCCAGGGGGCGGAGGTTTTCCAGGAGGTTCTTCAAGGCATCGTCGGTGTGCGCGTAGTCGACGATGACCCGAAAGTCCTGGCCCGCGTCCACCGACTCGACCCGTCCCGGTATGGAGGTCAGGACCTCGATCCCCGTCCGGATCGCCGAAAGGGGAAGATCGAGAGCCACGGCCGCCGTCGAGGCGGCCAGGGCGTTGTAGACGTTGTGGCGGCCGAGCAGGCGCGAAGAGACGACGGTCTCGCCGATCGGCGTCTTCAGGTTCATGGAGAAGCCGTCGCTGTCGAGTCTGCGAATGATCCCCTGCACCGAGGCCTCCTCGCCCAGTCCATAGGTCAGGACGGGGCAGCGGCACGCTTTCGCCATCCGGGCCGCCTCGTGATCGTCGTTGTTGATCACTCCCGTGGCATCGGGCTCGAGAGAGGAGAAGAGCATCGCCTTGGCAGCGGCATAGTTCTCCATGGTCTCGTGAAAGTCGAGATGATCCTGGCTCAGGTTGGTGAAGATCCCGACCCGGAAACGGACGCCCATGGTCCTGGCCTGCACCAGGGCGTGCGACGAGACCTCGAGCACGGCCGCGTCCTGGTTTTCATCCACCATTTCCGCCAGGTACCTCTGGATATCCACGGCGTCTGGCGTGGTGTTGGCCGCGGTGACCTGGCGGCGACCCACGAGGTGGCGGATCGTCCCGATCATCCCGGTGGAGAAACCATGCTGCTCGAGGATCGACTTGAGCATGTAGGTCGTCGTCGTCTTCCCGTTGGTGCCCGTCACCCCGATGCAGCGAAGACGCGTGGAGGGCCGGCCGAAGAAGCACGATGCGGCCAGCGCCTTGGCCCGGCGGCCGTTCTCCACCAGAACGAGCGGCACCTCGTGTGGGAGGTCCAGTTCCCTGTCCGAGATCACGGCAGCCGCGCCCCTGGTCAGGGCGTCGGCGACGTAGGCGCTTCCGTGGCTGGTGAAACCCTGGACAGCGAAAAAGAGATCGTTGCGGCGCGTGGTTCGCGAATCGTACGAGAGCCCGTCGACCATCCTGTCGTCCGGACCGCGAACCACTCTTCCCCCGCAGGCCTCTGCCAGCTCTTTCACCTTCATGCGGACCTCGAAACTTCTGATGAGCCTCCGGAGAGCCGGTACTTCAACGGATATCATCTCCAGCTCTCCTGTCTTCTGCCATGACCAGGCTCTTCGACTGGACACCCAGGTGCGCCAGTCCCTTCTGCAGTATCTTCTTCACGCGGGGGGCGGCCACGCTCCCGCCGTAGATCGCCCCCTTGGGCTCGTCCACCACCACGAGAGCCAGGAGGGTCGGGTTGTCGGCCGGGGCGAAGGCAATGAAGGACGCGGTGTGCCGCGTCCGATCCTGGGCCTTGCGCGCCGTCCCCGTCTTGCCGGCCACCGGGCAGCCGGGGATCTGTGCCTTCGTTCCCGTTCCCTCCTCCACGACCTTCACCAGCATCCTCGTCACGCTCTCGCTGGTCTCGCGGGAATAGACGGGACATGACGGCGCCCCTGCCATCTCGACCCTCTGGCCGTCGGGGGGGCAGTACGATTCGATCAGCCGCGGGGGAATGTAGATCCCCTTGTTCGCGATGGTCATGAAAGCCGAGGCCATCTGGATCGGCGTCACGGCCATCTCGTAGCCGTAGGAAACGGAGATCGTGGTGTAGATCCGGCTCCAGTTCTCGAGGGGAGTGATCAGGCCGGCCATCTCCTCGGAGGGCCGGAGAACGCCGGGCTTTCTACCCAGCCCCAACCTTTCCAGCCTGCTGCGAAGAGGCGCGAAGGCGGGATCGCCCTTCCGGCAGCTCTCGGGGATCATCCGCAGGGCGATCTGCGCCATGCCGATGTTGGACGACTTGACGATGATCCCCGATGTCGTCAGCATGCCGTAGCCGTGGCTGTCCGTCACCCGCCGGCTGCCGAACCGCCGGCTTCCGTGCCCGCAGTCGAACTGCTCCGAGAGACCGACCCGGCCGCTGTCGAGCGCAAGAGCCATGAAAAGCGGCTTGAAGCTCGATCCGGGCTGATAGGTGGCATTGAACACATGATTGGTCCAGTGCCCTTCCCTTCCCTCGGCCGGATTCGACGGATCGATCGACGGGATCGATGCCGCGGCCAGAATCCGTCCGGTCCCGGGCTCGAGGACCACGGCCGCCGCCCATTTCGGATCATGGAGCCGCTCGATCTCGGCCAGTTCGATCTCTGCGAAGAGCTGGATCGCTGCATCGAGGGTCAGCTGAACGGTCCCGCCGGGCATTCCCCACTCGACGGGAGTGTCGTCGATCGACACCTCGTTCCGGATGCCGTCCCTCGTGTAGCGCCGGTAGCCGTCGACACCCTTCAGGAAACCGTCCGCCAGCGCCTCGACGCCGCAGACCCCCTTGGCCTCGCTGTTGACGAAGCCGATGGTGTGCCCCATCAGGTCGTGGTGGGAATAACGGCGCTTGAATTGCTTCTCGAAGTGGATGCCTCGGAGCAGCCTTTTCTCCTTGAGGAGATTGAGCTCGCGGATGAGCGTCTGGTCGGTGATGCCGGCCGCCACACGGACGTAGGCATCGGGATTCCGGTCCACCTTGACGCGCAGGTCGCTCTCCTTCATGCCGAAGAAGGGCGCGAGCAGGCCGATCGTCAGGTCCTTCTCCGAGCATTTCTCCGTGTGGGGATTCTCGAGCTGATCGCAGTCGGCATAGACATCGATGGAGGGGATGGAGGCGGCCAGCACGGTGTTCCGGCAGTCCACGATCCTGCCCCGCGGCATGGGCAGCGTCTCTCCCGTGCAGTAGAGGCGCTCGGCACGCTCCGAAAACATGTTCCCCTGGATGATCTGGATACAGAGGAGACGGGCTTCGAGAATGAGAAAGCCTGCAATGATGACCACCAGTATCATCCTGGCCCGTATTCTTCCTCGCTGAAACATCCTGTTCTCACTCCAGGGTTGATTTGTTCAGGCGCACTGCGTCAAAGCGCGGTCCGCCCAAGAGCGTTGATAACCGGCAAATTCCAGGCAGTTCGGCCGGGAGGCTCACTCCATGAAGGAGGCGTCATCCTGAACTTCGATCAGATCGACGGGCGGAAGCCCGCCGCGGTCCATTCGAAGCACTATTCTCATTTCCACTGCCTGGCGCACGAGGGAGTCGACCGCGCTTCTGCGGCTGATATCGCCCTCGATAGCGATCAACTGGTCGATCAGAATCCTCTCGGCTCTCTCCAGAGCGGCGATCTGGTAGCCGAGCCCCATCTCCTTGTTCCGCAGCCGCACGGTGATCACGGCCACGAAACAGAGCGAAGTCAGGGATAGAGCGATCAACCATTTCATGCTCTTGCCTTCTCTGCCAGGCGCAATCGCGCGCTCCTGCTGCGCCGGTTCCGGCGAATCTCCTCCCGCGAGGGCTGGATCCAGCGCGGCCGGGGAAGGACGACCTTCCCCTCGGTAGCGGACTCCCTGAGGAACTCCTTCACCCGCCTGTCCTCACCGCTGTGGAAGCCGATGACGGCCAGACGCCCGCCCGGCTCCAGGAGGCCCAGAGCCGCGGGGAGCCCCTTCTCGATGCTCTGCGTCTCCTTGTTTACGGCCATGCGAACACCCTGGAACGACTTCGTAGCCGGATGGATCTTCCCACCCCGGCGCCTGTAGACCTGCTCGACGATCGTCCTCAGGTCGGAGGTCCTCATGAGCGGACGAATCCGCCTCTCCTCCATCACGGCGTTGACAACGGCCTTGGCCCGCGGCTCTTCTCCCAGGATGCCGATGGCGTACATCAGATCCTCGCGCCCCGCACTGTTGAGAAACTTCTCGGCGGTGAGAGGCTGGGTCGTGTCCATCCGCATGTCCAGAGGACCGTCGTCCCGGATCGAAAATCCGAGAGCCGGATTGTCCAGGTGGAACGATGAGACACCGAGATCCATCAGCACACCTCTGGCTCTTCCCGAGAGCCCCTCGAAAAAGCGATCCGCCTCGCTGAAATTCCCGCGGCACAGGGTAAACCGCCCGGCAAAACCCTTGAGCCGCTCCTGAGCGCGTTCCAGGATCCGCCCATCCTGGTCAGAGCCGTATAAGAGACCGTCGGCCGCCAGCCGTTCCAGGAGTTCCCGGGCATGGCCTCCCTCCCCGACGGTCAAATCCACTAATATGCCGCCCTTTTCGGGCTCGAGCCAACTCATCACCTCCTCCACGAGGACAGGCTGATGAATGGCTTCCTCTTCTCCGTTCAACGGTCACGCTCCATTCGAGTCTTCTCAAGAACCGCATGACCAGCCCGAACAGGTGCGGCTTGTCTTCTTCCCGCCTTCGCCGCTACAGGGTCAAGGCAGAGGCCAAATTCTCGAAGTCGTCCTCGTTCTCTTCGATGAAGGCCTGCCACCTGTCAGGCGCCCAGGCCTCGATCCTGTTGCGCACTCCTGCAAACACGACCTCTTTCGAATCCCCCAGCCGACCCCTCAGCGAATCGGGAATGAGAAGCCTTCCCGACGCATCAATATCCACTGATTCGGCTAGACCGAAGAAGAAGCGGTCGAAAAACCGCTGCTCACGACTATTCATGGCTGTATTTTGATATTTCTCAAAGATCTCTCGCCATCTCTCCTCGGTGTAGAGGTAGAGGCACTTTTCAAAGCCTTTGGTAATGAATATTTTTTTGGACGTACTGACGCTCTGGATCTGCTTTAATATCTTCGTCGGAATCTTGACCCTGTTTTTTTGGTCCAGCTTGTTCTGACTGATTCCGTTGAACATTTTTTAGCCAAATCCGGAGAGAAAAAAACCACAGTAACCCACTTCCTCCCACCTTTCCCCACTTAAGCAATATTTCGGCATTGGTTCAAGGATTTTGGATTCATTTTTCTTTTTTTCAGCCTGGTTTCGGGTTTTTAAGTAACACGACCTAGTCAGGAGCCTACGGGATCGGGATTCCGTCTGGGAGTGCCGGTGCGTGAATGCGGTAGTCGCGAGCCCGCGCAATCTCCGCCATCAAGACGATACGGAGCCTACGCTTGCTCGGGTACACTCTTCTCGTCTAGATGGCGGAGATTGCGCGGGCTCGGTATCTTCGTCGAGGGGTGAGGTCTTCCGGCCGGCGCCTGCCTTGGATGTCGTCGAGCGACGGGAGGGCTCAGGGAAGCGGAGTCGTGTCCTCGCGCTCTTCCTTCTTCCTCTCCAGACGGCTCAGGTCGAACTCTTCTCCCAGGTCGGACGAGAGGAGCTCCGAGAGCTGCTCCTTGAGCAGTTCCAGGTCCTTGGCTTCGAGAAGGGGCATCTCGATGCTGATGACGGGCTCGCCGCTGCGTCTCTGCACGCGCATCAGATCGACGCCTCCCTCGGAGAAGAAACCGACGAGGCGGAGGTACCTCTTCCTCACCAGGACGAGCCCCACGAGGTAGGTGAGAGACGCCAGGCTGGCGCTCTTGCTGTTGACCATCTGGAAGAAAAGCTCCCTGAGAATGTTGAAATCGACCTTCCGCTTCATCGCCGCATCCTGCACCACGACGCGGGCTCGCCAGAAGATCTTGTCGGCCGACTCCTCGGGATCGAAGCAGGAAGTGCAGTAATCCTTCCTCAGGACGGAATCGTCCTCGACCTTGAGGGTGGAATAGTAGGCCCCCCCCTCATCGAAGGCCCGGTCGCACTGGCCGCACTTTTCCAGCCCCGGTTTGATCTTCCACTCCATCTCTTCCCATTCCTCCTTTGGCCTAATCGAGAGATCGAAGCCTCTCGAGCGAATTGCGCGCATTGGCCGCCACCGTGGCATCGGGATCGTTCACCGTCTTCTCGAGGGCTTCGACGGCTGCAGGCCGGCTGTCTCGCGGACAGTTTCGCAGTACCTCGGCAGCCGTGGCGCGCGCCTGCCAGGTGCTAGGCCCGAGCAGGACATCGATGACAGCGGCATGGGCGCGCGGATCGTCGAGGCGCGCCATCACGGCAACGAGGCGCGCCTTGTAGTACGGATTCCCTCGGTCATCGGCCATGGCATTGTTCACCATATCGAAGTCAGCCACTTCGGCCAGCATGCTTGTGCAGGCCTCTTCCAGGTTCTCGTTCACCACCTCGAGCAGGCTCATGGCGTCGATCAGGTAAGGGCCGCACACCTCCTTCATCCGCACCATCTCGCGTCCCGGCTTCAGCCAGGCCGGTTCGAGAGCCCCCTCGGGCGTCGGACGCATCTTCGGGCTCGTATGCACCACGTGGCTGAAGAGTTGGTCCATCAGGACGAGCTGCTCCGCCTTGCCGAGGGCGATCCACTGGTCGCGAGCCTCGAGCCAGCCGGGATCGTCTTTCAGGTAGAGAGCCCAGGATGACTCCATGAACTGGAGCGTCTCCTCGGAAAACGACGGGGACAGGCATCCTGACAGCAAACCGATTCCTGCAAGGAAAAGGAGAGCGAGATGTTTCGGAGGGCGTCGCATGGACTTCAATCTCCAGCATGAAACAAGAATTCATGAAAAGGGGAACAGCCTGGATCGCGCCCGCCTTTTCAATGCTCCCTAAAGGAGTTAGCAAAAGAACTCCCCGAGTGCAACGGCCGGGCCCGGAAAAGCTTTTCCTCTTCGTCGTTGCGGGACCCGGAGCGCTTGTTTATTGTACCTTCGGGCGGCGGTTTCTTCCTCCTCCCTGGCGAGAGTATCAACATTACCACATAACCAACGACACCCCGCAGCGAGAAAGCGGTGGCCGATGAGACCTGAAGATTTCGTCCACCTCCATGTTCACAGTCACTACTCCCTGCTCGATGGATCGGTCAAGATCGACGGCCTGGTGGAGAAGGCCGTCTCCTGCGGCATGAAGGCCCTGGCACTGACCGACCACGGCGCGCTCTTCGGAGCGATCGAGTTCTACAAGAAGGCCAAGGCAGCGGGGATCAAGCCGATCATCGGAATGGAAGCCTACATGGCCGAGGGGGCGCTCACCGAAAAGCGCCTCCACGGCAGGCCGTCGCGCAACTACCACCTGACCCTCCTGGCCCGCAACGAGGCCGGTTACAAGAACCTGATCCGCCTCTCATCCCTTGCCTACATCAAGGGCTTCTATCGAAGGCCCCGTGTGGACGTCGAACACCTTGCCAGCCATTCGGACGGCCTGATCGCGCTGTCTGGCTGCCTGAGCGGCCGGATCCCCTGTGCCTTTCGATTCGACCAGCCCGACAAGGCGAGAGAGACGGCCATCACGCTGAAGGAGATCTTCGGGCCGGAAAACTTCTACATCGAGATCATGAAGAACGGCCTCGAGGAGCAGGAAAAGGTCAACCCCCTCCTCATCGATCTGGCGCGGGAGCTCGACCTCCCCCTGGTGGCGACCAACGACATCCATTACCTGGAGCGCAAGGACGCCCTCGTCCAGGAGGTCCTGATCTGCATCCAGCGGAACCAGCTTCTCAAGGACGAGAATCGGCAGCGGATGGATAGCGACGAGTTCTTCTTCAAGGACGGGGAGGAGATGATCCGGCTCTTCGCCGACGTGCCCGATGCCCTGGAGAACACGTCCCGCATCGCCGATCGCTGTGATCTCGAGCTGGAGTTCGGCCGCTACCATATCCCGGAGTTCAAGCCCGACAAGGGTCTCTCGCCCGAGAGGATGCTTCGCGATCTCTGCGTCGAAGGCGTGATCAATCGATACGGCGACATCAGACCTGAGGTCGAGGAGAGGCTCGACTACGAGCTGGGCGTGATCAACAAGATGGGGTTCGTCTCCTACTTCCTCATCGTCTGGGACTTCATCCGCTTCGCCAAGGAGAACAACATCCCCGTGGGGCCGGGACGCGGATCGGCGGCAGGCTCGGTTGTGGCCTACGCCCTCGGCATCACGGAGCTCGATCCCCTCAAGTACGACCTCCTCTTCGAGCGATTCCTCAACTCCTCCAGGATCTCGATGCCTGACATAGACATCGACTTCTGCGTGAAGGGGAGGGAGAAGGTCGTCAACTACGTGAGGGAGAAGTACGGGGCGGAGAACGTCTGTCAGATCGTCACCTTCGGCACGCTGGCCGCCCGGGGCGCGCTGCGCGACGCGGGAAGGGTGCTCGATATCGACCTGGCCCTGGTGGACCGGATCGCGAAGAAGATCCCGGCCATGAAGCCCCAGGGCGAGAAGAGATCGCTCCTCGAGCTGACGCTGACCGGCGACAGCGACGTGAAGGAGCTCGTGGAGAACGATTCCCGGATCAGGGAGCTCTTCGAGATCTCGCGCAAGATCGAGGGGATCAACCGCGACCTCTCCACCCACGCCGCCGGAGTGGTGATCACGGAGGAACCCCTCTCCGAGCTGGCCCCGCTCTGCCGTGTGAACGACGAAGTCAACACCCAGTACCAGATGACCGTGCTCGAGGACATCGGTCTGCTCAAGATGGACTTCCTCGGCCTGAAGAACCTGACCACCATCGACAAGGCGGTCAAGCTGATCGAGGAGAACCAGGGGACCCGGATCGACCTCGACAACCTGCCTCTCGACAACGAGAAGACCTACATGCTCCTCCAGAACGGCTGGACCCAGGGGATCTTTCAGCTCGAATCCCAGGGCATGGTGGATCTTCTGCTGAGACTCCAGCCCGACAACTTCGACGACATCATCGCCGTCCTGGCTCTCTACAGGCCGGGACCTCTCGACAGCGGCATGACCGATCAGTACGTGGAGCGCAAGCACGAGCGCCAGGAGATCGACACGCTTCACCCGATCCTGGCTGAAGTGCTCGAGGACACCTACGGCGTGATCGTCTACCAGGAGCAGGTGATGCGGATCGCCAACGTGATGGCCGGCTTTTCCCTGAACGACGCCGACGCGCTCCGGAAGGCGATGGGCAAGAAGAAGATGGAGCAGATGGTGGCCTTCCAGAAGGCTTTCATCGACGGGGCCGAGGAGAAGGGCGTCGAGAGGAGCGTGGCGGACGAGATCTTCGGCAAGATCATGAAGTTCGCCAGGTACGGCTTCAACAAGTCCCACTCGGCCGCCTACTCGGTCATCACCTACCGGACCGCGTACCTGAAAGCCAACTATCCCCTGGAATTCATGGCAGCCCTGCTCTCCTGCGACGCCGGCAACTCCGAGAAGATCGCCAAGTACATCGAAGAGTGCCATCGCATGGATATCGAGGTCCTGGGGCCCGACTATGCGAAGAGCGTTCCCGACTTCGGCATCGAGGGCGACCGGATCCGATTCGGACTCAATGCGATCAAGGGGCTCGGCGAGAAGGCGGCGGAGTCGATAGTCCTCGCCAGGGAGGAATCGGCCGGCTTCGGCAGCGTGTCCCGGATGCTCGAAACGATCGACCTGAAGGCCGTCGGCAAGATCGCTCTCGAAACGTTGATCAAGGCGGGCGCCTTCGACACCACCGGGGTGAACAGGGCATCCTACTTCGAATCGGTCGACCGCCTCCTCAAGAGCGCCGCCACGGTTCAGAACGATCGGAAGATCGGTCAGAGCTCTCTTTTCGGAGGCGACAACGGCGAGTCGGACGAGATCGCCGTCACCGACTGCGACGACTGGGACGAGGAGACGACGTACATCTACGAGAAGGAGGCCCTCGGCTTCGTTCTATCCATCAATCCCCTCCTCAGGTACGAGAGGCTGCTCAAGGCTCTCTCCACGGCAAGCGTCGAGGGCTTGAAGAGCCTCGAGGAAGGAATCCAGGTCATCGTTGGAGGCATGCTCGTTACACCCAGGGTCATGCTGGCCCGGAAGGGGCGCTATGCCGGGAAGAAGATCGCCCTCTTCAAGGTGCAGACAACGGGCGGCACCGTCTCCGCCGTGCTCTTCTCCGAGGAGTTCGAGAAATACGGCCACCTTGTGCAGGATGACAAGCTCTACTTCTTTGCCGGAACGGTGGACCGCAAGAGAGAGGATCCCGGGCTCATCGTCGCGGAGATCCTGACGATCGACGAGGCGATCAAGGAGTACGGCTCCGCTTTCCTGATTCGCTTCGACGGCAGCGAGGACGAGGCGAACAACGACCTCCTGGCCCGGATCAGGGAGACCTGCAGCAGCCTGCCCGGCGAATTCGACATCCTCCTGCACTTCAAGGGAGAGGGACGCAACGGCCACACGGTTCGCGCCGGATCGAAATTCCGCGTCGAGCCGACCCTGCAGACATTCGTCGAGCTGGAAAAGACAGCAGGTACCCACAGGCTCGAGGTTCATTGAGCTTCCTTTCCCGTTCCCGACTCCGCTCCCGAATAGTCAAAGCGGCGCGCCAAAAAAATAAGACTCCAACTTTCCTGGTGAAGATTGGCTCATGGCAGTCTTTACTCCTGAGGCGGAGGGCGGGAGCGGAGAACGGGAGCGGGTTATAAATTCGCTATCCTACATTCGGCGAATGAACTAAAAAAACCGCGGCAGGAAGGAGATCCTGCCGCGGTTCTTGTTTTCGTCCAGGGCTACTAGCGATCAGTTGACCGTGATCTCGAGAGGATCAGTGATCGAACCGTAGCCGCCGCCGGAAAGCTTGACAACGCCCACGGCGTAAAAAGTACTTCCCGCACCTAGAATGAGAGGGAAGGTGCCGGTGGTGCCGGTACCGTTCAGAGCGACAGGACCGCTCAGAAGGGTGCCGTACCTGAGGCTCTGTGCGAAGAGGGTATCGTAGGCGATGCCCACATCCCTGCCGTCGCCGGGGATCAGGAAGCTGCCGAGGCTGTTCGAGCAGACGACCTGGAACTCGTCGCCGGGATTCGACTCGCCGGCCACGCAGCCCGCGATGTCGAAGTTGTGCGGCTGGCCGGAGGTGCCGGGGCCGACCAGGGTGAGGTACACTCCGCGGAAGGAGTTGGTGAACACGTTGTTGGTGCCGCCGCCCTGGATCGTGTCGTCGAGATAGGCCGAGTGGCAGGAGATGTAGTGCGTGTCGATCGCGACCTCGGCGTAATCGACATCGCCGGCGGTCAGCGACATGTTGATCTGCGCGCCGAAGGAGTCGCCGCCGTCGCGGGACCAGGCCACGAAGGCGTCGTCGGGAGTGCCGGGAGCGGCAAAGCCCACTGCGGCGATGTCGCCGTCGAGGGCCACGCGCGGATAGGAGGCTCCGCCCGAGGAGACCTGGACATCAGCGCCCCAGAGCACGCCGTTGTTATGGGAGACAGCGGTGAAGGCTTCGTCGCTTGCGGTCCGGTTGTCTTCCCAGGCCACGAGCAGGCTCGTGCCGGAGCAGGCGACCTGGACGTTGTCCACATCATCCGTGCCGGCCGCGTAGGTGCCGATGATGGCATCGGTGGGATTGAAGGTCAGACCGCCGTCGATGGAGAAGTTGTAGCGCAGCTCCTCGTTCGAGGTGCCGGTGCGCTCCTCCTGCCAGAAGACGTGGATGTCGAGAGCCGATGTCATGCAGACGCCCACGGAGTGCTCGGTGTCGCCGAGCCCGGTGGTGTCCATGTCAATGCGAACAGGGATTCCCACGACACCGGCGGAGTCGAAAGGCGTGCCGAAAAGGTCGTCGTTGCCGCCGCTGTTGTCGTCGAAGCCCACGAAAGCCTGGGTGCCGAAGCAGCCGAGACCGACGTAGTCCACATCCCAGTCGCCGGCATTGCCGTTGCCGGCATGGGTACCGGGGGTGAAGTTGGCGCCGCCGTCGTTGGAAGCGGATACGATGATCGCCTCGTTGGCAGCGCCGATCTCCACGGCCAGCGCGAAGAAGACGTTCATGCCGTCCGCTGCCATGGTGACCCACTTGACGTCGGATACTCCGGGCAGATCGGTGTCGTCGATGCGGATCTCGGGACCGAAGGTAACGCCGCCGTTGTGGGAGGCGACGAAGTAGACGTCATCGGCCATACCGTTGCGCTGATCCATCCAGTAGATGTAGACATCCGCGCCGTTGGCGTAGATCGAATTGGGGTTCAGGTCCTTGCGAGCGTCCAGGACATCGGTGTCGAGCCGAACCTCGGTGCTGAAGGTCCTTCCATTGTCCACGGAATAGGCATAGTAGACTGCGTTTCCGCCGGTCCGCAGGTCCGACCAGGCGGTATAGACGCGGCCCGAATCAGCACAGACAACCGGATCGTACGCCGTGGCAGCGGTGTTGCCGGTGTCGAGCTGGATCGGTGTCCGGGGCGTCTGCGCATCGAGCGTGCCGGCCAGAACACCAATCATCATGAGACAAAGAGCAATAAAACCGATCTTTCTCATCGTTACAGTCCTCCTAAAAGTGTCGAATCCAGGAAAAACAGAAAAAACGTGACTCCCCTGTCGGGGAGATGCAACCTAGCCAGTCATAAGAGCTTGAACTATTGATCGATAGAAATAGACCGGCTCATCATAAACCGATTTTGTTAAATCAGTGTTAGTCGATCGAAAAAAAGTGAGCATATGGAAAATTTGATTGTATCCCGCCTGCTTGCTGATCAGTCAAGTCGGCCCAACAAGTTGACAACAAGCAGGTTATCCAAAATCAATAGAGACCGATCGGTCCGATTCAGGGACTCGTGAACTATTCCTGTAGCAGGTATCCAGTCAGAGTCAATCTATCGAATATTTAAATCGATCCCGGTGCTCTCAATCAGGGGCTCATTATAGGCGGTCCGGCTCAAAAAGAAAAGCGCAATGATCAAAAAGGAGCGCTTCGAGGCCGCTGGACCCCTTGCCTCGCCGGGGATCGGCCGCCTCGCGACTTACGGTAATAATTATCAACTCAAATCTTGAATTCGCCCCCCGCTGGACTATGATTGTCCTTTTCTTTCTTTTAATCTGCTCAACCGTATTTCTCACCCCCTCCGCTGCCGGAACAGGTGAAAAATCCGGACCAAAACGAAGAGAACTTTAGTGAGATCCCCTTTCCAGCCTAGAGGGAAAAACCGATGAGTCTAAAAATCACCGACGTCAGCCACGACGAGGCATTCATCCAGAAGCTGGAAGAGATCAGCGGCGAGAATGTCCACAAGTGCATGCAGTGCGGAACTTGCAGCGGCGGCTGCCCCATGGGCGACAAGATGGACGCCACACCGCGCAAGATCATGCTGCTTTCCCATTTCGGGATGAAGGAGACGGTCTCCGACACGAACACCGTCTGGCTCTGCGCCACCTGCAACACCTGCCACGCGCGCTGCCCCCGCGGCATCGACATCCCGAAGATCATGGAAGCGATCCGGCAGTTGACCCTGCGCGAGAACGAGAACCGGATCGAACCGAACGAGATCCCCGCCGAAGTGATGTCAGAGATGCCCCAGATCGCCTTTGTCAGCTGTTTCCGAAAGAACACCTCCTGAGAATCAAGTATCGAGGATACCCATGAAAGTCTGTTTCTATCCCGGCTGCACCTTGAAAACGAAGGCAAGGAATCTAGAAGAGTCCGGCATCGCTGCAATGAAGTGCCTCGGCATCGAGCTCGAGGAGCTCGAGCGCTGGAACTGCTGCGGTGTGGTCTTCTCCCTGGCCGACGACGACCTCATCCACCTGGTGGCGCCTGTCCGCGACCTCGTCCGCGTCAAGGATGCTGGCTACGACAAGGTCGTCACCTTCTGCTCGATGTGCTTCAACACCCTGGCCCGCGCCAACCTCGTCATGCGCGATGACAAGGAAAAGCGCAACACGATCAACGACTTCATGGAGGAGGAGACCGACTATGCCGGCGAGGTGAAGGTGATGCATCTCCTCGACTTCCTCCGCGACGAGATCGGGTGGGAGAAGGTGAAGGAGCAGGTCAAGAAGCCGCTGGGCGGCCTGAAGGTCGCGCCCCAGTACGGCTGCACTCTAGTGCGGCCTTCCGAAGTGGCCATCGACTCGGCGGAGAATCCAACGGTCCTCCACGACTTCCTGACCGCCCTCGGCGCCGATCCCGTGAGCTTCGGTGCCGCCACGGACTGCTGCGGATCGTACCAGATGCTCAGCAATCCCGAGGCCGCCGTCGACGCCGTGGCCCGCATCATCGCCTCCGCAGGAGAGAACGGCGCCGAGGCGCTCGTGTCGAGCTGCCCCCTCTGCGAGTACAACGTGGGGATCAGGCAGGCCGACGCCCTGGAGAAGCAGAAGGACCTGAAGGCTCTTCCCAGTTTTTACCTCACACAGCTGCTGGCCGTGGCTTTCGGAGTGGATCCCGCGATCTGCCGGTTCGATCTCAACCACTCCGGTTCACTGCCCCTGCTGAATGAAAAAGTGCTGCAGTAACAAGATTGAGAGAGGAAACCATGAGCGAAGCCGCCACTGAAATGTCTCAGAAGATGATCCCCATCTACATCATGGGGAAGAAGTACGATGTGCCCGAAAGCCTGACCATCATGAAGGCCATGGAATATGCCGGGTACCAGTTCGTGCGCGGGTGCGGGTGTCGCGGCGGCATCTGCGGCGCCTGCGGAACGGTCTACCGCAAGCCGGGCGACTATCACCTCCGCGTGGGCCTCGCCTGCCAGACCGTGGTCGAGGAGGACATGTACCTGACGCAGATCCCCTTCTTTCCTGCCAACAGGTCGGTCTTCGACTTCGATGCCACGACGGGTGCGGCGGAAGACGCGTTCAAGGCCTATCCCGAGCTTTTCCGCTGCATGGCCTGCAACGCCTGCACAAAGGTCTGCCCCATGGACGTCCCCACGATGGACTACATCGCCGCCATCAAGCGGGGCGACTTCGAGAAGGCAACCGAGCTCTCCTTCGACTGCATTCAGTGCGGGCTCTGCGCCACGCGCTGCATGGCGGAGATGGCCCAGTACCACATCGCCCAGATGGTCCGGCGCATCAGCGGAGCGCACCTTTCCCCCAAGGCGGAGCATGCCGACGAGATGGTCTCGCAGATCAAGGCCGGCAAGTACACCGAGGAGCTCGCCTCCCTGAAGACCAGGAGCAAGGAGGAGCTCAAGGAGCTCTACGTGAAGCGCCCGATGGAGCCGGCCATGGCCGACGAATTCTGGAAGCCCGACCAGGAGTGAGCCAGTTCAACAGCCGCGAGGCACCAACTGCGCGGACAAGATAGAAATGGAATCAGCGATCGAATCGAGATAGAGAAAGAGGTGGAGAATGCCTTACCCCGAATCACTCAAGGAGCTCATCAAGAAGGTCATGGCCACGAGGCCCGATCGCGTCGAGCGGAAGAAGAAGGACGAGGAAGTCCCCTTCATGTCCCTGGATGAGCGCGGTGAGATCCTCAAGAAGTTTCATCCCGACGCCAAGAACGAGGGCCGCCGGGAGATCCAGGTGGGCCCATCCAAGGGCTACCCGATCGCCCACGAGATGGTAAACCTCCTCGAGGCCCGCAGCCGCGTCGATCCCTCGCGGATCGATCTGGATCAGGTCGACTTCGAAACCGACGTCCTCGTGATCGGCGGCGGCGGAGCGGGAAGCGCGGCGGCCCTTCTTGCCCAGGAGCAGGGCGCCAAGGTGATCATGGCCACCAAGCTCAGGCACGGCGATGCCAACACCATGATGGCTGAAGGCGGCATCCAGGCAGCTACCAAGGGCGACAAGGACTCCCCGTCCGTCCACTACCTCGACGTGATGGGCGGCGGCCACTTCGTTAACGTCCCCGAGCTCGTGGAGACGCTTGTCACCGAGGCGCCGGACGTGATGCGCTGGCTCCTGGCCATGGGCGCCAACTTCGACAAGTTCGACGACGGCCGCCTGAAAAGCCTGCACGGCGGCGGCACGAGCCGCAAGAGGATGCACTCGGCCAAGGACATCACCGGCGCCGAAATGATGCGCACCGTTCGCGACGAGGTCCGCAACCGGATCTCGGACATCAAGGTGATCGAGTTCTCCCCCGCCGTCGAGCTGATCCTCAACGAGCACGGCCACTGCGCCGGGGCCGTGCTCTTCAACCTTGAGACCGAGGAATACTTCATCGTGAAGGCCAAGGCCGTGGTCATGGCCACCGGCGGAAGCGGCCGCCTTCACATCCAGAACTTCATGACGACCAACCACTACGGTGCCACGGCCGACGGCATCGTGATGGCCTACCGCGCCGGCGTTCCCGTCTGCTTCCTCCATACGGTGCAGTACCACCCCACGGGAATCGTCTTCCCCGAGCAGGCCGAGGGTATCCTGATCACCGAGAAGTTCCGCGGCGCGGGCGCCAACATCCTCAACATGAACGGCGATCAGTTCGTCAACGAGCGCGAGCCGCGCGACGTGGAAGCGGCCTCTTTCATCCGCGAGTGCGTGGAGCACAACCTCGGCGTCCCCACGCCGAGCGGGCGGTACGGTGTCTGGCTCGACAGCCCGATGATCGACGACCTCGAAGGCAAGGGATACGTGGAGAAGAACTTCCCCGGCAAGTACATCCTCTTCAAGAGATTCGGCATCGACATCGCCGAGGAGCCGATGCTCGTCTACCCGACGCTCCACTACCAGAACGGCGGCCTGGAGTTCCAGTCCGACAGCACCACCTGCGTGCCCGGGCTCTTCGTGGCCGGCGAGGTGGGCGGCGGCATCCATGGCGAGAACCGACTAATGGGCAACTCGCTCCTCGACATCATGGTCTTCGGCCGGATCGCCGGCAAGACCGCCGGTCTCTACGTCAAGGAAAGCGCCAAGGAAGGCGCGCTCAACGTCGAGCACGTGGCGAGCTTTCACAACGAGCTCGAGGCTGCCGGAGTGGGTCAGGATCGCGTGGCTCCCATGCTTCTCCCTGACTACACGCTGCAGCACGTGAAGGAAAGACAGCTCACCTCTCACTACGTGGGCACGATCCGATGAGGGAAAGACGCGGCCTCCGGCCGCATCGGGACGCGGCTCCGGCCGCATCGGGACGCGGCTCCGGCCGCATCGGGACGCGGCTCCGGCCGCA
>CAYZWU010000012.1:106141-126137 GCA_964482235.1 uncultured Phycisphaerales bacterium
TCGGGATGCGGCCTTCCGCTGCACCGGAAAGCGCCTTCCGTCTGGAGCCGGGCGGAAGGCAAAATGAAGCAAAAAAAAACACGCTGCATGACAGCGTGTTTTTTTTTTAGCTTTCGATTTTCACAATCGCATTACCAGGAGGGACGTCCCTGTCCGCCCCCGCGCCGATCGCCGCGATCGCCGCGCTCTCTGGCAACGTTGACCCTGAGGCTGCGTCCGCCGAAGTCGCTCCCGTCAAGCGCCTCGATCGCTGAGCCGGCCTCGCCGTCGTCCGACATCTCGACAAAGCCGAATCCCCTGGGACGGCCCGTCTCGCGGTCCGTGATCAGCTTGACCGACTGCACGGCGCCGTGCTGCTCGAAGAGCTCGCGGATATCGTCCTCGGTAGAAGTGTAAGGCAGATTCCCGACATAGATTGTCTTCACCATTTCCTGAAACTCCTCAAAATCTCGACACTGCTCACCGGGCTGGAGCGGTGCTCAGTATCGGCCCGGACGGGCCTGAACAAAACGCCTTCCATGCGTCTGGGAATCGCCGCGATCTTAAGGCAGGACATGAGTGAAGTGATGCTGCTCTCGATCATCCGCAATCAAAACGCTGGAAAAGCCTCAGTTGAACCGCAACCTCTCAAGTGGAAACCGCGGAAACCAGGATCGCCTTCTTCCTTCTATTCGAGGAACAAAACTCTCCGCAAAAAATGAATTTTTACCCCGAATCCATTTAAAGTCAAGCCCCAAAACCGCTCCGGATCAGCTAGCTCATCACGATCTCATGTACGAGGCTCCATTGATATCGACGATGGCACCGGTCATGTAATCGGCGCGCGCCGAAGCGAGAAACCGGATGACCTCCGCCACCTCCTCGGGGCGTGCCACACGTCCGAGGGGACTCTGGTTCCGGATCTCGTCCCCTTCAGGGCCGTTCAGCATGTCGGCAGCCATCTCCGTGTCCACGAATCCGGGAGCCACAACGAAAACGAAGATGTTGTGCCCGGCCAGGGACCTGGCCAGCGACTGGCTCATGGAATTCAGGCCGGCCTTGCTCGCACCGTAAGCCGGCGCATCGGGTTCTCCCCGGAATGCGCCGCGCGACGAGACATTCACGATGCGGCCGCCCCCCCGCGACAGCATCGCGCGAACGGCCCAGTAGGTCACATTGGCCGGACCGAGCAGGTTGAGGGCAACGGTGCGGTCCCACGCATCGAGCCACTTCTCGAAATCGACCTTGTCCAGGGGATGCTCCTCGAACAGCCCTGCATTGTTCACCACCACGTCGAGGGATCCCGCATTCTCGACGGCCGCATCGACGACCTTGCGGGCCTGCTGCGGATCCGACAGATCCGCCTGCACGAGGATGTGCCCCTTTCCGGGCAGAGCTGCCAGCGTGCTCTCGGCAGCCTTCAGATCACGATTGAAATGAACGGCGACCTTTGCCCCCTCCTCGGCAAAAGCGCGCGCCGCGGCGCGGCCGATGCCGCGCGACGCACCTGTGACTACAACCGATTTCGCTTGAAAATCCATCGATTCCCTCCTTGCCGGTCGAACGCCTTGGAGTCACCGCCTCCTCACCGCAACGAAAGTCGTCAGGACAATTATAAGCCCGCCGGCCGCGGTCCTCAATGCGGGGATCTCTCTCAGCAGGACCAGGGCGAGCAGGATGCCGTAGACCGGCTCGAGACAGGCGATGAGGCTGGCCAGCTGGGCCTTGATCCTCGTGAGCGCTTGAATGAAAAGAACGTGGGCCAGGGCGGTGCAGAAGATCCCCAGCAGGGCCAGCAGAAAAAACTCGCCCGCCGTGGGAAGAACGGGATCGACGAGAAAGAACGGCACGAGGGCGAGAGCCGCAAAGGAGTTCTGGTAGGAGGCGATGACGAGGGGCGAGTAGGTCTTCACGTAGCTGCGGTTCAGGAGCTGGATCAGGGCGAAGGTGAAGCCGGACAGCGTTCCCCAAAAGACCCCGAGGGTCACCTCGTTCGCCATGTCGAAGACCGGGACGATCAGGCCGAGGCCGAGAGCCACCAGCAGGGCCGTCACGACGTCGAAGGCGCGCAGGCGTTCACGGAAGAAGAGCGGCTCCAGGAAGGTGGAAAAGATCGGGAACGTGGAGTAGGTCAGAAGTCCGATTGCCACGGAGGAGATCTGGATCGAGAGGAAGAAAGCTGTCCAGTGGAAAGCGAGGACCGCTCCCGAAAGAGCCAGTATCCAGCGATCCTTCGCGGCGCGGAGGGCCAGCGGCGTCTTCATCGCCCGAGCGGCGAGAAAGAGAGCCGCGGCGCCGAAGGAGACGCGGCCGAGAACGATCACCGACGGATCGAGATGAATCAGTTTTCCGAAGAGGCCGGCCAGCCCGAAGAGCAGCACGGCGAAGTGGATCCCCACGAGCCTCTCGGGTCTGCCGGCCATCAGAAACCCGCTCTCAGGGATTCGATCTTCAGGAGAAGATCCCTGAGATCGCGGTCCGACACGGACAAATCGGCGGAGCGGAAGAACTCCGAGAGATCGGCCAGCTGCTGGGCCTCGTAGATACCGGCCTGGAGAGCCATCTCGAGCTTGTCCACCTGCCGCACGAAGCGGGACTCCGCGCTTTCGCCCCGGACGTACTCTTCCCAGAGAGCCTTGTATTCCCCGCCTGAAGGAAGCTTGGACAGGACGCGGTCGATCGACTCCCGCTCGAGCCGCTCCTTCTCCTTTGCATCCACGTCGTCGCGCGGGGTCAGGTCGCCGGCATGGATCTCGCCGAAATCGTGGACAAGAGCCATGCGGAGCACCTTGAGCAGGTCAAGCCCGTCCTCATGCCTCCCGGCGAGAACCATGGAGAGCACCGCCACACCGAAAGTATGCTCCGCCACGGTCTCGCACCGTTCTCTCCCGATCCCGCGCTCGAGCCAGCCCTGGCGATAGAGCTGCTTGAGGTGGGCCATTTCGAAGAACGCTTCCACGAGCGGACCGGAATCCGTTCCGGCAAGAAGCTCCGCAGGATTTTCCGCCTTCGCCTTCATCTTCTTATCGATCCCTGGAGAATACCTCGCCGCCGGCCGGCTCGCTCACCCTTTCCGCCCGCTGGAGAGAAAGGAGCTCGGGGATAGGAAGCGGAACATGTTCGAAAGCCTCCGGATCCTGTCCGGCTGAGCCCCGCTCTTCTGCTCGAGGCCGGCCAGCTCCATCTCGCACTCGGTGAAGTATGCGGCAGCGGCCGTATTCCTCTCCTCGTCATTGTCGAACTGCTTCCTGATCGTGCCCAGCTCCCCGGAGTCGAGCCAGACGCCTGCGCACCCGGGGCACTCGTCCACCTCCACCTGGTGCTTGACGCTGAAGAAATGACGCATCATCACGATGTCGACGCAACGCGGGCAGCTCCGCCTCTTCTCGTGATCCACCACGATGCTCTCGTTCCGTTCCACCTCGAGTAGCAGCTCGCCGACGGACTCATGGGGCTCGTCGAACTTCCTCAGCTCGTACTGATCGAACCAGATTCCTCCGCAGTGCCCTCCGCACACATCGACCCTGATGTCGCCCATTGATACTACCTGAAGCTGATTGCCGCACGCCGGACATTCCATCGATCCCTCCCTTCGCTCGAAAAGGTCTGACTCCTTCCGCGCCGCCGCATCGATGCTCTTTGCCTCGATTTCCTCTGCCTGGCAGGCTCACGGTTTCCTCACGGCAAGGAGCCGGCTCGGCTCTCTGCCGATGCCGATGATCTTCAGGTAATCGGCATAAACCTCCACGATGGCGTAGGCCGTTTCTTTTTCCGTCTCCACCATGCCGTGAAAGGTGATGTAGTGGACACCGGCCATTCCGGCGTAGTTGCCGTGATGGTTGTGGCCGTTCATGTAGGCCGCAACGCATCGGGACGATTCGATGACCTCGATCAACTCCGCGCAGTTCCAGAGGTTGTGCACGTTGGGAGGATGAAGGGGAAAGTGGCAGAAGACGATCACCTTCTCTTTGGCCGCTTCCGCCCTGGCGAGCACCCCCTCGAGCCAGGCGAGCTGCTTTTCGCCCACACCGCCGTTCCATGTCATGGCCTGGGGCCGGCCTTCCGTCTTCACCTTCTGGAAGAGGGCTTTCGCCTCCTCGTGCCGCCCTTCCCCCGCCGCCGTCGCGTGGAAGCTCAGGTCGTTGCCGTCGAGGACCACGAAGCGCCACGATCCGCGGGCGAAATCGTAATACCTGACGGGAAGGCCGAGCTTCCGGGGGACGTTCTCCTTCTCTTCGGGAAGCACGGAATATTCGTGATTCCCGAGAACGTGATGCCGCGGCGCCTCGAGCTCGTCGAAGATCGGCAGGACCTTGTCGAAGCTCGACAGGTCGCGATCGATGAAGTCGCCGAGCTGGATCACGAAGGCGAGATCCCGGGTGTTGAGGTCGCGCACGCAGCGCTCGAGCTTCTCCGGCGATTGACGATAGAAACGGCTCCCGCTCGCTTCATGATCGCAGTACTGGACATCGGCGATCACGGCAAAGGAGAAATCGGGTTTCTTCCCTGCCTCCCCCTCGGTTCCGACGGCCCGCGCCGTGAAGAGAAAGGCGAGGAGGATCAAGAGGATCAGGGAGTGCTCCTTCCGGTTCATCTTCCCGATCATGGCTGCTCCGAAGGAGGCTCTTCCTCGGCCGGCTGCCGGGGGCCGAATATCTGCGGATCGGCAGGCGCGGCAAAGGCCTTGCCGTATTCGATCTCCCCCTCGCCGCTCAGCGTGTAGGGGAAGAAGACCTCGATGCACATCCCTTCGGCGTCCTCGAGGGAGACGCGCACGGCATCGGTGTCCTCATCGCAGCCCGGCGGCTTGACAGCCACTCCCGCGATCAAGGCAACGGCCTTGTAGTTCCCCTTCTTCACGGCCTGGCGCAAGGTGGTCCTGAGGAGCTCGACCAGGTCTTCCGTGGTCGCAGCGGGGCCTTCCTTCTCGCCGCCGACGAACTGGATCTCATCTTTTGCCGTCAATCCTCCCCCGTAAGGGTACAGCTCGCCGTACTTCTTGAGAATCGCCTCCCCCATGGGGAGCAGCCCCCTCATCAAGCCATCGAGCTCGGCTTTGGACATGAAAAGCTCCTTCCTTTCAGTTGTTTTGTTTTTCCGGCAGCCGGCCGTCATGCAGCCTCTGTTCGGGCACTTGGGCTGCGCCGGCGCTCCATCCTATCCGCAGCCACGTCCGGCTGCAATAGCGGCACAGAGCGCTGCCACATCCCCCAGCCGCTCCCCCAGAGCAGCAGGCACCACCCGGCATGCGGACACGGCGCCGGGAAGAGCCTCTCTTGCCATCTCCTCGCACGCCGGCTTCAGCACGAGGTCGCCGAGACGAACGGCCAGGGAGCCGATGACAATGACCTCGGGATTGAGGATGTCGAGAAGTACGGCGAGTCCGCGGCCCAGGTAACGCGCCACTTCGAAGAAGACGGCCAGGGCTTCCCGATCTCCCCGCGCCGCCAGATCGGCCAGGTCGCGCACCACCGGTTCCGCCTCTCCCCAGCGTCGAGGGAAGAGAAATGCGGCCAGGCGGCTTATCCCCGTCCCGGAACAGAACGACTCCCACGATCCGGTTTTCCCGAAAGCCACGGGGCCTTTCTCGGAAAGGCGGAGATGGCCCACCTCCCCGGCCAGGAAGTTCGTGCCGCGATAGAGCCGGCCGTCGAGGATCAGCCCGCCGCCGAATCCTGTCCCCATGGTCAGGAAGATCACGTTGCGGGCCCCTTGCCCCGCCCCGAACCACCACTCCGCCAGCGCGCCCGTGTTGCCGTCGTGCTCGATGAACACGGGCAGGCCGAACCGTTCGGCCAGCATCGCTTTCAACGGGATCGCATCCCAGCCCGGCAGGTTGGGCGGAGAGAGGATCATCCCCTTCTCCACGTCCATGGGGCCGCCGATGGAGACGGAGAGGCAGGATGGCGGCCGACCGTTCTTCCCGGCACGGTCCCGAACCGTCCCGGCCGCCTCGCAGAGCTCGGCAAAGGTCGGTTCGAATCCCCGTTCCGAGCGCGTGGCGAACTGAACCCGGTCAAAAATCCGGCCGTCGTGGTCTCCCAGAACGACGGCGGTCTTGGTCCCGCCGATGTCGAGACCCAGGATGTGATCCCCTCCCGGCATCCTATCCCCCCGAGACCTTGACAGTCCAGCCCCGCTCTTCCAGCAGATCGGTCACGAGGACGTGGAAGTCGCCCTGGATCTCGATGGCGCGGCCGCTGACCGTTCCACCCGAGCCGCATTTCTTCTTGAGCTGGCCGGCCAGGTCCTTCATCTCGGCCGACGCGAGAGGTAGGCCGGTGATCACGGTGACGGTCTTGCCCTTTCGCCCCTTTGCCTGACGGGACACCCGGACGATCCCGTCCCAGTCCCCGGGCTCCTCCTCTTCGCGGCAGCTGCACCGGGCCACCGGCTGTTCGCAGGCGGGACAGATCCTGCCGTGGGCCGTCGAGTAGACGGTGCCTTTGTTTCCGTCGGGATTCTTCTTCTTCATCAGGGCTCCGGATCGAAGCAGGTCGTCTCGTCCAGCAATCCGGGCTCGCGCGAGAGAAACGCACGTCGAGCCCGCCCGCCTCTGCCCGATCATTAAAGCACCGCCCGGCATCATACTGAACAGAATCATCGGAATTCGATTCTATTCGAGGCTGCCCCGATGACGGGCACGCCGCACTCGCCCGATAAAAAACCGTTTTTCCATCGTGACGCGATCGCGCGGAACACGCTTCTCCAGTAGAGAACAACGAATCGATCCAGCAACATTCGAACAGATGATGACGCCGCGGCCGGAATCATCGGAAGATTTACAGGGCTGCCGGTCCGGATCGTTCCCTGCCCCGCCGAAGGGTGCAGCGAGCCGGACCCGAGCCACGGATAGATAGAGAAAATCCCGAACTGACAAGGAGCAAGGATCATGTACAAGCAAATCGCGCTACTCTGTACCGTTTTTCTTCTCGTCCCAGCAGGTGCTGCGCTGGGCATCACCATCTATGTCCCCGACGATCAGCCCACCATCCAGGATGCCATCAACGCGGCTGTGAACGAGGATACCATAATCGTCCGGGCGGGCACCTACATGGAGAATCTCGACTTCAGCGGCAAGAACGTCTACGTCCTGAGCGAGAGCGGCCCCGATGTCACGGTCATCGACGGGGGAAGAGTCGACTCGGTGGTCCGTTTCGTATCCGGCGAGACCCCCGCCGCGGGCATCGAGGGCTTCACCATCACGAACGGCTATACCACGTTGAACGGCGCCGGGATCAACATCGAGAACTCGTCCGCCACGGTCACCGGCAACATCATCCACGGCAACAACACGAACAGCACCTGGAGCGGCGGAGGAGGCATCGCCGCCTACAACTCGAGCGTGCTCATCACGAAGAACGCGATCTACGGCAATCAGGGCAACGACGGCGGCGGGATCGCCAACAACTGCACCACACCTGTCGTTGTCTGCAACTCGATCATCTGGGACAACACGGCCACGTGGAACGGCCCAGAGATCTTCGACGGCCTGGGCACGATCGATGTCAGCTACTCCTGCGTCAAGGGCGGCTGGACCGGCACGGGAAACATCACCGACGATCCGGCCTTCGTCGATCGAGGGGCGGACGACTTTCACCTGCGACACGATTCACCCTGCCGCGACATGGGCGATTCCGCTGCCGCCGGCATCCAGCCCGTCGACTTCGAGGGCGATGAGCGGATCTTCGAATCGGGCGTGGACATGGGGTGCGACGAGTTCCACCATCACCTCTATCATCGCGGAACCGTCACTCCCGGCGGCACCATCGACGTGGTTGTCATCGGGACGCCGGGCCAAGCCGTTTTGCTCGCCATGGGCAACGGCATCCGGCCGCAGCCTGTCAACACGACCTACGGGCTTCTCTATCTCACCCTTCCGGTGGCTTCCATGTTCCAGCTCGGAACGATCGGCACGAGCGGTGCCGTCGAGGTCCCGGGGAACATCCCGCCCAGCTGGTCGCCGGGCGATGAGGTGCCCTTCCAGACGCTCGTCGGGCCTCTCGGCAATCCGGCTTCCCTCCTGACGAACCTGATGGTCCTCGTGGTGGAGTAATCCCCGGTCGGACATTTCGTGCAACGAATCGCTGGAGCACTCCGGTCGCCCGGGTGCTCCAGCGTTTTTTTTGGGATCTTGCGGTATCAGTTTCTCCTCCAGCTCCCGCTCCCGCCATACTCAGGTTGAAAACGATCGATTGGCATTCTTCTTTTCGGAAACGGGAGGGGAAGGGGGAAGCGGGAGCCTCAGTTACCTTCCCACCCACAAATTCCGCTGAGCCACTCTTTTTTCTTTCATCGCATGGACCAACCCAGATAATACGGATTGCCAGTCTCTTCCCATTGCCGAACTGGAAAAATGAAGATGATTCGAATCAGCATCTCGAACGCGATCAAGATTGCATCCTGCCTCCTCGTCATGGCCGGAGGGGCTTCCGGAACGATCATCACCGGCCCCTACCTCCAGAAGGTCGACAGGGACCGCATCACGGTGATGTGGGAGACCGAAAAGCCGGGCGAGAGCTGGGTCGAGTACAGGCTCCCTGGAAAGGAGTGGCAAAAGGCCGGTTCGTCCGAGGAGACCCTGATCCACGAGGTCGAGATCACCGGGCTCGCCTCGGAAAGGCAGTACATCTACAGAGCCGTCACGCCCCCCCACAGATCCCCGGAGGCGACCTTCAGGACCGCGCCACCCAGGGGGAAGTCGGGCTTCCGGTTCGGGGTCTATGGCGACAGCCGCTCCAACTGCCTGATCCACACCGAGGTTGCCAGAGCGATGGAGAGCGCCCTCGGAGCGACATTCGTGGTGAACACGGGAGACATCGTCCCCACGTCGAAGTCAGGAAAGAAGATCTTCCGCCAGGATTTCTTCCAGCCTCTCGACGGCCTGCTCAGGGAGACGGCGATCTACGTGGCCCGCGGCAACCACGAAAGCACCAATCCCTTCTTCGAGGCATACCTGGCACACCCCGTCGAGGGATCGGGAAACGAGAGCTTCTTTTCCTTCGACTACGGAAACCTCCACGTGATCGTGCTCGACACGACGAAGGACTACAGCGAGGGAAGCGAGCAGAAGAACTGGCTGAAGTCGGATCTCGTCCGGGCCTGTGCCGATCAAGACACCGACTGGATCGTCGCCTGCTGCCATTACCCGCCCTATTCCTCCGGCGGGCATGGATCGGAGATGACGGTGCGCAGCGAGCTCTCGCCTCTCTTCGAGGCCCACGGCGTGGACATCGTGTTCAGCGGCCATGACCACAGTTACGAGAGGATTCGGCAGCAAAACGGCGTCGTCTACATCGTGACGGGAGGAGGAGGGGCCATTCTCTACAATCAAACAAAGCCGATGCCCTGGACCGTGATCCATCACAAGGTCAACCACTTCGTTACCGTGGACGTGACCGAGAAGACCCTCACCCTGATCGCGCACGGGGTTGCCCTTCCTGGAAAGGACGCCGTCGGGACGATCGATTCGGTCGTGATCACCAGGGAACCGGCCTGGTCCCCCACTGCCGCGGCCGGCCCCGACCGGACTGTGGAGCGGGGCGGGCGAGTCGTTCTGGACGGATCCGGCTCCTACGACGGTGACGGCGACCCCTTCATCTTCTGCTGGTCCCAGGTGTCAGGTCCCCCCGTGAAGCTGATCGATCGCCAGGCCGCGACACCCTCGTTCGTTGCGACAGAGAACGGCGCCTGCGTCTTTCAGCTCTTCTGCATCGAGGAGAGCGGGCTCGAGAGTCTCGGCGACAGGATCACGATCACCGTTCAGGAGACGGTCTCCGGCAGCGAGGCGGACCCTTTCGAGAAGCAGGACGGGAAAGCGGACAAGGACGATCCCGCCGGGAAGGAATGAGACAGTGACCGAACCGATCTCGATCGTGCTGGCCGGAATGGGCGGGTACGGCACCATGTACCTGAAGGCCCTTCTCGACGGACCGGACAGGGAGAGATGCCGCCTCGTTGGAACGGTGGACCCCTTTCCCGACAGATGTCTCCGCCGTTCCGACCTCGAATCGTTGAAGATCCCCAATCACGCCTCGCTCGACGATTTCTACCGCGTCAGCCGGGCCGACCTGGCGATCCTGGTTTCCCCCATCCACCTGCACGCGCGCCAGACCTGCCTGGCCCTCGACAAGGGCAGCCATGTTCTCTGCGAAAAGCCGGCCGCCTCCACTGTGCAGGACGTGGACCGGATGATCGAAGCCCGCGACCGGGCCGGCCGTTTCGTGGCCGTGGGCTTCCAGTGGTCGTTCACCGAACCGATCACCCGGCTCAAGGCGGACATCGCCTCCGGAGTCTTCGGCAGGGCCCGCCGCATCAAGAGCCTCTGCCTCTGGCCGCGCGACGAGTCCTACTACAGCAGGAACAGCTGGGCCGGCAGGACGAGAGGCGGCCAGGGTGAGTGGATCCTCGACAGTCCGGTGAGCAACGCCATGGCCCACGACCTGCACAACATGCTCTTCCTGCTCGGGGAAAAACCCGGCGAAAGCGCGCGGCCCGCTTCAGTCGAGGCCGAGCTCTACCGGGCCAAGGAGATCGAGAACTGCGACACCGCCGCGCTGAGGGTGAAGACCGAGGATGGCGTGGAGATCCTCTTCTTCGCCTCCCATGCCGTGGCCGAGGACAGGGGGCCTGTCTTCTCCATCGAATTCGACCGCGCCGTCGTGGAATACGCCGGCGGTCCGGCGCCGATCCGTGCCCGCCTCGATGACGGGGAGGCGAGGGAATACTCCTCCCCGGACAGCGAACCCCATTTCCGGAAGCTCGAGATCTGCCTCGACGCCGTGAGGGCGTGCCGGGGGCAAAAGGCTGCCGCCGTGCCGTGCGGACTCGAGGCGGCCCGGGCGCACACGCTCTGCATGAACGGGGCGCACGACTCCTGTCCGGAGCCCTTCGAATTTCCCGAAGATCTCCTGCACTCCTCCGGAGCGCCGGGACACAGGCACGTCTGGGTGGAAGATCTGGGCGAGACCCTGATGCACTGCTTTGATCGGAACGCCCTTCCCTCGGAGAACGGCGTGCCATGGGCCATGCCGGGACGGGAGATCGACCTGCGCGGCTACGACAGGTTTCCCTGCTCCGGCTGATCGAACCGGGCCCGATTCCCCCTGCTACTTCTCCTCGTCATTCCTGTCCGGCCGGACCTGAACGGCATCCAGGATCGCGTTGAACAGGACCTTGAAGGTCGCGCCCGTCTGGGCTCTGAACTGGCAGCGGAATCCGATCAGGACAGCCTTCCCCTCTCCGAACCGCGCCGAGGCCAGGGCCCCCTTGCCGTGGATGATGTCGTCGTGCTCGATCCATCCGCTGAGGAGAGGATTCACCTGCGGATAGCTGCCCACCATGGTCACGCGCCTGCGGTCCTGTTCGGAGCTTTTTTCGGCGCCCGGCTGGCTCCCGGTCCTCTTCTTCCAGTCGAAGACCGGGCTGTTCATGTGCATGACCGCCGCGGCAGGACCGAGGCCGTAGCAGAGGGGATGGCTTGCATCCACCTCGATCCTCAGGATGGAACCCGGGCAAAAGAAGCGCCTCGGATCGCTCTTGCCGGGAGCAGAGGCCTCCTCCCTGACGATTTCGAGCGGAAGAGCCAGCTTGTCGATCAGGAAGCCGCAGGAGGAATCCAGCCCCACCAGGGTTCCGCCCTCCCGGACGAAATCCCTCAGGGCAAAGACCCCTTCCTCGCCGATCCCGCCTGTGTATTTTCCGGGGAGGCTTCCCTCGCTGACTCCAGAGACGATCGAATCGGTCCTGAGGTCGGGCAGGATCAGGACATCGTAACGCTCCTCGAGCCCGCCGGCCCGGATCTCGGCATCGTGGATCGTCCTGTAGGGAAATTCGTACCGTTCCAGCACCCAGCGCGTCCAGCCCTCGTCCATGCTCGCGGTCCAGGGCTGGTAGAGGCCGAGCCGGAACGGCTTGACATCGAAAATCGCCACATCGGGGAGCTCGGACACGCCAAAGAAGACGAGGCCGAGATCGGCCATCTGCTCCCGGAGATCTTCGGTCGGTGCGCTGTCGCCGGCGAGGAGGAAAGTCCCGGGCTCCATGCTCCTGGCGCCTATCGCGGCCTTCTCTCCCAGGCAGCGCACCCGGCCTCCCGATGCGAGGAGCCGGTTCACAAGGATGTAGGCGTTGTTCTGCGACCTCTCGACCAGGATGAAACGAATCTTGTCACTCAGCCTGACCACGGGCCTTGCGGGCGGCCTCTTCGTCCTCTCGAGCTTCTCGGCGGCCACGTCGAAGGGATCGACCACCTGAACGGTCTTCACGCCGGCCAGAAGCGGAAGGGTCCACCCCGACACGTCGTAAGGCCGCTCGGGCGGCCCTTCGGGATAGGTCCTCAGGTCGGGATAGGTCTGCTTCTCCAGGAGATCCTTGGCATGGGCGCGGTAGGGCTGCGCCATGAACACCACCTGCGTCCCGGCCGGGTAGTCGATGCCGTCGGCCACAAAGGAAGCCTTTGCCTCGTGGACGTCCACACCGCCGCACATCATCGTCTGCACCATCCGCCACGCCGCGGCGGGATCGCTCTGCTCCGGCGGGACGAGAAAGGCGAAGGGCGGCTCGCTTTTTCCCTTCTCGATCTGCTTCCTGCCGAGGCGGACGAAGTTCTCCAGGAAAACCTCGCGGTTCCTCGCGGCAAGCCCCAGCAGGGAGAACACGGCCGTCTGCTCGTACTCCACGATGTCGCGCAGCCGCCACCATCCCCCTTCCCAGGGCTCCGGGAAATTGGCGCGCCGCGAGTAGTCGTCGAGCCCCCGCCTGCTCCCCTGCAGGTCCCGCCTCCTCTGGAACACCGGCGACGCCCGGTTGACGCTCGCCAGCTCGATCAGCTGCGTCACCATGTTGTGGCGGCTCGGCACGGAGGTGAAGTAGCCGAGCAGCCACTCGTCGAACATGGCGTTCGTGATGATCCCGGTATGTCCGGCGGCGGACAGGTCGAGCCGCATCTGGGCGGAGATCAGGGCCAGCTCGTGCTCGATGAGCGGATCGATGTTCGGATTGATCGGATCGTGGTAAGGGGGAATGAACATCCGCGCCCCGCGATTCCCCATCTGGTGCACGTCGACCACGATCTGGGGAAACCACTCCTCGTAGAGGACGCGGGAGATCAGCCGGGGCTCGACCTGGGTGTTCATGGCCCAGTCGCGGTTGATGTCGTGGCCCACGTACTTGTGATAGAGCCAGGGCATGCGGGAACCCTCGAAGGGTGTGCCCAGCTGCTCGGCGTACCATTCACACTCCATCTGATGGCCGTCCGGATTCAGCGACGGCACGAGAAGGAAGATCACGTTCCGCCGGATCGTCTCCATGGCCGGCGAGTCCCCGGCTGCGAGGCGATAGGCCGCCTCCATGGACATCTGCGTGGAGCCGATCTCCGATGCATGCTGTGCGCAGCCCACGAATACGACCACAGGCAGCTGTCCGATATACCGCCTCTCCTCAGCCTCCGATAGTCCCCGCGGATCCGCCATCCGGCGCAGGGCCGCCTTGATTGCCGCCCTCCCGGCCACGTTCTCCTCGCTGGAGATGGCTGCGAGGAACATCTCCTTCCCCAGGGTGCTCTTTCCGATCTTCTCCAGGGCGACGCGGTCCGTGGCCCTGTCGAGGGCGTCGAAGTATTGCCGGATCATGGGCCAGTCCGCGAGCTTCATGTCCGTGCCGGGCTCGAATCCGATCACGCTCTCCGGTGTCGGCATCTCCTGGGGGGCGGCCGCGAGTGCGCAGCAGGGCAGGACGGTTAGAAAGAGGCAGGACAGCACCCTTCTCATGATCAACACTCCCGGAAAAGAAGGCATGGCTCCATCGACGGGCTCACCCGGAACAGAACGCCGTTATCTCGTATCCCAGCACCGACCCACGACTATATGCCCGATCAAATTCGCCTTCAAAGCATTATTCGGGAATGGGGGCCCCGATCGCGGCGCGCATCCGCCCCGGACCGGTCCGGCAGCCCCTCTTTTTCGTTGACAAGATCCGGGCGAGTCCGGACATTCGGCGTGTTTCCGGCAGAGGCGAGATCATGGCAGACAAGAAACGCGTAGCCCGCACCATCATGCACGTGGACATGGATGCCTTCTTTGCCGCCATCGAGATGCTCGACGATCCGCGCCTTGCAGGCAAGCCGGTGATCGTGGGAGCGAGACCCGGCTCCCGCGGCGTTGTCTCCACCTGCAGCTACGAGGCCCGCAAGTTTGGCCTCGGCTCGGCCATGCCGATCGCCAGGGCCTATCGCCTCTGCCCCCACGGCGTCTACCTGCGCCCCAGGATGAAGCGCTACGCCGAGGTCTCGCGCCAGGTGATGAAGGCGCTGGCGCGGATCTCGCCCGTGGTGGAGCCGATCTCCGTGGACGAGGCGTTCGTGGACCTCACCGGGCTCGAGGAGCTCTCCGGCAGCGCGGCGGTCCTGGGCCGAAAAACCAAGAAGGTGGTGCTCGAGGCAACAGGGCTCACCTGTTCGGTCGGCATCGGGCCGAACCGCCTGGTCGCCAAGATCGCCTCGGACTTCGACAAGCCCGACGGCCTCACCGTCGTGGCGCCCGGCGAGGTGCTCGACTTCCTCGCCCCCCTGCCCGTATCCCGGCTGCGCGGCGTGGGACGGGTTCTGCTTCGCAAGCTCGAGAAGGCTGGCATCGCCACGGTGAAGGAACTGCGCCGGCGATCGCGGGATGAACTGGTCCGGTTCTTCGGCGCCTCGACGGGCGAATCGCTCCATCGCCAGTCGCGCGGCATCGCGTCGGACAGGGTTGGCCGGGGCGGCGAGCGCAAATCGATCTCCAAGGAGGTCACCTTCAACGAGGACGTGACGGACAGGGAGATCCTTCGCAGGACGATGCTCGCCCAGGCGGCCGAGGTGGGCAGTATCGCGCGGCGCGAGGGCGTGACGGGCCGCAGCGTCCACGTCAAGATCCGTCTTCAAGGATTCGAGACGCACACGCGCAGCCGGACCCTCGACCGGGCCACCTCGCTGGACGACGAGATCTTCAAGACCGGCTGGGCGCTCTTCGAGAAAAGCGGATACGCCGATTCCCCTGTGCGGCTCATCGGGATCGGCATCTCGGGGTTGGAGCGGGGCGGCCAGCTCGACCTCTTCGAAAACAGCCGCTCGAAAAAGAAACAGCTGATGGAAGCCAAGGACAGGATCGTGGCGCGGTTCGGAAAGGACGCCATCGGATTCGGCTCCCTTCAGAAAAAGAAAAAACGACAAGACGGAGGCCATGATGAAAACGAGCTCAAACCTTCTACTTCTTCTCGCAGCGACAATCCTTCTGGCAACGGCTTGCGGAACAACTCCGGAGGCGGACCAGGCAGCGGCGGCGCAGGATCGGATTGCCGGTGAAGGCCGTTTCAAGCCTGACGCCGGCATGGACCGGTCGCAGATCCCCGATCGATTCAAGTGGGACCTCGACCACCTCTTCCCTGACGACGAAGCGTGGGAGAAGGCGGCGGCCCGGGTTGCCGCAGAGGCGAATGATCTCGAGTATTTCAGGGGGAAGCTGAACGATCCCGATCAGCTCTTCCGCTGCCTGAGCCTCTACTTCGGCCTGCACGGTACGGCCAACCGCGTCTCCCTCTACGCCAACCTCGAGCACACCCTGGACACCCTGTCGCCCGGGACGCAGGCGGCCCTCGACAAGGGTGTCGCGGTGATGGACGGCCTGATGGAATCGGCCCGCTTCATCCGCGAGGAGCTGATGAACCTAGATGAGGGCACGCTGTCTGGCGCCTACGCGAAGATCCCCGGCCTTGCCGCCTACAAGCCGTACATCGAGGACCTCCGCCGCAGGCGCGGCATCATCCTGTCGCCCGAGGGAGAGCGGATCCTCGCCCTGGCCGGCGACAACCTCTTCGCCGAGATCGACCTCAACGAGATCCCCTCCCATGCGGAGAAGGCCTTTTCCGGGATGATGGCGGACCTGGAGTTCCCCGAGATCGAGGACGAGGAGGGCGACATGATCCAGCTTTCACTGTCGAACTACGGCAGGTACCGCGGCTCGTCCGAGCGCGGCGTGCGCCGCGCCGCCGTGGACGCCTTCTTCGGGACGCTGAAGGCGAACCGGCACGTCCTTGCCGCCACGCTGGCCGGGCAGGTGGCCTTCAACTCCTTTCTCGCCCGGGCGCGAGGCTACGACAGCGCGATCGAGGCCTACCTCGGCAAGGACAACATCGACACGGCGGTCTACGAGAACCTGGTGGACACCATCAACGACAACCTGAAACCTCTTCACAGGTACATGGCCCTGCGCAAGAAGATCATGCAGGTGGACGAGCTCCGCCTCTTCGACCTCTACGTGCCCATGGTGGCCGGCTCGGAGAGGGAGATCTCCTTCGAGGAGGCCAGGAACCTGATACTCCGCGCCATGGCCCCCCTCGGACCGGAGTATCTCGCCGTCCTGGCCACGGGCCTCGATCCGGACAACGGCTGGATCGACCTCTATCCCTGCAAGAACAAGGAGAGCGGCGCCTTCTCGGCCTCCACCTACGGCCGGCACCCCTTCGTCATGATGAACTACCTCGACACCCTGGACGATGCGTCCACCCTGGCGCACGAGTTCGGCCATGCGCTGCACAGCCACTTCTCCATGCAGAGCCAGCTTCCGGCCTGCAGCCGCTACGTCTCCTTCATCGCCGAGATCGCCTCCACGTTCAACGAGACGCTGCTGGCGCGCTACCTGGCCGACAACGCCAAGGACACCGGGGAGAAGCTCTACATCCTCAACCAGCTGGCCGAGACGATCCGCACCACGATCTACAGGCAGACGCTCTTCGCCGAGTTCGAGAAGACGATCCACGAAAAGCACGAAGCCGGCGAATCGCTGACAGCCGACTGCCTCAGCAAGACCTACATCGGCCTGATCCGGCGCTACTACGGCGACGACTACACGATCGGGCCAGACGACGCCATCGAGTGGGCCTACATTCCCCACTTCTACTGGAAGTTCTACGTCTTCACCTATGCCACCGGGCTTTCGGCCGGCATCTCGCTGGCCACCGGCGTGCTGGAGGAGGGGGCGCCGGCCAGGGAGCGATACTTCGAGATGCTGAAGGGAGGCTGCTCGCTGCCGCCCGTCGAGCTTCTGCGCCGGGCCGGGGCCGACATGACCAGGTCCGACGTGATCCGCGACGCGGCCGCCCTTCTCGATGCCACGCTGGATGAGATGGAGACCTTGCTCGATATGTAACCGTACCGGCAGGATGTGCTATTAAAAAAAGGGTGACGAGAAACCCGATCACGCGGTGAGATCGCCTCGAAGGTTATACACACTGCAACCGGTGCGCTCTTGGCGACCTTATCTCCTTTATCAGGAAGAAGAAAAATGAGAACAAGAGGAAGATTTCTTGCAGCAGCAGTCCTGTGCGCTGTCGCCCTCTACTGCGCGCCGGCCCCGGCCCAGGAGGAAGCTACGGATCTGGACGAGGTTCTCTTCGGGGAGCAGGTCTACGGAGATCCGGTCATCGAGGACGACTGCCAGGGACGGGTCTCCGTCTTTTTCATCTGGGGCATCACATGACCGATCTCCACCGGGAGTTTCCCGGTCATGAACCGGATCAAGGAGAAGTACGGCAGGCTGGGCGTCCAGGTGGTGGGCATCCAGACGACGCGCCGCCCCCTGATCCGGAAGGAGAACATCGTTCACGTCTGCGAGAGGCTGAAGCCGGATTTTCCCGTCTTTGACAACGCCTGGATCTGCGAGACGCCGGTGGCCTATCTCCCCTGGGCCGCCGTCTTCGATCACAGGGGCAAGAGGATCTTCGCCCACAACCTCCCCGGCATGGAGGAGGCGATCGCCGGTGCCGTGGCCGCGGCGCCCCACTATCTCGTGGGCGGGCCGTACGAGAAGCTCGCCGGCCTGGCCGCCGAGATCATGGAGAAGCCGACCCTGCTGGGCGCCTGCCTGCCAGACATCCGTCGCCTCGCGTCGTCGAAGGACGGCGATCCCGGCAAGAAGGCCGAGGCCACCGCGCTGGCGGCCCACGCGGAACGGTTCGCCCTGGCCAGGCTGGAGAGAGCGCGGGAAGAGCTTCCCGACCTCGTAGCAGCGCACCGGGTCGCCAAGGAGGCGGCCGCTATCTTCGCGGGCGATCAGCTCGGTCAAGAGGCGAAGGCGCTTCTCGAGGAGCTGGAGTCCGATCCCCTCTTTCCCCATGCCGTCAAGGCCGCCGCGGAGCTCGACAGCGCCGGGGCCGCTTTCCGGAAGCTGCCGCCGGCCGGCCATTACACCTATAACCTCGATTACTTCGAGGTGGAGGACGAGAAGACCGCAAGCCGGCGGGCCAGGATTTTCATCGAGTTCCGCCTGGCGCTGATGACGATCATCGCCCGGTATCCGGAAACGCATGCAGCCTCCCAGGCAAAGAGGCTGCTCGAGGAGCACACGATGCCGATAATAACGGCAAGCGAAGCCGGGAAGAAGTTCGAGCAAGCCTGCGCGCTCATGGGGAATCCCGAAACGGACTACGAGTTCTACGACGGCTTCCTCTCCTTCCACGAGATTGCCGAGGCGTACGATGACAGCGACGAGCTTCGCGGCTCAAGCCTGACAGTCATCGCATCCATGAAGAAGAAGCAGGCTGCCAGGATAGAGAAGTCGCGCCGGGCTTATGGGAGCCTCAACTCCCGGGCCGGCACTCTCATGGACCAGATCGAGGCGAGCGGCAGCGTCCTGGGGAGGAAGAAGGCCGGACAGATCATCGGCGACCTGAGAAAAACGGCGCGCGAAGCCGGTCTGAAGAGCAGCCTGGCCGGCAGAATCGAGGCATTCCTCACCGAGCTGGAAGAAAGCCTTAACGGCCCCGCCGTTCTCGGCGTGGCGCTCGAGGATCCCGACTCCGGCGTCGGCGTGGAACTCGACCGCGTCTTCCCCGGCGGAGCGGCCTGGATGTTCGGCCTGAAGACCCTCGACGTGATCGTTGCGATCAACGGCAAGACGATCGAGGATCAGGCCGCCTTCCGCGCCGTGCTGGCTAAGTGCCGTCCCGGACAGACAGCGACGGTCAAGGTGATCCGCTCCGGAAGCGGCAAGGAGGAGGAAGTGGAGATCGTCCTTGGCCGGCGGATTCAGAGGAAAGGTTATTGAGGCTGGCTTCCGGTCGGCGTTGGGTGCCCCGTTGCGGATCCCTAAAGGAGCGTCTTCGCGACGTCCGGGATCCGCAACGGGGCACTCAACGCCGATTGGAAGGCGTATTCTTCAGGGGAAAGAAGAGGGGGATACCGAGCCCGCGCAATCTCCGCCGCTTGCCGCGGATTCAGTGTCGTGCTTGATTGGGACTCGTTCTCTTCAGCAATGGAATGAGAGAATCGATGACCAGATCACAAAGGAATAGCCATACCCAACCTGGTTACCTCACGACCCTGATTATTGTCTTTCTCGCCACTCAAGTATCGAGATCGGCCCTGGGCGCCATTCAATTTTCGATCATGGCCGACTACCCGCCGGGCAAGCTGCTTTCAACTGTCTATCTATCTCTCTATTTCATTACATTTCTTACCTGTGTTCCTACTGCGCTTTTCTCCGTCCTTCTGACATGGGCCATCTTCTGGCTTCAGAATCGCAGCGCCAGCCTCATTTCTCTTTGTTTGATTTCATTGGGATCCACTGCCGCAGTTATCCTTCTGTTCCACTGGATCCCTGCAATTGCCCTTTCCGAAATCGTGGATCGCTATTCTTTCACAGGAATATTCGCAATCAGCGGGATCCTGGGAAGTCTGATCGGGGCAGGTTTCGCTTGGGAAAGACTCAGACCTCGCGACGATAAAAAGGCTGCAGGACGGTGATCGGAAAATTCGGTACTGAGCCCGCCCCATCACGAACATGGCGGAAGATTGCGCCGGTTCAGCATCGCCGTAGCGCTTGCGTCCAGGTGGCGGAAATCGCATGGGCCAGGACAGGCGCGGTAACGGGACGAAACAACCCATTTCATGACACCAACACATCCAATCGGAGTTGCGGGGTCCTTCAGAGGGTTGTAAAGATGAAATGAGAAGGCCAGCCTCCCGGCGCAGTACCTAAAATGGTCT
>CAYZWU010000013.1:0-102287 GCA_964482235.1 uncultured Phycisphaerales bacterium
TTGTACTTCTTCAGGCGGCTGTTGTACTTCACCTCGCTCGCCTCGATGAAGATGATCGTGTCGTCCTCCTCCGGGTCGACGGGGATCGCGCTCTCGTGGCCGTGGCCGATCCCGTCCATGATCCACGCCGTCTTCACGTCGGTGAAGATCACGTTGTCGTCGGGCGTCCCGGTCCGGGCCAGCACGCCGGTGATCCGCAACTTGAGGGGATACTCGGCCGAGATGTCGTAGAGGCTCTCGCAGTCAGACACCACGCCGTCGCCCGGCTCGATCCGCAGCTTCCTCGCCGCCGCACTTCCGGCCACCGCCTCGCCCAGCATGGCGGGAAGCCGGCCCGCCGCCGCCTCGAGGTTGCGGAAACCGAAGTAGGGGTACGACGTGCCCACCACGGGGACGCCTTTCACGCTGTGCCTCGTGTGCAGCGGGATGACCCGCCCCTTGCACCTCTCCCTGAAGCGCCGCAGCGTTCCCGCCGAGATCGGATCGTTGATCCCGGTCTTGAAGTAGATCGAGTCGAGGGTCAGGAGGAAGGGGCTCCCCTTGCTTCCGATGAGAAGGGGTGTGGCGTCGGCCCGGCCGGTCATGCTCTCCTTCAGCATGCCCGAGACGAGCCAGGTGCCGAGGGGAAGAAAGAACGTCACCGTGAGACCGAAGATCAGAACGGCCGTGAGGAGCTTGTGAAACTTCAGGTGGCAGAGGGCGAGCTTAAACATGCGCTTCCCCTTTGCCGTTGCTTTCCAGCGACTCCATGTCGAGGTGCCGGTCGAAGAATCCGGCACAGGACGTGTCGTGGGTCACCATGAGGAAGGTGGCCCCAGTCTGCTCGAGGACCCGGCTCACCAGCTCGATGAACCGCTCGGCGTTCTTCCTGTCCAGGCTTGCCGTGGGCTCGTCGGCGATGAGGAGGCAGGGATCGTTGATCACGGCGCGGCAGATCGCGGCCCGCTGCCTCTCGCCCTGGGAGAGCCGTCCCGGATGGGAGCGCCGCTTCCCCGCAAGCCCCACGGCCTCGATCAGGCTCCCGAGCCTCTCCCGCGTTGCCGCGTCGGGCTTGCGCCCCGCTACGATCAGGGGAAGCAGGATGTTCTGCTCCACGGTCAGGTACTCGAGAAGGTCGAAGTTCTGGAAGATGAAACCCATCCTCTCGAGGCGGAAGCGCCGGATCTCCCTGTCGTTGCGCCTCGTGATCTCCCTGCCCCCCACGCGGACGAGGCCCGAGTCGGGCTTGAGGATCCCGGAGATGATGTTGATCAGCGTGGTCTTGCCCGAGCCCGACGGTCCGCTCACGCGAAACCGTTCGCCCTCCTCGATCTTCAGCGAATCGACGGCCAGGGAGAAGGCCCTGTCCGGGTAGGCGAATCTGAGATCGCGTATCTCGATCATCGCCGCATCACCTCCACCGCCTGGTTTGTCAGGAGGTCGTATCCCGTGATCCGCGGTCCCTTCCCGTTTCCCAGAGCCACGCGGTAGACCGCCTCGTTCAGGTTGACCTTTCGGTGGATGTGGGTGGGGTGGCGGACAAGTCCGATCACGATCCACTTGCAGAAGATCTCGGCTTCGCCATCACGGACGTCCTCGAGACGCACGTCGTTGTACTCCACATCCTTGATCGTGATGAAGGTCTTCATCTCCTTCTGCACCTTGAGGCACTTGATGTACTCGAGGACCTGCCGCTCCAGTTCCTTGCCCCGGCAGCTCGCCGCCAGGGTGTCGTAGATTTCCCCCCCCTCCTTGATTCCGTAGATATTGTATATGTTACTGTGTATCCTCTTGAACTCGGCCAGGAGAGCCGGCCCGTCGATGTCGGCCTCCCGGCAGGAGAGCGCTGCCACGGGCGCCAGAACGGCAAGGAAGAGTGCGGCCGCCGCCGCGAACTTCCCGGCAGCCCGATGGGTGTCGAGCAAGGATTTTTGTAGAATCCGTTTCATGTTGCTCCGAGAGGGACGGAAGTTTGTTCCGAAACCCTCGTTCATTGTAGCCGGCTCCGGATTCATTTAAATGGCCAAGGCCAATCGGTTTCAAGCACTCCTCTGCAGCCGGGGCATCCTCCTCGCCCTGCTCCTCGTCGCGAACGTGCCGGGGGAGGCGGCTGCCCACGATCCGTCACTGCAGGCGCTGGCGGGATACAACGCCCAGCTGGAGGAGGATCCGAACAACGTGGAGGCGCTCCGGGCGCGGGGTTCGTCGTTCCGGGCGCTCGAGCTCTACGACGACGCGTTGAATGACCTGGAGAAGGCCGAATCCCTTGCGCCGGGCCACCCGGAGGTGCGGAGCGAGATCGGCATCTGCCGCTACATGCTCGGCGAATCGGACGAGGCCCTTAAGATCCTGCTCGAGGCCGACACCCTTCTGAAGGAGAAGATCGAGAGCAAGGAGTGGGGGGAGGAGCAGTACGGCCCCGTGGAGAGGGAGCTTCGCGAAACGCTCCTCTCGATCTTCCGGGAGAAGGGCGAGATCGAGAAGGCCCTCGAGCAGTGCATGCTGCTGGAGCGGTACATGGGCGGCAAGCTCGCCTTCCTCTGCGACAGGGCGGATCTTCTCCTGGAGATGGGAAAGACGCGGGAGGCTCTCGTCCTCTACGAGGAGACGGTGGCGAACAATCCGGCCTTCGAGAGGTTCTGCGTGGGAGCGGCCAACTGCTACCTCCATCTCGGGGAGGTCGACATGGCCGAGGAGATCTTCGTGAAATGGAGCGACGACGACCCCGAGGCGGCCTTGCCCCATATGTTTCACGCGCTGATTCTCGATAAGTGGAAGAACGAGCCCGGCGCGGCGGCCGAGGCGATGGACGAGGCGCTCCGGATCATCGGATCCCGGGTCGACGGGATCGAGATGCCCGAGCTGGAGGATGTGGTCATCAAGGCCCGGATCGTGCAGGCCAACGGCGACCACGCCGCCTCGGCCGAGCTTCTGGACGACATCATGGAGTATTTCCGGGGCCACTACCTGGTCGTGCACATGCAGTCGATCAACTGCCGGGCCCTCGGCCGGATCGAGGAGGCGGATTCCTTCGAGAGGGAGTCGCGCCTCTACAGGCGGCTCAACCCGAAGGACTGGCTCCGCGCCTACAGCCTTGTGATGCCGCAACCCACTGCACGAGAAGAGATTGTGGAGGCAGTGGCGGAATCGGTCGACGAGGAGGAGGAATCCGCAGGGGTGGGAGTCGGCATTGCCGTGGCAGCAGCAGGTATTCTGGCAATTGTCCTGCTGGCGGTTGTGGCTATGAGAAGGTACAATATCAAGGTTTGAACCTTGAGAGGAAAACGACGCGACAATGACCGAAAGATGTTCTGAAAACCTTGACTGCCCCTGCCAGCTCCAGTGCTCGCGTCACGGCAACTGCCTCGAATGCCTCGACTTCCATCGCAAGACGAACACCATGGTGGCCTGCATGGCCGAGATCGCCAAGGGGAAGGAAGCGGCATCGGCGGAGCCGTCGCGGCCGATGAACCTGGCCGACAGGCCGGAGCTGACGCAGTATGCCGCCTGCGCCGGGTGAGCGGCCAAGCTACCTCCCGCCATGGTGGCGGAACTGATCGAGAACCTTGGTCTCAGCAAGGACGAGAGGCTTCTGGTGGGGCCCGAGACGTCGGACGACGCCGGCGTGTTCGTTCACGAGGACGGTACGGCCATCGTCCAGACGGTGGACTTCTTTCCTCCCGTGGTGGACGAACCGCGGATCTACGGCCGGATCGTGGCCGCCAACTCCCTCAGCGACGTCTACGCCATGGGTGCGAAGCCCGTTGCCGTGATGAACGTCGTCGGCTGGCCGGCGAAGAAGCTCGGAGTCGACGTGCTCGCCGAGGTCCTCAGGGGAGCGGAGGAAAAGATCCGTGAAGCGGGCGCCCTTCTCCTGGGCGGACATACCATGGACAACTCCCAGGTCCTCTACGGCCTTTCCGTCACCGGGATCTGCGAACCGGGCCGCGTGATCCGGAACAGCACCGTCCGGGCCGGCGAGGTCGTTCTTCTCACCAAGCCGCTCGGGTCGGGGATCCTCACCACCGCGGCCAAGGGCAAGGTCCTGGACAGCGCCTCCTATGACAGCGTGGTGGCCGTGATGGAGCGGCTGAACGCCTCGGCCGCTGAGGTGATGACGATCATGGAGGCCGGCGCGGGCACGGACGTGACCGGCTTCGGGCTCCTGGGGCACCTCTTCGAGATGGCCGCCGGATCGGGGGTCGGCTTCGAGGTGGAGGCGGCGTCGGTGCCCGTTCTCGACGGCACGTCGGGCTACATCGATCAGGGTTTCTATCCCGGCGGCTCGGGGAAGAACGCCGAATATCTCGAGGGCCGGGTGACGATCGGGGAGAGCGTGAACGAGAACCTGGCGAAGATCCTCTTCGATGCCCAGACCTCGGGCGGACTGCTCTTCACCGTGGCTGCGGAAAAGGCCGATGAAACGTTGAAGAGGCTTCATGACGGAGGGGACGGGGTCGCCCGGATCATCGGCCGCGCCGTTCCTCTCGAGACCCTGAAGGGTCCGCATATCCATGTTTCCTGAACCGGGCGAAACAGTCGCCTCCGTTCTCTGAAGGGTATCTGGACTGCCTCCTGACGCGATGAGGGAGAAAGCGTGGCCGGACGATCGGACAGCTCGATTCAGCGGTTCATCCTGATCGGGTTGATCATCGTCGGCCTGGCCGGGACATTCGCCTACCTGATCTGCCGCGTTCTTCACGATCCCGAGATCCCCTTCCTGCCCCAAGACGAGAGAGCCGAGTGGATCGTCTATCCCCGGCCTCCGGACACGGTGGCCAAGGGAGTGGGGCAGTCCGGCCTCGAAGCCCTCTTCAGCAGGTCGTTTCACGTGGCGGGTGCTCCCCCGCAGGCGAGCCTGCATTTCCGCGCCTTCAAGGAGTGCCGCATCCGGGTTAACGGGCGAGAGGTCCTGCCCGCGTACGTGCCCGATGCCGGATGGAAGGATATCGGGACAGCCGACCTTTCGGGATTCCTGAAGAAGGGTGAGAATCGCCTGACGGTGCAGGTACGGAACAAGCTCGGGCCGCCGGCGCTCTGGCTCTTCTCGAGCGGACTCGGGGAGGAGCTGAGAACGGACAGGTCGTGGCAGGTCTCCCTCCGCGCCCGGCCGCCGGCCGCGGCCGCCGTTGCGGACGACTGCCGCCTTCATCCCTTCTGCGAGGACGGGCCCGAGCCGGTCGCGGCGTTCGTCGAGAAGCTCCCCCTGGTGCTCGCCCTCTTCGGCGTCTTCCTTCTCCTGTTCCTGACCGCGTTCTTCACCAACCGTCTGCCGGCCTTGACGCCCGGTCCGGTTCTCGTGATCTGCATCGCACTCTGGGCCGTTCTCTTCGTGAACAACGCGGTCCTGAAGACGGAGAAGTTCTCGCCGGCCCTGGGATTCGATGCGCCGTCCCACATCGAGTACGTCGACCACCTGGTGAACAAGGGCACCCTGCCCCTGGCGTCCGATGGGTGGGAGATGTACCAGCCCCCGCTCTACTACCTCGCCGCAGCCGGCATCTTCAAGGCGACCAGCCTCTTCCTTCCCGAGAGCGGCGTGATCGTGTCGATCAGGCTGATCGCCTTCCTCTGCGGGGCGGGGCAGATCCTGCTGGCATTCTGGGCCGCCAGGATCCTCTTTCCCGGCAGGCCCGGGCCCCAGATGATGGCCGCGGCCATGGCGGCTGTCATCCCGATGAACCTCTACATCTCGCACTACATCTCCAACGAGGCGCTTTCCACCTTTCTCGTCTGCCTGTCGATCGTGCTTACCCTGAGGCTGCTGACGCAAAAGAAGCGCGGCCTGGCCGGATTCTGCTGTCTCGGCCTCGTCGTCGGCCTGGCCCTCCTGGCCAAGTTCACCGTGATCTCGGTGCTGCCGATCCTCTGCCTGCTGCTGCTCTGGCGTCTCGTCACCGACAGGTCGGTCGGCGCGGGACGGGCGGCCCTGCTCCTCGGCAGCTTCGTCGTCGTGGCTCTCGGCCTGGCCGGCTGGTTCTACTGGCGCAACTGGGTGCATTTCGGCAATCCCATCGTGGGTAACTGGAATCCCGAATCGGGGCACGTCTGGTGGCAGGATCCCGGCTTTCACACGAGCCGGTATTACATGCAGTTCGGCGAGGTTTTCCTTCATCCGATCTATGCCGGCTTCTACTCCTTCTTCGACTCGATCTACTCGACCTTCTGGGGCGACAGCTTCTGCGGGGGAATCGCCTCGCGCGAGGGGCGGCCGTCATGGGATTACGGAGCGATGGCCGCCGGCTACCTGCTGGCCGTTCCCGCCTGTCTGCTGGCTCTCTGCGGTCTCGTCGCGGCGGTCTGGAAGTCGATCAGGACGGTCGATCTCCGGTGGCTCGTGATTCTGGGCTCGACATTCACCCTGGGATTCGGCGTGATCTTCCTCACCTTCAAGCTTCCCTTCTATGCCCAGTCGAAGGCGTTCTACGCGCTGCCGCTCCTCCTGCCCTTCTCCCTCTTCTTCGCCTGGGGGATCGACCTTGGGAAACGGTTCGGCGAATGCCGCTGGTGCAAGGCCGTGCGAGGGGTCCTCTACGCCTGGTTCTGCACCCTGGCAGCCTGCATCCTTCTCACCTACTTCGTCCGGTGATTGCGGCGAATCACTCCTTTCCGCGGCGGCAGACGAGCAGGCACGGTCCCCGGGGAAGGCCTTTCAGCACGCGGCCCGTCTCGATGGAGAGAACGGCCTCCAGCACGTAGAGACGGTCGAGGATCGGGGTCGCCTGGGTAATCAGCTCGAGAGCCCCGCGGCCCGACCGGCTCAGCGACGATTCCTGCTGCACCACGAGCACGTAGCGCGGCCGCTTCTTCTCGATGTCATCCAGGAGCTCGCGCCGCAGGGAGGCGGCATAACTGTAGGGGCCGGTGAGGGGATAGGTGAAGACGAGGCGCGTGCCGGGGGGGCGTTCGGCCAGGTAGTAGATCTCCGGCTCCGATCCGATGATCACGATCTCCTCGCCCCGTTCGGTCCGCTCGGCCAGGTAGCGCGCCGCTTCCTTGGCTGCGCCGAAGGGAGGCAGCGATTCGAGCTCCTTCGTGAACTCGGATCTGCTCATCAGTAGGAATTCGCAGGCGTGCGCCAGCGGCTGGATCCAGGGCGCCGCGAGAAGGAGGGCGAGCAGGACACGGGCCGCCCGTTTCGTCGAGGGCGAGGCGATCCGCCGGATCATCGCGGCGACGGCGGCGCCGCTGCCGATCGCCAGAGGGACGATCAAGGGCACGAAATAGTGGGAGTGGGGATTCCCGGCCGCCAGGGCCGCGCCGGCCAGGAGCGCCAGGAGGAGCCAGAGCGACCGGCCCCGCTCTCCCCTGATTCCCAGGTAGAGGAGAAAGACGGTTCCCAGGATCCAGAATCCCAGGTCCCATCTCACGGCCGATCGCATCACGTCGCCGAGGAAGGCGGCGATCCCTTCGTGCCTCTCATGGCTCCAGGTCACATACTGCACGTTGTTGGTCCACGTGCATTCGATGAAGGCGTCGAGAGCCTGCCGGGAGGCGAGGTAGATCAGGGTTCCGCCAAGCATTGCGGCGAAGCCGAGGAGTCCCAGCCCGGCCGTCTTCATCGCGGCCCGCGAAGAGTCCGGCCGTCGCGTCCTGCCGAACCTCCTTCCGAGGATCGCCTGAGCGATAAGGAAGAGGATGAGCACCAGGCCGGTCTGCTTGGTGAGGAAGGCGAGGCCGGCAGCCGCACCGGCCGGCAGGGCCAGCCAGGTCCTGCGGCGCGCCGCATCCCAGAGCAACGCTGCCGAGGCGATCCAGAGCAGCATGAAGTACTCGGTGCTCGCCTGGTGGCGGAATCCGCACTGATCGAAGGTCATCATGGTGAAGACGAGGCTGCCCCAGAAAGCGGCGCTGCGTCCGAAGAGTCTGCGCGTCAGAAGATAAACCGCCGCAAGGGTGAACAGGCCGTAGACCGTGGAGGCGACGCGGACGGCCGCCGGATCGGTCCCTGCCGCACGATGAACGGCTGCCATGAAATAGAAGGCAAAGGGCGTCTTCTGGTTGTAGATGTCCCGATAGGGAACGGCGCCCTCACTGATCTGCTGGCCCATGAGGGCCAGCTCACCCTCGTCGCGGATCAGCGCCATTTCCCGGAAAGGCCAGCGGGCCGCGAAGAAGAGGAGCAGCAGAAGCAGCAAGGCCGCGAGGTCTTTCCAGCGAACACCCTTTTCGGCCCGCCCCTGCCCCGTCACTGCTGGAGCCGCCTTCTGGCCCGGGCGAGGTTGTTCTCGAGAACCTGCCTCAGCCTGAGAGGCAGGTCGCCCTCGATCGCGAGCGCCTTCTGGTACGAGCGGACGGCATCGGCCGCGTTCCCCGACACCTCGAGCGCTTCGCCCTCGAGGAGGTAGAGCTCGGGATTCGGCTGGCTCAACGCGATGGCCTGCCGGACAGCGGCCAGCGCTTCCGGGATCTTTCTCTGCCTGAAGCAGACGGCGGCCAGCTCCGCCGCGAACTCGGCGCTGTCCGGTTTCAGCGACAGCCCCCTGCGAAAGATCTTCTCCGCCTCCTGGGGTCTCCTGGCGTCCTTCAGGTGGACGCCGTAGTGGTAGAGCGAGGCAAGATCGTTCGGGTCGAAGGTCAGCGCCTTCTGGAACTCGACGGCAGCCTCCTCCTTGAGCCTCCTTGCCTCGACGCCGCCTTTATCCTCGAGGCTCTTCTCGATCAGCGCCAGGCCCAGGTAGGAATGGACCATGCCTTCCTCCTTGTTGACCAGCACCTTTCTGGGCTCCGCTTTTTCGGCAGCGGGATCGGCGAGCGGCCTCTCCGCTTCCAGGATCCGGAGAGATTTTCTGTAGGCGGCAATCGCCTCGTCGAGCCTGCCGGCGGTCATGTAGGCTCCGCCCAGGTTCGCGTGGGCCACGGCCGCCTCGTCGGGATAGAGGGCGACCTGGTGTTCCCAGAGGGCAACGGAGTCCTTCCAGACCTTGATCTGGTTCACGCAGAGACATCCCAGCGCCACCAGGCAGGCGGCATAGAAGAGGGGGACGGGCTTCACCTTCTTCATCAGGCAACTCTTCCGCTCGAGGTTCGCCTCCAGGGCGGTGAGCTTGCCGGCAACGAGCAGGCAGATGCTCAGCAGGGGGATGTAGGTGTACCTGTCCGCCGCTGCCTGGCGGCCCACCTGGAGGATGCCGAGCACCGGGGCCAGCGTCACGAGGTAGAAGAGCCACGACGCCGGGATCGAGGGCCGCTTCCGACCCCAGGGAGAGAAAGCCGCCACCGTGAAGAGAACGACCATGACGAGGGAAACCAGGTTGGCCAGGCAATAGGCCGCGGCGGCCGGATCGGTGATCGGATAGACGGGCGCGAGGCCGGCGGGCCAGACCATCTTCTGCAAATAGAACACGATGGAATGGAAGGCGTTCATCACACGATAGTCGAGGGGGATCCGGCTCAGGGGCATCACGCCCGAATCCTGCGAATGGATGGCCAGAAGGCCGCAGAGTACCGAGACAAGAAGAAAGGGGATCTTCTCGAGCAGCAGGCCGGCACGGAAACCGCGCAGGCGGAAGAGGTCCGGCTTGAACCGGCCGAGGGGCCACCAGTCGAAGATCAGGAAGACCACCGGCAGGGTCACGGCCATCGGCTTGGACAGGAGGGACAGAACGAAGAAGAGGAAGGTCGGCCAGAGCCGCCACCAGACCCGTCGTTCCGATGAGGCGTACCTGAGATAGCAGAGAATGGAGAGCAGGAAGAAGAACGTGCTCAGGAGGTCCTTGCGCTCCGTCACCCAGGCCACTGACTCGACGTGCTGCGGATGGATCGCCCAGAGGAGCGCTGCGGCCGATGCCACGCCGATGTCGACGAGACGAACGGGAGGGGCGGCGCCAGACTCGCCATGCCATCGCCGCGACAGACCGAGAAGGGTGTAGAAGAAATAGAAGGCCAGCAGGCAGTTCGCGGCGTGGAGAACGAGGTTCGTCGCGTGGTGCGCCCCGGCATCGTCGTTCCAGAGGGACCAGACCGCGGCATGGGAGAGCCAGGTGAGAGGAATCGTGTTCCCGTTCACCGGATTCGTGCACATCTCCTTGATCGATGGCCACGACAGGGAGTGGACGAGAGCGTTGTTCAGGATCTCCTCGTGATCGTCCCAGTTGACCCAGTCGTTGGAGAGGGCCGGCAGGTAGACGAGCGCCGCCGCGACAGCCACGCCAAGGGCCGCTGCAAGCGGTGCCCTTCTCCGGAACACCGCAAAGAGGGATCTCATCCCTCCGCCGGGCTCGGGGACAGATTCAACGATTCTCCTTGCCTCCCTGTCACTGATCTCCGCCGCTCGTATCAGCGCTCTGATCCCGGAAAGGCTTGTTGTTTGCGTAGCAGGTCCTCAGGAGGTTGTTGATCTGCATCGCAAGGCCCCTGTTCCGGCTGGCCTGGGCCTGGCGGATCGCCATCGCCGCCGTCTTCTTGGCCTTCTCGAAGTCGCCGGTCTCGGCGTACGCCGCGGCCAGGGCGTTGAGCGATTCGACACTCCTGTTCTGGAAGAGCTCGCAGGCCTTGGTGGCCATTTCGAGAGCCTCGGCACCGGACCTCAGGGAGTCGTCGGGGCAGGTGGCCAGGATCCAGGCCAGGAGCATCAGGGTGTTCTTTCCCTCGGGTGTCGTCTCGAGGCTGCTCCGCAGCACGTCGACGGCTTCCCTGTATCGCAGCATCTGCTTCAGCACGTTGGCCCGATTGAAGGCGATGTCCGAGCTGGTCGGATTTTTTTCCGCAGCGAGAGTCAGCGTGGCGAGCGCCTTGTCCAGCAGGTTGGTCCTGGCCTGGATCATCCCGAGGGTGAGGAGCGTGATCGCCGACTCGGGGTCGAGCTCGACGGCTTTCTCCAGGTGCCTGATCGCCTGCACCGAGTGTCCTTGATCGGCGAGAGCCTTGCCGAGCATCCTGTAGCTATCGAGGAGAGTCACTTCCTTCTCTTCGCCCTGCTTCTTCTGGAGCTGCTCCCTGTAGAACCCGGCCGCCTCTTCGATCTTGTCCGCATCGGTGAGAACAACGACCAGCATGACATGCAGGCGGGGTTCGTCGGGGTGCTTCTCGATGAGCTTCCTGAAGCGCGCCTCGGCCTCGTCGTGGAGGCCCTCGGCATGGAGCATGTTGCCGAGCGTCACGAGCGTCGTGTCGATGCCGATCTCGTACTGCTCGAGGATCTTCAGCTGCTCGATGGCTGCCTTGCGGTCCCCGAAACCCTCGAGAAGGGTGGCCAGCGTGAACCGCGCGTCGTGCCGTTCCGGCCGCTGCTCGAGGATCTTTTCCAGGATCGGAACGAGCTCATCGGTCCGACCCTGCTGCTGCATCAGCTGCATCAACGTCTTCAGGGGATTGACGAAATCCGGATTGATCTCGATCAGCTTCTGCAGATGGTCCACGGCCGTGACGCTCTTGCCTATCGCGATCAGCAGCTGCGCCTGGGTGAACAGGTTGATCTCGTCCTTGTGGTCCTTCGGGTCCTTGTCGTTCATGCGCAGGAGGGCGACCTCGTTGAGATCGCCGGACTGACTGACGAGCACCTCGCCTTCTTCCGGATCCGGGAGCTCCGGTTTACCGATCAGGAGCTCGAACATCTCGGTCCGCATCGCCTCGACGCGGTCCGGGTGCTCTGCAGCCACGTTCTTGGCCTCCGCCGGATCGTTATTCAGGTCGTAGAGCTCGGGGGTGGGGGCCTGGATGTACTTCCAGCCGTCCTTGCGCAGCGAACGGGGCGGCGCAAGGCTCGGATCGAGCTGGATGAAGGGTACCAGGGATTCGCTGTAGGCCGAGAGCTGGCTGTCGCCGGCCGGATCGTCGATCAGGGAGACCAGGCTCTTGGCGTTCCGGATGTCGGTCTTCGGCTCCGCATCGATAAGGTCGAGGATCGTGGGGACCACATCGATCAGACGCACCTGGGCATCGTTCGTCCCGCCGCCGGTGATCCGTTCAGGCATGGAGAAGATCAGGGGGACGCGCGTCGTCGAGTCGTAGAGGAACCATGAGTGCACCGTCTCCTTGTGCTGGCCCAGAGATTCGCCGAAGCCGGACGTGAGGACGACGAGGGTCTTCTCCCTCAGGCCGAGGCTGTCGAGCTCGTCGAGCAGCTTGCCCACCTGGTGATCCACGAAGGCGAGCTCGCCCATGAAAGGATCCTTGGGGAATTTCTCGGCATAGCCGGCCGGAGGCATCGAAGGGGCGCTGGCGTCGTTGATGTGGGTCCAGAGGAAGAAGGGCTCGTCCTTTCTCGCCCTGAGCCAGATGATGGCGCTGTTCACCACCTCCTCGGCGTTGAAGTTGCTCGGAGCGGGCTGCCTGTTCTGCTGTCTCTGGCCTCCCGGTCCTCCCTGCCCCGGAACGCCCGAGAGGGAGACGTTGGTCTCGAAGAGCCCCTGGTCGAGCTGGCACTGCTTGAAGAAGTCGGGTGATCCGAAGCGGCCGGCAGTGGAGTAGTTCTTGTTCCTCAGGATCTCGCCGAGAGTGATGTGCCCTGCCCCCAGCGGTTTGGTCCCGCTGAACCGGAAACCGTTGACGAAGGGATAGGTGGCTGTCATCAGCGAGGCCATGGCCGGCGTCGACTGGGGCGTCGGGGTCGTACACTGCGTGAAGAGGAATCCGCTCTTGGCCAGCTTGTTGATGTTGGGCGTCACGTCGGGGTCGTAACCGATGCAGCCGAGCCTGTCTGTCCGGACTCCGTCGAGGGTGATGACGAGGACGGAGATCCCCTTCTCCTCCTCGCCGAAGGAGAGATACCCCTGCTTGTAGAGGAGTCCCACCACCACGACGGCCAGGACCACGATGACGGCGACGATCCATTTCACGTCGCTCTTCTTGCTCGTGTCCCTTGGCGGCTCTGCGGCATCGACTTCCGAAGGGACATTGTTTTCGTTCGTGTCGTCGATCTGTTTTTCGTTCTCTTCCACGTGTCGAATCTCCTGCTTGATCTGTTGATCGTGCTTTTTCCGGAACCGCCTCAGAGGCTGTGGGGGATCAGGTACATGGCAATGGCCAGCAATCCCGCCGCCAGGGCGAAGAGCCCGGCGTGCCTTCCCGGTCTGCGGCTCAGAACGAGCGAGGCCAGTCCCCAGAAGATCAGGGTTACCTGGGTCTTGTTGTCAGTGATATCGTCTCCAAACGGCACGGCTTCCCAGGTCACCCGGAAAACGTACCAGTTCATTGCAATGCCAAAGGGCAGCCCGCCGGTGAACATGAAAGCCCAGGCCCACCAGGCGAGCCGGGCCGCGTCCGGTGCGGCTCGTTTCCAAACGAGGTCGACGGCGCCGAAAAGGGCCAGAAAGAGGAGGGTGATCCCCATGAACATGCAGAGGATATGGGGAATCAGCACCCAGGCCGGCACCTCGCCCTCGTACTTCAGGGTCATCGGTTTATCGTCTTTTTGGGCGAGAATGATTCGAAGGTTCTCCTCTTCGCTGCCGGTGACGAAGCGATAGAGGAAGCGTGTTCCAATGGGAAGCGGGGGGATCTCGAAGCCGAGGCAGGTGCCGCCATCGTCATTCTTCTTGATCTCGTGGACCGGATAGTAGTCCCAGCCCGGCTGTGGATCGTCCGTAACCTCGGTTCTGCCTTGCACTTTCAGCGGGAGCGCGGCCCCGTCCCTTTCCGGGCCGTCCACCACGACCTCGAGAGTCGCCGGACCGTCGCCCTTGTGATTGCGCGGGGCGGTGTGTTGCACGGTCAGCTCGCCGCAGCGGCCTTCCACCGTGTACTCCCGGTTCGGCCCGAAGTACCTGGTCTGGATGAAAAGGGCCACCGTCAGCAGGATCGCGACCGATATCCTGATGGATTTCATCGGTTCTCCACTACACGTAATTAAACACGGATCCGTTGAACCGTGCTCATGCCTGTTCCAACGGTCAAGTTAATAGTTTTAAATAGCGCCGGACCCCATGGGAAGCAAAAAGGGGTTTTACCGCCAATTTTCGCCGGAGGATGCCTTTCTCCGATCGGTGATGGATCAAGGAGGTCTGCCATGTTTTTTCCATTTCGGCCCGCGTCCGAGAGCCGCTATGACCTGCTGAGCCTGGGCGAGTGCATGGTCCGGCTTTCCCCTCCGGGGCACGGGAGGATAGAGCTTGCCACGAATCTCGAGGTCTGGGTGGGGGGCGGCGAGTACAACGTGGCCTGCGCCCTTTCGCGCCTCGGCCTGCGGACAGCCTGGGTTGGCGGACTGGTGGACAATCCCGTGGGAAGGATCATCGAGAACCATGCGCGCCAGGCCGGAGTCGATCTCTCCCATGCCGTGACCCTGCCCTTCGACGGAGTGGGCAGGGCGGCGCGTATCGGATTGAACTTCACCGAGGTGGGCACGGGAATCCGTCCCAGCCGCACGATCTACGACCGCGGCCATGCCGCCACGAGCCTTCTGAAGCCGGGCGACGTGGACTGGGAGAAGCTCTTCGAGGAGCTGGGTGTGCGCTGGTTCCACACGGGCGGGATCTTCACCGCCCTGTCGCCGGGCACCGCGGCGGTGGCCGGGGAGGCGGTGGAGGCGGCCCGGAAGGCGGGGGTGCTCGTCTCGTACGATCTCAACTTCCGGTCGAAGCTCTGGAGCAGCGACGAGGCGATCCGCGCCACCGAGCCGCTGGTCCCGTTCATCGACTGCCTCTTCGGCAATGAGGAGGATTTCCAGAAGTCCCTCGGCCGCCGGGTCGAGGGAGTGGAGGAAAAGCTCGACGACCTGCCCGTGGCGTCGTACCGGGAGATGGTCCGCAAGCTGGCCGGGGAGTTTCCCGGGCTCAAGGCGATCGGCACGACGCTGCGCGAGGTGACGAGCGCCACGGAGAACAACTGGTCCGCTATCCTCTATGCCGCAGGCGAGAAGCGTTTCTACCAGGGGCCCCGCTACGAGAGGTTGATCGTGGAGGACCGCGTGGGCGGGGGCGACGGCTTCGTCAGCGGCCTCGCCTGGAGCCTCCTGTCCGGCGACGATCTGCAGTGCGCCGTCGACTGTGGAACGGCGCACGGCGCCCTGGTGCAGACCACGCGGGGCGACACGTCGCAGGTCACGGCCTCGGAGCTCCGGGAGATCGCGCGAGGCGGATCGGCGCGGATCGTCAGGTAGCTATTGGAAAACGCGCCTCGATCGGACAGGGAATTGTTCGCTGCCGCGTTCGAGGCCTTCAGGAAACCGATCAACGGGGAGGTGAGGATGGAGTCCGGCAGCAGCGTCGTAGCCCGCCTGGAAGAGCTCAAGGTCATACCCGTGGCAGCCGTCGAGGATGCCTCCGATGCCGTCCCCCTCGCCGAAGCGCTGAAGGCGGGGCGCCTTCCTTGCCTCGAGATCACATTCCGGACCGAGGCGGCGGCCGACGCGCTGGCCCGGGCTGCATCGGTCTCCGGTCTGCTGGTGGGGGCGGGGACGGTGATCACGGCCGGGCAGGCCGCCGCTGCGGTCGACGCCGGGGCGTCGTTTCTCGTTTCACCCGGCATCGAGCCGAAGGTGATCGAGTATGGTCTGAAACGCGGCGTGCCGGTGTTTCCGGGAGTGACCACGCCGACGGAGATCCTGACCGCCCTTTCCTTCGGCCTCGACGTGTTGAAGTTCTTCCCGGCCGAGGCGTCGGGCGGCCCGAAGATGCTGAAGGCCGTGAGCAGCCCCTTCGCCGGCGTGCGATTCATCCCGACTGGAGGCATCGATGCCGGCAACCTGTCCGCCTACCTGGCCCTGTCCTGCGTCCTCGCCTGCGGCGGCAGCTGGCTGGCGGGAAAGAAGCTGGTGGCGGAGCACAGCTTCGACGAGATCACCCGGCTGGCCCGGGAGGCGCTGGCTCTTTGTTGATGAGCTATCACGGATTGTCTGAAGCTGGATACTGCTTGAAGCTGCCTGATAGTTTGCCTGCGGGCGGTTTCGTCCGCTCCTTTCCAGCCCACTGACGTCGGAAGACCTTTAGGTGGGCTGGAAAGAAGCGGACGAAACCGATTAGGTGGGATTTCCTTGAACAGGTAGACAGGGATTACAGTTCTTGACAGCCCACCCCGAAATCAGATCGACTCGAGGTACTTTTGTCCCAACCGACGATACCGAGTCCGCGCAATATTGGTTCATTCCCGCAATGGATACCGTACCTGCGAAGAATCTCTCGGCGCTCTGGCTGTAGCGGATAATGCGCTGGCTCGGTACTACGAGTCTCAGCAACAGAAACACTATCTGGCTTCGACATCATCAAGGCAGTATCGGGCGATGATGAAATTCATTCTTCGAACTGTACTGCGAAATCGAACTCAATCGGCTGTGGCTGGTTCTATTCAGCCCACTGACGCCGGAAGACCTCCTTTAGGTGGGCTGAATAGAACCAGCCACTGCCGCCGGCAATCTCCCATTGCAGGCAGGTGATCTCCTGCACCATGATCTCCCGTCAGAAGCCCTCTGGTGACCAATCGGCCTCGTTCTCCGTTTTTCGTGCCGGGTATTCTCTCGCGGCACTCTACACGCCCCGCTCACCTCCCTCCACCAGGAAGTAGCCCTCGCGGATCACGGCTCCTTCCTCGACCACCAGCGTGCCGGCCTTGAGGTCCCCCCTCCACACCGAGCGCTTGCTCAACCGGACCTCGCCCCCGGTCAGGGCCTCGATGCACTGAAGCCTTCCCTCCACCTCGATCCCCTCGTGAGCCACGATCCGGTTCTGGGCCACGGCATGACCCTTTCTACGGACGATGAGCCTGCCGCAGGTCTCGAAGTTGATGACACCCTTGTAGCTCTTGACCACGATGTCCTCTACCAGCAAGGTCTTCTGGCAGCTCGGGCAGTGCGTGGACATGGTACGGAGGCTTATCTCGAGTCGATGACCGCAGTGATAGCAGGAAACGGTTTTGGGGCCGCTGGCTTTGGCCATGGAAACCTATTTTTTCGGGAGGCCGGAACCCTCCTTGGTCGACCGATCTCCTGCATCGCCCCCGCCCTGGGGCTTGGCCGGGGCCGGGCTCTCGGCAGCCCCGCCCTTCTTCACCATGTCGGGTCCGATCTTGAAGTGACCGTCCACACGGGCTCCGTTTTCCACGACAAGCTTGGATGACTGCACATCACCGCGCATGTCCGCCGAGGCATTGAGCTGCACCTTTTCCGAGGCAGTCACGTTTCCGTGCATGCTCCCGTCGATCTGTACCACCTTGGCCACCACGTTGGCCTGGCAGGTCGCCTTGTCCGCCACCTCCACCTGGCCCTTGGCCGTGATCGTGCCCTCGAACCGCCCGAGAATCCGCGCCCGGGTCTCTGCCGTCATTTCACCCTTGATGACCGTGTCTTGACCGATGACGGTCCCACTTTCCTGAGGCTCAGCCATTTCATGTTTCCTTAAAAATAAATAAACCGCACTCTATAACCTGGGGATTTGAAACCAATGCAGGCAGGACGCCCTGAACGGCGAACCGCCCTGCGAAAAGAAAAGAGAATCACCATACGTTTCCGTACTTTTTAATTCAACCGATCCTCTGCCCGGATCTGAACCGCAGCTCGGCCCTCATCCAACCTGTACCAGGAAAGCGCACCCGATCGGCGGTGTAAGGTCCTTTTCAGCCCACTGACGTCGGAAGCCTCCTTTAGGTGGGCTGAAAAGGACCTGACACCGCCGCCGGCAATCTCCCTTTACAGGCTCCAGGCAGGGCCAGAGCAGGCGAGATCAGACCAATCAAAGGTCAATCGCTGAAGGCGAACTCCCCGAACCGGATGCTCCAGTCGGGCCCGAAGTAACCCACGGCGCGTACGCCGTCGAAGTGCTTGTCGAGCATCTCGACGCTGAAGACGAGCAGGTCGGGGTAGCCCGAACCGGAGATGAAGTACATGTTCGAGTTGGCCGCCTTCATCCCTTGAATGCCTGTTCCCGCCACCACGCCGACGGAGGCGATCGAGCTGCCCGGTCTCGGGCGGATGAAGTTGCAGCCCAGGTCGGCGCCCTTCAGCTCGACGTCGCCGATGGCAATCCGTTCCCGTCCCACCTGAACGGGGCTTGTTGCCAGGAGCGGCTTCCAGACGGAGTTCGTTTCCGCGTTCCCGTAGAGCACGACATTGCGATCGAGGTCCAGGGTCGGATCGAATTCCGTATCGGCCAGGACATCGATGGAGCCGTTGCCGCGATACCAGAAGGTCTCGGCATCGTAGCGCGCCTTGGCATAGGACCAGGCGTTCTCGGCCTCGCTCCCCTGGGTGGAGTAGACGAAGACGACCCTGTTCCGGAAAGCGTCCTTGAACGTTCCGTATCGATGAGGGCCCTTCATCCCGGGACCGCCCTTCTCCGCAATCTCCCAGACGCCGCTTCTGCGCAGAAGATGGAGGCCCTGGCCGTCGACGGGCGCAGGGATATCCTTCAGCTCCTGGCCGTCCAGCTTGATTGTCACGGTGTCGCCCGGATCGAGCTGATCGAGGTCCAGCGCCAGCCGCTCCACGTTCTCCGTCGTGCCGGTGAAGGTGCGCTCCTTCACGTCCTGCGTGATCGTCGCACCGGAGATCTTCAGGGCCTGGATCTGGCTTTCGATGGTCAGCCAGTGCGATTGCGCGGAAACCCCCGGGTTGGCGGTGAGGAACTCCACCGTCTTCTTGTCGCGCTTCTTCGGCGCGGTGTGGTGTTTGAGAAAGTCGAAGAGCGGAGGCCAGTCGCAGCACTTCCCGCCCCACCAGTGTCCGGCGCCGGGGCGTTCGTAGTAGGCGAAGTCGGCGTGGTATCCGGAAAGGTGCTTCCGCATGAAGCGCGCCTCCGACACGGGGACGTTGTCGTCCCTGTCGCCGTGCAGGATGTAGATCCCGTGGTGGAGGAAGTTCCGCGACAGGCCGATCGTGTCGCTGGGATTGCTGCCCCGGGCGAAGAGCTCCTCCATGGGATCGGAATCTCCGTCGCGCTTCTTCCCGCCGTACGACCAGAAGCTGTACCAGCCCGCGCTGGGGGCGATGGCGGCGAACCGGGCGGGATAGGTGACGCCCAGGTGCCAGGTGCCGTGGCCGCCCATCGAGTGGCCGGTCAGGTAGGTCCGCTGCGGATCGGTGTCGAACCGCTTCTCGGCCAGGCCGAGCACCTCGAGGGCGTCGAGACGGCCCCAGTCCTCCCAGTCGAAGCCGAAGGGCCTTCTGTTGGTGGGCGCCACCACGTGCCCCCAGCTCTTCGGACCGTAGGCTCCGGCCTGTCCCTCGGCTTTCACCGCCGCACCGTGGCAGGAGAGGAAGAGGGCCGGCCTGGCATCTCCCTCGAGCTTCCCCGGCGTCACGGAGTAGTACTGGATGCTGCCGTCGATGTCGCTCACGAAGGTCACCTTGTGCCGGCTCCCTGGCGACACCACGTTCATCTTCACGTCCAGGGTGTCGAGGGGCTCCGTCGTCGAGCCGCCGCTTCGAGCGAGGGAGAGCCGGGCCTCGGTCTTGCCGGCCTCCGCTCCTTCGGGCGTCCCGAACCGGAAGCCCACCTTTCGGGAGGTCATCGGCCCGATCTGCGGGACGGGCGCGACAACGGCGTCTACTCCTTCGGCCTGGCAGCTGATCTCGAGGTCTTTCACCGTTTCTTCCGTGGCGTTGATCACGCGCACCGCTCCCCAGGCGGGATCCGCTTCATCGAGAAGGAGATCGGGCAGCAGGATGTCGCGGTTCGTGAGGAAGAGGGAACCGGGAGGCGTCGTGAGCTTGGCGCGCATCTTGCCGCGCGAGATACGGAACAGGAAGCTGTTGGCTCCCTTCAGGAGGCGGACGGGGTGCTGCACCCAGCCGTAGCTGTAGACGTCGCCGCCGCGCGGCTCGCCGTTCACGAAAACGAGGCTGTGGCCCGTCGCCTCGAGGATTTTCGTTCTCTCCTCCGGCGACTCCATTGTCACGTGGAGATAGCCGCCGCGAAGGGTCTGGCCCTTGAACCAGCCTTCCTCGTCGGCAGTGATCTTTACCCAGGCCTGCTCCTTGCCGTTCCGCGACTTGCCGGCCGTATCACCCTCTTTCGGCAGCACGAAGGTGTCCGTGGCCAGTCGGTACTCCACCGGATCGGAGTGGATAGCCGAACGCCCGTACCTTCCCAGGCCGCCGGCCGTCAAGCCCTCGTTGAAAACGATCTCGTCCCCCTCGATGCGGGGGGATCCGCCGCGAGCCTTCTCAGCATCCTGTGTCCGTACGACCGTCTGATCCGCGAAACCGGCGATCATCAGGCAGGCGATCGCCACGATTGTTGCACCCTTTTTCATTCTATTCTCCTCGGAGCTCTGCAGGGATCCGTGCTGCCGATACCCTCTTTTTTCTTGGTGAACCACAGAGGGGGTTCTTATGATTCACGGCTCGTTTTAGCAGGTCGCATCCCTGCTGAAAAGAAAATCCGGCCCCGTACGGTCCCGGAGGCAAAGACCGACGCCGATCCCGGCGGGAGGCTTTCGCGATGTTCATCGGAGGTTTCAGCGCCCTGGCCGGCAGCTTCTGCTGGGCCGCCTGCTCGACGCTCTTCGCCGCCTCCGTGCGCCGTCTCGGCGTCTATTCCCTCAACCTGGTGCGGCTCTGGCTGGCCCTTCTCTTCCTGGGCGCCACGTTCCTGATCTTCGAGGGATCGCTCCTTCCCTTCGGGGTGCCGCCCCTGGACTGGTTCTACCTGGCACTCTCGGCAGTGGTGGGCCTGGTGATCGGCGACCTCTTCTACTTCGGGGCTCTCAACTCCGTGGGGCCCCGGATCACGCTCCTTCTCTTCTCCCTCGCTCCCCCGGTGGCTGCGGCAGGGGAATGGCTGGTCTTCGGCCACGGACTCGGTCCCGCGGCTCTCTTCGGCATGGTCGTCACCCTGTTCGGCGTGGCCGTGGTGATCTCGGAGCGAAACAACAATTCTGACAAGACCCCCTTCTCCCTCTCCAAGGTCGGGATCTGCCTCGGAGTTGGGGCGGCGCTCTGTCAAGGCGCCGGGCTGGTGCTGTCGAAGATGGGCCTCGACCATACGGACGGCCTGGGCGGAACCTACATCCGCATGCTGACGGCCGCGCCGCTCTTCACCGTCGCCTTCCTGGCGAGAGGAGGAACGATCAAGGGCTTGATCGGAGAGAAGAAGGGACTCGGCCTGGCCGCCTGCGGCGCCTTCTTCGGTCCCTTTCTCGGAGTGACCTTCTCGCTCGTGGCCGTGAAGCATACCCATGCCGGCATCGCCATGACGATCCTGTCCACCACGCCGATCACGGTGCTTCCCTTTTCCGTTCTTGTCTACAAGGAGCGGCTTTCCACGAGGAGCGTGGCGGGCGCCTGCCTGACCGTTGCAGGCGTGGCTCTTCTCTTTGTGTGAGGCGCAGCCGGACTGCTTTCGAAGGATTGCGCCGATCTCCCGGGTGGCCTTGCGGCGCCCTTTTGGTTATGCTGCCGCGTTGAGGCCGTCACGACACAGCCAGATATCGAGATCCCGGAAGGAACGAAACCGATGACACCAAGGGGAAAAGCGGCTCTGATCCTCTGCCTCCTTTTTGTCTTTCTTGCCGCGACGGATGCCCCGGCGCAGCGAAGGAAGTGGCCTCTTTTTGAACCGGATGATCCCGGTTTCACCGCGGGGGCGCCGAACCTCTTCCTCGAGGCTGACGTGACTGCATCGGGGCAGTGGACCGACCGCGTGCCGGGCTTTGCGGTGAACGGCGTGCGCGGTAATGCCGGCGAGCACTGGGGCGCGGAGAACATCCCGGTCTGGCTGACCGTCGACATGGCGTCGCCGCGCCGGATCGACACGATCCGGCTCTTCACCTACTGGGACGGATCGCGGCACTACCGGTACGTGATCGAGGGCTCGCCGGACAACGAGGCCTGGACCCTTCTCGTGGACAGGCGGGACAACAAGAAGCCCGCCAGCTCGGCGGGCGAGCTCTTCTCCTTTCCCCCGGCGCAGGTCCGGTACGTCCGGACCACCTTGACCTTCAACTCGGCCGGCAAGAAGCCGGGCGGGCACATCGTGGAGATCGAGGGATACTGCATGGGACCGGAGAAGGCACGGCAAGAGATCGATCGCCTGGAGGCCTGGGACAGGGCGGCGCCGGGATTGAGGGGGACCTTCGGCAGCATCGACGAGCGGTACGGCCGCAGCGAGGTGCCTGATGTCACCCCCTCGATGCGATGGTCGGGCACGGCATGGCGCGGCGAGAGGCTCGGCGCTCAGCTCCTTCTCTACTCGACGGAGCCGGTCCGGCAGGTGCGGCTCGAGATCACCCCGTTCCGGAGCGCCGACGGCAGGAGTCTGGGCATCGAATCGCTGAAACCCCGTTTCGTGCGCTACACCCTTGCCGAGGGCCGCGTCACACCCGACGTGCTGGACGACACGGCCTGCCTCGACATGGCTGCAGAGACGACGCGCCCGGTCTGGATCAGTATCGAGCCGCCTCGCGACGCCGAGCCCGGCCTCTACACCGGCTGTCTCGGTGTGAAGGCAAGGGGCGGGATCTCGCTGGCCTTCGATCTCGACCTGGAGGTCCTCCCCCTGACGCTGCCGCCGCCCGGGGAATGGGAGTTCCACCTCGATCTCTGGCAGAATCCCTTTGCCGTGGCGCGCTACCATCACGTGGAACCCTGGTCGCCCGAGTTTTTCCTCCTGCTCGAGCCGGTCCTCCGCATGCTGGCCGAGGCGGGGCAGAAGTGCCTCACCACCAGCATCATCCACCAGCCCTGGGGCGGGCAGACCTTCGATCCCTTCGAGACGATGGTGACGTGGACCCGCCTCGAGGACGGCTCCTTCTCCTTCGACTACTCCGTTTTCGACCGGTACGTGGAGTTCGGAGCGCAATGCGGCCTCGACAAGTGGATCAACTGCTACTCCATGGTCCCCTGGACGAACCGGATCCGGTATCGCGATGCGGCCACGGGCGACCACGTGGAGACAACGGTGAAGCCGGGCGAGCCGGTCTTCGAGGAGTTCTGGAAGCCTTTCCTTCGCGACTTCGCCCGCCATCTCAGGAAGAAGGGATGGCTCGAGCGCACCGTCATCGCCATGGACGAGCGTCCCCTCGACCTGATGCGCCCGACGATCGACCTGGTGCGGCGCACCGCGCCCGGGCTCGGCATCGCCCTGGCCGGCCACAACCTGCCGGCGCTGAAGGATGATATCGACGACTGGTGCGTCTTCCTGTCGCCGCCCCTCGATCCCGCCATCGTGAAGGAGCGGGCCGCAAGGAGCCGGGTGGAGACCACGTTCTACGTCTGCTGCGGACCGAAGCGGCCGAACACCTTCACCTTCTCGCCGCCCGCCGAGTCGGCCTGGATGGGGCTCCACGCGGCGTCGCAGCACTACACCGGATTTCTCCGCTGGGCCTACAACAGCTGGGTGGAAGAGCCGCTCCTGGACACGAACCACGTGACCTGGCCCGCGGGCGACTGCTTCCTCGTCTACCCGGGGCCGCGCAGCTCGATCCGGTTCGAGCGCCTGCGCGAGGGGATCCAGGAGTACGAGAAGATCAGGATCCTTCGCGGCATGGCCGGCCGGAAGGGGATGAGCGAGGCCCTCTCCGAGCTGGATGCGGCTCTGGCCCTCTTTACCTACGAGTCAGCTCTGAAGGAGCCGGCCGCCCGTTTCGTGAAGGTCGCCAAGAGAGCGATCGAGAAGGCCTCCCGCGTCGCCGCGAGGGAGTGATCGGTCCTTTTGCGTTGGAAGGAATGAAATGCCTTCGCCCAGAAAACCGCTCAATTCGATCCTGATCAAGCCGGCCGGCCCGGACTGCAACATGGCCTGCGACTACTGCTTCTATCTCGAGAAGGCGGATCTGTTCACCGAGACCCCGGTCCACAGGATGAGCGAGACCGTCCTCGAGGAGATGATCCGCCAGGTGATGGCCCAGGCCGGTCCCGAGATCTCCTTCGGCTGGCAAGGCGGCGAACCGACCCTGATGGGCCTCGACTTCTTCGAGAAGGCGGTGGATCTGCAGAAGAGGTACGGCCGCTCCCGCTCGGTGGGCAACGGACTGCAGACCAACGGCCTCCTGATCGACGGGAAGTGGGCGCCTTTTCTCGCCCGCTACAACGTCCTGGTCGGCCTCTCCCTCGACGGGCCGGAGCACGTTCATGACCGGTACCGCAAGCTGCGCGGCGGCGGCAGCTCCTGGTCGCGCGTCCGGGACCGCGCCAGGCTGATGCTCGACGCCCACGTCTCGGTCAACGCCCTCGTGGTGGTGAACGACTACTCGGTCCGGTTTCCCGAGGAGATCTATCTGTTCCACAAGGAGCTCGGCCTGAACTACATGCAGTTCATCCCGGTCACGGCGCCCTTCACCCTCTCGGCCGAAGAGTACGGCCCCTTCCTCTGCAAGCTCTTCGATCTCTGGCTGGCCGATTTCAAGGATGGACTGGCCACCACGTCGATCCGTTTCTTCGACTCCCTCTTCTTTCATTACGTGGACATGCGCCCTCCCGAATGCACCCTCCTCAAGGAGTGCGGCGTCTACGTGGTGGTGGAGCACAACGGCGACATCTACTCGTGCGACTTCTTCGTGGAACCTGAGTGGAAGCTCGGCAACATCCTGGACGGCAGCCTGGATCGCATGCTGAACTCGGAGCGGCAGAAGGAGTTCGGCCAAATCAAGGCCGATCTTCCGGAGCAGTGCTTGAATTGCCGGTGGCGCTCCCTCTGCCGGGGAGGCTGCCACAAGGATCGGATCAAGGGACCTGACGGCCAGATGGTGAATTCCCTCTGCCCCGCGTTCCTGCACTTTTTCGAGTATGCGGACGAATCGTTCCAGCAACTGGCGAGGCAGTGGAAGGAGAGGCAGGCGGCGGAGCAGATGATGCAGGCGCCCCAGCAAGGGAACTCCCGGGCCGCCGGGCCGGCCGGAAAAGTGGGCCGGAACGATCCCTGTCCCTGCGGGAGCGGCTTGAAATTCAAGAAGTGCTGCGGCACGGTATGATCCAGGATGCACTGCCAGAAAGGAGCATGATGCGGGAGTCAGATCACCAGACGACGCTTCCACCAGGGCGGATCAAGCTCATCTGCCTCGTCTCGTTGTTCCTGGTTCTTGTTCCCTTTTCCGCTGCCCGATCCGGCGAGGAAGCGGATCAAGACCCCGACGCCGGCCAGCCTCTTCAGGAGTTCAGGACGAAGAAGGATGCGGCCCGGCTCGACGCTCTGCGCGCCGGCCTGAACGACCTCGTTGCCGGCTATCCCGATCGTCAGGCCCGGAGCCGGTCTATCCTGAGAGAGCTCGACGATCTGGAGAAGCACCTCGAGAAGACCGAGAAGCGCCTGGTCCGGGGGGACAAGGGCGCCGCAGCCGCGGCGGCGAAGCTCTTCGGCCGCGTCGATGCGCTGAGGCACAAGGCTCTCTGCGCCGATCCCCTGGTGAGCGGGCAGCCGATCCTCTTCGTCGTCCGCAAGCAGTACCGTTCGGATCACCACAATACAGCCACACTTTTCCAGACGGGCGAGATCAACACGGGCAGCTTCACAGGCGGTGCGGCCCTGAAGACGATCGACTTCGGGAAAGGCGGCCGCGTGAAGACCCTCCTCGAACTGCCGGAAGGAGTGATTCGCGATCCGGAGGTTCATTTCAGCGGCAGTAAGATCGTCTTCTCCATGCGGAAGAACAGGGAGGACGACTACCACATCTACGAGATCAACAGCGACGGGTCGGGGCTCAGGCAGCTCACGAAAAGCCCGGGAATCTCCGACGTCGATCCGCTCTACCTGCCCGACGGCACGATCGTCTTCTCCTCCACGAGGGAGCCGAAGTACTGCATGTGCAACAGGCACATCATGGCGAACCTCTTCCGCATGGAGGGCGACGGGGCGAACATCCGCCAGATCGGGAAGAGCACCCTCTTCGAGGGCCACGCCGCGCTCCTCCCCGACGGCAGGATCCTCTACGACAGGTGGGAGTACGTGGATCGCAACTTCGGCGATGCCCAGGGGCTCTGGAGCATGAACCCCGACGGCACGAACCCGGCCGTCTACTGGGGGAACAACACCAACTCGCCGGGCGGCGTGATCGACGGGCGTCCCATTCCGGGGACGCAGATGGCGCTCTGCATCCTGGGCTCCTGCCATGACCGGCCGTGGGGCGCCCTGGCCCTCCTCGACCGGAACGTCGGCGTCGACGGGGCCGGCCCGGTGCTCCAAACGTGGCCGGTCGGCGCGATCGCCCTGATGGGCAAGGGGAACTGGGACACCTTCAAGCAGGTCAATCCGAAGTACGAGGATCCCTGGCCCCTGAACGACCGGACCTTTCTCTGCTCGCGGATGACCGGCAGAGGAGAGGAGATGGGGATCTGCCTCGTCGACCTCCACGGCAACGAGATCATGCTGCACACCGAGGAGCCCGGCTGCTACGATCCGATGCCCCTGGGACCCAGCGCGGCGCCCCAGCTGATTCCCCAGCGCAGGAGCTTCTCGGCCGACAGCGGCTTCTTCTACGTGGCCGATGTCTACAGCGGCACCAACATGAGCGGCGTGAAACGGGGCGAGGTCAGGAGCCTGCGCGTGGTGGAGTCGCCGGAGAAGCGGTTCTGGACCCACGCTTCGTGGGGCGGCCAGGGTGTTCACTGCCCGGCCATGAACTGGCACGATTTCAACAACAAGCGGATTCTCGGCACTGTGCCCGTCGAGCCCGACGGCTCGGCCTTCTTCGAGGTCCCTGCCGAGAAGTTCGTCTACTTCCAGCTCCTGGACGAGAAGGGGATGATGGTCCAGTCGATGCGCTCGGGAACCATGGTCCAGGCGGGCGAGACGGCGGGGTGCGTGGGATGCCACGAGCCCCGGCTCGCCGCGCCGCCTCCCCTGAGCCGGAAGATGCCCCTCGCGCTCGAGCGCCCCCCGAGCCGCCTCGACGGCTGGTACGGGGAGCCCCGTCTCTTCAACTACATGACCGAGGTGCAGCCCGTGTTCGACAGGGCCTGCGTGCAGTGCCACGACTTCGGGAAGGAGGCGGGGCAAACGTTGAACCTTGCTCCAGACCGGACGCTCACTTTCAACACGTCGTACAACGAGCTGTGGCGCAAGAAGAAGATCACCGTCGTGGGAGCGGGGCCGTCCCGGATCCAGGAGCCGCGCACCTGGGGCTCCCACGCGAGCCGCCTGGTCGAGGTGCTCCTCGCCGGGCACAACGACGTGGCTCTCGGCACGGAGGAGTTCGACCGGATCGTGACGTGGATCGACATCAACGCCCCGTTCTATCCCGTCTACTCCAGCGCCTACCCCGGCAACCTCGCCGGCCGGTCGCCCCTCGACGGGAATCAGATCAACAGGCTGTCGCAGTTGACCGGTGTTCCCTTCTCCAAGCTGGCCCATCATCAGAACAACAAGGGTCCCCGGATCAGCTTCGACCGGCCGGAGCTGAGCGCCTGTCTCGTTGGCTTGAAGGAGAAGGACGCCGCGGCCTTCGAGGAGGCTCTGGCGATCATTCGCTCGGGCACGCTCACGCTCGTGGAGCAGCCGAGGGCGGACATGTCGGGTTTCAACGCCTGCACGACGGACAGGCTTCACCAGGTAAAATACGAAAAGCGTCAACGTGCCGAACGCCTGAGCCGCGATGCGATCCGGAAAGGCGGCAAACGGTATGACGATGCGTCGAAATGAGGAGATACGAGAAAGATGCGCAATCCGATGCGGTTGAAGAACATTACCGGTGTTTTGATCCGGGCCATCAGCCTGTTGATCCTGTTCGCCGGACTGGCGCTGTCGCCCATACCGGAGAAGGCTGCCGGTTCCTTTCGCTCGCCCCTCGTCCTGGTGCCTGACGACGACGGCCGGCACCTCTACGTTGCCCAGGCCACGGCGAACGAGATCGCTCTCTTCGATGTCGAGAAGGGCAGGGTTGCCGGCCGACTGGAGATTCCCGGGCCTCCCGGCGGGATGGCCCTGGCTCCCGGCGGTTCCCGGCTCTTCGTGACCCAGGCCGATCCGGACGGCCTGATCCATCTGGTGGACACCAAGACCTTCCGGATCGAGAAGAGGCTCGAGGCGGGTCACTTTCCCGTGGCCCCTGTCGTCAGCCCGGACGGCAAGAGGCTCTATGTCTGCAACCGGTTCGACAACACCGTCTCCGTCTTCGATCTCGAATCGGGGAAGGAGCTCGAGAGGCTCCAGGCTGTCCGCGAACCGGTGGCGGCGGTGATCACCCCTGACAACAAGTGGCTCTTCGTTGCCAACCATCTCCCCTCCGGTGCGGCTGACGGCGCCTATGCCGCGGCGGGGATCTCCTTCTTCCCCGTCGGCGGGGAAGGCAAGCCCGGCTTCATCCCCCTTCCCAACGGCTCCACCGGCCTGAGGGGCCTTAGCCTCTCGCACGACGGCAGACATGCCTACGCCACCCACATCCTGGCCCGGTACCAGCTGCCCACGACGCAGCTCGAGCGCGGCTGGATGAACACCAACGCCCTGAGCGTGATCGACGTGAAGAACCGCTCCCTGCTCAACACCGTCCTGCTCGACAGCGTGGATCTGGGCGCAGCCAATCCCTGGGGCGTGGCCTGCACTCCCGACGGCCGGTCGATCTGCGTCTCCCTGGCCGGGACGCACGAGATCTGCCTGATCGACAGGGTGAAGCTGCACGAGAGGCTCGCTGCGGCGGCCCGGGGCGAGAAGGTGACGTCCGTTTCACGGAGCTCCGAGGACGTACCGAACGATCTGAGCTTCCTCGTGGGGATCAGCAAGCGAATCGCTCTCGCAGGCAAAGGCCCGCGGGGCCTGGCCCTCGCCGGCAGCCGGCTCTATGCCGCCGAATATTACAGCGACAGCCTCGGTGTCGTGGATCTCGAGAGCGGGAGAAGAAAGAGGGCGAAATCGCTGCCCCTCGGCCCCAAGGTCGCCATGATGAAGGAGAGGCAGGGCGAGATTTTCTTCAACGACGCGGGGCTCTGCTTCCAGAAGTGGCAGAGCTGCGCCAGCTGCCACCCCGACGGCAGGGCCGATGCCCTCAACTGGGATCTTCTCAACGACGGCCTCGGGAATCCGAAGAACACCAAGAGCCTGCTCCTGTCGCACCGCACGCCTCCGTCGATGATCACCGGGATCCGGGATGACGCCGAGATGGCTGTCCGTGCCGGGCTGCGCCACATCCAGTTCGCCGTTCGACCGGAGGCGGAGGCCGCTGCCATCGATGCCTTTCTCGAGTCGATGAAGCCGGTGCCCAGCCCCTTCCTGAAGGGCGGCAGCCTGAGCGCGTCGGCCGAGCGGGGACGGGAGATCTTCGAGAATGCTGGATGCGCCTCGTGCCACCCGGCTCCCCTGCTGACGAACCTGCAGAAGTACGACGTGGGGACGGGCAGGGGACGGGAGGAGGCGATCGCCTTCGATACACCGACCCTGATCGAGGTGTGGCGAACGGGACCGTGGCTCTACGACGGCCGTGCAGCGACGATGCAAAGCCTGCTGAGGGAACACAACAGGATGGACAGCCATGGAACGACGGCGGAGCTGACGGAAGAGCAGCTGCGCGACCTGGCCGAGTTCATCCTCTCCCTGTAGCAGCCGGCAGATAGACTGTTTCGATTCCAATCCGTAGCGACTCGGCGATTCTTTCGGTGAGAGGAGACTCTCCATGTTCCGTTCAACGGCATTCCATCTTCACGCAGCCCTGGCGATCGTTCTCTTTCTCCTGACCGGGGGTCCGGCCGATGCCGGGGACTGGCCCACCTATCGCCACGACGCGAGGCGCAGCGGCGCGTGCGAGGCGACGGTCCGTTCCCCTCTGTCGCTCCAGTGGACCTTCGTGCCGACGCATGCCCCGCAACCGGCCTGGCCGCTGCCCGGCGAGGAGCTCCCGCGGATGCACGCGGACAACGCCTTCCACGTCACCATTGCCGATGGGATCGCCTGCTTCGGCTCATCGGCGGACAACGCCGTTAGGGCGGTGGATCTGGCCAGCGGCCGGCTGCTCTGGACGTTCGACACCTGCGGGCCCGTTCGCTTCGCCCCTTCCTTTCACGACGGCCGTCTCTACTTCGGTTCCGACGACGGTCTCGTCTACTGTCTCGATGCCGGGGACGGCTCCCCGATCTGGAAGCATCGTCCCGGTCCCGGTCCGGACAAGACGATCGGCAACGGCCGCGTCATCTCGGTGTGGCCGATCCGCACCTCGATCCTCGTCGACAGCGGCGCGGTCTATTTCGGAGCCGGTGTCTTTCCCTTCGAGGGGATCGTCATCGGGGCGCTCCGGGCCGGGGACGGCTTTCCGATCTGGCGGAACGATACGGTGGGCGACCGGACCCACGACCTGGAGTATGGAGGGGTCTCGCCGCAAGGCTACCTCCTCGCCACGCGCGATGTCCTCTTCGTTCCCTCGGGCCGCGCCATGCCGGCCGCCTTCGACCGGCGCACCGGGAAGTTCCTCTACTACGCATCGCCGGGGGCGAAGCGCGGCGGCACGTGGGGATTGATCGAGGAGGACCGTCTCGTGGCCGGCGTCGACCTTTCCGGGAAGCCCCACAAGGTCTCCTACGATGCCGGTACCGGCGGCGGCCGCCGCGCGGCCTACGCCTGGTTTCCCGGCCTCGACATGGTCGTTGCCGATCGATGCACCTTCATCCTCACCAGGGACGGCATCATCGCCGTCGACCGTGCGGCTCACGCCGCGGCGCTGCAGGAGGAAAGCCGGCTCTCCCTGGCGCGGAAGGAGATGAACAAGGAGCTGTCGAAGCTCAGGAAGGAGATCGTGTCGTCCGAGGGGGATAAGAGGGCCGCGATTGCCAAGAGGATCGAGGATCTGGCGGCCAAGGTGCGCGGCTGCGACGAGAAGATACGGGCAGCGCGAAATTCGAGCACCCTGTGGCGTCACCGCCGCGTCGGCCTGACCGCCCTGGCCCGGGCCGGCGGGATCATCGTGGCAGGGGGCGACGGTTTCGTGGAACTCCTCGACGAGCAATCGGGCCGGCGGCTCTGGGAGGGGGCAGTCACCGGCAGGGCCTGCGCTTTTGCCCTGGCGGACGGGCGCCTCGTCGTGAGCACGGACAAGGGGCCGATCCACTGCTTCGGGCCGGAGAGCGGAAATCCGCCGAGGGTTATCAAGCAGGATCAAGATCCCTTCCCCTTCGAGGAAGACGCCCTTTCCTCCCGCTACGCCGAGGCGGCGGAGCGTATGATCCGCGAATCAGGGATCGAGAAGGGATACTGCCTCGTGCTCGAGAGCGGCGAGGGAAGGCTAGCCTACGAGCTGGCCTCGAGGAGCGAGTTGACGATCCTGGCGCTCGAGGAGGATCCGGTCAAGCTGGCATCGGCACGGAGAAAGCTCCACGAGGCCGGGCTGCTCGGCACGCGGGTGACGATGGCGCCCTGGTCGATCGAGAGCCTGCCCCCCTGGTTCGCCAACCTGGTCGTCTCCGATGCGGTGGCGGCCACGGGACGGACGGCGCTGCCTGACGGCTGTTGCGACCGCGTGCTGCGGCCCTGCGGCGGGACGATCTTTCTTGCTCCTTCGGACGGCACCCCGGACGGCTCCTTCGCGAAACGGGTGCGCGGACCTCTCGACGGGGCCGGCAGCTGGACGCAGCTCTACGCCGATCCGGCCAACACGGCCTGCTCGCGCGACGAGCTGGTGAAGGGCCCCTTCGGGATACTCTGGTACGGCGAACCGGGATCGCAGGACATCGTGGACCGCCATGGCCGTGCCTGCGGCCCCGTGTCGATGGACGGGCGCCTGTTCCACCAGGGCGGGGAGATGGTTCTCGCCTGCGACGCCTACAACGGCACGCTGCTCTGGAAAAGGAAGATCCCCGGCGCTGTTCGAGTCCGCGTCGACGTGGACGGCGGAAACCTGGCTCTCACCCGCGACGGCCTCTTCGTGGCTGCTCTCGACAAATGCTACCGCCTAGATCCGGATACGGGCGAGACGGTGCGCGTCTTCGATCTGCCGGCCCTGCCCGACGGCAGGACGGGGCGATGGGGCTACATCGCGGCTCAGGGGAAGATCCTCTTCGGCACCGTGGCCGATCCGCTCGCCATGGAATATGCCGCCGTGTGGAAGGATTTTGTCGACAGCGAGGCGAACTGCTGGAAGAGCGAGGACGAGATCGCCGAGGCGGTGCGGCAGGCCTGGGAGAAGTCCGGATCGTTCCGCAAACTGTACCCCGACTCCCGGGCCAGGCATCCCGAACCCGGCGACGATCTCTACATGCAGTTCCAGAGGGCCGGCACGCTCTGGCAGCCCATGTCCGACTTCCCTGCCTGGGACAGCCAGAGGTCGCCCCGGGGCGCGCTGACCGGACGTCTCATGGCCGGCGACACCCTTTTCGCCATGGACGTGGACACCGGCGAGCTGCTCTGGGCGTGGCGCGGCAGGAGGATCCCGAACATCGCCGTCTCCATTGCCGACGGGCTGGTCCATTTCGTGGAAGGCGGACCGTCCGAGGCCGATCGAGCAAAGGCCCTGCAGAAGCTGGCAGAGGTCAAGAAGGCCGGCCTTTTCGAGGAGGGGAAGGAGGCGTCCCTGGTGAAGCCGGACGAGGCCGACGTCAGGATGGTCGTGGCCCTCGATGCGGCAACGGGAGATCTCAGGTGGAAGCAGCCGCTCGACCTGACGGGATGCGGCGGCGACAAGATGGGGACGGCCTGCGCCGACGGCGTCCTGCTCTTCTTCGGGCACTTCAGCAATCACGATACGGGCTTCTTCCTGAGAAACGAGCTCAGCTGGCGCCGTGTCACGGCCTGCGATGCGGCAACGGGAGAGTTTCTCTGGTCGCGTCCCCTCAACTACCTTCGCCGCCCCCTCGTGGTGGGCGACAAGGTGATCATCGAGCCGCGGGCCTGCGAGCTCCATACGGGCAGGACGGTGATGCGCGCCCATCCGGTGAGCGGCCAGCCGGTGCCGTGGGAGTTCCTGAGGCCGGGCCACTGCTGCGCCGTGACTTCCGCATCGGCCCACACCCTCTTCTACAGGTCCTACTTCGGGGCGATCTACGACTTCACGAACGACGGCGGGCTCAGCCTCTTCGGCGCCATCCGGCCGGGCTGCTGGCTCAACATGATCTCGGCAGGCGGGCTGATGCTCATGCCCGAGGCGAGCGCCGGCTGCACCTGCTCCTTCCCCGTGCGCTGCTCCCTGGCGCTGGCGCCGAGGCCGGAGAGGAAGGCGGACAACTGGACCGTCTTCATCACCCACGGCCCTTCGAAGCCGGTCAAGCATCTGGCCGTCAACTTCGGGGCTCCCGGCGACAGGAGGGACGGCGACGGGCGGCTCTGGATCGCCTGGCCGCGGCCGCGGGTCGTGTCGCCCATCGGGTACGGGAACTACGCCATGTCGCTCGACATGAAAACCGATCTGGCCGACGGAGGGAGCTACTTCAAGCGGGACCACCGCGGCGTCACGATCGACGGCACGGAACGGCCGTGGCTCTTCACGTCGGGATGCTCGGGGATCCTGCGCTGCGAGATTCCCCTGATCGACGGGGGGAAGGGGCATCGGCCCGGGCAATACACGGTCCGTCTCGGCTTTGCCTCACCTGACGGGGACCGGGCCGGTTCGCGGATCTTCGACCTGTCGATCAACGGAACGCCTGTCCTCGATCGGTTCGACGTCGGCGAGGCGGCAGGGGCGACGCAGGGCGCCGTGGTCAGGGAGTTCAAGGGGATCGCCGTCGAGGAGACTGTTGTTCTCGAATTCGCTCCGGCGAGAGGGATGGGAGAAGAAGAGGGCGTTCCCCTGATCAACTGCCTGGAGATCGTTCGAGAGGACCTGGAAAACCTGCCGGCCACGGCGACGATGGACGATCCGGGCAAGCGTGCGGGCGAGCTCCTCGAACTGGCACGCGCCCGGCTCGATCAGGGAGAGACGGATCAGGCTCTTGCTCTGTTCCACCAGGTTTTCGAGAGCTCTACCGGTCTGGAAGCGAGGCGGAGAGCCCTCGAAGGGATGAGCCGGATCTCCAGCCCGGACTCGCTGTCCGTTCTCGATCGCTGCTGGGAGAGGGGCTCGTCCATTCTCACCGAGTACAGGGAGATCGATTCCGTGATCGCGTGCCGGATGGCCAGGCTCTGCGTCACCGTGGCCGGGAAGATCGCAGCGAGTGACAGGGATCGCGCTCTTGCCGTCATGAGCAGCCTGAAGGGGAGACTCTCGCGGCTTTCCGATGCTTCGCTTCGCCGGGAGGTGGCCATGAAGCTCGGCTACCTGATCGGCTGGAGGCTGGCCGGCCCGATCCCCTGGGGCGAGGCCCTCGAATCGGTGGAGGATGTCTGCTCCGCTGGCAGGGCCGTTGATCCCGATAAACCCGTTCCGGCCGGCGGTGCCGGATCGAAGTGGTTCGACTACACGGGAAGCGGCATCAGGATAGACCTGGAGAGCGCCATCGGTCCGAACGATAAGGTTTCGGCCTATGCCTTCGCCGAGTACGAGCTCGACGCGCCCAGGGATCTGCTCCTTCACATCGGCAGCGACGACGGCTTCAAGTGCTGGTTCAACGGCCGGGCGGCCGGCGGCTTCGATGCGCCCCGGAGCTGGACGGCCGACGGAACGGTTCTTCCCGTGAAGGGAAAGAAGGGCGCCAACACGATCCTGCTGCAGATCGTCGAGCAGAGCGGCAGCTGGGCCTTCAGCGCGCGGGTCACCGATCGGGACGGATTTCCCCTGATGTTCTGAACTGCAGATGGGAGCGTGATCTTGAAAAGGAGAGCTGCCGGTTTTCTGCTGGTTTTCCTGGCTGTGGCCGGAGTCTCTATTCGAGTTGCCCCCGGCAAGGAGCTCGTCTACAAGAAGGAGGCGCGGAAGGGGATCGCCCTCCTGGCCGATGGAAGGCTCGACGAGGCGAAGGCGCATTTCGAAGCCATTCTCGAGCGCCGTCCCGGCGATGCGGAATCGCTCTTCGGTCTCGCCCTTCTGAACGGAATGATGAACGAGAGCGAGGCGGCGCTCGACTTCGTGGATCAAGCCCTCCTGGCAGGGATACCCTTCGGCCGGTTCCTGGCCGGTCCGCGCGATCTGCTGGCACCGCTCGCTCGCCTCGAAGGGTTCAGGGAGCTGGCCGAATCGTTCGACGTTGCCCTGGTTCACGGTCCCATGCTGGGAAACGTCACCGATCGCAGCGCCAGGTTCTGGGTGAGGACGGCAAGGGAGAGCGACGTGCAGGTCGTCGTGCGGCCATCGCCCGGGTCAACGGGATCAAAGGGATCGTCCACACGGGCCGGAGACGACTCATCCAAGGGCAGCAGCGAACCTCTCCTCACCGGCATGGAAAGAAGTCGGTCGAGCCGCGACTTCACGACCGTCGTCTCCGTGACCGGCCTCGAGCCGGACAGGGAATACTCCTGCGTGGTGAAGATCGACGGCCGGAAGGAAGCCGGTCCCTCGTTCTTTCGCACCTTCCCTGAACGGGGGAGCGGATCGCGGATCCGGATCGGATTCGGCGGGGGGGCGGGCTACACGCCGTGGAACGAGAGGATGTGGGACACGATCCTCGCGCGGAAACCCCGCGCCTTTCTCTTTCTGGGCGACAACGTCTACATCGACAATCCCACGAGGCCGGCTGTGCAAGAGTACTGCTACTCGAGGCGCCATTCCCGGCCCGAGTTCCGGCGCTTCATCGCCTCCACCTCGATCTTCGCCGTCTGGGACGACCATGATTTTGTCACTGACGACAAGTGGGGCGGCCCCGGGATATCGAATCCTCCGTGGAAGGTTCCCGTCCGGCGACTCTTTTGCTGCAACTGGAACAACCCCGCGTACGGCGGGGGCGAGGCCAGGCCGGGATGCTGGTTCTCCTGCAGCATGGGCGACGTGGACTGCTTCATGCTGGACAGCCGGTTCTACCGGACCGATCCAAGGGAGGAGAATCCCACGATGCTCGGTCCCCATCAGAAGCGCTGGCTCCTCGATGGGCTCAAGGCGTCCAAGGCGGCCTTCAAGATCCTGGCCTCGCCCGTGCCGTGGGCCAAGGGGACGAAGCCGGGAAGCCGCGACACCTGGGACGGCTACAGCGGCGAGCGGGAGGAGATCTTCTCGTTCATCGAGGCGAACCGGATCTGCGGCGTGATCCTGATATCCGCCGACCGCCACCGCTCCGACGTCTGGGCGATCGAGCGGCCGGACGGCTACACCCTTCACGAGTTCGAGTCCTCGCACCTGACCAACCTGCACCGGCACCGCGCCATGGATGGGGCGCTTTTCAGCTACAACGAGAAGTGCGCCTTCGGGCTGCTCACCATCGACACGACGCTGGGCGATCCGGAGGCGACCTACCGCATCGTCAACATTGACAACGAGGTCGTCCACACCAGGACGGTGAAGCTCGGCAGCCTGACCTTTTCCGAAACCAGGGAAGGGCAGCGGGACGGCTGATCAGAACGACCAGGGCTTGCGCATCTCCCGGGAGGCCATGCCGTTCGCCTCGTCGTCATTGATGAACCGCTCGGTCTTCGGATCCCATTGCAGCTTGCGGCCCAGGTTCATGGCGATCGATCCGAGCAGGCAGACGGTGCACGACCTGTGGCCGACCTCCACCGGCGCCACGGTCTCCTCTCTCGAGCGGATGCAGTCGAGGAAGTTCTTCTTGTGGTCAATGCTCTTGTAGAGGTGGATCTCGTTTTCCTTGATCTCGGATGTGAGGATCGACTTGGGCTCCGCATCGATCTTCCACCGCCTCACGTAGATCCAGCCTTCCGTCCCCTCGAACCGGACGCCCTGCTGGTGCCGCTTGTTGTCGGCGCAGATCAGCTTGACGCCGCTGGCATAGGTGTACTCGATCCTGAAGTCGCCGTGCACGTCCCAGAGACCGCTTTCGGGGAACTGTGCCGTGGCCTCGATCGTCTGCGGACCGCTGAATTCCGTTCCCATGCCCCACTGGGCGGTGTCGAGGTGATGCGATCCCCATCCCGTGATCATACCGGCGCCGTAGGCCTGGATGCGGAGCCATCCCGGCCGGCTGTAGCTCTTGTCGGGGTGAACGCGCTTTTCCGTGTAAGGCACCTGGGGTGTGGAACCGAGCCACATGTCATAATCCAGGTGGGCGGGCACCGGCATCTCCGGTTCTTCCCCGCAGCCCGGATCGCCGGGCAGGCCGACGAGCACCCGCTCGAGCTTGCCGATCCGGCCGTTCCGCACCAGCTCGCAGGCCTGGTGGAAGGCGGGGTGCGAACGCTGCTGGCTTCCCACCTGGAGGACCCTGCCGCTCCGGCGGACCGCGTCGCTCAGGATGCGGCCCTCCTTGATCGTCAAGGTGAGGGGCTTCTGGATGAAGATGTCCTTGCCCGCCTCGGCAGCGGCCACGGCGGGGAGGGCGTGCCAGTGGTCGGGCGTGCAGATCATGACGGCGTCGATGCCGGGATTCTCCACCAGGGCCCTGTAGTCGCCGTACATGGCAACGCCCTTGTAGCTGCCTCTTCCCAGCTTCTTGGTGTAGTAATTATTCACCTTGTTCCCGGCCTGATTCATTCTCCAGCTGTCGACGTCGCAGACAGCCACGATCCGGACCCCGTCGAGCTTCATGATCTCGTCCATGTCGGAGTTCGCGATGCGCCCCGTTCCGATGACGCCGAGGGTGATCGTTTCGCTGGGTGCCTTGGCCCCGGTGACGCACGAGGGGAGGATGGTCGGCGCCGCCAGCGCCGCACCGGCGGTGACTGCTGCCGATCCCTTGAGAAAATCCCTCCGGCTCAGGTTCCTGCCGCTCCTGTTCTTCCGACCTTTCATTTGCTGTCCTTTCCTTCTGAGAGATAGACTTCCGTTTTCGGTGGATGGGCGTAGTCGTTCCAGAGGCGCTCGGCATCGTCCGCTGAGAGCGTGCCGTCGTGGACGTGAAGACGGTATCGCTGGACGTACTGCCGGCCCGGCACGAGGATCCAGTCCGACTGCTGCACCGGGCAGAAGTTGAAGAAGATCTCGGGACGGTTGTTCCAGATGCGCACCGGCTCGGGGTGCTCGTGGTTCTGGGGGTGGCTCATGAAGAGGATCCCCGCCGGCCCCTTTGCCGTGGGACCGAAGACGTGGCACCAGCGGGCGCGGGTGGCGTGGCCGTCCTCGCGCTTCCTGCCTTCCGACGTGAGGTAGTTCCCCTTGTTCCACGACTCGGCGGCGCGGAATCCGAAGCCGCCGTAGCGATACTTGAACAGCTTGAGAGGGCTTTCCGACGCGCAGCTCTGCGTAGTGATGAAGTCCAAGAGCCAGCCCTTGCCCTCGCCGGCGGGGAAGACCTTGACCTCGTACTCCTCGTTGAGCGCCGCCTTGCCTCCTTCCGGCGCCGAGCGATCGAAGTGCTCCTGCAAGGCGGAGAAGCCGCCGAAAACGGGGCCGGCGGTCCGCGTGAGGAAGCGGACGAAGCGCACGGTGCCCTGTCCCTGGCCCAGGTTCCAGAAATCCACCGAGCGGCCCTCGAACTCCGTCTTGGTCCAGGGGCTCCAGAGTCCCATGTGGTGGATGTGGTCGGGCGGGTGGGTCCGGGTGAGCGCCTCGCCCGAGGGCGACCAGAGCGGATGGATGAAAGCGCTCCGCTGATATTTCTCATGCACTCCTTCGGGCGGCGGCACGGGCGCGTGGTGGTAGCGCAGGACCTTGTCCGTTCCGGCAACGATCTCCAGCGACCGTTCGTGAAGGAGAGTGCGGACGATCGGCTCGATCTCGGCCTGCTTCCTGACGAGGCGGAAATGTCTCTTCGAGCCGGCCCGGGTGGTGCCCGAGAGGATCCACCAGAGCCTCGGTTCCGAACCGGGCTCGATTTGCGAGGCCACTGGCCTGCTTTCCTTCCCCTTGATCTCCTCGAGCCGGAATCCGCTGTCCAGCGGCAGGGGGATCGAAGCGAGGCTGGCCGAGACGGGTGTGTCGATTCGTGTCAGCTTGCCGGCATCGACGATGATCTCGGCCGCCACGTCGGAACCGCCGGCCGCCTCGAGGCCTGCTGCGGCCGTCAGGCAGAGAAAACCCGTCACGAAAAATGCAGTCGTATCCTTGAGGAACACGCGCGATCTCCTCTCGTCAAGAATGAGTGAATCAGCATTATGGTGTGACGCCGTTTCGAGATCAACGCGAAAGGAAATCAGATGAGGGCGGGAATATCTTCCCGAATTCAGACCGGCCGGTCGGGCTCGATCCTGCCCTTGACCTCGATCCAGGGTTTGCGGTCGAGGAGGTTGAAGCCCTTCTTGCGGCGGCTGATGTCGAAGGCGGTCTCTGCCCCGCGCTTCGAGAAGAAGATCCATCCCACCAGGTCGCGAACCGATTCCACCGGGCGGCCGTTCCAATGAAGAAGGATGTCCCCCTTCTTCCAGCCTGCCCGGTCAGCCGGAGAGCCGGCTATCACCTTCCTGATCTTGAACCCGTAAGGTGTTTCCGTCTCGATGAGGGAGCGCCGGATGTACGACTCCGTCACGGAGAGCTCGGCACCGAGGGCCTTCATGACTTCCGCGGCCGCGGCTCTCTCCTTCTTCAAGCGCTGGCTTGTCGACTCGTCGGTTACTGCCCCGAAAAAAGTGAGGATCGCGAGCAAAGAGATCTGAAAGATAATCATCTTCAAGCTCCTTTCCGGTCAGGGGTGCCGGTTTCGCTCGGATCAGATTGTACCAGAACCCGGCTATCTGCTCCCGGATGTTATGCTCGTCATGTTGACGCGAGCCGTGATGTTCAGGGCCATTTGTTTCTCCGGCGGCGCCGATAGCTTATCATCAATATCGTTTTCTGCAGAAATCCACGGAAATGAGCGAACCGCTGACAAAGTCATCCGGCCTGTGCAGGCCCGATCGGCGGCCGGACAGGCTGCCCGGCTCGCAGCATACACGCTCTTTTCTTCGACAGGAAGGGCTGTGGTCGGTATCTTTGGCGCAGCACCCGCTTCGATCGAGATGGAAGGAGAATCCATAGCATGAAAAAAGCCATGACAGCAGCGGTCCTCATCTTCTTCGGCCTTGTCGTGGGATCGGGAACCGGGCAGGAGGCGGCCTCCGCGAAAGTTGGTTCCGCCGCAGAACAGGGGGAAGCCTCGGACGCCCTGGACGAGGCTCTCGCTCTCGTGGGAATGAACCGCGCCGCTCTCGGCTGGAAGCCGAAAGGGTGGTGGCCGCGCTTTCCCGACGTGCCCTACAAACTCAGGTCCTTCGACTCCCTCTTCGCCGCGCCTTGCGACACCGTTCTCTACACGCGCGCCCTGGCGAGGACGGCTTTCGAGAAGCTCGATCCGGCCGGGCTCGACAAGCGGCAGGCACGGGCAAGCACCAACCTCTTCCAGGCGGCCCAGGCGCTCGGCATCGATCCCAAGTTCGGCGGCTTCCGCGGCTACTCGGCCAACCTGCTCGCGCCGAAGACATCCCTCGACAAGGCGATCCTCGACCTTCTCGCCGCCGGGTATCATCCCGCCCACGTCCACACCTTCGGCATGGATCTACCCTACCCGAAGCCCGCGGAAACGCTGGCGGAGAAGATCAAGGCTCTTCCTCCGGAGATCGGCCCTCTCGTCGGGCAGCTCTTGCTCGAGATCAGGGAAGCGCACCGCTGGACCGAGCTGGCCTTTCGCAACGTCGATCCCGCAGACCGAATCGCCGCATCCCGGCGGTACGATGTGGGGGAGGAGATGATCGACGCCTACGACTTCGCCCCGGAGGTCGACGACACGGCGCGCACGATCGACGAGGCCAGTCTCTGGTATGCGGCTCAAAGGTGCGTGCAGGCTCTGGACAATACGCGCATCGCCATGTTGAACCTCGGACTCGACGATGTGCCCGATTTCGTCTTCGACCACGAGACTCCCTGGGGCTGGATCCGGATCCGCGGAACGGGCAACGACACGGTGGACGGCGAGGATGCTCTCCTGATCGTCGATCTGGGCGGAAACGATCTCTACACCGGCAGCGCGGCGGCCTCGTGCGGCCACCGGCCGATCAGCCTGCTCCTCGACATGGCCGGCGACGACACCTACACGTCCGAGCGGCCTGCCCAGGGCGCCGGGCTCTGCGGGGTCGGCATCCTGATCGACGCAGCGGGCAACGACAGCTACGAGGCCAGGCATTACGCCCAGGGCGCGGGCCAGTTCGGCTTCGGACTCCTGGCCGACCTGGCGGGCGACGACCGGTACTTCACCAGGTACAGCGGGCAGGGCTGCGGCTACTTCGGCGTGGGACTCCTCTTCGACACGGCGGGGAACGACCGGTACAGGCTCCATGCCGACGGGCAGGGGCTCGGCGGCGTGGGCGGCGTGGGAGTGCTGGCCGACCGCACGGGCAACGACAACTACACTGCGGTGCGCGAGCACAGCGTGACCGGACGGCCGTCATACCACTCTCCCGGCCTCGACGTGGGGGTCTCCAACGCCCAGGGCTGCGGGATGGGACGGCGCGGCGACGGGAGCGACGGCCATTCCTGGGCCGGGGGGCTCGGAGCCTTGCTCGACGGGGAAGGCGACGACAGCTACATGTCGGGAAACTGGTCCATGGGAACGGGCTACTGGTTCGGCATCGGCCTTCTTCACGACGGGAATGGAAACGACAAATACAGCGGCGTGGCCTACTCCCAGGCCACGGGCGCCCACTTCTGCATCGGAGTGCTGATCGACGAGGCGGGCGATGACAGGCACGTGGCCGAGGAGAACTCCAACTCGAGCATCTGCTGGGCGCACGACTTCACCATCAGCATCCTGCTCGACTGCCGGGGCAATGACTTCTACAGCGTGGACCGGGGCGGTCTGGGCTACTCGATCAACCGCAGCGTGGCCCTCATGATCGATGCTGCCGGCGACGACAGATACGAATCGAAGGAAGTGCCCCATCCCGGGTATGCCCAGAACAACAAATCGTTCCGTGCCCGCGACGGCGTGACCACATACTTTGCCGAAACATCTTCGGTCGGTCTTTTTCTCGACGCAGGGGGCGATGATCGTTATTTTGGCGGACTCGAGAACAACAGCCAATGGCTCGACCCGCCGGATTCACCCAACTGGAGCGACAGGAACTACAGTGTGGGCGTCGATCGCGAGGACGGGGCGATGGACTTCATCTCTCCTTCGAGCGGACGGTAGCGCGAGAGGGACGTGAGCCGTTCCGCTGTCCCTCTCGGACCCGTCTCAATGTTCAATGGTGATTCGAACAGGATTGGAAAGGACGCATCGATGCAGGAAAGAGCTTTTCGGATTCTACCTCTCCTCTTGCTGGCCTGTCTTGGCCTGTCGTGCTCCGGTACAGGGGAGTGTGAGATGAAGTTCACCGGTGCAGCGGGGGAGGTGAAGCTGCTGACCCTCGATCCGGGGCATTTTCACGCCGCCCTGGTGCAGAAGACGATGTACGGCCAGGTTTCCCCCTTTGTCACCGTATACGCTCCCGAAGGCCCGGACGTGGTCGACCACGGCAAGCGGATCGGCGGATTCAACAGCCGTTCCGAGTCTCCCACATCGTGGAACCAGACGGTGTACAAGGGCGACGGTTTCCTGCAGAGGATGATCGACGAGAAGCGGGGCAACGTGGTGGTGATCTCGGGCAACAACAGGAAGAAGGCCCAGTACATCAAGGCCTGCGTCGACGCCGGGCTGAACGTTCTGTCCGACAAGCCGATGTGCATCGATTCGGCCGGATGCGCCATGATCCTCGATGCTCTCGCCGATGCGGAGAAGAAGGGGCTTCTGCTCTACGACATCATGACCGAGCGCTCGGAGATCACCACGATCCTCCAGAAGGAGCTGGCGCACTGCGAGGCCGTTTTCGGAGCGATGGAGAAGGGATCGGTCGACGAGCCGGCCGTGGTGAAGGAGAGCGTCCACCACTTCTTCAAGTACGTGGCCGGCAATCCCCTCAAGCGGCCCGAGTGGTTCTGCGACACCGCGCAGCAGGGCGAGGGAATCGTCGACGTGACGACCCATCTCGTCGACCTGGTGCTCTGGGAGTGCTTCCCCGGTGAGGTCGTCGACTTCGACGACGTGGTGATCAAGGTGGCCAAAAGATGGCCGACGCCGATCACGCTCGAGAGATACAGGAAGGTGACGCGCCTCGACGACTTCCCCGGATTCCTTAAGAAGGATCTCGACGAGAGCGGCTGCTACCCCTGCTACGCCAACGGCGAGATCCGCTTTGCCGTGAGGGGGATTCATGCAAAGGTGAAGGTCGTCTGGGATTTCCAGGCCCCTGAAGGAGGAGGGGACACCCACTACTCCGTGATGCGCGGCACCCTGTCGAACCTGGTCATCCGGCAGGGCCGGGAGCAGAGCTATCGCCCGGAGCTCTACGTGGAGCCCGCGGCGGGAGCCGACAAAGCCGCGATCGGGGAAGGGCTCGCGAAGAAGATCGCCGCGCTGCAGCCGGACTATCCCGGCGTGGGTGTGAAGGCCGAGGGCGACGGCTGGCGCCTGCTGATTCCCGACGCCTTGAGGATCGGGCACGAAGCCCACTTCAGGCAGGTGACCGAGAGATATCTGAAATACCTCGTGGATGGCAGGCTTCCCGCGTGGGAGAGGCCGAACATGATCACGAAATATCGCATAACGACCGGGGCGCTCGACAAGGCGTCCGCAGCCGGTCAGTAAGCCGAGATAGGAGATTCGGAATGCCAGAAAAAAGGAACAGAACTTCCCGTCGCGAATTCCTGATCAAGGGAACCCAGGCTGCAGCCGGCATCGTTGCTGCGAGCAGCCTGACGTCTTCGAAGAGCGCCAGTGCGCGGACCTTTCCCATTGGGCAGGTCCAGGGCGCCAACGAGCGCATCAACCTGGCGGTGATCGGCATCCGCAGCCGCGGCATGGGCCACGCCACGGGATTCGCCAACATTCCCGGCGTGCGGATCAAGGCGCTCGTGGATGTGGACAAGAACCTCTTCCCCGATCGCATCAAGAAGATCGAGGAGATCCAGGGCGTCGCGCCCGAGGGCGTGAAGGACCTGAGGCGCGTCTTCGAGGACAAGGAGATCGACGCCGTGACCATCGCCACGGCGGACCACTGGCACGCCCTGGCCACGATCTGGGCCTGCCAGGCCGGGAAGCACGTCTACGTGGAGAAGCCCTGCTCCCACAACATCTGGGAGAGCCGGAAGATGGTGGAGGCGGCGGCGAAGTACAACCGTCTCGTCTCGGTGGGCTTCCAGAACCGTTCGATCAAGAACGTGCGGGCGGCCATGAAGTTCCTCCACGACGGAGGAATCGGCGATGTCTACCTGGCGCGAGGCCTCTGCTTCAAGCCGCGCGACTCGATCGGGAGGTTCCCGGACAGCGAAATACCCAAGAGCGTCGACTACGATCTCTGGCTCGGTCCGGCGCCCGAGCGTCCCTTCAACAAGAACCGCTTCCACTACAACTGGCACTGGTTCTGGGACTACGGCTGCGGAGACATCGGCAACCAGGGGCCGCACCAGTTCGACGTGGCCCGGTGGGGGCTGAACAAGAACGAGCATCCCGTCGAGATCCAGGGCGACGGCGGCTACTTCTGCTGGGATTCGGACCAGGAGACGCCCAATACGCAGACCACCTCGCTCAAGTATGCCGACGGCAAGATCCTCTCCTTCGAGGTCCGCGGGCTCTACACCAATTCCGAGGACGGCATCCGGATCGGCAACCTCTTCTACGGAACCAAGGGGTGGATGCACCTCAACGGCAGCAACTGGAAGACCTTTTTCGGCCGCAAGAACGAGCCGGGGCCGAGCAGCAAGAACGCCGAGGAGTTCGCTGATCCGATGAACCTGGCAGGCGCGGGCGGAGGCGGCCACTACGGCAACTTCATCCATGCCCTGAGAACGGGCAAGCCCGAGAACCTCACCTGCAACATGGAGGAAGGACACATCTCCACATCGCTGCCTCACCTGGCCAACGTGGCCTACCGCGTCGGCCGGAGCCTCAGGTTCGACGGCGCGAAGGAGAAGTTCCTGGACAACGAGGCGGCGAACCGCCTGCTGACACGCGACTACCGCAAACCGTACGTCGTACCGGAAAAGGTCTGAGATGATGAGGAAATCAGCTTGCGCCCTCTTGGCGGCGTTTACCCTCTTCCTGCTCTGCGGCACGGCAACGGGAGCCGGACACGAGGTCGTGCTCGAAGTCGCCGCACCGCAGGCGGACATCTTCCATCAGCCTGTCTGCGCGACCGTCGAGCTGCCGCCTGAGCTGAAGGATGTTCCCCTGCACGAGATCGCCGCTTTCCTGCATCCCGATGACAACTCGACGATCGTCGTCGGTCAGCTGCGGCCCCTCGGATCCGGCAAGGCGAAGCTCTGGTGGGTGGCGCCCCGTTTGAAAAAGGGCGTTGCCTCCCGATGGATCGCCATCTTGGGCAAGGGCGGCGGCGAGACAGGCTTCGTCTGGGCGAAAAGAGCCGACGGCTTCATCGATCTCCTTCTCGACGGAAGGAAGGTCATGCGCTATCAGCACGCCTGCGACAGGTCCACGCCCGAGAGGCTGCACGAGACCTACAAGCCCTTCCACCACGTCTTCGACGGCAAGGGGGAAAGCCTCCTCACCAAGGGGCAGGGCGGCCTCTACACGCACCATCGCGGCATCTTCATCGGGTGGAACCGGCTGACCTTCGAAGGTGCGGAGCACGATCTCTGGCACATGAAGAAGGGTTTTCAGAGGCACGAGAAGTTCCTCGAGCTCCATGCCGGACCGGTGCTGGCCGGGCAGAAGCTCCTGATCCACTGGATCGACGGGAACGGCAAGACGGCGATCGTCGAGGAGCGCGAGATCACGGTCTTTCGCCAGACCGCTCCGGCGATCGCCTTGATCGACTTCAAGACCCGCCTCCTGGCCGCGAACGGGGAGGTCTTCCTCAACGGCGATCCGGAGCACGGCGGCTTCCAGTACCGGGCGCACAACGGCATTGCCGAGGGCCCCAAGGAGGTCAAGGCAGTCTATCTCTTCCACAAGGACGGCATCGACGCCCACAAGGATACGAACCTGCCCTGGGCGGCCATGACCTACGGGCCGGCCGGCGGCAGGATCACGGTGCAGCACATGTCCCATCCCGCGAATTCGAAGCCGTCGGTCTACTCGGCCTACCGCGACTACGGCCGGTTCGGCGCCTTCTTCAAGGCGACGATTCCGGCAGGCAAGGCGCTCGATCTCAGCTTCAGGATTCACGTGGCCGAGGAAGAGGGTCCGAAACGCGAGGCCATGGCGGCGCGGTACGCCGCCTTCGCCGCAGGGGTCAAGGCCGAGCCCGTCTCGCGATGACCATTCGAATCGTGCGACTGGGGACGGACAGAGGCCGGGGGGAAGGGCTGCGGATCGGAACGGTGCGGCGGCCGCCGAGGGGCGTGCCGAAGAGCGAGTACTCCAAGCGGAACTGGTACGACGTCTGGCTTCCCGATGTCGCTCCGACGCCTGAGCTCATGAAGCTGGGACAGGCTGCCGGGACGGAGAAGGAGTGGGCTGCCTTCAAGAGGAAATACCGGTCCGAGATGAAGGCACCCGAAAAGAGCCGGATCCTCGATCTGCTGGCCGCGCTCTCTGTCGAATCCAACCTGTCGGTGGGCTGCTACTGCGAAGACGAGGAACGCTGCCACAGGTCCGTGCTGCGGGAGATGCTGGCCGAACGAGGTGCCAGGCTCGAATAGCCCCGTCTCACTCCTCGAGGCAGGGCGGCACCCGTCGACAACTGCCGTCCTTCTCGAACCGGAGAGTGGCGATCTCGAAGGGCTTCAGAAGAAGCTCGACGGTCTCGCCTCCCGCGAGGGCGATGGAGCAGATCCTCTCCCTACCCGACGATTCGTGCACCCGCACGATGAGCGCCTTCCCGTCCCGCGACCTCTTGCAGGCCATCAAGCGCAGATCCTCGGGAAAGCGGGAGAAGAGGTCGAGCGCCGCATGATCGGGATCCGAGCCGGGTAGGTGGGCCAGAGCGGCCGGGGGCGCGTCGAGGCGGTCGGCCAGCGCCGGGAGCCGGGCCCTGAGCTCCCCGGCCCGTCCCGGCACGGCCAGCAGGCTGAAGGAGTGGACGCCCATGTCCATCCGCTCCGGCTCGCAGTCCTCGAGATCGAGGCCTCGCTCGTGGCAGTAGGCAGCACTCCGGAGCACCGAGAGCCTCACCTCGCCGTCGGCGAAGTCGAAGCCGTGCTGGCCGCTGTTCACGATTCCCAGCGCTCTGTCCTTGTCCTTGATGATGAGCCAGCGGCCGTGGACGTGCTCCGTACCGTCGGCCGGCCGGCAAATCACGCCTCCAGGGATCTCGCACTCCACCTCGCTGTCCGCTGCTGCGAAAGGCACGGCCAGCTTGAGCCTGGCGGCCGGCTCGTTCCACGTCACGCGAAAGCGCGTCTCGATCACCGGCCAGCCGGCGTAGATGATGGGGTGTGCCACGACCCGGCTCGACCTGAAGGTGTGAACCGATTCGTGGATGATACGCACCGGGCCGCTCTCCCTGATCCGGACGGAATCCTCTTCGACCTCGAACTTGCCGGCCTCGTCGCGCCATGACGTGCCGCCCGTGCCCCAGGAGTCGTCCCCGTCCCGAACCGCGAGAGGCTGGAAGAGGGGACCTCGGAGCAGGGGGCGGCCCGAGGAATCGTCGATCTGGGAGATCAGGCCTGCGGCCTCATCGAAGCGGCAGCTGACAGCCGGTTTCGTCAACCGATCGCTTTCCTGTTCGCTCTCCTCGGCTTCGAGGCGATAGCGGGCGATCCCCACGCCGGGCAGGTCGGCCATGAAGCAGACCTTGCGCCGCCAGTCGTGGAAGGGAAGCAGGGCATCGGGCTTCTCCTCCTGGCAGACCAGGGGACGGCCGTCCCCGGAGAAGAGCCGCATCCGCCAGGTCCCTTTCCAGAAAGGACGGTAATCGGACATGAACTCCACTTCCACCGGCCCTTGCCTCCCGGCAGGATTCGCGTTCATCACCACGACGGGAAGATCCGGGCCCTTCGCCTCCTTCGAGTTGAACGCAAAGGCGGCCCCGAGTCGTGCGCGCCGTGCCGTTTCAGCCGCCCTGCCGTAGAGGTCGAGGGCGTCGCGCTCGGCCGGGCGGGTGCACGAGCCGGGCAGGATATCGTGGAAGTCGTTGAAGAGGTGGTCGCGCCAGGCGTCGCCGATCTCCTTCTCCGGGTAGTCGGCTCCGCAGGACCACCAGGCGGCCGCGCAGAGCGCCTCGGCCTGGACGAGGCAGCCGAGGCTCTCCCTGGCCCGGCGCTTCAGTCTCGACAGGGAGGTGTAGCAGCCGGGGAAGGCGCGCTGCAGGTCGCCCTCGACGACCGGTGCTTCGCGTGCCGCCGGCCTCAGGGCCCGGCAGAGCTGTTCCGTCGTGGAGTGCCTGATGAGGGCGCGCGATTCCTTCTCCATGAAGGCGTCGATCGCTGCCAGGTCCCGGCGGGTGGCTCCGCCGCCGTGGTTGCCGAGGCCCCAGAAGACCGCCGTGTCGCGGCCGAGGGAGAGCGCCGCCTCCACACCCTCGGCCAGGCGCTCCTCGATGTTGTCGCGCTCCGTGTGATAGAGCCCGATGCTGATCCGCAGCGCCGGGATCTCCGAGCCGTCGACGCCGCGCCAGCGATAGAGATCGGAAGGGAGAGCGAGCTCGTGCTCCTGGGGCCGCATGTGGATGTACATCTCGTACCCGAAGAGGCGGAGGAGCTGGGGCAGGCCGCCGTGATGCCCGAAAGAGTCGAAGTTGCACGCCACGCGAGGCCGGACGCCGAACTTCCCGGAAAAGTAGATCCTTCCTTCCGTGATCTGGCGCAGCGTCGACTCGATCCCCGGCATGTTGGTATCGGGCTGGAGAAACCAGCCGCCCATGATGCACCACCGCCCCTCCTTCACGAGGCGCCGGATGTCGGCGAACAGGGCCGGATCGTATTTCTCGACCCACCTGTAGAGGATCGCCTCGTTGTGATTGAAGATGAACGAGTCGTGCTCGCGCAAAAGGTCTCTCGCCGTGCGAAAGGTGGCGATGGCCTCTGCGCAGCCCTCTTCCCACTGCCATTGCCAGACAGGATCGAGATGAGCGTTGCAGATCAGGTGAACGCAAGGTTTTTTCATCGATGCCGCCTTTCCTGCCGCGGGCAAAGGTCACTCGAACCTGAGGCCGTCGATCCAGATCCGGAACGGTTCGTGGCCGATCGAGTCGAACTGGATCGTGAGAAAATCGACCTCTTCGAGGCCGGGCCGCTCGACATCCTGCGCTGCCAGGATCTCCCCTTCCCTTTCCGAGAGGGGAGAGATCACGAAGAGCTCGCTGTTGGACGGCCCGTAGTTCATGCCGCCGCGCTTGACGAAGAGCGCACCGCCCAGCCGGACCGCCGAGGTTCCCGTTCCCGTGGCAGCAGGGAGGTCTCCCTCGTGGAACGTCCTGCTTGCGATATCGTAGATCGCGAACCGGGTGGACGGCGTGCCGTAACCCTCGTGGTTCGAGGGCGAGCAGCCGGCCGTGATGAAGAGGCCGCCCTCCCTTCCCACGAGACGCGACCATCGCGGCGGCAACGCCACCAATGCGGCACCGTGCCCCGCCTCGAAGGGCAGCGGGCCGAGATCCCTGGCCGGTGTGGCCGCCGCCTTCCAGTTCCTGTCGCGCCAGGGATCGCCCCGGCTGAAGAGGGAGGCCTCGAAGTCGGCGGGATCGAAGGCGTAGAGGCGGTCGCCGGCCTCGTCGGGCGATGCCGGCTGCGGTGTGGTCCAGTCGTTCTTGATGCCATAGACCAGGCCGTTCCAGGCAGCCAGCTGGGCGGCCCGGCTGAACCAGCTAGGCGAGCTCCCGTTGATCGACGAGATCACGGAGCGACGCTCTCCCTTCCCGGGAGCCGACAGGTCGAGGCAGCAGAGCGGGCCGCCGAAGTTCCCGCCGAGCGCGTGGGCCAGCCCGAAGAGACGAGAGCCCGCGACCGTGGTGCCGTGGCCCAAACACGACGACCCGCCCAGCCACGACCACTTCTCCCCGGCCAGGTCGAAGAGGGCGAGGCGGAACCTGTCGTGGCCGTACTTGTCCTTGCCGGGGAAGCGGCGGCGCAGCACGAGGCCGCCCCGGTCGCCCATCTTCGGGCAGAAGGACATCATGCCGTTGATCCAGGCCGGGTGCGATCCGGGAAGGTCGCCCGCCGCCTTTCCGAGCTCGATCCATCGTACTCCGTCAGGTGAACGAAAAAGCCTGTCGCCGTCGAGGGCGGCGCAGTAGAGGCTCCTGCCGTCAGTGGCCATGGATGTGGCGCCCTGCGTTGCCATCGGCGTCGCTCTCGTCTCGATCTTCAGATCTTCGAAGACGTGGGGCGGCACCGGTCCATCGTAGCTCGCCGAACGAACCCAGTCGTCCCCGCCTGCCAGGGGGATCTCCGCGCGGATCCAGCCGTACCGGGCCTCGCTGTACGGCAGATCGCCGAGGAGGTTTCTCGGGATGCCACCCAGAGCGGGGACGTAGGACAGGGCCCCGGCTTTCGAGTGGAGGCGCACGATCGGATTCGGGCCCTGGAATCCGTTGTTCGGATTCAGGTAGCCGATCCAGAAGCAGAGGCGCTCCTTCTTCGACAGGTCCCAGCCGGCGTCGCGCGTTTTCGGGAACAGCGCCGCCGTCTCGGCTCCCTTGTACGGATCAGGGCGAAAGAGGATCGACTTCCTTCCCTCGATGGCGCGGCCGCTGTCGGTGATTGCCGCATCTCCCTTGCCGTCGCTGTTCTGTCCCATCGTCCAGCCCCATCGGGAGGCGTTTCTTTCCGTGGCCGGCTCTCCCCTCGTATCGACGGCGTAGAAGTCGATCGAAGCCAGGTCGGACAGGTGGCCGTTGCTCACCGTCAATCCCACCCGGTAGAAGCCGGGTTCGCTGAAAACGCGGCTGACGGTGCGCCCCGAGGCCGCCTCGCCGCCGAGATCCCAGTGGAACTCGAGAGGCCGTCCGCCGGGATCGCGGCTGCGAATCGCCTTGAAGATCACCTTCTTTCCCACGGGCGCCCGGGAGGGGCCGTCGAGGATCGCCTTCGGCGCTTCCACCCCGTCAGGCGCCGGGCCGCACCGCGTCAGGCGGGCCACCTCCTCGATCAGATCCTCTTTCTCGTTGTCCCGTGCCGTGTTCCCGTTGAAGTCGATCCAGTCGGCGAAGCGTGCGAAGAATCCCCACCGGTTGTTCTCGAGGCGGTTTCGCTGAACCACGAGGTGAAACATCTTCCATTTCGCGCCGCGCGTGGCGAGGTCGCCGCGCACCACGATACCGCCGCCGTTGTTGTGGTGGCAGAAGTTGCCGTCGATTATCGAGTGGCTTCCCGATCCGTGGACGATCACGATGCCGCCGTGATCGAAATCCGACTCCGGCGCGTTGTGGAATCCGCCTGGCAGGCCGTTGAAAGCCGCCTCGTTGCCGATCAGCACGGTGCGGTCCGAGCCGCCCAGCCAGAAGCCGTAGCTGCAGTGGTTCGCCCTGTTGTCGATGTAGGTGTTGCCCGGGCTCCACGCCTCGAAGCCGTTGTTGTTGGCAAAGGAGCAGTCGTTTTCCCGAAAGACGTTGCCCGTGGAGCACCAGCCGTTGAGCACGCGGATGAAGACGCCGTCGCCGCCGTGGGTGATGTCGTTCCGCTCGAAGCGGTTGTCGTTCGATCCGGACTCGATCAGCACGCAGGTGGAGTCTCGGGCATGGACCTCGCCGGGCCTGATGCGGAGGCCGTAGGAGAGGTTGTTGTCCGAGACGATGTTGCCGCACGACTCCCAGAGCTTGAGGCAGACGTTCGAGCAGTGCGAGAAGTCGTTCTTCTCGATTTCCAGGTCGCGGCATTCCCAGAGGTCCAGACCGTTCCAGACGTTGTTCGCCCGGCAATCGCGGATCGACGAGCGTGCGATCCGTGTCAGGATGATCCCGCCGTTGCGGCGCCCGTCCCCCCAGCCGTACTCGGGATCGTGGTAGTTGCCCGAGAAGTCGCAGTTCTCGATGATCCAGCCTTCCCCGTCCTCGGCCCAAAGGCCGATCTCGAAACCGCGGACCTTGACGTTGCGGATCGTCACCCTCGAACAGCCCTCCGCCTTGATCCCGATCCCTGCGCGGGCCATCGAGTCGCGGTCGCCCGGCGTGCCCGGTCCCTCGAGGGTGGCGCCGTTGCCGTTCACCGTGATGTTGCTGCCCCGGATGACGAGCCCGTGCTCGAGCACGGCGTTCTTCTCCAGCGTGACGGACCGCGTGATCACGAGCGGCTCGCCCTCCTCCGGGATCAGGGGTGTTGCCGTGAAGAGTAGAATGGCGATCAGTTCCAGCATCTGCAGGCTCCCTCGTTTCTCATGGACACGGCCTGGAAGAAGAAAAACGATGTATCAAATGCGCATCGGGGACACCAGCTCTTCTTCCCGCCTCATGGGAGGACCGGCAATGAAATTTCGGGACCGGGATTGAAAAAAGAGTCTGAAATGGGAGACTCGGGAGATTGTTTTCGTAGGTATCTTTCGGTCAAGACATGAATGCAATCATAACCTGCAAAGGCCTCAGCCACAGCTACGGACGGAAAGAGGTCCTGAAGAACATCGACTTCGAGGTTCAGAGCGGCCGTATCTTCGGCCTGCTCGGCAAGAACGGGGCCGGCAAGACGACCACGATCAACATCCTGATGGGATTCCTTCAGCCCACGAGCGGCGACTGCAGCATCTTCGGCGAGCCCTCCCACGACATCACCCCGGAAACGCGGAAGAGGATCGGTCTGCTTCACGAGGGGCATCTCCAGTACGATTTCATGAGCATCAGGCAGGTGGAGCGCTTCTACTCCGGTTTCTACGACCGATGGAAGAGCGACGTCTACTACTCGCTGATGGACAGGATGGACGTGTCCCGCGACCGGAAGCTCTTTCGTCTCTCCTGCGGCCAGCGCTCCCAGGTGGCGCTCGGCCTGATCCTGGCCCAGGATCCCGACCTGATGATCCTGGACGACTACTCCATGGGGCTCGACGCGGGCTACAGGCGGCTCTTCCTCGATTTCCTCCGCGATTTCGTGAAGGACTCGGGGCGGACCGTTCTTGTCACGTCGCACATCGTGCAGGACCTGGAGAAGTTCGTGGACGACCTCATCATCCTCGACAAGGGCGAGGTGAAGGTGCAGACCACACTCGACGCCTTTCTTTCCGGCCTGCATCAGTACCGGTTCACCGTCTCCGGTGACCGGGCGGGCCTGGAGTGCGACGACGTGGTGAGGAACTTCGACATCGTGGGGGAGGAGGCTTTTGTCTTCACCTTCGAGGATCTGCCTGCCCTGAAGAAGCATCTCGTCGAGAAAGGGGTTTCCTGCGACGACATCGCTCCGGAGCCCATGACACTGGAAGAGGCTTTCATCGGCGTGACGGGGAAATACTGAGATGTACCGCGCCCTCTTGTACAAGGAATGGATCAAGCTCAGGTGGGTGTTTCTCCTCCTCTGCGGGATCGGCCTCTGGACCGTTGTCGATCTACTTCTTTCCGTGCGGGAGTATTTCGAGTTCATGAAACCCGTCGAGGTGTGGGAGGTCGCGATCCGCAAGAAGTTCCTCATCTATTCCGGGATGAAGTACGTTCCCCTGATCGCCGGCGTCGGAATCGCCCTGGTCCAGTTCATCCCCGAGACGCGGAAGAGACGGCTCAGGCTGCTCTTCCACATCCCCCTCAGCCACAACAGGTCGCTCTACTTCATGATGGCCGTGGGGCTCGGCTTCACCCTCTCGGTGATCGCGCTGAACGCGCTGGGGCTCGTGGCGATCCTGCCGGCCTACTATCCACCCGAACTGGTGCGAAGCGCCCTTCTCACAGCGGCTCCCTGGTTCCTGGCAGGCATCGCAGCCTACTTCGCCACCGTTCTCGTCGTGGTGGAGCCGGTCTGGTGGCGGCGTGTGGGCTATGCCTTTCTCTCGTACCTGGTGATCATGCTCTGCTACAACGGGAGCGGCTACGACACCTATGCCCATTCCCTCTGGAAGTACGCTCTCCTGATCTCTCTCTACTTCTTCACCGTGATCCTGCCGGCCTTCCGGTTCAAGCGAGGGCTCTACTGATGCTCCGGCTGTCGCGATTCTGCCTGATCCTCCTGGCCGCGGCCTCCCTGGCCGCGTTCCTGCCGGAGCTGTTCTGGAAGGCCTTCGACCAGAAGATCAGGAAGCCGTTCCTGCTCTACAGCCCGGTCGCCGAGCGCTTCCTCTACCGGAGCTCCGACGATTTCGGTCAGGCCTCCTTCCGCGACGAGGAAGGACGGGATTACAGCCGAAAGGAGTGGGAGACTCTCCTGCCTTTCTTCTACTACAGGGACCTGAAGAAGTGGGGGATCCTGCCCGAGAGCGTGGGCGGCTTCCCGATGGATTGCGACGGAATCCGTGCCGAGACCCAGGTCGTCACAGTCAATCCCTACTATCTGGCGAACCCGCAGATCGACCTCTATCCTCTCTTCGAGTCGAAGTCGGAGTTCACCGACCTGGAGTTTCCCGACGAGATGTTCCGGATCGACGACAGGATGGAGTTCATCTCCTCTTCGACCAACAGGGTGATCGAGGAGCAGTCGGCCGCGTTCACCGGGAAGCTCGAAGAGGAAGGTTTCCGGTTCCCGGCCCGTTACATCGCCGGCAATCCCACGACACGGAAATCCTTCGACGAGGGCTACTTCGTCCTGGACGACGGCGGCATGCTCTTTCACGTCAAGAAGGTCGAGGGCGAGCCGTTCTGCGTCAGGACGGGCTTGACACCGCCGGGCGGCATCCTCTACATGGGCGTCAGGGAGAATGCGCGCAAGGAGTTCTACGGGGTCATGATCTGCGGCGACGGCGGGGCCTACCTTCTTAGTTATAGCGGTTACGGCCTGATCAAGCTGCCCCTCGAGCATTACGATCCCCGCAACTTCAAGCTCCGGATGATCACCGATCCCTTCTACAGGACGATCACCTACTGGGATCCCGACGGCGACACCATTCACTGCCTGGCCACGGATCGCGACTACGCCGTGCTGAGGGAATACGATTTTCCCCTGGAGAAGAGCCGCCTCCTTGCTGCAGAATCGGTGTTCCGCCTGATCTTTCCCTTTGCCATCGATACGCAGGACCAGAAGAGCAACTACGTGCTCTTCCGCTTCCGGTTCAGCGGGTGGTCCTGCCTGGCCGGCATCGCGATCTCGCTGCTCATCGCGGCGATCGCGGCAAGGGTCAGGTCCATGGCCCTGCGCCGGTGCCTCGACGACCTCGTTGTCGTGGCGCTCACCGGTCCATACGGGTTGCTGGCCGTTCTTCTCGTGGGAAGGATGAAGAACAGCTGACCGGAAATTAGATATTGTTCCAACTGATAGAATGATTTTCGAGGTGCACGATGCGTGAGAAGGTGAGTCGAAGGTCGTTTTTGAAAAGAACCGCCTCCCTGTCGGCCGGACTGGCGGCGCCGGTCTTCGTCCCAGCGGCGGCGCTCGGCTCCGGGTGGAAGCTTTCCCCGTCGGAACGGATCACTCTCGGATTCATCGGCGTGGGGGGGATGGGGTCGGCCCACCTCAACGGCTTCCTGGGCAACAGCAGGGTGGAGGTCGTGGCGGTCTGCGACGTGGACAAGGGGCGGCGCGAGGCGGCGCAGCAGCGCGTGGGGCGGGGATGCGCCGCATTCAACGATTACAGGGAGCTTCTCGCCCGGGATGATATCGATGCCGTGGTGATAGCCACGCCGGACCACTGGCACACCCTGAACTCGATCCACGCCTGCCAGGCGGGCAAGGACATCTATTGCGAGAAGCCGCTCACCCTGACGATCGAGGAGGCCCTGAAGCTGGAGAAGACGGTCAGGCAGTACGGCCGCGTCTTCCAGACCGGCAGCCAGCAGCGGTCGGGCGGCGAATTCCATCGCGCCTGCTCCCTCGTGCGGAACGGCTGCATCGGCGAGGTGAAGGCCGCATACGTGGGTATCGGCGCCGGGCCGGACGGCGACTGGGTGCCTGACGAGGAGCCGCCGCCCGGCCTCGACTGGGATCTCTGGCTCGGGCCGGCGCCGCGCGTCCCCTTCAACCGTCTCCGCCACCCCTACAACTTCCGCTGGTTCTTCGACTACTCCGGCGGAAAGATGACCGACTGGGGTGCGCACCACAACGACATCGTGCAGTGGGGTTACGGCATGGACGGGAGCGGCCCCGTTCTCATCGAGGGCCGGGGCACCTTTCCCACCCGCGGGGTCTACACCACGGCCGTGGACTTCGAAGTGACGTACGAGTACGCAAACGGCCTTCGCGCCGTCTGCAGGAGTCAGGGCCGCGGGGTGAAGTTCGAGGGAACGGAAGGCTGGGTCCACGTCGATCGCGGCTTCCTCCAGACCGAGCCGGCGTCGCTCAAGGCGATACCGCTGGCCTCGCTCGACACCAAGCTCTTCCGCAGCCCGGGACACCGCGACAACTGGCTCGACTGCATTCGCACCAGGGAGCGGCCGAACTGCGACGTGGCGATCGGCGCCTCGTCGGTGATCCTCTGCCATCTCAACAACATCGCGCTCAGGACGGGCCGGAAGCTTCGCTGGGATCCGGTGAAGCACGAGTTCCTCGATGACGTGGAAGCGAACCGTTTTGTCAGGAAGCCTTACCGCGCCCCGTGGCATCTTTAGGAGGTTGACATGCTGCGCGCTGTTGCCATCTCAATCGTTTCTTTGCTGATCGCTGTCTCCGTCCCTGCCGCGACCCGGGCGGACGAGATCGACGACCTCCTCGAGAGCCTGTCCAGCGCGGACCGGGGAGTGCGCGAGAAGGCGGCCTCCGAGCTGGCCCTTCTCGGGCCTGAGGTCTTGAAGCCCCTTCTTCGCACCGCGGTCGGGGAGGACCACAGGGCTGCCGCCGGCGCCCGCGTGGCGCTCGAGCTCCTCGTCCACCAGTCGGCTCGACCGGGAAGGGAGCGGGAGCGCGAGACCGTTGCCGCGGCCCTGCTGGCCGAGATTTCGGGATCGTGGCCGATCGAGGAGCGGAAACGGCTCCTCTGGCTCCTGTCCTTCGTCGGCGGCGATTCCAGCGTGCCGGCCCTGTCCGGCCTTCTTGCGGACCGCGACCTGGGAGAGATGGCGCTTTTCGCCCTGAGCAGGATTCCCGGCGACGACTCTTGTGCCGCTCTGGAGAAGGCGCTTGCCGCGGCGCCGGCCGAGCGCTGCCAGGGGTTGTTGCACGCAGTGGCTGAACGGGGCCGCCCGGCCTCGGCCGCAAGAGTGGCTCCCTTTCTCACCCACGACGATTCCGTGGTGAGGATTGCCGCCGTCGAGGCGCTCGGCAGGATCCCCGAGCCGGGCTCGGCCGAAACCCTCTGGAAGATCGTGCGTGGCGGAGAAGGACCGGAACCGCGCCGTGCCGCCGCTGCCTCCCTCGATCTGGCCGACACTCTCCTCGCAGCCGGATTCAGGAATGAGGCTGCCGATATCTTTGCCCGCTTCTGTCTCGACGGACAGGATGTCCATCAGAGATGCGCCGGCCTGACCGGGTTGTCCCGGGTGAAGGGGGCGGAGATGATCCCCATGCTCGCCAGCTTCATCCAGCTCGACATTCCTGAATTGTCCGGTACGGCGGTGGACATCCTTTCCCGGATGGAGGGCGCGGCAGTCGAAGCCGTCCTGGCCGACCTGGTCTCCACCGCTGCCGGGGATACGGGCATCCACCTGATCTATGCCGTGAACCGCCGTTCCGGCACAAGGGCCTGGTCTCTCCTGCAAAAGGGCCTGAAGTCGCCCGATTCCGGCGTCCGGATCGCCGTCCTCGGTCTGCTCGGCGACAGCGGGAAGGCGGAGGCGCTCGATGCGGTGCTGCCCCTGACGAAGGACGCCGGGAGCGACACCCGGGCTGCCGCTGTTCGCGCCTGCATCCGGATCGGAGAGGGCGTTGCGGCCAGGGACAGGAAGAAAGCGTTCGAGATCATTCGAGGCGCCCTCGAAGCGGCGGAGGCCGACGGGGAGAAGACGGCGGCTCTGAGGAGCCTGGGGGCGCTGGGCGACGAGGCCGCCGTCCCGGTCCTCGAGCGCTATCTCGAGGAGAAGAGTCATGCCGTCAGCCAGGCTGCCCTCAGGGCGATGGCTCCCCTGGCCCGGCAGATCGCACGATCGAAGGAGGGCCGCCGCCAGGCGGTCGGCCTTCTTCGCACCGTTGTCGGGAAGGCGGACGATCCCGGCGTGGTGCAGGATGCTGCCCTGATCCTTCGCGATCTCGGCGTCGACGTCGATGTCCCGGTGCGGAAAGGCTATGTGAAGCACTTCTCGCTGCTCGGCCCCTTGCCGGACCGCAGCGAGCTGATCGGGAACGATCCGGTGCCTGTCGACGGTCCGATCGACTTGAGGAAAAAGGTGACCCACAAGGGCCGGGAGTATGCCTGGATACCCCATCAGCTCCTCCACATCCGCGGCAAGCTCGACCTCATCGCCGTCGTGGCCGACCAGGACAACGTCGGCGTCTACGCCTATGCCGAGGTGAAGAGCGAAAACGAATGCGAGGCCTGCTTCAAGATCGGCAGCGACGACGACGTCTTCTGCTGGCTCAACAACGAGCTGGTTCACAGCTTCCAGGGCGGGCGCGGCTGGTCCGCTGATCAGGACTCCGTCGATGTGCATCTCAGGTCGGGAACGAACAGGATCCTCCTGAAGGTGCTCAACGGCGGCGGCGACTGGGCTGTCAGCCTCAGGATCACCGACAGGGACGGCACGCCGCTCGACGTGAAGCAGCGCCGCCCCTGATCGCGGCAGGGCCTGGAAGCGGCTGAGGGAATTCGCCGGTCTAACTTCGCGGGGTGACGTCATGATGCGCTGTTTCGTCCTCTTCCTGGCACTCTTTCCGCTTGCTCAGGCTGCGATCGCGGCCGAGACTGCCGATCCCGTTGTTCTCCATCTCTCCCCCAGGGGAGACGACTCCTGGTCGGGCCGCCCGGCCGAGCCGAAGGCCGACAGGAGCGACGGTCCCCTGGCTTCCCTTGCAGGGGCGCGCGACGCGGTCCGGCGCCTGAAGGCGGAGGGGCCGCTCCGGAGCCCGGTGCACGTCGTGATCGCCGACGGCACCTACTCCCTGCCCGCTTGCGTGGTCTTCACGCCGCAGGATAGCGGCACTCCCGGCTGCCCCGTCGTCTACAGGGCCGCTCCTGACGCCAGGCCGGTTTTCAGCGGCGGTCGGTCGATCACGGGATTCCGGAAGGAGGAGAGCGGACTCTGGTCCGTCCCCATTCCCGAAGCCCGGGCAGGCAAATGGTCCTTCGACCAGCTCTTCGTGAACAACAGGCGGGCCGTGCGGGCCAGGACGCCGGACAGCTCCTATCTCCACATGATCAACGTCACGCAGGAGGTCCTGGAAAAGGGTGACGGCCGCATACCGACCAGGGCGAACCTGCTTCTCGAGGCTCGAAGAGCGGGCTTCGACACGCTTCTGGACATGGATGAAGCCGATCTGAGAAACACGGCGCTCGTCGTTTATCACAAGTGGGACATCACGCGCCGGTACATCGATGCCGTGGATAATGAAAAAAACCTGATCTTCACCAGCGGCGGAGGGATGAAGCCGTGGAATCCCTGGCGGCCAGGCTGCCGCTTTCACCTGGAGAACTACCGGGCGGCCCTCGATTTTCCGGGGGAGTGGTTCCTCGATCGGGACGGCACCCTTTTCTACATGCCGACGGAAGGCGACGAGATGGACGAGGCGCAGGTCGTGGCCCCGGCGGCGGACCGGCTCATCGAGCTGAAGGGGGCGCCGGAGTCGGGACGCTTCGTGACGGATCTCCAGTTCCGCGGCCTCTCGTTCCGGCACGGTCGCCACGTGATGGGGAGGAGCGGTTTCGAACCGAGCCAGGCCGCCTTCAGCGTCGGTGCGGCCGTCGAGGCCGACGGAGCCCGCCGCATCGTGTTCGACCAATGCGAGGTCGCCCGCGTGGGGACCTACGCGATCTGGTTCCGCCGCGGCTGCCGCGAGTGCCGCGTGGAGCGCTGCTTTCTCCATGATCTCGGCGCAGGCGGCGTGCGGATCGGCGAGGGCCGCGTCGCCGAGCGCGAGAGCGAGAGAACGGGACGGATCTCGGTCCACAACTGCATCATCCGTTCCGGCGGCCGCATCTACATGCCGGCCGTGGGGGTCTGGATCGGGCAGAGCGGCCAGAACGAGGTGACGCACAACGAGATCGCCGATTTTTTCTACACCGGCGTTTCCGTGGGGTGGCGCTGGGGCTATGCCGAGAGCCTGGCCAAGGAGAACAGGATCGAGTTCAACCACATCCACGACATCGGACAGGGCGTCCTGAGCGACATGGGCGGCGTCTACACACTCGGCCCGTCGGAAGGGACCACGGTGAGCCACAACGTGATCCACGACATCCGGTCTTATTCCTATGGAGGCTGGGGGCTCTACAACGACGAGGGCTCGACCGGCATCGTGATGGAGAACAACCTGGTCTACAACACGAAGACGGGCGGCTATCACCAGCACTACGGCCGGGAGAACGTGATCCGCAACAACATCCTCGCCTATGCCGAGAAGTACCAGCTCCAGTTCACGCGCGTGGAGAAGCACCTCTCCTTCACCTTCCGGAACAACATCGTCTGCTACGACGGCGGCCGGCTCCTGTCCGGCCCCTGGAAGGAGGGGAACGTGAAGATGGAGAACAACCTCTACTGGCACACGGGCGGCGGGGCGGTCCTCTTCAACGAGGCGTCACTCCCGCAGTGGCAGGAGAAGACCGGCCGCGACACCGGTTCCCTCGTGCTCGATCCCGGATTCGAGGCGCCGGAAAAGCGCGACTTCCGGTTCCGTGATCCATCGGCCGCGGCAAGGATCGGATTCGAGCCCTTCGATTTCACGCGGGCCGGCGTCTACGGTGATCCGGCCTGGGTCGAGCTCGCCCGATCACTCGATGCTTCTTCCGGGGAGGATCAACCGCGATCCGGGACGAAGTGACGCCTGTCGGCTTTTTCTTCGCCAGATGGTAGAGTATCGGTACCGTTCCCGATTCGCTTTTTCTGCAACTCGAGGGTATATCGATGATCGATCCGTCACGCCGCACCTTCATCAAGAGCTCTCTTCTTCTCGGCGCCTCGGCTGCCGTTCCCGCCGTTTTCGGCCGGGCGCTTCATCCTTTTCTCGAAGAAGGAAAGCCGCCGATGAAGTTCGGCCTTGTCACCTACCTCTGGGGAAGGGACTGGGACCTGCCCGCGTTGATCGCGAACTGCGAGACGACGAAAGTTCTCGGCGTGGAGCTGCGCACCACTCACGCCCACGGCGTTGAGCCCTCGCTGGGCGCGAAGGAGCGGGCGGAGGTCAAGAAGAGGTTCAGCGACAGCCCCGTCGAGCTGGTGGGGATCGGCAGCAACGAGAGGTGCGATCACCCCGACCCGGCCCGCCTCGAGAAGGCGATGGCGGCGACCCGCGCTTTCATCAGGCTCAGCCACGACGTCGGCGGATCGGGTGTGAAGGTCAAGCCCGACAGCTTTCACGAGAACGTGCCGCGGGAGAAGACGATCGAGCAGATCGGCCGGTCGCTCAACAGTCTCGCTGCCTTCGGCGCCGGCCTCGGGCAGGAGATCCGCCTCGAGGTGCACGGCGGCTGCTCGGATCTGCCCGTGATCCGGAAGATCATGGACGTGGCCGACCACCCCAACGCGGCAGTCTGCTGGAACTGCAACGCCGAGGACCTGAAAGGGGCCGGCCTCGAGAAGAACTTCCGCCTCGTCCGGGAGCGCTTCGGCGCCACCCTGCACATCCGCGAGCTGAACGTGGGCTCCTACCCCTACCGGAGGCTGATGGATCTCCTGGTGGAAACGGGCTACGGCGGGTGGGTCCTGCTCGAGGCACGGACCAACCCCGCGGACCGCGTCAAGGCACTGGTCGAGCAGCGCCGGATCTTCGAGAAGATGATATCCGCGGCGCGCCGCGAGCTTTCTCCATCGAAGAAAAAAAAGGGCTCCCCGGCACCGGTGCGGTGACGCCCGGGGAGACAGGCGCTTGCAAGGAGCCCTTCATGGCCCGATTTCCCAGGAATCCGATGCTCGATAACGAGCCGCTGCCCGTGGAGATCGTGCTGCACCCGTCGTGGTGGCACAGGCACGCCGGCATCACCTTCGATCCCGACTTCTTCTACCATCCCGTGCGCCGGGTGGAGGCGGAGCGGCGGATGGAGGAAGTTCTCCACGAGCGGTTCGGGAGGTACGGCCTCGGGGCGGACCGGGGCCGGGACCTGCCGCACGTCGGGGCGGTGCACCTGGCCGCAGGCTATCTCGTCTCGGAGATGCTCGGCTGCCCGGTTGAGTACAGCGACAACGCTCCGCCGCAGGTTCTCCCCCCCGGCCGCGGCGACCTGGAGGTCGACGCCGAGCAGGCGTTCCGGAGCCCGGCGTTCCGGCGCTTCGAGAAGCTGCTCGGCGACCTGAAGACCCGGCACGGCTACCTCGTCGGCGACGTCAACTTCGGCGGCGTCCTCAACACGGCCCTCGATCTCCGCGGCCAGGATCTCTTCGTCGACTTCTACGATCGCCCCGAGGAGGTCCGGACCTTCCTGGCCAGGATCGCGCGATGCATCGATCGCTTCACGCGCGGCATCGCGTGGGAGACGGGGAGCACGTCGGTGTCGGTCAACAGGCTGGTGAGGCATCTCGCCGGCCCGGTCTTCTTGCACTCGGAGTGCACTCTCACCATGATCAGGGAGGATCTCTACGAGGACTTCCTGATGAAATTCGACGCGGCCTGGAGCGGGGCGCGGCGCCCCTTCGGGATTCACTACTGCGGCGCCGATCCCCACCGTTTCGCCGCGCAGTTCGCCCGCCTGCCTCACTGCGACTTCCTCGACGTGGGTTGGGGGGGCGATATCAGGAAGCTGCGCGAGGCCCTGCCGGCCGCCTTCCTGAACATCCGGCTCAGCCCGGTGGAGATCGTCGGCAGGAGCGCCGGGGAGATACACGCCCTGGTGGGCCGCCTGGTGGCCGACTCGGGAAATCCCTTTCTCACCGGCGTCTGCTGCATCAACATGGACGACACGGTGGGGGATGATACGATCGCGGCGATCTTCGAGGCCGTCGCCGATCTTCGTGATCGCTTCAAGAGGAGCGGCATGAACGGCTGAAAAAAAGGACGGGCGCGAGCCGATCCGTCCCCTGGAGGTTGATTCCGGAATGCACACTATCGATTATCTCGTCCTTGTCGTCTACTTCGGCGGCATCACGGCCGTGGGGCTGTGGGCCGCGAAGCGCATCAAGAGCAGCAACGACTTCTTCATGCCCCGCCGGTTCGGCAAGGCGATGATGGTGATGTTCTCCTTCGGTGCGGGCACCCACTCCGACCAGGCGGTGGGCGTGGCGTCGAAAAGCTACACCAACGGGCTGTCCGGGATCTGGTACCAGTGGCTCTACCTACCGGTGACGCCCTTCTACTGGCTGATCGCGGCCCTGTTCCGCCGCTTCCGGGCCGTGACAACGGCCAACGTCTTCGAGGCGAGGTACAACGGCGGCGTGGCCATGCTCTACGCCGTTCTGGGTATGACGATCCTCATGGTCTCGACGGGCGTGATGCTGAAGGGATCGGGAGCGGTCCTGGCCGCCTGCACGGGAGGCATGGTCTCGGCCGGCTGGGCCATCGCCATCATGACCGTGATCTTCGTTATCTACGGGGTGGCCGGCGGCCTCGCCGCGGCCATCGTGACCGACTTCATCCAGGGCCTGTTGACCATCGTCTTCTCCTTCATGCTCCTGCCTCTCGTGCTCGACGCCGTGGGCGGGCTCGAGGGCCTGAGAATGGAGATCGGCGATCCGCAGATGCTCACCCTCGTGGCCCCGGCCGAGATCGGGTTCTTCTACATCGTGGTGATCGCCTTCAACGGACTGGTGGGCATCGTGGTCCAGCCCCATACGATGGCCAACTGCGCCGCGGGCAGGACGGAGATCGAGGGGCGCGTCGGCTTCATGTTCGGCCCGCTGATCAAGCGGCTCTGCACCATTCCGTGGTGCCTCACCGGCCTGGCCGCCGTGGTCTACTTCGGCCAGACGAACACCTTTCCCGAGCCCGACGACGTCTTCGGTCTCGTTGCCGGCGACTTCTTGCCGATGATCATGCCCGGCCTGCTCGGCATCTTCGTGGCCTCGGTCCTCGCGTCGGTGATGAGCTCCTGCGACGTCTTCATGGTCTCCTCGTCGGCGCTCTTCACCGAGGATATCTACAGACGGTTCCGTCCCGATCGTCCGAAGGGGCATTACATCACCGTCGGCCGGATCGCCTCGGTCGTCGTCGTGGCGGGCGGCGTGGCCTTCGCCTACTCGCTGCCAGGTGTGGTGGCAGGGCTCGAGGTCTTCTGGAAGATCACGTCGATGATCGGGATCGCCTTCTGGCTCGGGCTCTTCTGGAGGGGCGCCACCCCGGCCGGAGCCTGGGCCGCGACCCTGGCCGCCCTCGGGACGTGGTGGGCGACCACCCAGCCCTTCATCGTTTCCCTCGTTCAGGAGATCCCGGGCAGCGAATCGCTTCGATTCGTGGTGGAGAAGGAGGGCGGATCGGCGATCTACACGCCCTGGCAGATGATCTTCTACCTCGCCGCCGGACTGATCGCCGGGATCGCGGTGAGCCTCTTCACCAGGCCGGTGGAGAAGGAGAAGCTCGACAGGTTTTTCGCCCTCATCAGAACACCCGTCGAGCCGGACGAGGATGTGCCGGCTCCCTGCACCCTGCCCGAGGGAGCGAAGGTGCCGGAAAGGCGAGCCTTCTTTCCGGGTACGAGCCTCGAGATCCCGGTTCCCTCGCGGATCGCCGTGCTCGGTTTCGTGGGCGGCTGGATCTGCGTGGCGGTCATCATCTTCATCTTCTGCCTGATTGCCCCGTGATGGATTGTCGAGGCGCACCCGATCAGCCGGCGCCGAGCCTCTCGATGTGGCGGCCCAGATGGCGTTCCAGCAGTGCGCTGTGCAGGTCGGCGTGATCGGCCAGCGTTTCCCGCAGAGCCTCCTTGAAGGGGCGGCCCTTCTCCGTGCGGCCCCGGGTCAGGACAGATCCGAAGGTCACGTGAAGCACCTGGCGGCCGTCGTCCTGATCGAGGTAGGCGCTTTCGCGCTTCCCGGGGGTGAGCGCGCCGGGAGGCTGCAGCCTGTCGAGGCGCGCCGAGATGTGATAGGTGGCCCGGTCCTCGTCGAACCGCGAGGCGGAGTACTCCACGATCTCGTAAAAGAGAGCGGGAGCCTGGCGCGCCGCCACGCGGAGCGCCTCGAGGTAGCTCGTTCCCGCCGTCTTCACGTGGAGGAGGTCGCCGCACACCCGCCCGAGGATCGGGTAGACGGCGAACTTGTCCGATCCGGAGTGCACGCCGATCTTGTACGGCCCGCACAGCCTGGCCACGGCCGCGTGCTCCTTCAGCGCGGCCTCGAACTGGCCGATGTCGCCCCTGTAATCGATACCCTTCTCGAAGTCGCCGACGAAGCGCGGCGCCAGGCTTCGGATCGCCACGCCGCGCCGATTCAGCTCGAGGCCGATGAAGAGGTGTTCCAGCGGCGTGGTGGGGAGGTCGGTCTCGTCCACCGAGATCTCGATCTCCGCACCCCGGGCCGGCGCGGCATCCTCGATCCATCGGGCCATCATTCCTGTCCACTCCACGGCCCTGCCGTACTTGACCAGAGGTCGCAGGAGACTTTCCCGGCTCTTGAAAGCGAGACGTCCTGATCCCGGCAGGTCGTACGACTTGCCCAGGTAGAGGGCATCCACTTCAGCCAGCGACTCGAAACCGCTCGACAGGGCGGTCCGTTCGGCCGCTTCGTCCAGCCTTGCCCCCTGAAGCCGGTCCGCCTCGTTGCTCACATGCTCCGAGGGATCGATGGTGAAGAAGGTGAATCCGGCCCGGGCCATCCTCTCCACGTCGTCCCTGGTCTTCAGGTGGTCCGCATCGGCGCCGAAGGGTTCGCTCCAACCGACCTGGATCGCGCCCTCCTGTGCGGCGCGCATCACCTCGTCAGGCGTGCGGCCGGTCCGCTCGAGCTCCCGTATCGACTGCTGGGCGAAGAACGGCACGAGCCGGCCTTTCCGGCAGGCGGCCGCGTGTCCCGGAGTGGCCACGCCGATCCGGTCGCCGAACCCGAAAGCGGCTCCGAGTCCCATCAGCGACGGTCGGGGAAGACTCTGTTTTTCTTCTGTCATTTCATGGTTCTCCATGTTCAGGCAAGATGCGCGAGCCTGTCAGATCTTGATTTCCAGCTGCGAGGCGGCGGGAACCAGGTTCGACTCGTGCCGCTTTCTCTCCTCCAGGATCCTGGCGATCACGTCGGGGTTCTTCTTGGCCTTGTTGTGCTTCTCCGAGGGATCGTGCTCCAGGTGATAGAGTGCCGGCGGATCGTGCTTTTTCCTGTCGTTGCCGTAGCCGCCCTGGGTGATGAAGTGGGCTTTCCACGGTCCCATGCGAAGGGCCATCAGGTGTGTTCCCCTGTAGAAGTAGATGACCCGCTCCCGGTCCGCTCCCCGGCCGAGGAGGGTCGAGGTGATGTCGCGGCCGTCGACGATCCGGTCCTTGGGGGGATCGGCGCCTGCCAAGGCCAGGCTCGTGGCAAAGATGTCCATGGTGCAGCAGGGTGACGAGGCGACGGTACGCGAGGGGATCGTCCCGGGCCACCAGGCCAGGCACGGCTCGCGCATGCCGCCCTCCCAGGTGCTGCCCTTGCCGCCGCGGAGAAGCCCGGCCGATCCGCCGTTGAGCTTGCAGGTCAGCCAGGGCCCGTTGTCGCTCGTGAAGATCACGAGCGTGTTCTCCGCCAGCCCTTCCGAACGGAGGGTCTGGAGGATCCGCCCCACGCTGTGGTCGAGCTCCTCCACCACGTCGCCGTAGAGCCCGCGGAGGCTCTCGCCCATGAAGTCCGCCGAGGCGAAGAGGGGGACGTGGGGAAAGGTGTGGGCGAAGTAGAGGAAGAACGGCTTTTGCCTGTTCCGCCTGATGAACGCCACGGCTCTCTCCGTGTAACGCCTGGTGAGCGTTTCCTGAACGGCCGGCTCCTCGATCACGGTCTCGTTCTCCATCAGCGGGCACGGCTTCATGTCGTTGCTGTAGGGGATGCCGAAGTAGGTGTCGAATCCGTGCCTGGTGGGGAGGTGGGGGGGGAGGTGGCCGAGGTGCCACTTGCCGACGCAGGCCGTGGCGTAGCCGGCCGATCGAAGCGCCTCGGCCGCGGTGATCTCGCTCTGCGGAAGACCGCCGGCCGAATCGGGGAAGAGGACGCGCCTCTTGTCGCTGCACATCCCGCTGCGGATCGGCAGCCTGCCCGTTAGCAGGGCGGCCCGGCTCGGCGTGCAGACCGGTGCGGCGGAGTAGAACTGCGTCAGCTTCGTGCCCTCGTCAGCCATCCGGTCGAGGCCGGGCGTGCGGATCGTCGGGTGCCCCAGGCAGCCGAGGTCGCCGTACCCGAGATCGTCTGCGAAGATGACGACGATGTTCGGGGGCGCCTTCGAAAAAGGGGCAGGTCCTTGGCGATCGGGCCCGAGGCACGAGAAGCCGGCGAACCCGAGAGCCCCTGCTCCAAGCCTGTTCAGGAATTCCCTCCTGTTCATTCTTCGTTCCTTTCTCGAAAAAAGTGCTTTCACGGAATCGCCGGCCGGAGGTAAACAATCTTCTCTTTGGCTGCGGGAAACCGTATCCTGAATCACGCTCCCGCTCTCTCGTATCGTCACATTATTCATCAGGAAGCGGGCCAGGGCAACAGGCTCTGCCGAAGCCGGAGGAGGAGATGGAGATCGTCATCGCAGAAGGCAAGGAGGATCTCGGTGCCGCGGCGGCTCGCGCCGGCGCCGCTCTGATCCGGCAAGCCGTGGAGGAGCGCGGGCGTGCCGCGATCATCGTGGCCACGGGCGCCTCCCAGTTCGAGATGCTGGGCAGCCTCGTTCGAAGCGAGGGCGTGGAGTGGTCCCGGGTCGAGGCGTTCCACCTCGACGAGTACATCGATCTGCCGGAGAGCCATCCCGCGTCGTTCCGGAGATACCTGAGGGAGCGCTTCGTGGAGAAGCTTCCCGAGCCGCTGTCGGCCTTTCATTACATCAACGGCGAGATCGATCCCGTGACCGAGTGCGCCCGCCTGAACAGCCTCCTCTCCCGCGTCGCCGTTGACGTGGCCTTCGTCGGGATCGGGGAGAACGGGCACCTGGCCTTCAACGATCCTCCGGCCGACTTCAGCGTCGAGGAGCCGTACATCGTGGTGGATCTCGACGAGGCCTGCCGCAACCAGCAGCTTGGCGAGGGGTGGTTTGTTTCCTTCGCCGATGTGCCGCGGCGCGCCATCTCCATGTCGATCCGCCGGATCATGACGTCGCGGGCCGTCGTCTGCACCGTGCCCGATGCCCGCAAGGCCGAGGCGGTGAGGCTGGCCGTCAACGGTCCCGTCACTCCCGACGTCCCGGCCTCGATCCTGCAGCAGCATGGGCGCTGCCTCCTCTTCCTCGACAGGCCGGCCGCATCGCTTCTGGAGAATGCGTGAGGGAATGATGACGGAGCAGCAGGAAACCAGGAGACTCCCCGATCGGTTCAGCGGCCCGGGCCTCGTCGACCTGCAGGTCAACGGAGCGGGTGGCTTCGATTTCAACGGCCCCCCCGAATCATGGACTGCAGGCAGTCTCATGATGGTGCGGTCCGTTCTCGAGGAGCGCGGTCTCGTCGCCGCGCTGCCCACGCTGATCACCGATGATGCGGAGCGGATGCTGGCCCGGGCGCGTCGATACTCTCTCCTGATCGGGAAGGAGCCGCTTCTCGCCTCCTTCTTTCCCCGGCTGCACATCGAGGGCCCCTTCGTTTCGAAAGCCGACGGCCCGCGCGGCGTCCATCCCGAGGCGTACTGCCTGACGCCTTCCGAGGCACCCGATTTCCTCTCCCGGATCCGGGACGCGGCCGGCGGCCTGGTCGGCGTGGTCACCCTGGCGCCCGAGCTTCCCGGCGCCCTCGACCTGATCGAGCGCGCGTCGGGAGAAGGGATCTGCGTGGCCCTGGGACACACACGCGCTTCCCCCGAAACGATCGGCGATGCCGTGACCGCCGGCGCCCGGCTGGCCACGCATCTCGGCAACGGATCCGACCTTCTGCTGCCGAGGAGCGACAACTACGTGCAGGCCCAGCTGGCCGAGGACAGGCTCTTCGCCTCCTTCGTGGCCGACGGCTTTCACCTGCCCTTCTACACGCTGAAGAACTTCATCCGGGCCAAGACGCCACGGCGGTCGGTTCTGGTGAGCGACGCAACGGCCGCGGCTGCGGCGGGGCCGGGACGATACAGGCTGGGAAGGGAGGAGGTGGTGGCGTCGGACGATCTGCGCGTCTCCTCTCCCGGCAGGCCGGAATTCCTGGCCGGCTCGGCCCTCACCCTCGACCGCGCCGTGATCCACGTGGCGACCCGGTGCGGCATCTCCTTCGACGATGCCTGGCGGATGGCTTCGTCGATCCCCGCCGCCCTGGCCGGCCTGCCTGAGCAGGAACAGGTCACTGTCGACGTTTCGCCGCAGCGGTTCGTGCGAAGAGAGTAGGGGGAATTGGCAGGCCGCCAAGAAGACCCGCTTTCGATCCCCATGACTTCCGGTGCGGTCAATCAAGACGTCAGGCGAGGGGGATCGGTTCGCAGAGGGCCTTCAGGTTTTCGGGCGGCGTGTTGCCCGGGATCTCGCAGCCCGCGTTCACGAAATAGGGGTTTCCCACCTTGGCATGAAGATCGCGGAAGCTTTTCCGGATCGCGGCCGGCGAGGAGAGCGCGACGGCATTGACCGGGTCGATGTTGCCGGTGAGCGTGATCCCGGGACCGAGGATCCGCCTGGCTTCCTCCATGTCCACCATCCAGTCGCAGTCCAGGATGTCGACGCCGAGCCGCCCGATCGCCGGGAGGTGGCGGCTGATGTCGCCGCAGATGTGCAGCCGCGCCAGGGCGCCGGCCTGGCGGATGGCGCCGATGAGCCGCCGCTCGTGACGTTCCACCAGGCGCTCGTACATGTCTGGCGAGATCTGGCTGGCGATGGCGTCGCCCACACCGATCGTGTCGACGCCCTCGGCGATCTGCGCGAGGGCGTATTCGATCGCCGTGTCGGTGCAGAGCTGCATCAGGTCGGAGACGAAGGCCTCGTCGTCGATCAGGTCCATCATGAACCGTGTGATTCCGCGCAGCGTCCCCGCCTCGGCGGCAGGGCCCTCGACCCAGCCGGTGATCGAGTAGCGCTCCTTCCCGAAGGAGGCGAACATCCTGATCGCCCTGATCGTCTCGAGCATCCGTGTCGATCTGTACGGATCGGGTTTCATCAGCGACTCGATGTCTTTCGTCATCGCGAGGGGGGCGGTGCAGACAGGAACCGTCTCCTTCCTGTACTCGATCTCGCCGCCGAAGGCGGTCGTCTCCCTGTAGGGATCGGACATCACGTCGAGCTGGTCGAATCCGAAGTCCTGAACGAGCTTCCTGTTGGCCTCGACCATCACGGCATGGTCGCCGGCGAAGTCGGCATAGGATGCGCCGATATACCGAGCCGCGAAATGCATGAGAATGGGAATCCGCGGAACAACGTCCGGGCGGCCTCCCCTGACCATCTCCATGATCCGTTCGTAGCCGTTCATCGAGTTGATTGTCCCCGGCGGCGGTGCGGCGGTGCAATAAAATAAATCAGGTTTACATCCCTATCCTGCGGGAATACCGTAGTGGGATTCGCGCACCGCCTTCCCCGGCGCGGGAATCGGGGGGCAGGCGGTCGTCTCATTCTTACCGCCCTCTTCCTGACGCGAGAGATCTCGGGTAGCGGAAGCGGAGCAAGGACAAGCCTGCAGTGTTGACACCCGAGCGCATCGAGGAACTGATCGCCGTCTACCGCGACGGTCTGCTCCAGGATACCCTGCCCTTCTGGATCGATCGCTGCGTGGACCGAGAGCACGGCGGCTTCCTTTTCTGCCTCGATCGCGACGGCGCGCTCCTCGACACGGACAAGGGGATGTGGCAGCAGGGCCGGTTCACCTGGCTCCTGGCCACGCTCTACAACACAGTGGAGAAGAGGCAGGAGTGGCTCGACCTGGCGGCCCACGGCGTGGACTTCATCCGGAAGTACGGATTCGATCGCGACGGTCGGATGTTCTTCCACGTGACGCGCGACGGCAGGCCGGTGCGGAAGCGGCGGTACATCTTCACCGAGGCCTTCGCCGCGGCGGCGCTGGCCGCCTATGCCCGGGCGTCGGGGGACGGTCGGGCGCGCGACGAGGCGAAGGAGCTCTTCGACCTGATCCGCCGCCACGTCGGCTCACCGGGGCTCATCCCGCCGAAGTTCGATCAGGCGACAAGGCCGATGAAGAGCCTGGCCGTGCCGATGATCCTGCTGGCCGTGGCGCAGATCCTCCGCGACAATCTCGATGATTCGCGGTACGAGGCCGCCATCGACGAGGCGATCGACGAGATCGAGAGCGACTTCATGAAGCCCGATCTCGAGGCGGTGATGGAGACGGTGGGGCCTGGGGGCGAACTGATCGACCACTTCGACGGCCGGACGCTCAATCCGGGGCACGCCATCGAGGCGGCCTGGTTCGTGCTGCACGAGGCGGGATGCCGCGGTGATGACGGGCGCCTCGTCCGCATGGGGACCGACATGCTCGACTGGATGTGGGGGCGCGGCTGGGACGACGAGTACGGCGGCATCCTCTACTACCGCGACCTGAAGGGGCTGCCGGTCCAGGAGTACTGGCACGACATGAAGTTCTGGTGGCCCCAGAACGAGGCGATTATCGCCACGCTGCTGGCCTTTGAGAAGACGGGCGATCCGAAGTACGCCAGGTGGCACGGGATGATCCACGACTGGGCCTACAGGTTTTTTCCCGACAGGGAGCACGGCGAGTGGTTCGGCTACCTCCACCGCGACGGCCGCGTCTCCGTGCCGCTGAAGGGAAACCTCTGGAAGGGGCCCTATCACCTGCCGCGGATGCAGCTCTACTGCTGGAAGCTGCTCGAGAGGATGAAGGAGCAGGAAGGGAACGGCGCGGAAAACCGGCCCGGTTCATCGGCCTGACAGGATAGTGAAAGTCTGAAAGGAAGGAAGAGTTGGATCACACGAGAATCGTAACCCTCGAGACGATCGACTGGACGTTCATCTTCGGTTTCTTCGCCATCGCGCTGCTGATCGGGATCTGGGTGACAAAGAGGGCCGGCAAGAGCAAGACCGAGTTCTTCCTGTCGGGCCGGGGCATGCCGTGGTGGCTCCTCGGGATGTCGATGGTGGCCACCACCTTCTCCACCGACACGCCGAACCTGGTCACCGACCTCGTCCGGCAGAACGGAGTGGCGGGCAACTGGGTCTGGTGGGCCTTCCTGCTCACCGGTATGCTCACCGTGTTCATCTACGCGAAGCTCTGGCGGCGGTCGGGCGTCCTCACCGACGTGGAGTTCTACGAGATCCGGTACAGCGGCCGGAGCGCGGCGTTCCTGCGCGGCTTTCGCGCCCTCTACCTCGGTATCTGCTTCAACGTCCTCGTCATGGCGGCCGTCACCCTGGCCGCGATCAAGATCGGCGGGGTGATGCTCGACTTCTCGCCCTTGCAGACCGTTCTCGTGGCGTCGGTCGTCACGGTGATCTTCAGCACGCTGGGCGGATTCAGGGGCGTTCTGCTCACCGACTTCCTGCTCTTCATCCTGGCGATGATCGGCGCCGTGGCCGCGGCGGTCGTGGCCCTGAACCTTCCCGAGGTGGGAGGGCTCGGCAACCTGCTGAGCCACGCCAACGTGAAGGACAAGCTGTCGCTCCTTCCGGCCTTCGATTTCAGCACCGAGGAGAGCACCGATCTCTTCTTCTCCGTGCTGATCATCCCCATCGCGGTCCAGTGGTGGAGCGTCTACTACCCCGGCGCCGAGCCGGGCGGCGGGGGATACATCGCCCAGAGGATGCTGGCCGCGAAGGACGAGAAGCACGCCGTGGGCGCCACGCTCTTCTTCAACGTGGCCCACTACGCGCTGCGGCCCTGGCCGTGGATCCTCGTGGCGCTCTGCTCCCTCGTGGTCTTTCCCAGCCTCGAGTCGTTGAAGGAGGCCTTTCCCCACATCGACGAGAAGATCGTGAAGAACGACCTGGCCTACCCGGCCATGCTCACCTTCCTGCCCCACGGGCTGCTGGGGTTGATCCTGGCCTCGCTGATCGCGGCCTTCATGTCCACCATCTCCACCCAGCTCAACCTCGGATCGTCCTACGTGGTGAACGACTTCTACCAGCGCTTCATCAAGCCCGACGCCACGGAGAAGCAGCTCGTCAGGGCTGGCCGGATCACGACTGTGCTGATGATGGTGCTGGCCGGCAGCCTGGCCCTTGGTTTGAGCAACGCGGTGCAGGCCTTCGACATCATCCTGAAGATCGGGGCCGGCACGGGGCTGATCTTCATCCTGAGATGGTTCTGGTGGCGGATCAACGCCTGGAGCGAGATCACCGCCATGGTGGTCTCCTTCGCCGTGGCGCTCTACTTCCATTTCGGGCACGACCTTCTCTTCGACGAGGCGCCCGCCGGATACATCCAGCTCCTGATCACCATCGGCGTCTCCACGGCGGCCTGGATCGGGGTTACCTTCATGACCGCCCCGACGAACACGACCGTGCTACGCTCCTTCTACCGGCGGATCCAGCCGGGCGGGCCGGGCTGGCGCGGCGTGGTCGAGGCGGCGCGGAAGGACGGCGACATGGTGGACGAGGGGGAAGGCGACTGGACCGTCCCGGTCGGCCTCCTCAGCATGATGGCAGGCTGCGCCCTGGTCTACTGCTCGCTCTTCGCCACGGGCTACTTCCTCTACGGCAACTACCTGCCGGCCTCGATCCTGACCGTCGTGGCGGTGGGTTCGGCCGTGACGCTGAAGAAGACATGGTCCCGCGTCGTGGAGCGGCGCGGCAATGCCGCCGCGTCCGAATGAGGCTGTCTCGATCGCTGAACGTGATCGGGATCGAAGAGATGACGGAGCGGGAAAACAGGAGGTGACAGGGTGAATCGCCGCGATTTCCTGAAGCGCTGTCTTGCCGGAGCGGGTGGCGCGGCCGCCGTCGGCTCGTTCGGAGGGATTGCGCAGGCGTCGGCTCCGGAGCCGGGGCCGAAGCTGAACGTGCTCTGGCTCGTGGCCGAGGATCTCTGCCCCGACCTGGGCTGCTACGGGCAGAGCCTCGTGCGAACGCCGCACTGCGACGGGCTTGCCGCCGAGGGCACGCGCTTCTCCGGCGCCTTCGCCACGGCCCCGGTCTGCTCTCCCAGCCGCTCGGCCTTCATGACGGCGATGTACCAGACAAGCATCGGGGCCCACCAGCACCGGACCGTGGAGAAGAAGCCGCTGCCGGCCGGCGTCAGGGTGATCACCGACCACTTTCGCGAGGCGGGCTACTTCACCTCGTCGTGCCAGTACGGTCCGGGCTTCGACAGGCGCGGCAAGACGGACTTCAACTTCACGGCGGACCGTCCCTTCGTCGGAACCGACTGGCGGCAGCGCAAGGATGGGCAGCCGTTCTTTTCGCTGGTGCAGTTTTCGGAGACGCACCGCAACTTCAAGAGAGACCGGGAGAACCCGATCGATCCGGAGAAGGTCGATCTTCCTCCCTACTATCCGGACCACCCCCTGGCGCGGCGCGACTGGGCCGACTACCTCGAGTGCGTCCAGGTGCTGGACAGGAAGGTGGGTGAGGTCCTCGAGCGGCTCGAGAGCGACGGCCTGGCCGAAAGCACGATGGTCGTCTTCTTCGCCGACCACGGCCGGCCGCACGTCAGGGGGAAGCAGTTCCTCTACGAAGGCGGCATCCACGTTCCCCTGATCATCCGCTGGCCGGGGCGACTCGAGCCCGGGGGAACGACAAACGACCTGGTGAGCCTCATCGATCTCGGGCCGGCCTGCCTGAAGGCGGCGGGCGTCGAGCCGCCGGCCGGCCTCCACGGCAGGGACTTCCTGGCCGAGGATTCGAGAAAGCGCCAGTTCATCGTGGCGGCGCGCGACCGGTGCGACGAGACCTTCGACAGGATCCGGTGCGTGCGCACGAAGCGGTTCAAGTACATCCGCAACTTCTACCCGCACCTGCTCTACACCAATCCCAACCTCTACAAGAAGCGGCAGTACCCGGTCCTCAGCTTGATGGAGGTTCTGCATGCCAGGGGCGAGCTCACTCCCGAGCAGGCCCGCTTCATGGCCTGCGGCAGGCCTTTCGAGGAGCTCTACGATCTCGAGGCTGATCCGCACGAGGTCCGGAACCTGGCCGGCGACGCCGGGCAGAAGGCCAGACTCGCCGAGCTGAGGGCCGTTCTCGACAGCTGGATCGAGGAGACGGGCGACATGGCCGAGATTCCCGAGGATCCGGCCGTTGCGGCGAGCTGCTTCCGGAAGAGGCACTTCCCGAGTCACAGGCGGACGATGAAGAAGCGCGGGCTCTCCCCGCACGCCTCGCCGAAGGAATTTCTCGAGTACTGGGAGAGGACTCTTCTCGGGAAGCGATAGGCTGCCCGCCCATTGCCGGTGGCCGCTTTCAGGGATGGCGACCCCGGCGGGAATCACTCGCCGCGGGACCCGTTACATCTCCGGAAATGGAGGTATTATTAAGAAGGAGAGGAATCGTCGAACAGGCAGGAGTGATAGAACCTCTGGCGGACCATGAAAAACGGGACTTTTCTTTTTGTCGCCACGAGCCTGGCCGTTCTTGCGGCCGCCTGGTTGGTCCTGTTCGATCAACCCCGATCGTCGAGAAGCTCCGTCCCGTCTTCCATGCCGGATTCACAGCTTCCTCCTGAAGAGCCTGACAGCATCGGCGAGCCGGAATCTGCCGGGGAACGGATCCAGCTGCACGATGCTTCCGCAAACAGCGATGAGCTTGCCGCCTTCGAGCCGATGGACCGTCCCGGCTGGAGAGTTTGCGGGAAGGTCCACAACGATTACGGGGAGCCCCTTGGCGGCAGTGTGGTGGAGTTCCAGTACAGGGAAGACAACGAGTGCTTCGGCATCGTTGCCGAGGCGACCACGGGGAAAGACGGCTGTTATGCCGTGTGTCTGCCGCTGCCGGAAAAGGGCTGCTGCTGGCCCTTCGATAGCCTCGTGCCGTCAAAGCTGGCGGCCACGGCTCATCTACCGGGATACGAACCCTATTCCAGCAGCACGGATCTCCCTGTTCCCGATGCTGCCGGGAGCGAGCCGGTCCAGGTCGATCTCATGCTGATGGGGACCGTCGAAGTTCAGGGCCGCGTGCTTTTTCCCGATGGAAACCCGGTCGGCTCGGCGGAGATCTATCTCTGTCCGCGTAACGGCGACTCCTTCATCGAGGTCTCGCACACCTGGCCGGACGGCAGGTGGGGTGCATGGTTCTGCGACGAGGGAATCAATGAATTCATTGCCTTCAAGAAGAATGTGGGTCAATCGTCCCCTGTCACCGTTGTTCGCGATTCGGACCCCGTGACAATTGCTCCCGACATGACGCTCCATCCGTTCGGAGTGCTCGAAGGCGTGCTCCGGGATATATATGGACGTCCGATCAAGGGTTTCATTATCACGGCGCTCCCCGAGAGCAAGGTGGGCTTTTCGTACGAGGGGATCATGCGTTTCTTCGAAGATCAAGACAGGATCGATTCCGAGAAACCGACGATTTCTTGCCGATTCGAAACCTCTCTCCATGGATCTGCCGTCTCGGGGACAGGGGGGCGCTTCCGTATCTCCGGTCTGCGAGAGGGTCGCTATTTTTTTCATATATCTCCCGGCATGAAAGGTCAGGACGAGTTCCTGAAACCGATTCCCCACCATCTTTACCTCACGGGCAGCAGGACGATCGAACTGGTTCAGCCCTACTATCGGTTGAAGGTCAGGATGAGGGATCAAAAGGGCGATCCGGTCTACCCCGCCACACTCTGGTACAGGATCTGGACGCCGATCTGCGGTGGATACAGTCTGCGCGAGGAAACGGAGAACGGACTCGTCGAGCTCATGGTGATCCCCGGCAAGGTACCCATGACGGGCAAGGGGCCGGAGGGACTTCAAGCGGCGAAGGAGATCACGATCCACGAGGGAGTCTACGATACCGAGACGGACCTCATTCTTCAACCGGCCCGGCCCGGCCGCCTCGCAGTCCGCTACCAACAGGCGAACGATCCTTCATCAGGCAATCTGGCAAGGCCTGAGATGATTCTGACCGGCCGCTTGAACAAGACGTTCAGAGCTGATCCCGATCTCGTCAAGCGCGAGGCACCCGCATTTTTCTCTGTCGAAGTTCCGGAAGACGACTACGAGATCTGGGTGAAGCCTGGAGGGATGGCCAGCTTCTTCCTGCCCGTCCTCCTGAAGGAGTGGGTGAGTTCCGGAAAAGAGAGCGTGGTCGATGTGCACCTCAAACCGGGAGGAAGAGTGAGGATGCGTCTGGTCCCCGGAATCGCGCCGAGGGAGTGGTCTACTCCTGTTCGTGGTTACATCAAACGCAAAAACGTCGACGGATACTGGCGCAGATACGCCCGCCTCGATTTCTGGGAAAGACCTGCTTCACACAACGGGCGCCGCGTCCTCGAGGCGACGGATCCAATGCTTTACTACGACGATTTCGACACACCCAGCCTCAGGTGCAGCATCCTCGAACCCGGTGAGTATCAGCTCAATATCAGCAAAAGGAACTGGAAGCATATTCGGAAGGAGTTCCGGATCGAGCCGGGTGAGGAGACGATTGTCGAACTGCGACTCGAACCTGTGGGAGTGTAGGCTTCTTCCGGAAAGGAGTGGAGAGCTCGATCGTGCAGAAAGGAGTCATGATCAGGAATTTTCTCTTCATCGCCGCGAGCTTCGTCGTTCTCGCGGCCGCCCTTTTCGTGCTCTTCTTTCAGTCCGGGTCGCCGGAAAAAGACAGCGAATATCTCCTCCCGTCCCCACATCCGCCGGTGGAGGGTGAAAATGCCGAGGTGACTCCATCTGCCAGGGAACGGATTCAGGTTCCTCCGCACGGCAGAGGAAGCGATGAGCTTGCCGCCTTCGAGCCGATGGACCGTCCCGGCTGGAGAGTTTGCGGGGAGGTCATGGATCGGAACGGGAAACCCCTGGGCGGCAGTACCGTGGCTTTCCAGTTCGAGGAGGGAGACGAGTACTTCGGCCCTGTAGCCGAGGCGACCACCGGGGATGATGGTGTCTACACCGTCTGCCTGCCCGTGCCCGTGAAGGGGCGAAGTTGGCCCTTCCGTGACCTCGTACCGTCGGAGCTGGTGGCCACGGCTCGCTTGCCGGGATACTTTTCCGAGTACGGATACGCGGATCTCGGTCCTCCCGACGGAGCCGGGAAGCCGTTCATTTCTCTCGACTTCGTACTCGACGAGGGAGCCAACGTGCACGGCCGTGTGGTGACGCCCTATGGGCGTCCTGTCGATTTCGCCGATATCTTCCTCTGCCGTTCCGATGGGGATTTCGATGAGGGTCTCTATGATGAATTCGCCTACTCCAATCCGGATGGAACGTGGGCGGCACGGGTCGAGGATCGGATGAGCATCAGGATCATCGCGTTCAAGGACCATGTCGGAACAACACGTCGCACTGCCCTTCTTCCTGATCCTCCTTCAATTGCCCGCGTACCCGATCTTGTTCTGGACCGGTTCGGGGTACTCGAAGGTGTGATCCGGAACAGCGACGGCCGGCCGGCGGAGGGTTTCGACATCCAGGCCCTCCCCGAAAGCCTGGTGGATGCCTCGGACGAGAAGATCGACGAATTCGTCGAAGAGTTCTATGACACCGAATACGAGATCGGTGACGCCTCTTACGGTGAAACGACATCGGGGACAGGCGGGCGCTTTTCGATCTCCGGCCTGCGCGAGGGGCGCTACTGCTTCCGCGTCTTTCCCGGAATCAACGGGTGGGAGGAGTTCCTGGTTGAAGTTCCCCGCCGTCTTTTTCAGACCGGCGACCGGTTCATCGAGCTCGTCCAGCCCTTCTACACGCTGATGCTCCGGTTGGTGGATCATGAGGGGAATACGGTCCCCCGCGCCTCTCTCGGATACGAGTGTACCTGGAAGGATATGACCTTTAGGGGCCATAAACACAACTCCCGGGACGGCTGCATCAAGATGCTGGTTGCGCCGACCACGTTCTACTTCGACGCCCTGGGTCCGGGCAGTCTGCGGGCGAAGAAGGCTGTCACGATCAACGAAGGCGATGTGGATGTTGAGGCGACACTCTACTTCTATCCTATCGCATCGGCCCGCATCTCTTTTCATTACGCGGTGGAGGGGGCCGTGCCTGCCGACCGGATCGGAGATCCCGATTTTTTCCTGCAAGGGGAATGCAACAGGCCGCTCACACCGGAGCCAGTGCTCGAGAGGTGCGACGATCCCGGATCGTTCTCCGTCGAAATCCCTCCGGACTACTACCGGATCTGGGTGAAGCCGGGAGGGACGGAGAGCTTCTTTCTTCCTGTTGCCCTGAGAAGGATGATCCGATCAGGAGACGACAAGGCGATCAGGATCCCGCTTCGGAAAGGCGGCAGGTTGACGTTGACGGTACTCCCATCCCTCGATGCCGGGGATTGGTCGCCCGTCGATCGTCTGGTCCTGCTTCGCAAGAACGAACATGGGAAGTGGCGGAAGTACGGCCGGTTTGCACGCAATGAGCCGTCGCCCTCGCGAAAAGGGCTGAGAAGCGGCAACGGGATGGTTCCGCTGCTCGATTACGGTGAGACGACCATGCCCGACATCAGATGTAGCATCCTGGAAGAGGGCGAGTACAGGTTGAAGATGCACCGCAGAGGGTGGAATCCGGGGGAGACGGACTTCCGTATCGTGAGGAGAGAGGTCGCTGCCGTGGAGCTCCGGCTCGAACGGAGGGAACGCTAGTTTCCTTGATCGTTCTCCCATCGAATCGCCGCGTCGACACGGCTTCCGGCTTTCACCGTCAGCTCGTCGGCGAAGCGCAGGGCGATCTCGGTCCCGCTGACGGCGAAGCTGCATGCCACCTCGTCCCCATCGACTCGCACTGAGACCTCGTTGGGCCGCGCATCCCCGGCGGCGGCGAGAACGAGCCGGCTGATCCGCAGCCTGCCGTACCTGAGGTCGAGCGATGCCTGCTGCACGCCTTGCTCGATCTTCTGCGTGAAGAGTCCCCAGCCCTCGGCAGTGGTGAAGAACGACCGGTGGTCATCGGGCTGCCAGACCGGCTTGAAGCCGACGATCCCGGCGGGACCGTCGTACTGAAAGCCCTGGGAGGCCAGAAGGAGCGACCAGACGCTCATGGCGCGGGCGTAGAACTTGCCGCACTCGTCGTCCCCGAAAGGATTGCCGCTGTAGCCCCACGAGGCGGTGCCCGTGGGCGTCAGACCCGTCCGGAGGCGGCCGTCGTACCGCTCGTGGATCGCCCTGGCCATCATGTAGCCCTCCTTCAGCAGACCGTACTGCACCATGGTCGCCGCGGCGGCGTACTCGAAACCGGTCATCACCTCGTCGCCGTAGAGGATCGTGGGCACGGGCCGCTCGCCGCGCGGCCAGGTGATCATCTGCATTCCCGCATCGAAGTCGTCCACGAACTGGCGCGGCTTCTGGACGATGCCGTGGAAGTCGGGCTTGAAGTTGTACCGAAGGAGCGATTTCAGCGCCGTTCTAACGCGGTCGGCCGGGTAGGACGGCTCGATCCCCACCTGGTTCGCCCACCACTCGCCCAGCACCTGGTCGATGTGGCAGCCGTCGCCGTAATCGTACCGCGGCACGGGATCGCGGATCTGGATGTAATATTCGCCGTTCCAGAGCGTGGCGTCCTGGATGGACGCCCCGGAGCTTCGGATGCCGCGATACCTCTTTGCCGAATCGCCGTCGCCCTGAAGGTCCGCCATCCTGGCGCTCGCCTCGAGACAGGCCAGGTAGAGCGTGCCGAGCCACGAGGTGCTGCCTCCCAGGGCGACGTCGAGGGTGTTGTGCTGCGCCCCGGCAAGGACGCCGTCCTCGTCGCCGTCCCAGCAGGCGATCGTGTGATCCATCGCCTTTCGCACTCGCGGCCAGATCCGGCTCAGCCACTGGCCGTCGCTGCAAATCAGGTGCTCTCGCCAGGCGCCGAGGATGTCGCCGCACTGACCGTCGAAGGCCGGCGGATAGGCCGGGTGGCGGTGGGGGAGCGAGCCGTCCTTCTTCTGGAGTGCAAAGGTCGACTCGCGCATCAGGCGGGCGATTTCGGGAAAGAGCCTGGCGTGGGACTGGGCGTAATGCCAGACGTGCGTGCAGCTGCCGTGGCAGCAGCCCGACCCGGGAGAGCAGCCCTCCCAGGCGCCGAAGTGGTTCCGGCTGTCCCAGAAGCAGGTCCGGCTCCTCAGCACGGCCACCTGGGACGTGAAGCGGTCGAGGAGCCAGCGGGGCAGGTTGCTCTCGTAGAAGGTGCGATGGTAGAGCCGCGTCAGGCCGGAGAGTTCGTCCAGTTTCCCGGCGACAAAGGCGGCCGCGTCCGGAGCGTCGTTCCACCAGTTCGCGTACATGTTGCCCTGGTGGTTCCAGTTGCCCGGACCTCCATGCCGGGCGTGGGGGAAGTGCCAGGCGAGGATGAAGGTGATCGTCCGACTCTCGCCGGGTTCGAGCCGGAACGGCACGGCCAGGGCGCCGTTGATCGTTTCGCCCCGGGGCGACGGGCCGGCGTCGCGCTTTCCCTCGAGTTTCCCGTCGGTGGAGAAGTCGAGGAATAGCGATGCGGGATCGATCCACGAGGCTGTTCCCGTGGCTTCCTCCGCCAGGGCGAGAAGAGCCATGTCGCCGATGGAGGGGAATTCGGCCCGGCCGTCGGCGAACAGGTGAAGCAGGGTTCCGCCCTTCACCGGTCGGATCCGGTTGGCGTTCTTTCCGTAGCCGCCGGCCCGCCTGTACCGCACCGGAGCCGAAGCGTCGCAGCCCACGGCGTTCTGCTGCGTGGCCAGGAAGCTCACCTCCATTGCCTCGGCCTGGTGGTTCTCCGCCGAGAGGTTGAAGACGGCGCAGGGAACGGCGGAGCTCTTCGCGTCGAGGGGAACGAGCGGAGTGAACGCCTCGAGCCTGACGGACAGGGGAAGGGCGGGATCATCGAAGTCGTACCAGGCGAAGGGGTACTCGCCCGAGAAGGCGAGTCTCTTCATCTCGGGAAACGGGCCCTCCGGCGTCGTCTGCAGCGTCCGGATCACGGGCTCGCGGCCGGGGAGCGCGGCGCGCACGGCAAAGAAGGAGTCCGGAAGGTCCACGGCTTCGAAGTTGTTGAAGATCTGCCAGATCGCCCGCTTTGCCCGGCCGTTGATCTGGATCGTTCCGGCGCCGATGCCGCCCAGGGGAAAGGAGATCGCCTCCAGGTACTCTCCGCTATAGACGCGCCTTGTGCCGCGCGCCATGATGGCCGGATCGTTCTTTCGGACCGGCAGCTTTTCCGCATGTCGCAGCTCGATGCACTTCCTCGCGATCTTTTGCTCCATCTCGCGGCGCTTCCGCTCCGCTTCCTCGATTGCTGTTCGGATGGCGTAAAGGTCTAGCCGCTCTGCCGAGGCGCGGCGGTCGATCGTCCCGAATACCCTGAAGTCGTCCAGCGTGACGTGGCCCCACGGTCCCTTGTTCCGGTCGAGAATGAGGACGTAGACCTTCTCGCCCTGGAGCGACGATACGTTCCACTCCACCCGCTGCATCACCTCGCTGTCTATTCCATTCGCCCTGAGCCTCTCCTTTCCATCGAGCGTGCAGAGGATCACGGCCGTGTCGGCGTGGCGGCCGCCACCCACGAGAAAGGAGATGGCCGGCCCCTCGATGGTGAAGACAGGCGACATCACCGCGCCGGTCAGGGGATCGTTGACGCCCCCTCCAGTCGTCTCCAGGGTGGAGAGGAAGAAGCGGCCTTCCTTGTTGTAGGGAACATCGGGATCGTTGTGAAAGGTCTCCCTCTTGCAGACGAGGAGGCCGAAGCCTCCCTCCACGACCTGCCACTCTTCCAGGGTGCCGGATTCGAAGCCGAACACGATGCTCTTGTCCGGGCTCCTGCACGAGCGGACGACCTCCATGGCATTCGTCCAGGCCGGGATCAGCTTCTCGCCGATGGTTTCCCGCCAGCCGGCATCCTGATTGGCCTCGATCGTCTCGGCCAGGCCGAGCTGCCCCGGCGACAGGATAGACGCGGCGCCGGCGGCCGTGGGCTGCGCGTTGAGCAGGGCGGCCTGTAGCTCGGTCATGGGGACGAACCTGTAGGGCGTTTTTTGGAGGTAGTACTTCGTATCGTTGTCGTGCCGGATCGGATCGCGGTTCAGCACGGCCTTCTCGCAGCCGAGGCGGCCTGCCGTCTCGATCTGCTTTCTGTTCCGCGCGAAGACGGGCCTGTCGCAGTCGAGCTCCACGGCCTTGCGAAGAACGGCATCGTAGGAAACGACGGCCGGATCGAAGGTCGCTTCCACCACTTCGGTCCTGTCGATCCAGCCGGCCCGGGTGGCCACCACGCCGTTGATGAGACCGAGACCGGTCTCTCCCACCCAAAATCAGTCCATGCCGAAGACCGCCGTCTCCACACCGCCTGCCCGGGCGCTTTCCTCGCGATGAAGAAGATCGAGAAAAGGAGGAACCTCTTCCTGCCTCTGCTTCAGCACGCGGCACATCGAGGCGGTCAGGCGGGCGAGGTCGTAATCGTTCGCAACGCGCGGTATCAGGTCTTTCCCCTCCGGATCGATGAAGCGGACCACGGGATTGTTCCACGAGGGTTCCTCGAACCGGGCCAGTATCCGGGCATCGGTGTCGTCCTTCGTGTTGTTGTAGATGCAGAGGGGAATGAAGCAGCTTTCGGCAGCCTCCCGGACCAGCGGATGGCTCAGGACCTGAGCTCCGTAGTCCCGGCAGGTCTTTCACCCGGGAACTTCCTGAAAGAGAAGGAGGATCGCCTTGCCCTGCTCCTTTGACGCGAGCACGGCCTCGTCGAAATCCCTCATCCAGTCGATGAGCCCGAGCTCGACGGGATTTTCCTCCTCGGCGCCGGCGAGAGGAGTACCCGTGGCAGGGGGTCCGGATGCGGCAAGCCAGGCTGCCGCGAAGAGGAACAGAACCGTCCTTCCGGCGAAATCATTGCGGAACATCTTTGGCTCCTCGATCTTTTCTATCTTTCGTTCAAAGCGTTCTCGATCGCCTCGGCAACCACGGTGCCCAGGAAGCGGCTGCCCTCCTTGGTGAAATGTACGTTCTCTTTCTGCTGGAATTCGTCCAGGCGGGGGAACACCGCGGCGTGGAGGTCGTTGACGGGCACGCCGTGCCGCATCATCACTTCCTTGGCGACCAGGTTGTAATGAACGTCGTCGCCGCACAGCCTTCCGGCGGCTCCTTCGGGAACAGGCGTGGTGGATGCGAAGATCAGCTTCGGACCCGCGGCTTTCAGCTTCTTCACGAGGCTCTCCAGGTTCGACACGTACTCGTCGACCGGCACCTGCACGGACCGGGAGGCGTCGAGCTTTCCCTTCTCGTTCAGGCGCTTCAGGTCGTGGAGCCCGAAGTTGAAGTGAACGAGATCCCAGGGGCTTTCGCCCAGCCAATCGTCCAGCGACTCGAGACCGCGCCGCGTGTCTCCTCCATTGATGGGAATGCGGTGGACGTTGACCTTTCCGGCAAGAAGCTCGCGGACAGGCACCGTGTAGCCGATGGAGATCGAATCGCCGATGAGAAGCACGCGGGGAAGACCCGGCACGTCCTCGACAAAGGCGAAGCTCGGATTCTTCCTCAGGTTCTTGGAGACGGCCTTCTCCCAGGCGGCCCGCGCCGATTCCTTTGTCTCGATCCGGTCCGGGACGTCCGGAGGAGCGGGATCGGAGCCGGTCAGGCAGCCGGACAGGGACGCGGCAACAAGAATCAAGAGTCCGGGGAGAACGCTTTTCGCTTTCATCTAGGTCTCCTTCCCGCTGCATTGCAGCGGATCAGTCTGTTTCAGCGGATTCGAAAACCGGGCAAGCCGGACTGAGTTTAGCTCAGCCGGGCTTAGTGAGGCCTCGGCAAGCTGGGACGAGTCATGAAAGCACGCCGCGAATTCCGTGGCAAGGGAGAAGGCTTTGCCTCTCTTGGCCGTTGCAGGGCAGGGAGCGGAGGGGATATCATGGTCCCGTGATTGCCGCCCGGTGTTCCAGATACGGAAGGAGCTCGAGATATGGATCGACGCAGGTTTCTGACGACCCTGGGAGCGGGCGCCGCTTCCCTGACCCTTTCCGGTGCGATGGAGCCCGCTCTTGCCGGGGAAGATCGTTCGCCTGCGGGGGAGCCGGAGAAGGATCCCAATCTCCTGATCATTCACACCGATCAGCAGAGCTGCTGGACGATCGGCGCCTACGGCGGCACGTTGATCCCGACGCCCCACATCGACCGGCTGGCCCGCGAGGGCGCCCTCTTCGAGAACTTCATGGCAACCAGCGCGGTCTGCACGCCGTCGCGCGGCTGCTTTCTCACGGGTCGCTACCCGCACTCCCACGGCGCCTATCGCAACAACGTGCCCCTGAACCGCGACGAGATCACCCTGGCCCGTCTGCTGAAGAGGAGAGGCTACGCGACCGGCTATGCCGGCAAGTGGCACCTGGACGGCGAGCCCAAGCCTGGCTGGGTCGACGCGGAGCGCTCGATGGGCTTCGACGACTGCCGCTTCATGTTCAACCGCGGCCACTGGAAGAAGATCGTCGATCAGCGGGACGGCCATCCCGAGGTCCACAAGTACAAGGTGATCGGGGACGAGAAGAGCTACACCACCGACTGGCTCTGCGGCAAGACGATCGACTTCATCAAGGAGAAGCGGAAGAAGCCGTTCTTCTACATGGTGAGCATCCCGGATCCTCACACGCCCTTCACGGTGCGGGTTCCCTACGACACCCGCTTCGACCCGGACGACATGCCCGTTCCCGCTACGTTCTTCCAGACAGATCTCCCCGCCTGGATCGGGAAGGGCCGCAAGGAGGTCGTCGACAAGGAGAAGAGAAGGAAGCAGGAGGCGCAGCTGCGCCGGAAGAAAGCGCAGTACTGCGGCGAGGTCCAGTGCATCGACGACGGCGTGGGCCGGATCCTCGATGCCCTGGAGGAAACGGGCCAGCTCGACTCGACGGTGATCGTCTTCTCCACCGACCACGGCGAGTACATGGGCGAGCACGGCCTGTTCGGCAAGAACAACCTCTACGAGACGGCTTACCGGATTCCGCTCCTGGTGCGATGGCCGGGGAGGGTTCGAAGGGGGACGCGGATCAGGAACCTCCTGGGCAGCGTGGACTTTCAGCCCACCCTGCTCGGCCTCTTGGGGATGCCGGCCTCGGGGCGGGAGCAGGGGCGCGACGGAGCGCACCTGATCCTCGGCCGCGAGGGGGAGTGGGTCGACGAGGCCTTCATCCACCACAGCAGCCACAAGCGCGCCGGGATCTTCACGCCGCAATGGGAGCTGGCCTACGTGGAGGGGAGCGAGCACATCCTCTTCGACCGGGTCAACGATCCCGACCAGGTGAACAACCTGTTCGACGATCCGGCGCACGGGGATACGGTGAGGGAGCTGTTCGAAAGAGTCGTCTCACACAACAGGGAGGTCGAGGCCCCGGCTCGCGCCTGGCTCGAGAAGATCTGATCACGATTTCGCCGTCTCTTCCGGAATTTCCCTCTCGAAGAAGTTGTGGGGCACTTCCAGGATGCGCTCCAGCTCTGAAAAACGCTCTTCCGAGAAGCGGCCTTCCTTCTGGAGGCGTTCGAGCGCCTGCTCGCGTGTCATGACTCCGTCGCGGACCATGTTGCTGAGCATGGCCTCCATCAGGTTGAGGCCGGCCGATTTCATGAACATGTAGTTCTTCAGCTCGGCGAAGATGCAGTCGGTCTTCCACGTCGAGATGCACCCGCGCGGGAGCTTCCAGCCGATCTCTTCGAGCGCATTGTCGCATTCGTCTTCGTTCCAGTCCGTATGGCTGAAATAGTTGAAGACGTGGATGTCGCGATAGCGCAGCCGGAAGTAGGGCATGTGAGGGTTGAGATAGAGGAACGAGGCCTTGAAGCCGAGGGGGATGAAGCGCCAGATGCTCGGGTTCTTCACCACGAGGGAGAATCCCCTTCTGAAGAGGATCATCGCCTTGGAAAGAATCGACTTCAGGTTGTCCACTCCCTTGGGCGCCGACGCCCGGAAGACTCCTGCCCCGGCCTGGAACTTCTCGAACTTGTTGACGCCGAAGACGATCGTCTTCACGTCATGCTGGCGTGCGATCTTGAACACTTCGGGATTGAGCATCTTGCAGGGGGCGCATGTGAGGCTCGCCATGGTGGCGGTGGGCGATTTCTTCCAGATGAGAGCGATCTTCTTGGCAACTTTTCTGTGATACTCCTGGGAGAGCGGCATCTCGACCAGCGGGACGTCGAGGTTCTGGGTCATCCTCTTGACGTTGTCGTCCACATCCTGAGGCGTGAAGGGTGTCCTGTAATAGGCGGCGATGACGCGCAGGTTGTGCCGCTTCACCAGCCTGTGGAGGAGAAAAGAGCTGTCCCTTCCCCCGCTGAGACCGAGAAGGCAGTCGTATTTCCTTCCTTCCCCTTTTTTCCTCATCTCCTCGATGCCGTTGAGTAGTTCGGCTTCCACTTCTTCGGGGTTGCCGAGCCGGAGGAGTTCGTGGTCCGAGTTGAGGCAGAATCCGCAGACACCCTCGTTGTTGAAATCAATGTTGCGGGTAGTCTTGGGGATGAGGCAAGTTACACAGCGGTCGTTTTCTGTAGGCATGGTCAGCCACCCTGTATTTCCGAGTGAGATTAATAATTCGCCGTGAAATACAGGCACCCGTGGGTGCCCGCTTTTCTGAGATTCGACACATGTTCGAATTGATATATGTAATCATACAAAGTTGGTCTGATTTTTAAACCTCTTTTTTCAGAGATATTACAAAAATGACCGCTATTGCCGCATTTGATGCCGTATTTGCGGGTTGGACCGATTTTAACGAGTTGTCAGGCAATACCGGTACCGTTGGAACGCCGGTCGGATCGGGATTCTATCACAAATCCGACAGGAGGTGAAGGCCTGCACGGGGCGAAGAGAGGAACGCAGGAGTTTTCTCAAAGCAGCCTCCTGCCCTGCCGCCGGGATGGATCGTGCCCGTGATCCGGAAGATCGCCGGCACATCACGGTGATGCCACCACTGGCGCCTTGACGCTTCCCCCAGCCACCGCTAGAGTTGACAGGCTGCCGGATTCCTTGCGGCAGGATGAAACGGATCATGGAGCTCTACTTCGCGTCATACGCACTGGATCGGTTTGCATGATATTCGATACTCGCGCCTTTGCCCGCGCCGGACTGCTTGGCAATCCCTCGGACGGCTACTTCGGCAAGACCATCTCGATCTGTGTGAGAAACTTCGGGGCACACGTTTCCCTCTACCATTCTCCCGAGCTGAGGATCGAGCCTCAGGAGGTGGACAGGAACGTCTTCAAGAGCATCTTCGATCTCGCGGAGAAGGTCGACCTGCACGGCTACTACGGCGGCGACCGGTTGATCAAGGCGTCGATCCGGAAGTTTCTCGATCACTGCGAGGAGAACGGCATCCGCCTCGAGAACAAGAACTTCAGCGTGAGGTATCACTCCTCCATCCCGCGGCAGGTGGGGCTCGCCGGTTCCAGCGCCATCATCACGGCGATGTTCCGGGCCCTGATGGCCTTCTACGACGTCGAGATCCCGGACGAGATCCTGCCCACCGTGATCCTGAACGTGGAGCGCGAGGAGCTGGGCATCAACGCCGGGCTGCAGGACAGGGTGATCCAGGTCTACGAGGGCTGCATCTACATGGATTTCGACGCCGGGACGGTGAAGGCGAAGAATCACGGGATCTACAAGAGGATCGATCCGAAGCTCCTTCCCAATCTCTTCATCGCCTACAAGACCGATCTCGGCAAGGTGTCCGGCCAGGTGCTGAACGACATCCGCATCCGTTTCGAGAAGGGGGAGAAGCTGGTGATCGACACCCTCGACAGGATCGCCGCCCTGGCCGAGGAGGGATGGGAAGCGATCGAGTCCGGCAGGCCGGACAAGCTGCCTGCCCTGATGAACGAGAACTTCGATCTCAGATCCCGGATCATGAAGATCAGCGACAGCAACAAGGAGATGGTCAGAGCGGCGCGGCAGTGCGGAGCATCGGCCAAGTTCGCCGGATCGGGCGGTTCGATCATCGGCGTCTACGAGAACAACGAGATCCTGAACCGGCTCGTGGTGGAGCTGGGGAAGATCAATGCCCGGGTCATCAAACCCTACATCATCTGACGGAGCAAGAAAGTCATGATCAGAAAAGCGGTGATTCCCGCGGCCGGCATGGGCACACGGTTCCTGCCGGCCACCAAGGCGCAGCCCAAGGAGATGCTGCCCATCATCGATACACCCACGATCCAGTTCGTGGTGCAGGAGGCGGTCGATTCCGGTATCCACGATATTCTCATCATCACGGGGAAGGGAAAGCGGGCGATCGAGGATCACTTCGACCGGAACTTCGAGCTCGAGATGATGCTCGAAAACCGGAGCGAGAACCACCTCTTCAACGAGATCCGGCGGACGGCCGACATGGCCAACATCCACTTCATCCGGCAGAAGGAGCTGATCGGACTGGGCGACGCCGTGCTCTGCGCCCGCGACCATATCGGCGACGAACCTTTCGCCGTGCTGCTCGGCGACACGATCGTGGACTCGGTCATCCCGGTCACGCGGCAGCTGATCGACAGCTACGTCCAGTACCGGCGCTCGATCGTGGCCGTGGAAGAGGTGCCGCGCGAGAAGGTGATACGGTACGGCATCGTGAGCGGCGAGAAGGTGAGCGACACGATCCACGAGATCACCACCATGGTGGAGAAGCCGTCGGTCGAGACAAGCCCGTCGAACCTGGCCATAGCCGGCCGCTACGTGCTCACCCCGGATATCTTCAACGTGCTCGAGAAGGTGCCGAGAAGCAGGAACGGCGAGATCCAGCTCACCGATGCCCTGCGCCGGATGCTCGGGCGGGAGTCGGTCTACTCCTACACGATCGAGGGGAAGCGCTACGACATCGGCAACAAGCTCGATTATCTGAAGACCCAGGTCGAGTTCGGCCTGAAGCGAAGGGAGTTCCACGGACCCTTCCTCGTTTTTCTCAAGGAGGTGATCGAAAACCATGGTTCTGAATGAAGACCGTTTCTTCGATCCCGATCCCGCCGTTCGCAGGATCGCCCGGCATCTCTACGGCCTGGTGAAGGACCTGCCCCTCGTCTGTCCCCACGGCCACGTCGATCCGATCCTCTTCGCCGGGAACGAGCCCTTTCCCGATCCGGCCCGCCTGATCCTGATCCCCGATCACTACATCTTTCGCATGCTCTATTCCCAGGGCATCACCCTCGAGTCGCTGGGGATCGAGCCGCGGGACGGTTCGGCCTGCGAAACGGACAGCCGAAGGATCTGGCAGCTCTTCGCCGATCACTTCCATCTCTTCGCCGGGACGCCCACGGGAGCCTGGCTCGGCCAGGAGTTCGGCGAGCTCTTCGGCGTGCAGGAGAAGCTCGGCTCGAAGAACGCCCAGGCGATCTACGACCGGATCCAGGAGAAGCTGGGCCTGGAGGAGTTCCGGCCGCGCGCCCTGTTCGAGAGGTTCAACATCGAGGTGCTGACCACCACCGATGCGGCCTTCGACCCGCTCGACTGGCACGGGAAGATCCGCGAGTCCGGGTGGGGGGGCAGGGTGATCCCCTGCTTCCGGCCCGATGCGGTCGTCGATATCGGCAAGAGCGACTGGAAGGAAAGGATCGACGATCTGAGCGGGGCGGCCGGTGTCGACGTGACCGGTTTCAAGAGCTACATCGCCGCGATCCGGCAGCGCCGGGATTTCTTCCGGACCATGGGCGCCGTGTCCACGGACCAGGGCGTGGCCACGCCGTTCACCTGCGAGCTCACCGAAAGGGAAGCGGACCGCATCTTCCAGAGGGCGCTCAAGGGCGGCGCCTCGGAAGAGGACGCCAGGCTCTTCTCGGGGCACATGCTGATGGAGATGGCCGCGATGAGCGAGGAGGACGGGCTGGTCATGCAGATCCACCCCGGCTCGTTCCGCGACCACAACGACCAGGTCAGCCGCCGCTTCGGCCCGGACAAGGGCTGCGACATTCCAACCCGGACCGAATACACCCGCAACCTGCGCGCGCTGCTCGACCGCTTCGGGAACACCCGAAAGCTCACGATCATCGTCTTCACCCTCGACGAGTCGGCCTACTCGCGCGAGCTGGCTCCCTTGGCCGGCCACTATCCGGCCATGAAGCTGGGCCCGGCCTGGTGGTTCCACGACAGCATCGAGGGGATGAAGCGGTACCGGCAGAGAGTGACCGAGACGGCGGGGATCTACAACACCGTGGGATTCAACGACGACACCCGCGCCTTCCCGTCGATCCCGGCGCGGCACGATCTGTCGCGGCGCGTGGACGCCGACTATCTCGCCGGCCTCGTGGCCCGTCACGTCATCGACGACGACGACGCCGAGCGGATGATCAAGGCCCTGGCCTACGATCTGGTCAAGGCGTCGTACCGGCTCGATTGACCCTGACGATGCAAAAAAACGTCGGCTCAGTCCGTGGGAACCCGCCCCAGATGGCGTGCTCTGGCGCGTCTGCGCTCGACGTTTTTTTGCAGCGTTAGGGTTGGCTCCCTCTCATTCACGCCGCGTCACGATGGCGAAGAGGGGGCCTTTCACCGTGCCGCCGACTTCCACGAAAGCCTTGAGCCGGGTGAACCCCGCGGGAAGACGGAGCGACTCGAAGAGAGTGCGTCTCGCCCCTTTCTTCAGAAACAGCACGTTTTCCCTGCCGGCGATCTTGATCCGGGCCATTCCATCTTCCGCGATTTCGGGAAAGCTCAGCTCGATGTCGTAGAGTCCTGCGGCACCCACCTCGATCTGCCAGTATCCGTTCGAGTCGCGCGCCCAGGGCCGTCCCATGTAATGGCGCCAGTTCTGCCGCGTGAGGACGGAGGGATTCTCGTTCTTTGTCCCGACCACGATCCGGGGTGGGGCGTAATTGTCCGCCCGTGTGGCGCTCACATCGCGGAACCACACCTCGTAGGCCTCCCGCATCGCCTTGACCATGTCGGGCTGTTCGGCGGCAAGGTTCTTCATCTCCAGGGGATCGCCTGCCATGTCGTAGAGCTCGAATTCCGGTTCTCCCTCGAAGCTCTCGCGGCCGAAGCCGCTGGCGTGGAGGAGCTTCCACCTCTGGTTCCGTGCGGCGAAGTGGTGATGGAGCACGGGCACGTCTCCCCGGTGCGACTGGATGACGAGCAGCCGGTCGGGCCATTCGGTCTTTCTTCCCTCGAGCAGGGGCATCAGGCTGCGGCCGTCGAGCTTCAGCCCGGCGGGCTTTGTCACGCCGCAGGCGTCGAGGATCGTGGGTAGAACGTCGATGTGCGCCGCAATGCGGTCCGACCTGCGTCCGGCCTCGATCCGGGCGGGCCACTGCACGAAGAAGGGCGAGCGGATGCCGCCCTCGTGGACGTGGGACTTCATGCCCTTCATCCCGGCCACGTACCGCCGGGCGTTCGGCCCGTTGTCCGTCATGAAGATCACGATCGTGTTGTCCGAAAGGCCGAGGCTGTCCAGCTTCTCCTGCAGCCGTCCCACGTTCTCGTCCACGTTCGTGATCATCGAGAAGATGCGGGCCCGCTTGTCACTGTTGCACTTCGCCGGCAGCTTGTGCCCCGTGTCCTGGGGGAACCGGCTGTTGTCCAGGTCGGTCTTCTTGTAGGATTGGTAGAGCTCCTCGGGGACGTCGTGAAAGGGGCCGTGCGGCGCATTGGTGGGGATGTAGGCGAAGAAGCTCTGCTTCGAGGCATGGCACTTCCCGATCCAGCGCATCGCCTCGCTGAAGTAGATGTCCGTGCAGTAGCCGCTGCAGGGCTTCTCCTTTCCGTTGTGGAAGAGGATCGGATCGGTGTACTTGCCCTCTCCGCCCGGCGGATCTCCCGGCTGGCCGATGCCGCCGCCGCGATGCACCAGCGACTCGTCGAAACCCTGGTCCTTGGGACGCATGGGGAAGTTGTCCCCCAAGTGCCACTTGCCGAAGATGCCGGTGGCGTAGCCGGCGTCCCGGAGGATCTCGGCGACGGTGACCTCGCCGGGATCCATCATCGACCTCCCCACGTAGGTGTCGATGCAGCGCGTCCGGTGGTTGTAGCGGCCCGTCATCAGGCAGGCGCGCGTGGGCGAGCAGACCGGGTGGACGTAGAAGTTCTCCATCCAGGCGCTGCGGCGGGCCAGGCTGTCGATGTGGGGCGTCCGGATGATCGGGTTTCCCGTGATCCCGAGATCGCCGTATCCCTGGTCGTCGGTCATGATGAGAACCACGTTGGGCCTCTCCGGATCGTTCCGGCTGCCGGGCTGCGCCCCTGCGGGCAGAGCCAGCGCCGCCGAGCCGGCGACGAGGGTCTTGATGAAATGGCGCCGCGTCGATCCGTTGTCGCTCATGGTTCACCTCGAAAAAGGTTGCGTCCCCTTCTCCTAGCCGTAGCCGAAGAGCCGGGGCAGGAACAGCGAGATTTCCGGAATGAAGGTCACGAAGAGCAGGGCCACGATCATGGCGATGAAGAGGGGGATGAGCGGCCGGATCACCCGGGTGATCGAAGTCTCCGACACGCCGCATCCCACGAAGAGAACCGTCCCCACAGGCGGCGTGCAGAGCCCGATGCAGAGGTTCAGCACGATGACGATTCCGAAGTGGATCGGATCGATCCCGAGCTCCATCACCACGGGAAGGAAGATCGGCGTGAAGATCAGCACCGCCGGCGTGATATCCATGAAGATCCCCACGAGGAGGAGGACGAGGTTGATGATCAGGAGGATCATCACCTTGCTTTCCGTGAGGCTGACCAGCGCCTCGCTCACGTTCTGGGGGATCTGCTCGTACGACATGATCCACGACATGCCCATCGAGGTGGCGATGAGCAGCATCACGATGCCCGTGGTGCAGGCCGAGTCGAGAAGCACCCCGGGAAGCTCGCGCAGCTTGACCTCCCTGTAGATGATCACCGAGAGGATGAAGGTGTAGAGGACGGCTATCGCCGAGGCCTCGGTGGCGGTGAAGGTGCCGGCCACGATCCCGCCCATGACGACAACGATGAGGAAGAGGCTCGGGAGCGCGTCGAGGAAGCGGAGGACGGCCTCCTTCAGCTTCGGCGGCGGCGCGGTGGGATACTTGTTTCTGAGCGCCACCGCCGCTGCAACGACCATGAGCGCGACGCCCACGATGATGCCGGGCAGGTAGCCGGCCAGGAAGAGGGCCGCGATGGAGACCGTCCCGCCGCTGGCCAGGGAGTAGACGATCAGGATGTTGCTCGGCGGAATGACCAGCCCCATGGTGGACGACGTGATGTTGACCGCCGCGCTGTACCCACCGTCGTAGCCCTCCTTCTTCATCATCGGCGTCATGAAGCCGCCGATCGCCGCCGTCGCCGCCACGGCCGAACCCGAGATGGCGCCGAAGAGCATGGCGGCCATGATGTTCACGAGAGCCAGGCCTCCGGGCAGCATGCCGAAGATCACCTTGGCGAAGTCGATCAGCCTCCTGGCGATGCCGCCGCGGTTCATCAGCTGTCCGGAGAGGATGAAGAAGGGGATCGCCAGTAGGGCGAAGCTGTCGAGCCCCGTGGCCATCCGCTGCGCCACCGTGGTGAGGGCGGGGAGGGTCTGGATGCTGATCAGCATGGTGGCCAGCGTGGCGATGCCGATGCTGAACGAGATCGGCACGCCGAGGAAGATCAGGAAGCCGAAGCTCAGAACCAGGACCAGGACGTCAACGAGTTCCATCGGAAGCCTCCCTCCGGCCCGAAAGCGTCTCGGCAAAGTAGGCGGCCGTGTAGAACATGATGAGAAGCCCGCTCAGGGGCAGAACCAGGTAGAGATAGCCGAGCTTGATCTGCAGGGCGGCCGACGTCTGGTCGAGGGTGAGGGTGACGAAGACGAGACGGGCACCGCCGATCACCATCACCACGCAGGCGAAGAGGAAGATCAGGAAGAGGGACGCAAGCTCCGCCAGAGCCCTCGGCTTCCCCTTCAATCTCTCCACCACGATGTCGATGGCCAGGTGCAGCTTTCTTCCCATGGCGTAGCTGGCTCCGAGGAGCGCCACCCAGATCAGGAGGAACCGGGCCAGCTCCTCCGTGTAGGAACTGGGATTCTTCAGCACGAACCGGGTGAACACCTGCCAGAGGACGTTGAGGACGTTGGCTCCCATCAGCACGATCAGGAGGAAGGCGAGAGCCCTGTCGATCCTCCTCCTCGCTTCGGCGAGGAAGGAATGTTCGTTGTTTGCCGCTGTTCTGTTGCCAATCATCTTGATTCCTTGATCTCCGCCGATTCATGTGGCCGCCCCGAAAGACCGGATTTCATCGCGAAAGCCGTCCGGGGCGGTCCGTCACTTCACTGCCTTGATACGCTCGATCAGGGAGGCCATCCCGGGATCGGCCATGAGCTCGTCGTAAGCGGGCTTCACCTCGCCGGCGAAGAGAGCCTTGTCCGGATAGGAGACCTTCACGCCTGCTTTCTGCACCTCGTCGAGAGCATGCTGCGTCGCCTCCTGCCAGAGCTTCTTCTGGACCTGGGCCGATTCGTTTGCCGCTTCCTGGATGATCCGCCGGGCCTCGGGAGTCAGCTCGTTCCAGATGATGGTGCTGATCAGGACCACGTCGGGAACGGAGGTGTGCTCGTCGAGGGCGTAGTACCGGCAGACCTCGTAATGCCTCGAGAGATGGAAGCTCGGAGGGTTGTTCTCGGCCCCGTCCACCACGCCCTGCTGAAGGGCCGTGTAGAGCTCGCCCCAGGCGATCGGCGTGGGGGATCCGCCCAGGGCCTTCACCATGTTCATCGCCGTCGGGCTTTCCTGGGTCCGGATCTTCACACCCACGAGGTCGGCCGGCGTCATCACCGGCTTTTCCTTGGTGTAGAAGCTCCGGCTGCCCGCATCGTAGAAGCAGAGCCCGCGCAGCCAGTACTTCTCGCCGTCCAGGAGCAGCGACCGGCCGATCTCTCCCTCCAGCACCTGGAAGAGGTGCTCCCTGTCGCGGAACAGGTAGGGAAGCCCGAGGACGTTCATCGTGGGGACGAATCCCTCGAGCGCGCTGCTCGAGACCTTGGTCATGCCGAGGCTGCCGATCTGGAGGAGCTCGAGGCATTCCCGCTCCGAGCCGAGCTGCTCGCTGTGGTAGATGTCGATCCGGATCGAGCCGCCCGATTTCTCGCGGACTCGCTCGGCCATGTACTCCATGGCCTTGTGGACCGGGTGCGACGGGTCGAGGCCGTGGGCCATCTTGATAACCTGGACGCCGCCGCCGCTCCCGCAGCCGGTCAGCGGCGCAACAGAGACGGCCAGGAGAAGGAGGAGGCCCGGTGCCGCGGCTCGGCAGCGGATTTTCAGGAAGGCTGCTCTCACTTGAGGTCCTCCGGAACGAGGGAATAGATGATCCCGCCGCTGGGATCTCCCTGGTTGATGATGCGGTTTTTTTCATGTTGTGCCATGATGCCGGCCTCCTTTCAAGAAAGTAGGGCGGCCGGGATGCGCTCGATCGAGCGTCACCGCTTCACCTCGTTGTCGACAAATGCGATTCTCTTGCCCGGATAGTCGATGAGGAGCCTGAACCGGGAGAGGAATCCGTTGCCGATGTTTCCGGCAGTGGACCTGTCGGCGAAGACTCCCTTCTCCGCTGTCGTGAAGGTGGCCTCCGGCCTGCTGAACCGGTGTCCGCCCAGCTCGAACCAGTCGATACGGCCCGAGTAGCTCGTGATGAATCCGCCGACGCCGCCTATCTTGCCCTTTTTCACGTCCCGGTCGTCGAGGAGGCCGTGCTTCTTCACGAAGGGGGAGTGGAACTGGACCGTTCCGGACGATCCCGTGTCCAGGTGAAAGATCCCTTTCCGGTCGCCTTCGAGGGTGCAGCGAACGGCGGGGATGTTGCCGTCGAAGTAGATTTCCTGCCACGGAGCTTCTCGGCTTGCCCACGCGCCGGTCTCGTGGATCAGGAGCTTTTTCTTCTTGATGTCCAGTTCCACCAGGCAGCGGGAAAGGAAGTCGTACCCCAGGGCGCCGCCGATCTCGCAGCCGAGGTACTGACCGATGGATGCGAGCTCGATGGAGATGAACATGGGATCGCGCATCGTCAGGGGGCCGAGCTCCACGCTTTTTCCGCGACAGAAGTGCGCTTCCACCGAGCCGCCGCCTCCCGTTGCCGTGATCGTTCCGACCTCCTTCATGCCAAGGCGCACGGCCAGCGCCGAGTCGATGGCGCTCCTGCCGGCGCCCAGATCCAGGAAGAACCAGCCGGCCTCCTTGCCGTCCACGAGCGGCTTGACGAGGAAGTGGCCCGTCGGGACGGCCTTGATCTCGAGCTCTGCCGGCTTGCCGTGGTCGAACTCCGTGTCATCGGGTCTCGTTGTGATGGGGGAGCAGGCTTTTCCGGCGTTGTCAGGAGCCTCCTTCACACGGAGCACCTGGAACGTCGCCGTCTCCTCGGACTCCTTGATCCGGATCTGCCGGGGCAGGCGGAATCCGGCACTCTCGTCGTACTGATCGAGATCGATCCTGTTCCGCGCGTCGAGGCCTTTCCATTCGAGCCGCTGGGGAAGTCCCGTTTTCCTGCTGACGAAGAGCTTCGCCTCGACGGTGCCGTCGGGGAAGCTCATGGCGATGCGGATGTCCTCTTCCTCTCCGTCGGGCACGAGCTCCATCCGGAGGGGGCAGGATCGATCGAGCCAGAATCCGCCGACGATCCATGCCTGAAGCAGGCTCGTCTCGAGATCCTTCAATTCCAGGTGCCCCGGCATGCCCGTGGAGTCGACCTTCCAGCCGCAGTGCCCGTCGTAGCCCTCGATTCCTCCCAGATCCGAATGGGTCTCCTTCCTGAATCTGCCATCGGGAAGCAGAAGAAAGGTGTATTGGCAGTCGAGCCCCAGCGCCTGTCCGCGGCCTTCCAAAACAAGGCCGTTCTTCCACTTCATCAGGGCATCGTATCCCACGGCCTCACGCACCCGGTCGAGGGTCGTCTCGAGATCGTCCTGTCCCGCCGCCAGCGGGGCGAGCAGGATGATGAGCAGGACCGGCGCCGTCAGAAGAACACGTAATCGATCGATGTTTTCTTTCATCCGAGCACCTCCGGAATCAGGGAGAAGGCCACCTTGATGGACCGCGGGCGAATCGATGGTCGGCGAGGGAACAGCAGTGCAGTGCCGGCTTGGCGTGTCCGCTTTTTCATCGAATGACTTTCTCGACGTTTCCCCGGGTGCACTTCCTTCAAAGTTTTGCCATGATGTGGACCATCTTTCAAGGAACATGACGACGCCGGAGAGTGGAGGCAGCGGAAAAGAGAGATGCCCCTGAGATCGAAAAGGGTCTTCAACCGCCTGAACCGCGCCCGGCTGGCCTCATCGATCCTGCGCCGGGAGACGGCGGAGATCGTCGGTCGGTACAGGATCCTCTGCGCCGCCCACGCGTCCTGGACGGACGGAGCTTCACCCGATGCCCTCGCTGCGGCATCGCAGGAATTCATCGACCTGCTTTCCGACCTCTTCCTGGTGCCGCGCAACAGGGTCTCCCTGGGCGATCGTCCAAGGCCGCACAGCCGCGACAGCAAGGGGAAGCTCAAGAGCGAGGTTTTCGGAACGTGCACCAGCAAGGGAACGGTGCGCATCTACCTGCGGACGCCGGCGAGGGAGCAGCCCACGGCGTTCAAGACCTTCTTCAACACTCTCGTGCATGAATGGGTCCATCACTACGACTTCGCGGCTTTCGGGGATTCGGTCCACTGCGCCGGCTTCTACGAGCGGGTGAACTCCATCTACAAGCTCTGCGTCGCATCGGATCCCGATGCGGCGAATGAAGCGGCGTCGTGATCCCGATCACGAGGCAACAAGTGAATCGGGCTTGTGATCCCGATCCCGAAGCAACCGTTGAATCGGCCTCGTGATCCCGGAAGCGCGGTCACCTTCCCGTCCTGGCGACACGGAGCGTCACGATCTCGAGGGGCGACATCTCGAATTCACCCGCCGTCGATGAGAGCTTCGACTCGGCCTGGTCGCTCAGCCAGATCGCCTCGGGGGCGCCGCCGGCCATGACAAGCCTCGCCGTCTCCGGCTTCCCCCCGGCATTGAAGAGGCGGACCATGAACGCCTCGCCGTCGCGGCTCGGCTTCAACGACGTGACGAGGACGCCGGCCGGCTCGACACGGAGGAGCGGTTCGAGGATCGATGGAGGAAAATCGTCACTCACGGGGATGACGATCATCTGCTGGCTGAGCTCCGTCCCGAAGCGGGCCGCCGCCGCGGCGTCGTAGCGGCCGTGCGGCCGGATCGAGTAGCGGAAGACCGTGGGTCCTTCCTGACCGGCCTTGTAGTTGGTCTCCCAGTAGTTGTTCATCACGTAGGAGAAGAAGGTGGCCGACGGTTCGAGCCGCTCCGTCCATCCGCAGACGATCGGATCGGCCCGGATGGCGCCCACCTCCACCAGGGGGGCGTCCATGGTGGCCCAGGTGATGCCATACTCCTGGTTCGACACGTCGATCCAGCGCTGCACGGTGAAGTGGTTCTTGCAGGCGCCGGGGATCTGATCCGCCTCGGGCTCCACAACGGCCCAGGGCGTGTCGATCCGCATCGTCCCGCCGGGCACGTTGAAGGGGAAGGCGATGTGGACCGCCTCCTTGTCCAGAATCTTCTCCTTGTCGATCACGGTAAAGAGGTCAACGCAGTCGAGGCCCGACACGAGACGGACCTCGCGATGAAGCGTCCGGCAGCCGGGAGCGTCCGATTTCGCCACGAGCGACGCCATGATCGGACCTTCCTCCTTTGTCGTGATCGTCACGCTGCCGCAGCGATCCGGATTCTCGGGGTTTCGGCCGGCCACGTAGAAGTAGTCGTTCAGCCCGAGTCCGCCTTCGCGGTTCACCAGGTTCGTTGCCGATCCTTTGCGGCTCAGCGTGGCGATGGCACCCGTGGTCTCGTCCAGGACGGCGGTCAGAAGTCCGGAGGAAAGCCGGCTCCCTTCCGCCTTCGCCTCGAAGCCGGCCGCCGGCGCGTGGCAGACGCCCTCGTGGATCGTGTACCGGGCCGCGGCGAGAGGGGGCACCTCGCGGGCAACGAAGGCCATGTGTCCGGATTCGAGACGCTGCGACGGGACCGGTTCCCCGTCAGGACCCTTGACCAGATCGCCGGCCAGGTACCAGCTCCTGGGCAGGACGACCAGGTCGGTGCGGGGCCATGAACTGGTGTTGATCACGAGAGCGGTTTCGACTGTACCGGAACGGACCATCAGGCTGCCGAGGGCTCGGGAGCCCAGCTGCCTGAACTGGCCGCGCGCCATCATGGCGTATCCCTGCTTGATCGCCCACTGCCCCTTGGCGAAGTCGCTCTCCGGATCGCTGATGCTGTTCCACGCTCCCCAGGTATGTTCGTTGAAGAGGATCACGTTGCGCCATGCGGCGTCGAACTCCTCGGCAGGAAATCCGTCGGGGTCGATCATGGCCCAGAGAGCCCCGGCAGTGACGAGGCGCTCGGCGGCGTCGCGCACGTATCCCGTCTCGAGGGCCGACGAGGCGGCCCCGTCTTCCCAGTAGGGTGTGAAGTCGCCGGAGACTGCGGGGATCGTGTCGCCGTACCGCTCTTCAAAGCGGTGGAACATCTCGCTCGTGGTGGTGATGATGAACCGGGGGTAGGCGTACTTCTCGTTCCATGCCTTGACGAAGTCGGGAAGCAGAGGGTCGGGCGGTCCGTTGTCGGAGCCGATGTTGTACCGGACCTGGACCATGTCGTAGGGATAATCATCTGCATCGAGCTCTCCCAGGTAGCGGAGGATCTTGTCCGCGTCGATGGGCGACTCGATGTCGCTGTATTCGAAGGTGGCGGCGCCCCGCCATGTTCCGTGGAACCACGAGTAGCCCTTGCCGGCCATCCAGCAGAGCACCTTCCGCTTTCCCGACGGCGAGACCCAGTAGAAGGGGCGGTCTCCCCATGCCGAGAGGGTGGAGCCGATCCTGTGGCCGGCGTTCGGTCCCATCGAGAAGTAGCGGATCCCGTTGCAGGCCAGCGCCGGCACGATCCCCCAGGTATAGCCGGGCGTGTCGCTGATCATCGCCGAATCGAGGGTGAAGCCGTGCTCGCGAGCCAGGCGGCAGGCGCAGCCCACCAGCTCGAAGAGCTCCTCGGGCCGGCAGAGGCCCGTGAGCTCGTTGCCATAGAGGGCGTCGAGGCCGATCCACCCCTTCCGGACCGCATCGAGGAAGATCTCCCGCTTCTCCGGCAAAGCCTGCTTCAGGTAGCTGTCCACGGCCCAGAGGCCCTCGGGGTTCCACTTGAACCGGGCGCCGGCCGGATAGCCGGCCGTCTTGCGCGACAGCTCGATCGCCTGCTCCATGTGCTTCCACTGCATCGTCTCCACCTCGGTCTGGACATGGGTGTAGCCGATGTCGAGGTGCGTGTGGTGGAGCATGAAGACCTCCCAGCGGCGGACCGGCTTCAGCTTCACACGGCGGCGGGCGATCGTGCGGCCGTCGATCGCGACGGCCACGTCGACTCCCGTCGGTTCGGAGACGACCGGATGGGGCACCTCGATGACGTTGTTCCCTCTCGTGACCGGGACCGCGACAGGCTCCCTGCTTCCCGCGGCGATCGTCACGGCCGCATCGGCGGCATGGTGCACCAGCGCAAGGCGGATGATCTGGCAGAGCTCGCCGTTTTCCCGCTTGAGCAGCAGGGGGCTCCGGCATGACCGGAGCGCCGTTGTAGGAGCCTCCGCCAGCTCGATCGATGCCGGTGTGGTGAGGGAGATCCTGTCGTAGAGAATCCAGCTGCCCCAGTCGTTGGTGATCGTGATGCTGTTGATTCCGGGTTTCAGGATCCCCGAGGGGCGCTTCATCCCCTTGCTCATGATATGGGCCGGGATCGTGACAACGATCCGGTGTTTCCGGGCGGCGGAAAGGTCGCCGTCGAGCGTGGCGTCCGGTCCGCCTTTCGGCACTTCCTCGAATCCGAGGGTCCGGCCGTTCACCTCGATCCTGAGCTTGGGCGGCACACGGTCGTGGCTGTCCGCCAGATCGATCTGCAGACGGCAGGGCGTCTCGTGCTTCGCCTCCTCGAGCGAGAAGAGAATCGAGAAAACGTGCTGCTGCGAGCCGGCCCACCTGTCGGCCGGACCGGGGTGGACGTAGGGCCAGTCGGTTCCGGGATCGGAACGGTTGATGATGAAGAGAGGGGCATGGCTGAACTTCTCGCTGAATCGCGACCAATCCCCCGGCCCCAGGGCGAACTCGTCCGCCTTGCCGTCCGCCAGGCCGATCTCCCAGAGCGGTTCGCCCTTTTCTTCTCCGCCTGTTTGCGCCGCCGCTGTCGGCACAAGGAGAAAAAGGGCCAGCGAGAGAAGGATGGCTGAGCCGAGTCCAGCAGGGCGATGAGGCAAGAGCTCTATTCTGGCATTCCGATTCATGGGTGGCTCCAGTGCCGGTTTTTACTTCTGCCGTGGAGATCGAGTCGAAGCCTGGCTCAACAACAAGAAACCAGGTGAGGCGGGTCATTATGGCAAGACCCGGGCCTGCTTTGAAGTCATCGATCGTTTGATTCTCGTTTCGCAGGAAGGACGGCCGGTCGATCCTGCGGCGTTTCCGACAAAACCCTATCTGTCTGGTATGGTTTTCTGGTGCGGATTGATGCCATCATCAGGAGGCGCAGTCAATGGTCCTGGTAGTTGCATCTAATTCCTTCAAGAATTAAGGAAAAAGAGTGGTATTCCTTGTATGGCGAGATTTTTATTGATATGATCACCGTCCCGTTGCGGCCATCGCAACGGGTTGCGGCCATCGCAACGGGTTGCGGCCATCGCAACGGGTTGCGGCCATCGCAAC
>CAYZWU010000013.1:102387-113848 GCA_964482235.1 uncultured Phycisphaerales bacterium
GGTGAAGGCACACACGGCTACGCACATTTCAAAAAAGGATGAATTATGAGTTCTAACCGTTTCTGCCCGTACCAGTGACCCGGCGCGCCTATTAGGTGCGTCGGACGCACCTGGATGTGGCACGATAGTCGGTTGGTTGCTCTGGTTCACAACGTTTCCATCTAGCCTAGTACGGTTCTCTTTCCATTAAACCTCCGGCGATCGGGTTTTCGACCTGCGAGGGGACTCTCCGGATTCCCGCAAGCAGACGGGCCATCGCGCCAGATCATGGCGCGGTGTGTTTCAACAAAAGGAGAAAAGGTATGAAAGTCAGATGGAAAGTAGGAATCGCGGCGGCAGCCGCGCTTCTCTGTACATGTATCTTCATGTCAGGAGGCTGCGGCGGCGGAGGAGGCGGCGGAGGCTCGGTGGGCCTGGGCTTCAGCACGGAGACCAACCTCCTCTGGTCGCCGGCCAGGCTGCACAGAGAGATGCAGATCAACCCCAATCTCGTTGTCCTCGACGTGCGCAAGGACGCCTCGCGGGCGACCGGTGAAGTCTACACCCCCTACGATGACGAGCACATCGACGGGGCGCACTACCTCGACTTCTTCACCTTCGGCGATCCGTACCCCGATGATCAGGCATTGATCGACGCCACCCTGTCGGCCCTCGGCATCACGGTGGATACACCGATCTGCATCTACGATGCCGGGATCGCCAATCCGCAGGGCAAGGTCTTCTTCAACCTCGAGCGCCAGGGTTGCACGGACGTGCACCTCCTCGACGGCGGCTTCCCGGTCTGGAAGGATGCCAAGTATCCCGTGAGCGCGGTGGCGACACCGCCACCCGTCCCGTCGGTCTTCGCTGCCAACATCGACAACACCTGCTACGCCGAGCTCCCTCAGATGAAGGCGATCTGGGATATCGTGGACGGAGGCGGCCCTCACAATTACACCATGACCGACTACCGCGAGCAGCCGCTCTACCTGGGCCACAAGATCTGCCCCGACGCGGCTCGTCACGGCCGCATCCCGCACAGCGGCTTCCTCGACTGGCACGACTACTTCGATCCCGTCACCGGCAAGTGGCTGACCCCCTTCCTGATCACGCAGAAGTCAATCGCCGCCGGGCTCGAGAAGGGTAAGCTCAACGTCCTCATATGAAACAAGGGCTGGCGTACAGGCTGTACGTACTTTGCTCTTCGTTACGCGGGATGGGACAAGGCCGACATGCTTCACTACGTGGGCGGCGTTCGCGAATGGACATTGGAGGATCCGGTCATCTACCCCATGGATTCCGATGCCTGCTACGAGGTCGGCGCCAAGATGCCCCCGGGCGACAAGGCGTCGAAGCGTTTCGCAGGGGCCTTCGTTCAGGTCGGCTCCGAGGTCTACTGCATCGGCGGTTACCTGGTCATTCCCGACCCGGGGACCTTGACCGATCGCAACCAGGCTTACGACATTGCCACGGACACCTGGAAGGATGGACTGGCCGCGCTTCCCGAAGCGAGAGCCTTCAACGTTGGCGCGGCCGACTCGAGCGGCAACGTCTACAGTTTGGGCGGGCTCGACGATACCGGTACGATCCGCGACACGGTCTACTGCTACACACCCGGAACCGACTCGTGGGACAGCGGCCTCGTTGAGGCGCCGCTTCCCGAAGGCCTCTGCAGCTATGCGGCCTGCTCGATAGGCGACACGCTTTACGTCTGCGGCGGTCTGAGAAGCATGGAAACCGGGCTTCCTACGAGCTACTCGGCCAAGGTGTACGGTTATGACACGACGACCGACACCTGGGATCTCACTCTTGCCGATCTGCCCCAGGGCCGCCGCTGCCACGCCATGGTGGCGATCGGCAGTACCCTTTACGTGCTGGGTGGCTTCTACAAGTCCGATCCCGACACGGGGCACGACCTGAAGGACGTCTGGTCGCTCGATACCACGAATCCCACTGCCGACTGGGAAGCCATGGCGGACCTGCCCATCGACGTCGCGGGGCATGCCGCAGCCGTGGCGAACAACAAGATCTACATCCTCGGTGCCTGGTCCATGGACGGCATCAAGTACGACGTGATCGAGTACGATCCCTTCGACAACGGTGGCACCGGTTCATCCCGGATTCTCATGAGAGACGGCCACTCGGCCTCGATCGGCTGGCCTCGCTACTGGATCTTCACCGGAGCCCACGGAGATGACGTGGCCTCGATCGGTGGTTTCGGCGGCGGATCCGGCAACATCGGCACCACGCCGCACAGCGGCATGACGCATTTCAACCAGGTCTACGTTTACGACCTGACCAGTCCATTCGATCCTTGATCCCGCGATAATTGCGTGGGTTGACACGATCTTTGATCCGACTCGAGGGGCTGCCGCGGAGAGCGAATATCGCTCTCCGGCGGCAGCCCCCAATCTTCATTACTCTGAAGGAGGCTGGAAACAGGATGAAAGGCAGAATCGTATGTATCGTGTTCCTGATGGCAGCCGGCCTGCTCGCAATAGCGGTCCCGCCGGCCTGCGGCGACACATGAGGCAACTCCGGAGCCGGGAGCGGCGGCGGCGGCGGTGGTGGCGCCGGCGGCGGGTTTCTCGGTGGTGCCGACATGTTGTCGGACATCAGGGAGGATTCGAACAGATTTGGTGTGACGTTCGGTTACAACCTGGCAAAGAGCGGCGACGTCGACGCAAAATCGATGACTGCTTCGATCAAGTACCGTCCCCTGGATTGGTTTCTTGTCTCAGCGACCGTGCCCTTCACGAAGATCAAGGGCCAGGAGGAAGGACGAGGCATCCTGGACTACTCGGTCCAGGATTGGGGAGACGCCACCGTGATGGGGTGGAGCAACCTGGCCTACTTCTTCCTGGATGACACGGGCCAACCTGCCGTTGCGGAAGAAGAGGGCAGCGATCCCTTGAGGGGAACGGGAGATCCGGCCTTCTACGTCGGGCTGGGTCTCAAGCTCGATACCGGAACGGACGACGAGTTCGACTACCACAAAGCCTACATGCAGACACGGCTGCCCGGCTCTACCGGCGAGATTTCCGAGTCGTTCGGGATCCTGCACCCGCGCTTCCAGACGGGCACCGGAACGGAGGATCTGCTCGTCGGCGCCGTGTACCAGCAGCGATTCGGTCATTTCCAGCCTTCGGTCGGCGTGGCATACCAGATGACGGGCGGCGAGAACAGCGTGGGTTACGAGAGGAGCAACAAGTTCTCCTGGGCACTGGCCGCCAAGTACATGTTCTGGTGCAATGAAGGGAAGGAGTTCGCCGTGCGCGGCGGAATCAGCGGCCTGATCGCTACCGAGCACGACGTGGATCACTCGGAGAACGTGTTCCTCGGCGGATCCCAGAAGATCGGAAGCGTGGATGGTACGAAGGACGACTGGCTGTTCTGGAGCGTCGGTGTCGGGTACGACCTGATGGAGAACCTCTCCCTGAACCTGGGTGCCACCTTTCCGCTCGGTCATCAGGACTCGGGAAGCGAGTATGCCTTTGATCATCAGTACAGCATGAGCCTGGAGTACAGGTTCTGAGCTGACAGACACTTCCGAAAGGACCGGTGGAGCGCCTGCGGGCTTCTCTGCCGGTCCACGAGAGTACGGGATGCCGGTGAGGGGGTAACGAATTCTGCCTGACGAACGTTTCTCCGTACCCCTACTTCAACGAAATGTCGTCGAGAAAGACGCAGTCCATCTCAAGGCCGCAGGCCGCCCCTTCCACGATGAGCAGGACCTCCCTTTCCACGTATTCCTCCAGGCTGCCGCGCATCACGACCCATCCCTTCGATGACGGATTCTTGTTGCTCTTCACCGTTTCCTCGGCGATCCACTTCAATGTGCCGTCGAAGACGCCGAGCCGCACGCGGCAGCCCGACTTCCCGGCCGCCTTGTGCGCTTCGGCCGATACCCTGGCCTCGAGGGAGAGGCGTCCCGGCGGGATGTCGATCTTTCGGATCAGGCGGGCCGGCACGTCCGGCGAGGCGGGCCTGATCACGGCGATTCCCTTCGCCCCCGGATTGGGCTGCAGCCTGTCCTCCCGCGGCCGGCTGCGGTCGATCCAGCCGGGGAAATCGGGGTGGCAGGAGGCGGCGGCCAGGCGCTCGATGTCGCTGGGCTGGGCGAAGTCGAGCTTGCTTCTCCTGTCGCTGGGAAGGAACTGGAGCAGTTCCTCCAGGGTGAAGAGATCGGGGTGCGATTTTGCGATTCCGGGCCAGTCGGGCGCCTCGGGAGCCAGGACCGGGTAGACCTTGGCGGCAATGCCGCCGTCCCTGGCGGCCAGGCGGACACAGAGGCTCGAGGAACCCCTGTGCTCGTCGACCTTGATGAGGAGCCTGTGCTCTCCTTCCGTCAGATGCAGGGGAATCGAGAAACCGTCAGGCGGTGTGCCTCTGTGGACATGATGGGAGAGGAGCGTTGTCCCGTTGAGGATCACCCTCACGCCGTCGTCCGCTCCGAGCCAGAGCACGACGTCGGTCTCCTCCTCGACCCGCAGGAAGGTGAAGGCGCAGAAGAGGCAGTGATCCCTCGATCGGGTGTTCTTCTCGAAGTCGAGCCTGCCGCTGTCCGACTCCACCAGCCTCCAGGTGGAACCGTGCGACCGCCGGCCGGCGGTGGGTGCGGACTCCAGGTTCGGCAGCAGGGGATCGAGGAGCAGGCCGTCGCTTGAATTGTCCAGCGGCCCGAGAACGAGCCAACGCCTGATGAACGGCACTCCGGGCCGCAGCGGGAACTTCCACCAGCGGGTCCGGGCCTCGTCGTCGGTCTCATCGGTCCGCGTCACCATGTGCCCGATGTCGTGTAGCGTCACGTCGACCATCTGTGCCCCGCCGGTGTTGCGGCAGTGGGCCGCCAGGACGTTGCGGCCCTTCTTCACCGTGCCGCGGGCCGCATCGCTCACCTTGACGGCAACGTACTTCCCGAGCGACCACTTCGGACGGCTTTCGGCCAGCACCCCGTTCACGTAGATCTCGATATCGTCGTCGTGGAGGGCGAAGAGACGGAACGATTCGGAGGAATCGCTGTTCCAGACGAACTCGCGGCGCAGCCAGATATCCGGATCCTTCCAGACGGACCGAAGGACCCCGCCCTTGCCGTCGGAGGAACCGAAGCAGCCGGCGCCCTTCGACCAGCTCGAATCGTCGAATCCTGGCGATGCCCATCCTTCAGGCGGGCTCGTGAAAGTGTACCGCCAGGTGACGGAGCCGATGGGGTTGGCAGTCGAGCCCTTCTGCGACATGCCGCTGAAGGTGGCCCGCCGCAGGAAAAGCAGCGCGAAGGACGTGTTGACCAGGTCGCCCCAACCGCCGCCGTTGTTCTCGTTCTTCAGCAGGCAGAGGGCGCCCTCGCGGTACCAGTTGCGTCCTCCGATCCGGGAGCGGTTCGAAAGGGCGGCCACGCGCTCGATCCCGTAGAGATAGTAGTGGTGGTGGCAGCCCCATCGGCTGCCGGGGAACTGGTGGCTGATCAGGCCGTTCGTGCCCGATGGATTTCCCGTGGCCGTGAAGACCCGGTCGAGGTAGGTCCAGGCCCTCTCCAGGGCCCTGGCCCCGCGCCGCTGCAGGGAGCCGAACTTCCCGTCGCTCTCGAGACGCCCGACCGCCACGGTCAGCACGGCGATGCCCGCCGTGGTCATCGTCCCCGTGGATTTCGCGACCGGGTTCATGCGATAGCGGAATCCGCCGTCCTCGTTCTGGATGGCCAGCATGGCGTGGAGAAGATCGACCCAGATCCGCAGCTTCGCCTTGTAGCCGTGCCGCTCGGCGACCCAGAGGGCCAGGACGGCGTACTGTGTGTTGGAGAGGTCAGGGCGGTTGTCGGGGTAGCCCCACATGCCGGCATCGGTGTTGATGTTCACCTCGAGCCAGCTCGCCGCCTTCCTGATCCACGGGTCGTGGTCCGGATCGCGCAGCGCATCCAGAGCCAGGATCAGCACGGACACGCTGTATGTCTTCTTGAAGGGCTTGTACCGCAGGCAGCCGACGGCGCGATGAATGGCCGGATCAGCGGGCGAAACACCGGACTTGAGGAGTGCATAGAGGGCAAGAGCCGACACGCCCATGGGGTACTGCTTGTTCATGTTGGGCGTGGAGTTCCGGAACGAGCCGTCCTGGTTCTGCAGCATGAGCAGATTCTGGACGCCCCGCTCGATGGCGAGGTTCACCTCCTCGGAAAAGGTCTGAGCCCCCGCGACCGGCGAGAAAGCAGCCGCCAGCAACGGGATGAGAAAAAGGAAGTGCCGGGACATCATGGGTGCGCTCTTCTCAATATTTCTGCCAGTCGGGTTTTCCTTCGAAGACTTCTCGATAGTAGCCGCTCTTCTCGAGTTTCGAGGCCGCGGCCTCATCGATGATAACCTTGACGTCGCGATGGAGCTGCAGGACCGAGGCGGGCGCCATGGCGCTGATCGGTCCTTCCACCGTGCGGGCCACCGCCTGAGCCTTCCTGGCTCCGAATGCCAGGAGAACGATGCTCCGGCTGTCGAGAATCGTTCCCACGCCCATGGTGATCACGTGACGCGGCATCTCCTCCTCCTTCTCGAAGAAGGGGGCGTTGTCGCTCCTCGTCTCCCGGGTCAACGTCTTGATCCGCGTTCGCGACGCCAGGGAGGAAGTGGGCTCGTTGAAGCCGATATGTCCGTCCGATCCGATTCCCAGGATCTGCAGGTCGATCCCGCCGGCCTGAACGATCGCTTCCTCGTAGGCCTTGCAGCATCGGGGAATGTCGTCCGTCATCCCGTCCGGGATGTGAATCCTGTCCTTGTCCATGTTGATCTGATCGAAGAGATGCTCCCGCATGAAGGAGTGGTACGACGCCGGATGAGACGGTTCGAGCCCGACGTACTCGTCCAGGTTGAAGGAGGTGACCCGGCCGAAATCGAGCCCCTTCTCGCGATGCATGCGGCAGAGCTCGTTGTACAGCAGGAAAGGCGTGCGCCCCGTGGCCAGGCCGAGCACGGCATCGGGCTTCTCCCTCAGGAGATTCGCGACGATCCGGCCGGCCAGCCGGCTTGCCGATCGCGAATCGGGTTGGATGATGATTTCCATCTCAGGTCTTTCCTCTCTCGAACAGGATCCGCCTCCGGACAGGAATCCGCGGCGGCGCGAGTCAGCCGCTTTCTTTTCTCCTGACGCCGAGGCGTTCTTCGAGCCGCGAGCGCACCTCGCGGCGGAACCGGTCGATCCGGCTCTCCGTGAACTCGATGATGTCCCGGGAGACGTCGCGGATCAGGGGAGTCAGGTCCATGGCAAAGGAGAGCTGGACCGCCTGATCGACCGCATGGGACTGGAAGAACGTGGCATGGGCGCGGCGTCTGCCCTGGGCGGCCAGGTCGTAGCGCTTCCCCCCGGCGATCTGGGTGTCGAACAGCCCGGTGAGCGCGGCGGCCAGGTTCTCGTGTCCGCCCATGTCGAGGGCCACCTTCTCGTCGTCGGGCAGCCAGTCGAGGTCCCGCCAGGCCTCGCATCCCAGCACCTGGCCGGGCCGCTCCTCCTCGGGAATCGCGCGGAGCGCCTCGATGACGGCCACGAAGACGCCCACGTGCGTTTCGTGCTTGTCGGCCGGATTGTGGGTGTAGAGCAGCGAGGGGCAGGCGGCGCGGACAAGCTGGACGAGGTCCTGGTGCAGCGCGTTGTTGCCGGGCGACTTCACGGCGGAGCTCTCGTGGTCGAGCTGCGCCACGAAACCGTATTCGCCCACCATGGCGGCCTTTTCCTGCTCCAGACGGCGCTGCGCCCGCATCCGGTCGTCGTTCCAGTCGGCGTAAGGGCCCGAGCGGGCGCTCCCTGCGCCGTTGGTGCAGGTGATTCCACCGAACCAGGAGCTGCTGCTTCCGAAGCAGGCTGAGATGCCGTGATAGGCCATGATCTCGAGATCGTCCTGGTGGGCGCCGATCCCCAGGTGGGTGGTTCGGGCGACGGCCTCGGCGGCCGTCGTACCGTCAGGGGCAAAGAATGCGGCGCCGGGATTATGCAGCTTCACTCTGGTCCTCGGATTTCTGCAAGAGCTGTGTCGGTCCTGGATCTACCGGATCATTTAAACCGAAGGGACAGCCGATTTCTACTGCCGATCCCGGACGGCTTTCCGGCCTGGAATGAAAAATAGTATTGTCAGGGGCTTTCTCTTATACTCCGGAGATTATTTTTTGATTCGTGCACCACTTTGAGGATTCTTCTGCATGAAGACCAGCAAGGATACCGGACAGGGGGCCGGCGGCGAGGGGACCGTTCTTGTCGTGGGCGAGGTTCTCCATGATCTCTTTCCCGATTATCGCCGCATCGGCGGGGCTCCCTTCAATTTTGCCTGTCAGCTGCACAGGCTCGGATTTCCCGTTGTCTTCGTCTCAGCCCTCGGCGATGATCCCGAGGGCAGGGAGATCCTTGATTTCATGTCGCGCGAAGGCATGACCGTTGAGGGCGTCCACGTGGAGAAGGGGGCGAAAACGGGCCGTGTCCTGGTAAACGTGGATTCGGAGGGGGTTCCCACATACGACATTCTCGAGGACGTGGCCTGGGACCGGATCCGATACACCGACTCACTGGCCGGGATTCTCCGGAAGGAGATCGTTCTCGTCTGCTTCGGGACGCTGGCCCAGCGCTCCGCGGAGTCGCGCGAGACGATCAGCCGGATACTCTCCGAGACCGGATCGGAAGCCCTCAAGGTCTGCGACCTGAATCTACGGCAAGAATACTATGACCAGCCTCTGATCGAAGAATGCCTTGAAAAGAGCGATATCGTGAAGCTCAACGAAGAAGAGCTCGAGACCCTCCGCACCTACTTCGGAGACCGATCCGAAGGAGGAGAGTTTCCGGACCGACTCGTGGCCGACTTCGGCCTTCGGTGCCTCTGCCTGACCCGGGGTTCGGCAGGAAGCTCGCTTCACCTGCCTGAACGGGATGTGATCCGCTGCGCGGCGCCTGAAGTCCCGGGCCGCGTCCAGGATACCGTGGGAGCCGGGGACGCCTACTCCGCCATGTTCTGCGCCGGCTATCTGAAAAACCTACCGTGGGAGCGGATGATCGATCTCGCTTCCTGGTTCTCCTCGCTGATCTGCGGCATCCCTGGAGCCCTGCCGAACGAACGCGATTTCTACAAGGCCTGCTTTCCTCTTCTGGAGGGGGAACCGAATGAGTAGCGACGGATTGTACATCCAGATGTTCAGCATCCACGGCCTTGTTCGCTCCAATAACATCGAGATGGGGCGGGATGCCGATACGGGTGGTCAGGTCAAGTACGTTCTCGAACTGGCCGAGACCCTCGGACGGCAGGAGGGAGTCGACCGCGTCGATCTCTTCACACGGCTGATCGACGACAACAAGGTCTCCAGCGACTACAGCAGGCCCGAGGAGTTCATCGACGACAACGTGCGGATCGTGCGGATCAAGTGCGGCGGCACCACGTACCGCAGGAAGGAGCTGCTCTGGCCCTACCTGAACGAGTTCGTGGACCGCGTGGTGACCTACACGAGAAAACAGGATCGCATGCCCGACTTCGTTCACGGCCATTACGCCGACGCGGGGTACGTGGCCCTGTCTCTCGCGGACCTCTTCGGGATCCCTTTCATCTTCACCGGCCATTCGCTGGGACGCGTGAAGCAGCAGAAGCTCCTGAACGACGGGATGGGAGAGGAGGCGATCGAGAGCCGGTACAACATGGAGTCCCGGATCGGGGCGGAGGAGGCTTCCATCGAGAAGGCGGCGCTCGTGGTGACGAGCACGAGCCAGGAGGTCACCTCCCAGTACGGCATGTACGAGAACAGGGAGAAGACCGAGTACAGGGTGATCCCGCCCGGTGTGGATCTGACCCGGTTCTATCCCTACTACGAGGACGCTCTCACGGACGAAGGGAAAAAGATCCTGGAATCGAGGCAGGCGCGAGCCTTCCTCCTCGAGGAGCTGAACCGCTTCTTCATGAACTCGGACAAGCCGCTGATCCTCTCCCTCTGCAGGCCGGACAAGAGAAAGAACATCCAGGGACTGATCCAGGCCTACGGGGAGAACCGGGAGCTGCAGGCCATCGCCAACCTCGCCGTGTTCGCCGGGATCCGCAAGGATATCTCCAAGATGGGGGAGAACGAGAAGGAAGTGCTGACCGACATGCTCCTTCTCATGGACAAGTACGATCTCTACGGAAAGATGGCGATCCCGAAGACACACAACTTCACCTACGATGTCCCCGAGCTCTACCGCATCACCGCGGCGTCGAAGGGCGTGTTCGTCAATCCCGCGCTCACAGAGCCTTTCGGCCTCACGCTGATCGAGTCGGCGGGGTGCGGTCTTCCCATCGTCTGCACGAACGACGGCGGGCCGGTGGACATCGTGGCCAACTGCGCCAACGGAAGCCTGATCGACGTGTCGAACACCGGCGAGATGGCCGAGGCCATCAAGTCGATCATCGTGGATCCCGAACGCTGGAAGAACCTATCCACCAGCGGCATCCGCGGCGTGGGGAAGCACTACACCTGGGAGGCCCATTGCCGGACGTACCTCGAAACCCTGAACTCCCTCTCGGTGGCGGGCGTCGACGGCGAGGCTGCCCGGGCACGCGGCGCCGAAGCCCTGGGCCGGAGGCTCGAAGGCCTCGACAGCATGATCGTCACCGATATCGACAACACGCTGACGGGCGACGACGAGGCGATGCGGGAGCTCTTCGGGCTGCTGGAGAAGCACAGGGATTCGCTCTGCTTCTGCCTGGCCACGGGCCGGTCGGTGGACTCGACCCTCGACCTCCTGGCCGAGATGCGGCTGCCCTTTCCCGACATCCTGATCTCATCGGTGGGATCGGAGATCCACTACATGCGGAGCCTGATCGAGGACAAGGGGTGGGCTTCCCACATCTCCTACAGATGGGAACGGGAAGAGATCGTGGACATGCTGACACAGCTCGACTTCCTCGAGCTCCAGGAGCACGAGAACCAGCGGGAGTTCAAGGTCAGCTATTACATGCCCCCCCAGCCCGATCGGCTCGAGTACATCGAGGAGCTCGGGAAGAAACATGGAATGAGGTTCAGCATCGTCTACTCCCATCAGAGCTATCTCGACATCCTGCCCTGCCGGGCGTCGAAGGGGAAGGCCGTCGCCTACCTGAGCAAGAAGTGGAACATCCCTGCGGACAACATCGTGGTCTGCGGCGATTCGGGAAACGACGAGGAGATGATGCAGGGCAAGTTCAACGGCGTTGTGGTTGCCAACTACAGCTCCGAGATGGAAAAGCTCAAGGGACGGGACAAGGTCTACTTCTCCCCGCACAGACACGCTGCCGGCATCATCGACGGAATCCGCCACTACGGCCTCCTCGACGCCCGGAGGAAGAAGCGGCGCCCTCCCGGTGAGGGAGGGAAGATTTCCACGCTGGCGCTTTGACGCTTGATACCGAGCCCGCGCAATCTCCGCCATCTTCACGGAAACAGTCGTTGTTTGCCTTCCGGTCGGAGTTGTGGGGTCCTTCAGAGCCGTGGGGCCGAGGGAATAAAGGGCGGTTTGGGGG
>CAYZWU010000014.1:0-4860 GCA_964482235.1 uncultured Phycisphaerales bacterium
TGACCGGGGGACGACGTTGGCGGCTCATTTCACCTTGAATCTGATCCGGGTGTGGGATCTGGAGACGCGTAGAGCGCTCTGCCTTCTTGCGCATAGCAAGGACATCGATTCGCTGGCAATCGATCCCAGGGGTGAGAGGCTGGCAATTGCCTTGAGTGACCACACGGTGAGGATATGGAACGTTTCTCGTGGCGAGCAGATCCATCGCTTGTCGGGCCACGAGAACGAGATCTTCGAGGCCGTATTCAGCTCGGACGGTACACGGATATTGACGGCATCCCATGATGGGACCGTTAGGATCTGGGACACCCGCTTGGGCAAGGAGGCTTCTTCTTTCGTCATTGACAGGAACAGAAACAGCCCCGTCGCACTGTCTCCCTGCGGGAAACTTGCGGCCGCGGCCTTGCAGGAAGGAAGTGTGCATATCTGGGAGACAGGCTCGGGAAATGAGGTGGCCTCGCAAAGGTTCTCCCGGGGTGAGGCTGATGTGGAGGACGGCATCGTTTGTTCTCTCGAGTTCAGCCAGTGCGGGAAACGGCTCGCCGTAGGAACAACGTCGACGAACGCGTCGGCCTTCGTCTGGAACATGGAGACCGGTAGCCTGACTCGGCTCGCAGGACATGACGAAGAGATTCGCCTCGCCCGTTTCTGTCTCGACGGCAGCATCGTGGTGACCCTGGCGAACGATGGCGCGGCAAGGCTGTGGGACGCCGAGGAGGGTGATGAGATCGCTCTCCTTCCCCAAGGGAATGCCATACGGTTCGCGTCCTTCAGCAGCGACAGCCGGGAAGTGGTGACCTCGACCGAAGACGGTCCCGTGCAAGTCTGGCCCACCGATCCGATCACCTTTGCCCGGACGTACTGTTGCGAAAACAACGCCATGGAAAGGCGAGAAGATCTGGAGTCTCGTGAAAGAAACGGTCGGGACGGTGATACCGAAACCGCAAAGGATTTGCATCAATTTCCCCTACTTCGAGACCGCGTGATCCTGCAAACATCGGAAACCCTGCCCAAAGAGGAGGTTGAACCATTCCTTTTCACGGGTCACGCTTCGGGTGCGACGGAAGAGACGGGAAGGGTCTTGGTGGAGGGGGGGATCTGGTTGTTCGATCCCAAGGAAGGAGAATCGATCAAGCGGCTCTACAAAACAGTGAACAGCCAAGTCAGAGTCCTTGCCGTCAGTCCCGGCGGAAACCGAGTCTGCTTCAGCGAGCTGGTTTTTGATGATCAAGGATTCAAGGAACGGTATGATGTCAAGGTGGCCGCCTTCGCGAAAACCGGCGGCAGACTGGAACCGAGGACTGTCTACACCCTTTCGGGAAAACACGTCAACTCTCTGGCCTGGGGAAGGAACGGCGCAAGAGTCTACTTGACGACATCGAATTTTGACCTGGATGACTGCGACGACAGGGTATGTTGGATCGATCCCGATGGAGATCCTGATCAGAAACCCCACACCATCCTTCGCAGGCCTGGGGCGACATTTGCCCAGATGGATGTATCGCCGAGGCGAGAATTAATCTGTTTCACTCACTATCCCGGGCGTAGCAACTTCCACGATCAGGAGATCTGGGTAGCCCATCTGGTCGAAGACATCTCATGCGCCGTTCAGCCGAGGCGGTTGACCCGGAACAGTAGAGGTGAATGCGGTTGTTTCTTCTCGGGGGATGGACTGTCGATCGCGGCCTATTCTCTGCAGGGTTCCGGTGCCGAGGTGCGTCCCTGCCTTGTCCGATTGAAGGTGAATGACTCTCTGGGATGTTCCCTCCATGAAGAGATCGTTCTGGAGGCGGCGGAGATGGGAGAGATCGGCGGCTTGGCCATTTCGAAATCCGGCAAGATCGCCTTCTCAACGCCTGATAAGTTCAAGATCGTGGTCGTTGATCCCCGCGATGGTCGATGCATGGAGCTGACGTACCTGGAGATCAAGAAGGCCGGAAGCCTTTCCTACCCCTGGAACCGTCTGTCGTACGTCTGCTTTATCGAGGAATGATCATCTCGCCCCTCTCGCCATCGCCGATCGATTTATCCGCCTGAAAAAATATATAAAAAGCCGTCTCCAGGCGTTCGGTGCGATCCTCTCCGCTTCTCTTAGATGTAGAGGGCCGACCGCAGGTTAGGTCGACAACCGACACGTATCCCCGAGAAAAAGGAGGAGTATCAATGAAGGCTATCGTCTCACTTATTTGCGTCTTTCTCTGCGCCCCGCTGCCCGTTATAGCCCTGGGGGCGACGACTTACGTCCCCGATAACTACGCCACGATTCAGGACGCAATCAACGATTCTATTAATGGCGACACGATAATCGTCAGGCCCGGAACCTATTATGAGACCATCGACTTCATCGGGCGGGCGATAACATTGAAAAGCGAATCCGGGCCAGAGGTCACAATTATTGATGGTGGGCAGACTGGGAGTGTGGTGACCTTCCAAAGTGGGGAGGATCTGGATTCTGTTCTGGATGGTTTCACGCTCACAAATGGCTCAGGAACACCGAGCGGCAATAACACCCACGGCGGCGGAATCTACTGCAAATCGTCCTCTCCGATCATTACTAGCAACATCATTTCGGGAAACTCTGCTACTAGGGACGGCGGCGGAATCTACTGTTCATATGCATCCTTAACAATCACCAACAACTCTATTACCAACAACTCTGCTTATTATGGTGGGGGGATCTACTGCGAGAAATTATATCCAACCATAATCAACAACACGATATCCAATAATAGTGCTACATTATGTGGCGGCGGAATCAACTGCTTCTACGACGCGCACCCAACCATAATCAACAGCATAATATCCAATAATGTTTCTATTAGTAATGGCGGAGGTATCACCTGCCATGATTCACCCACAACAATCATCCACTGCACCGTTGTCGGCAATACGACCGGCAATCTTGGCGGAGGATTCAAATCTCATCATTCATACCCAATCATCACAAATACAATATTCTGGGACAACCAAGCCCCTGATACACCTGAAATTTCGATCGACACTAATTGCACTGTCACTTACTGCGACATAAAAGGTGGCTACACCGGGAAAGGCAACATCGAACTCGATCCTCTCTTCATCGATCCGGCGAACGGCGACTTCCACCTCCAGCAGGATCCGCCTCAGGCCGGATACCCTGACAGTCCCTGCGTGAATGCCGGCTATCCGGGCGATCCCTCCTTCGTCGATGGCTCGACGCGCACCGACGGCGTTCCCGATGTCTGGCCCGTTGACGTGGGGTATCATTATCCCGCAGCGGACTTCACCCTCTCTGTTGATCCCATGCTGCTCGTTCCCGGCCAGAACGCAGTCTTCACGGTCAGCTGTGGCGTGCCGAGCACGATGACCTACCTGGTCTACAGCCTGACCGGCACGGGCAGCGTCTATGTCCCCATGCTCGATGTCACGCTGGGAGTCCTGAACCCGAAACTGCTCGACAGCGGCTTCGCCCTGGGCAACGGCGAGGTGGAATGGACGTTGCCGGTGCCTTCCAATGCGCCGTCCAACCTCACCGTGCTGTTCCAGGTCTGCCAGGAGAGGAAGGCATCCGACGTTGTGCAAGCCACGGTCCAGTAGGTTAGAAGTAAACCAAAACTGAAAAGAGGCAGCCGGGGCGGGTCGTCGCCCCGGCTGCCTCTGTCTTCCATCCCCTTGGACGATTGTCAGACTTTCCCCTCTCCCTTCTCCTCCTTCAGGCGGCGAAGCTCCTTCTTCAGCTCCTCCACCTCCTTCTTGAGATCGCGGATCTCCTTGTCCCGCGACCGGATCGTGTCGAGCTCCTTCTTCAGGTTCTTTATGCGGACCGCCTCTTCCAGGGGCTTCTCCTCCCGGGGGGCTTTCTTCTCGGGCGGTTTCTCGAGCCGGAGAATCCCGTCGACTTCCCGCAGAGCCTTGTTGATGGCTTCCCAGTGCTCGCGCGACAGCTCGTAACGGTCGGAAAGCCTATCTTCCAGACGTTCTCTAATCAGCTCCGAGGCTCTGGAGACAGCCTCGGTATAGGCGTCGATACCCTTGGTGTAGCCCCCGATCCCTTTCCTGTAGTAATCGATCCCCTTGGTATAGTCTTCCACCGCCTTTCGGTACTGATCGGGCGGGAGGCGGAGCGAGAAGTCGGGAAGAGTCCTGGGCAGTTCGACCTGAAACCTCTTCAGCAGGTCATCCAGGTCGAGCTCCTTGAGCTTCAGCACGTTCTCGAGGTTTCCCATCGCCTCATCGTCGAGGACGATCTCGATGTTGCTCGAGTTGAGGGGGATCTCCAGCTTCAAGGTGATCCTGTCGGCGATATCCTCGGAGATCCTGGACAGGTCGATCGCTCTCCTCGTGATCTCATCGATCCGCCGGCTCATCTCCTCCGAGGCATTGGGCCAGTCGCCGTCGAAGAGATGCTCCAGGTTGGGAATCCTGTAGGCTTCTTCCGCGGCTCGCCTTCCGATATCCGCCGCTCTTCTGCCGATGTCGGCCCCATACCGTCCCAGCTCGGCCGCTGCCCTGGCGATCTTCTCGCTGCACTTCTTCGCCGCCTGGTTTCTCGTGTCGAGCCACCTCTCGAATACCGCGGCATCGTCTTCATCGAGAGCGGCTCTCGCCTTTGTCTTCAGCGCGCCGAGCTTGTCTCCTTTTTCCCATTTTTTCAACTTCATCTTTCCCGTGTCGGCCTCGATGGTCAGGTCGCCGGCCTCGTCCCCGGTCCAGAGGCTGCGGAATTCCTTCAATATGCTGCGGACGGCCTTTTTTTCCGCCTTGTCCATTTCGATGAGGCCGGAGATCTCCTTTTCCATGGCTTCGAGATCGAGCAGGGTCAGGAACTCCTCGACAAGCTGGGTGATCTTGATCGTCGGCAGCCGGTAGATCTCGTCGAGA
>CAYZWU010000014.1:4960-6396 GCA_964482235.1 uncultured Phycisphaerales bacterium
GAGCGTCTTGTCGTTCATTTTTTCCAGGGCGGCGATGTGCGTTTCCACGTTGTTGGCATCCGCCCTGTCGCTGGACGTGATGATCACCAGGCAGACGGCGATGATGACCAGGGCGGCGGCTGCCAGGCGCGCGCTTCTGCCAAGCCAGATGGACGGCGAATCCTGCCCGATCGATGAAGAGGCTTTGCTGGATTCCGGATTTTGCTGCGAGCCGCTGAGCGCGGCCAGCCGGTCGACCGCTTGGAAGCGCTGCCTCAGACCGCGGCACTCCGGACAGGACCGGAGGTGGCCTTCAACAGCCGCGATCTCGTGAGCTTCGAGCTCCCCGTCGATCCAGGCGCTCACCTTTTCGGCCATCTCTTCGCAACCGCTCATTGTCAGATCCTTCCGTCTAGCAAGCCTTCTCTGCGGAACTTCTCCTCGAGCCTGCGACGCGCCCTGTAGATCCAGGTCCGGACCTGCGGTCGTGTGCAGCCGAGAATCCCGGCGATCTGCTCGTAGGTGAGCTCGCCGTTCAGCCGGAGCTTCAGGGCTTCGGCTTGATGGGAGGGCAGCTCCTCGAGAGCCTCGCGGACCCGGGTCGCCAGACGCGAGGCTTCTCTGGCGGAGTCGGCCTCCTTTTCAGCCATCCTGCCTGGGTGCGCCGCCGCATCGGCCTTCTGCTCGATGTCGCGACAGGCCATGGGTTGCCGCTTTCGCAGCCTGTCGATGCAGAGGTTTCGCACCGTGGCGAAAAAGAGGTTGCAGAAGCCGCCGCGTTTCGAATCAACGGCACCCGAGTAGACCGGCTTCAGGAGCCGGTAGAACGCCTCCTGGACAGCCTCCTCGGAGTCCGCCTCGTTCCGGAGAATCGAAATGGCGTAACTCCTTCCCCTGGCGGCATATCTGTCGTACAGGGTGCGAAAGGCGCCGTTGTCGCCGGCAGAGAGGGCGGCAACTGCTTCCTCGTCGGTTTTTCCTGCCATGGCCTGTCGAGTTTCTGTCTTCCGGATATGGGTGCCTCTTCAGATTTGTTTACGTCCAGGATTCGTAGAATCGCAGGAATTCTCGATATTTATTCGAGGGGAACGGGCCTTGACAGGGGGGGCGATCCCCGATAAGATATGTGGCTTGTTTTGTATGAAATGACGATCCTCTCGCCGGATACCGGCGGCGAGGAGAGATCGACCGGACCTTCAGCTAAAACGGTCTGGTCCATAACGAGATCCGAGGTGCCAGATGGCCAAGTGCAAACGCAAGATCAAGAAAGCCAACCACGGCAAGCGACCGACCTGCGGCAAGCTCCACCGCAGAGCCTTGAAGAAGGCCAAGGGCCTGCGGATCTGATCCGGCTGAATCCGATCCGGCTGACGGTGATCTTCCTGCCTTTCTTTCCCCTCCTGCCTGTTCCGGGCGGCGGTGATCTTCCTCATTGATGGTGGGATAAGTCTGTTTTT
>CAYZWU010000014.1:6496-42900 GCA_964482235.1 uncultured Phycisphaerales bacterium
TTCCGGCTGTTCAGCTTCTCGATCGCTTCCTTCTTGAACTCGACGAAGCGGTCCGCCTCGATCGCCTCGCGGATATCCTCCATCAACCTCTGGTAGTAGTGCATGTTGTGGATCGTGCAGAGCGTGCTGCCGAGGACCTCCTTCGACATGATCAGGTGCCTGAGGAACGCCCGGCTGAAGCCGCTCCGGCAGGTGTAGCAGCCGCACGACGTGTCCACCGGATAGGCGTCCTTGCGGAACTGCTTGTTCGTCACGCGGATCCTGCCGAAAGGCGTGAAGAGCGTGCCGGACCGGGCCATGCGCGAGGGGATCACGCAGTCGAAGATGTCCATCCCCCGGTGCACCGACTCGAGGAGGTCCTCGGGAAAGCCGACACCCATCAGGTAGCGGACGTGGTTCACCGGCAGGTGCGGTTCGGTGAAGTCGAGCACCTTCTTCAGCAGGTCGAGCCCCTCGCCCACGCTCACGCCGCCGACGGCCATCCCGTCGAAGGGCAGATCCTGCAGCGCCAGGGCGCAGTCGCGGCGCAATCCCTTGAAGACGCTCCCCTGCACGATCCCGAAGAGGAACTGATCCTCGCGCTTCCGCGCCTTCAGGCACCGCTTGGCCCAGCGTATCGTCCGCTGGGTGGAGTCCCGGGCGTAGTCGCGCGTGCAGGGAAAGGGGATGCACTCGTCGAAGGCCATGATGATGTCAGCGCCCAGATCCTCCTGGATCTGGATCGCCCTCTCGGGGGAGAAGAACTCCCGCGTGCCGTCGCTCTCGTACCAGAAGGTGACCCCCTCCTCGGAGATGTTCCTGTGCTTCACGGAGAAGACCTGGAACCCCCCGGAATCGGTGAGCATCGATCCGTCCCATCCGGAGAACCGGTGCAGTCCGCCGAGCTTCTTCACCAGCTTCTCGCCCGGGCGCCAGGCGAGGTGGTAGGTGTTGGCAAGGACGATCTTCGCCCCCGTCTCCTTCATCTGCTCGGGCGTCATGGCCTTCAGGGCGCCCTGCGTTCCCACGGGCATGAACGTCGGGGTCTCCACGATCCCCCGCGGGAGATTGAGCCGGCCTCGCCGCGCGGCGGAGCTCGGTGTGTTCTTCAGAAGTTTGTAGAGTCCTTTTTTCATGATGGGCTGCATCCTACCTGTGCAGGGTCTGCAGCGCCACCACTTCGTCGAGTCCTTCCCGCGTGGCGCGAATCCCGTCCACGGCCGCGCGGGCGCCGGAAAGGGTGGTGATGCACGGGATGTCGGACCGCGTGGCGGAGCGGCGGATCGCCGTCTCGTCGTAGCGGCTCTTCTTCCCCAGGGGGGTGTTGATCACGAGCTGCACCCTGCCGGCCTGGATCCGGTCAGTCACGTGGGGCGTCCCCTCGCCCACCTTGGCGATCACGCCGCAGGGCACGTTCTGCTTCTCGAGGTAGGCGGCAGTCCCCTTGGTGGCCAGGAGGGAGAAACCGAGCTTCTTCAGGTCGCGGGCGATCGGGACGACGCCGGGTTTGTCCCTGTCGTTCACGCTGATGAACACGCATCCCTTTTCGGGCAGCCTCTGCCCCGTGGCGAGCTGCGCCTTGGCAAAGGCAGCGCCGAAGCTGCTGCCGATACCCATCACCTCGCCGGTGCTCTTCATCTCCGGCCCGAGAAGCCTGTCCGATTTGGGAAAGCGCCGGAAGGGGAAGACAGGCCCTTTCACGAAGACGTGCCTGAGGTCGTCCGGCCCGGTGACGCCCTGCCGGTCGAAATCAATGCCGAGCATGCAGCGGGTGGCCACGGCGGTGAGCGGCATGCCCGTGGCCTTCTCGATGAACGGGACGGTGCGCGACGCCCGCGGGTTGACCTCGATCACGTGGATCGTGCCCTCGAATCCGGCGAACTGGATGTTCAGCAGCCCCTTCACCCCGAGGTCGAGGGCGATGCGCGTCGTGTACTCCCGCATCACGTCGAGCTCGATCGGTGTGACCCGATAGGCCGGAAGAACGGCGAAGCTGTCGCCCGAGTGCACGCCGCACTCCTCGATGTGCTGCAGGATCCCTCCGATGATCACGCGCCGGCCGTCCGACACGGCGTCCACGTCGAACTCCACCGCATCTTCCAGGAAGCGGTCGATCAGAACGGGATGCTCGGGAGTGACCCGCGCCGCCTCGTCGAAGTACCGCTTCAGGCCGGCCTTGTCGTAGACGATGCGCATCGCCCGGCCGCCCAGCACGTAGCTCGGCCGCACCATCACCGGATACCCGATCTCCGCAGCCACGGCAAACGCCTCTTCCACGCACTTCGCGGTGCCGTACCTGGGCACCGGGATCTCCAGCCGGTCCACGAGCTCGGCGAAGCGGTCGCGGTCCTCGGCGCAGTCGATCGCGTCGACCGGCGTGCCGAGGATCGGCACTCCCTCGCCGGCCAGCGACCGGGCCAGGTTGAGAGGGGTCTGCCCGCCCAGGGTGACGATGACCCCTTCGGGCTGCTCCTTCTCGACAACGTGCATCACCTCCTCGAAGCGGAGCGGCTCGAAGTAGAGGCGGTCGGAGATGTCGTAGTCGGTGCTCACCGTCTCGGGATTGCAGTTCACGAGGATCGCTTCGACGCCCTCGGCGCGCAGCGCCTTCACGGCCTGGCAGCAGCAGGTGTCGAACTCGATCCCCTGCCCGATCCGGTTCGGTCCGCTGCCGAGAACGATCACCTTGCGCCTGTTCTGCGGATCGGCCTCGCAGGGACCGTCCTCCCAGGTCGAGTAGAGGTAGGGGGTGAGGCTCTCGAACTCGGCGGCGCATGTGTCCACGCGGCGGAAGACCGGCCTGAGGCCGAGCTCCTCGCGCCTTGCCTTCACCGAGGCGGCGTCGCTGTCTGCCGAGGGGATGAGGAGGCTCGCGATGCGCCGGTCGCTGAATCCCTCCCGCTTGGCGAGACGGAGCACCTCGGGCGGCAGGTCGTCGGTCGAGAAGCTTCTGAGCGTCCCTTCCACTTCGACGATGCGGGCCAGGTTGTCGAGAAACCAGGGATCGATGCCCGTGGCCGCGCAGAGCTCCTCGGCGCTGAAGCCGCGCCGCATCGCCTCGTGCAGGTCGTGAAGCCGGGCGGGGCTCGGCCTCTGGAGCGCCGTGAGCAGATCTTCCATCGGTCGTTTCCGCGGCACGGAAGCCCATCCGTCGTCGCCCAGCTCGAGGGAGCGGAGCGCCTTCTGGAGTGCTTCGCGGAAGGTCCGGCCGATGGCCATCACCTCTCCCACGGACTGCATCGTCGTGCCCAGCAGGTCCGGCGTGCCGGGGAACTTCTCGAAGGACCAGCGCGGCACCTTGACCACCGTGTAATCGATCGACGGCTCGAAGCAGGCCGACGACGTGCCGGTGATCTCGTTGGGCAGCTCGTCGAGGGTGTAGCCCACGGCAAGGAGGGAGGCGATCTTCGCGATCGGGTACCCCGTGGCCTTGGAGGCCAGGGCCGAGCTCCGGCTGACGCGGGGATTCATCTCGATGACCACCCGTTCCCCGCTGATGGGATCCACGGCGAACTGCACGTTCGAGCCGCCGCACACGACGCCCACCGCATCGAGGACCTCGAGCGCTTCGTCCCTGAGGTACTGGTACTCCCTGTCGGTCAGGGTCTGCGCCGGCGCCACGGTGATGCTGTCGCCCGTGTGAATCCCCATGGCGTCGAAGTTCTCGATCGAGCAGACGATGATCCCGTTTCCCGCGTGGTCGCGGATCACCTCGAGCTCGTACTCCTTCCAGCCGAGGACGCTTTCCTCCACCAGCACGCTGTGGACGGGCGAGAGGTCGAGTCCCTCCCGAGCCACCTCGAGGAACTCCTCCCTGTCCCGCGCCACGCCGGATCCCGATCCGCCGAGGGTGAAGCTGGCCCGCAGGATGGCGGGGAATCCCACGATTTCGATCGCCTCGTCCGCCTCGTCGATCCGCGTAATCAGGAAGCTCCGCGGCACGCGAAGCCCCACTTCCTCCATCACCTTCTTGAACCGCTCGCGGTCCTCGGCCAGGCGGATGCTCTCCACTCCGGCTCCGATCAGCTCCACCCCGTGGCGATCGAGGATCCCGCGCTCGTGGAGCGTCACGGCGAGGTTGAGCGCCGTCTGACCGCCCACCGTTGCGAGGAGGGCGTCGGGTTTCTCGGCGGCGATCACCTTCTCCGCCATCTCCCAGGTGAGCGGCTCGATGTAGGTGGCATCGGCCAGGTCGGGGTCGGTCATGATGGTGGCGGGATTGCTGTTCATCAGGATCAGGCGAAAGCCCTCGGCCTTGAGCGCCTTGAGGGCCTGCGTGCCGGAGTAATCGAACTCGCAGGCCTGACCGATCACGATCGGCCCTGAACCAAGGATGAGCACGGAACGGATATCCTCACGGCGCGGCAAAGTCATTCCTCCCTATGCACGCAGCGGGTTGTCTTCCCGTCACGGCGGCGTTTCGCCATGTCCTGACGAAATCTCTGGAACAGGTAGTGGCTGTCGCGCGGCCCGGGGGCAGCCTCGGGATGAAACTGGACCGAGTAGACCGGCCGCCTCTTCACTTCCATCCCCTCGATCGTCTTGTCGTTGAGGCTCATGTGCGTGACTCGCACGCGGTTCGGATCGAGAGTCCCTGCGGGCACGGTGTAGTTGTGGTTCTGGCTCGTGATCTCCACCCGGTTGTCGGCCAGGCGCCGCACGGGATGGTTGGCCCCATGATGGCCGAAGCACAGCTTTTCCGTCGTTCCGCCCAGGGCGCGTGCCAGGAGCTGGTGGCCGAGACAGATGCCGAAGAGGGGGATGTCCGCATCGAGGAGCTGCTTAACCGCTGCCACGAGATCGGGCTGGGAGGCCGGATCGCCCGGACCGTTGCTGAGGAAGACGCCTTCGGCCGGGGATTCGAGGATCAGTTCCACGGGGGTTCTGGCCGGATGGACGGTCCCGCAGCACCCCTCTGCAGCCAGGCGGCTCAGGATGCTCCGCTTCACGCCGAAGTCGAGGATAGCCACGTGGAAGGACCGGCCGCCTTCCGGCGGGGGAGCGGTGGCTTCGAAGTCCCAGGCCTTTTTCGTGGTGACCCTGGCCACCCAGTCGACCGTGCTGATCGACGGGAGGGCAAGGGCTTTTTCCTCGAGCTCCTTGGGACTGCCCGGTCCGAGGGCGCCGCGGCAGACGCCGTGATCGCGCAGCTCGATCGTGAGACCGCGCGTGTCGAGATCGGACAGGCCCGGCACATTCGAATGGCGCAGAAAATCGTCCAGGGAACGGTCGGCGTGGCGATGGAAGGTGCGGCGGCAGTGATCGCGCACCACGACGGCGGAAGGGTGGATCCTGCCAGATTCGTAGTCACCCCTGTGGATGCCGTAATTGCCGATGTGAGGGGCCGTGAACACGACGATCTGGCCGGCATAGCTCGGATCGGTGAGGATCTCCTGATAGCCGGTCATACCGGTGTGGAAGACGATTTCGCCCGCGGCAAAACCGGGAGCTCCGAACAGACGGCCCGCGAAGGTCAATCCCGTTTCGAGCACAAGATAGGCGCGCAAATTGTTGTTCCCCCACCGAAAAATACTGGATTGTTATCCGAATAGGGAGAGGTTACGGCAATTGATCCTTCCTGGCAAGAGCCAACTGCTGGGACATTTCATCTGCTTTGCCTGCGCCACTTTACGCATCCGGGGAAGGAAAATACGAACTGGGTAATCCTACTTATTGAGGGTTTCATAAATTTCATTGCCCATTCTGTCGATAACAGGGAAGAAACAAACCGGGTTGCAGGGGAAGGGCGACAGATGGATCACAAAAAAAGCGCAGGCGGTGATATCTCCAAGGAAACCGGATTCGATCAGGGAGCGGGTTCCGGAACCGGCTTGATGGAGCGGACTTCGCCGAAGCGGCTCGATCTGGACTTTCGACCCTTCGAGTCGAGGGACGGGCCGGCCCTGTCAGCCCTGCATGGCGAGGTGTTCGGCCGCAAGATCGATCCCGCCTACTGGAACTGGAAGTATTACCTCAATCCGGCCGGGCCGCACAACGCCTATCTGGCCGTCCACGACGGCCGCATCGTGGGAGAGATCACGGCCGTCCCGGTGCGGATCAAGGTCGGCGACAGGGAGATCATTGCCAGCCAGACCTGCGACATCGTCATTGCACCTTCGTATCGAAAATCGACACCCTTCTTCCGGCTCTTCAAGGTGGCGTACAAGGATTACGAGACCAAGGGCTGGGAGTTCATCTACGGGCTGCCCCTGGAGTCGACCTACCGCCTCGGCACGAAGATGTTCGGGTTCAAGAGTGCCGGCGCCCTCAAGTCGCTCGTCAAGATCCTCGATCCGACGCCGTTCTTGAGAAAGAGGATCAAGAACCGCGTGATGAGCGGCACCCTCGGAACGCTGGGCGTTGCCGGGCTGCGGCTGCGGAACATGTCGCGCTCGATCCGATTGAACCGCCTGAAGATCAAGGAGGTCGAGCAGTTCGATTCGCGGTTCGACGACCTCTGGTACCGGTGCAGCCCGCGATTTCCGATCGCCGTGGCCAGGACTCCGGAATACCTGAACTGGCGCTACTTCCAGAATCCCATGACGCAGTACAAGGTGCTGGCCGTCTACAGCGGGGAGGAGTGCCGCGGCTTCGCCGTCTACTGCATGAGGGAGAGGGACGGCATCACCAGGTGCTTCCTCGTGGACCTCCTGGCTCATCCCGACGATGCGGCCGTGATCAAGTGCCTCCTCAGCTGCGTCGCCGAAGCCTCCTACCGCCAGGGCGCCGACAGCGTCAACACCTGGATGCTCGAGCACACCTTCCTCTATCCGTTCCTGAAGGAGACCGGATACGTGGAGCGTGACACGCCTCACTATCTGATCGTCAAGCCGACAAAGGATGCGTCGGACAGCTTCCTTCACGAGAGGGGGAACTGGTTCCTGACCATCGGCGACAGCGATCACTATTGAGCTAGGTGCAACCGAGGATTACTCGCGGCGCAGCGCCGTGATGGGATCCATGCGGGCGGCCCGCCGGGCCGGGAAGATGCCGAAGATGACTCCCACCGAACAGGAGATCATGAGCGAGATCCCCACGTAGTGGGGTTCGATCAACGCCTTCCACGACGTGTATTCCACGATCCCCACGATGCCGAGGATCCCCATGAGGGAGCCGAGGAAGCCGCCGATCGCCGCAATGGCCACCGTCTCGGTGAGGAACTGGATCATGATGTCGAACCGCTTGGCGCCGAGGGCCCGGCGGATCCCGATCTCCTTTGTCCGCTCCGTGATCGTGGCGAGCATGATGTTGGCGATGCCGATGCCGCCCACCACGAGGGAGATGCCTGCGATGAGCACCATCACGATGTTGAAGACCTTCTGCGTCCTCTCGCTCTGCTCCAGCAGTTCGAGGGGAACGACGATCTCGTAGTCCTTCTTGTCGTGAAGCCTGTCGAGCACGGCTGCGATCATCCGCGACGTGGCGAAGACCTGTTCGGCCGATTCCGCGCGGACGATGATCTGATCGAGCTCCACCTCGGTGAACTCCTCGCTTCCCGCCTTCTTGAAGTAGGTGATCGTTCCGAAGGTTCGCATCGAGGTGGAGTAGGGGATGTAGACTTCCTGGGAACGGTCGTCGATCGCCAGAGCCTTGCGGGTGTGCGACTGGAACTGCTCGTCCTCGAGCAGGCCGATCACCTTGAAGGAAAACCGGCCGATCTTGAGGCTCATGTCGAGTGGGTCGTCCACCGTATCGAGCTGGCGGACCATGTCCTTTCGAATGATGCAGACCTTGGCGGCCGTGGCCGAATCGATCCGGTTGAACGGCCGACCGCGGCTCACACTCAGGCGGAACATTTCCAGGTGCTCGGGCTCGACGCCCATCACGCTGGCCTCGAGACGCTTGCTCCCGTACCAGACATGCTTCTTCACGGCGTTCACCCGGAAGAGGCGCGACACGGTGGGCACCGTCTTCTCGATGTAGTCCGCATCCTTGAACGTGAGTCCGTGGCGGCTCATCTCCTCCTGCTGGTCCTCGGGCTTGACCTCGTCGGGCGGCTGGACGGAGTTGACGATGATGTTCTGGATCCCCAGCTCCTGGATCCGTGCGAGGATCTCGTGGCGGGCGCCGGCTCCCACGGAGAGCATGGCGATCACCGATGCCACGCCGAAGATCATTCCCAGCATGGTGAGGAAGGAGCGCAGCTTGTTCCGGAGCAGGCTCTTCATCCCGAGAATGAATATTTCAGCCAGGCGCTCGAAGCCCATTGTCAACCCCCCCGTCCCGCCGCGGCATCCTGCATCCTGTCCGAGACGACCCGGCCGTCGCGAAGCTCCACCACCCGGGGCAGTCCGGACGCGATCTCCATGTTGTGCGTAACCATGATGATGGTGCGACCTTCGGCATGCATGCCGTGGAAGAGCTTCAGGATCTCGCGGCCGTTCCGTGAGTCCAGGTTTCCCGTCGGCTCGTCGGCCAGGAGGATGGCCGGGTCGTTCACCAGGGACCGGGCGATCGCCATCCTCTGGCACTCGCCGCCAGAAAGCTGGTTCGGGTAGTGCGACAGCCTCTCGGAGAGGCCGACGGCGTCGAGAAGCTCGAGGCAGCGCGCCTTCCGTTTCCCCTTCGGCATCTTCAGGTAGAAGAGAGGCACCTCGGTGTTCTCGAGCACCGTGAGCTCGGGGATCAGGTTGAAGGACTGGAAGACGAAGCCGATCTCCTTGTTGCGGATCTCCGACAGGCGGTTGTCGCCGAGCGTCGACATGTCGTGGCCGTTCAGGAAGTAGCTGCCATTGGAGGGGCGGTCGAGGCAGCCGAGGATGTTCATCAGCGTCGTCTTTCCCGAACCGGAGCTTCCGACGATCCCGATGAACTCGCCTTTCTCCACATTCAGGCAGATCTCGTGCAGCACCTGCAGGGACGTACCGTCGCTCCCGTAGATCCTGTCGATTCCATCCAGCTTGACGAGCGGGGAATTCATCGTGCCACGACCTGGGTAACGAGGCCCGAATCGACTTCCGCCCCGTTCTGAGCCGGTTCTCCTCCCTCTTCCTCGGAATCATCACCGAACCGGCCGCCCTCGCGCGGATCGTAGAGAAGGACGTGCTCGCCCTCCTCGAGGCCCTCCAGGATCTGCACGTAGTGCGCGTTGTTCTTGCCCGTCTTGATCGACCGCTTGGCGAAGCTGTCGTTCTCCGCCACGAAGCAGAACTGCTCCCCTCCCTCGTTGAACACGGCGTGGATCGGCATGTGCAGCGTGTCGGCGATCTCCTCGATGCCGATCTCGACCGAGGCGGAGATACCGGCGCGAAGCTCCTTGCCCGACGACTCCATGGTGATCTCCACCCGGAAGGTCCTGTTGTTCGGGTCGCGCCAGTTGGACGAGGCCACGGAGGCGATCTTCGTCACCTTGCCGGCAAATGTCACCCCCTTGACCGCCTCCACGGTGATCACCGCGTCCATCTCCTCCTTCACCGCGTCGATGTCCGCCTCGTGGACCTGGACGAGGACCTGCATCTCGCGCAGGTCCGGGATGGTGAGCAGCGTGTTCCCCGGCCAGACCCGGCCGCCCACCTTGATCCGCTCGCGGTACCAGCGCTCGTCCGGCTCGCCGAAATGCACGATCCCCGGGGCCGGCGCCTTGATCGTCATGTACTCGAACTCCTTCTTCAGCTTGTCGAGCCTGACGGTGGTGGACTTGACCTGGCTCTCCTGCTGCTTGACACGGGCTCTCTTCTCATCCAGGTTGATCTCGGCCTTTTTCCTGGCGTTCTCGAGAAGGCGCTTGGCGTCCTTGACCTCGGCTTCCTTCTGGACCTTCTCGATCTCTTGGGTGAACTCGAGATAGAGATCCAGGTCGCTCTCGGCGTTCTTGAGGGTGATCTTGGCCTCCTCGAGGGCCATTCGTTTTTCCTCGACCTGGTACTCGGAGAAGAAGCCCGCCTCATAAAGCTCCGGAACCTTCTCGAATCGCTTCTCCTGCCTGTTGAGATCCGATTTGGCCTTTTTCACGGCCAGATCCTTTCGCCGCTCCTCGTTCGGAGCCTCCCCATCCCTCCATCGCTTCAGCGTCATCTCGCTGATCTTGAGGCCCTGCTCCGCCTTTTCGACCGAGGCCTTGCTGTCTCTTTCCTGGATCTCCTTGTTCGCCCTGGCCGACTTGAGCTCGGTCTCGTACTGGAGGAGACGGTTCTCGAGCTCGTCGATCTGGTTCTGGATGTCCGTCTTCTCGAACTCGACCAGGACCTCGCCTTCCTCCACCTTCGAGCCCTCCTCGATCAGCCAGGAGATCGTACCCTCGCGCCGGAACTGCGGCTCGATCTTGATCGAGTTCTTGGCTTTCAGGAAGCCGTCCTCGTTGACCGTGATCTTCATCGGACCGCGGCGGACGGTGAAGAAGGCGTCGGTCAGGAGGAGGTCGCTTGTCTCCCCGTCGGGCGTCCAGTCGTACCAGAAGGCCAGTCCGCCCAGGATTCCCAGGCAGCCGACTATGATGATGATCTTCATTCTGACCACATCCCGTTCTCGTCGATGAAAAGAATTCCCAGGTCCATCAGGAGCCTCAGGCGGGTGATCTCGAAGTCGACCCTCTCGGAGATCAGACCGTTCTCGGCTTCGAGCAGTGCTTGCTTGGCTTCGAGGTAGTCGCGGTTCTCGATCTCTCCCTGGTTGAACTGGATCTCCGCGATCCTCGTGGTCCTCTCCTGGACCTCGATCTGCTGCCCCTGGATCTCGAGGCTCTGCCAGCGGCGCTTCAGCTCCCGGATCGCGGTCTCGATCTCGATCACCAGCTCGTCCTCGAACTCCTCCAGGGAGCGCCTGGCCTGATCGTGGGAGATCTGCGCCGACCGGTAGCTGTTTCGCTCGCTCACCCTGTCCAGGGGGATCTCGAGGCTCAGTCCGGCGCTCCACGAGTCCCGGTCGCGCTTCTGATCGAAGTAGGAGGGATCGGAGTCGGTTGAAACCGAGTAGCCGAGATTGAGGTTCAGGTCGGGCAGCAGCGAGTTTTTGGCGATCCGCAGGTTGCGTTTGGAATCTTCCAGCTGCTCTCTCCTGGTCAGGAGGTCGAGACGGTTGCAGAACGCCACCTCCACGGCGGATCCGATGTCGTAGTCCGGGAGCACCGGATCGATCTCCAGGGGAACGATCTCGATCTTCTGCGTCGTCGGAAGTCCCAGGTAGATGAGAAGTCGGTCCATGTTCAGGTTGAGCGATTCCTCGGCGGCGATCAGGCTGTTTCTCGAGTTGAGCTCGCTGGTCTTGGCGCGCAGGACGTCGAGGAGGCTTGCCGATCCCATCTCGTGCAGAGCCTCGGCCTTTTCACGCGCATGGATCACGCTGTCCATGTTGCGGCGCTGGTTGTCGAGCGACTGGATCTCCCTGACCAGGCTGTAGAATCGGCCGGCCGTGTCGATGGCGAACCGCTGCCTGTAGAGCTCGAAGCTGCGGATCGCGTAGACCAGGTTCCGTTCGGCCTGGATCAGGCTGTTGTACGCCACCTCGTGCCCCGCGCCGCGGAGGAGCGGCTGGCTCAGGTTGACGCCCAGGCTGGAGCTGAAGCTGCCGGGATCGTCGATCCCGGAACCGTAGTTTCCCTGGAAGGATGTGTCCCCGCTGACGGAAACGGAGCCGCCCAGGGGGAGCTGCTGGGAGAGGGTGAGCGCCAGCCCGGTGCTCTGGCTCATGTCCGTGTCGGAACCGTCGTTGACGAGGTAGGAGAGCACGGCGGCGAGCTGGGGCGAGAAGGAATGCCTGGTGCCCACCAGGTTGAGAGCGGTCAGGAAAAGCGACTCCTTCTCGCCGATGTAGCTCCTGTTGCCGCGGAAGGCTGTCTCCAGGGAGTCCTCCAACGTGAGAACGAGGGTTTCAGATTCTGCCTGCGGCATTTCCTCCACGGTCAGCGGTCTGGGATAGACGACGCTCTCGACGCGGTCCTGCTGGACCTCTTCGACTTTCCGGGGAAGAATTCGTTCCACGGACCTGTCCGCCTGCTGCGCATATCGTTCAGGCGAGCATCCGGTTGGCGCCATGACCGTGATACCGGCAAAAAACAACAGGATCAGCACCGGGATCATCGAAAGGCGGTTTCTCCTCACTGCCTGCTCCGTCTCGCTTCTTGTCTTGCAGTCAATACGGCCGATCGGCTCCCAAGAGTCACACCTACATTTGACTGTCCCGGAAGATAATTATTTCACTCATTGTCACTTGTAACGCCCTCTGTCGCGGGCGCCAGTTTTTTTAATCATCCTCTCCAGGGGTTGCGCAGCCGATCCTGTTGGCGTTAAATCTAGTTCCACTGGTATTACCTGCCATCCGATCGCAGCAGCGGCACCCGGTTCCGAGAAGTGATTTGGAAGGAGACCGTCATGCGTCCCAGATCTGTTCCAGTTAGATACCTGTTCATGTGCAGCCTGCTCATCATGATGCCTGTTGTCCTTGCCGGGGCCGGCAGCGCGGCGAAGGACGATCCCGACAGCGTCGTTCTCGAGCTGCGCGATTTCACGAAGGAGATCCAGAGGAAGGGGACTTTCATTCCCGCCGAGTTCGAGGAGATCTCCCTCTGGCTCGAGGAGTATGCGAGTGAGCTTCTTCTGCTCGACGTGCTCCCTCACGGAACGCCTGTCAACGACGGCGACGTGATCGCCAGGATCGACCTGCGATCGATCGATCGTCAGGTCGAAGCGGCGGAGCGGGCGGTCCGTTCCGCCGAGCTGGCGCTGAAGAACGCCGTCGAGCGGGCCGCGATCGACAGGAGCTCCTCGAAGGCCGCTCTGGACGACAGCCGGGCCGAGCTGGAGCTGGCTCGCCGCGAGCTCGAGGGCTGGGAGAAGTACGAGCTCGTGTTCAACCGGCGCAACGCCAAGCTCACCGAGCTGTTCCGCAAACACGGCATCGAGGACCAGGAGGACGAGCTGGCCCAGCTCGAATCGATGTACCGCGACGACGAGCTGGTGGATGCCACCGAGGAGATCGTTCTGAAGCGGGCGCGCCGCGATCTGGCGCGGTCGAGGACGTCGCTGAAGAACCAGGCCGACTGGCAGGAGTACAACGAGAGCTACACCGAGGCTTCGCGAACGGAGAGAAAGCGGCGCGGCGTCAAGTCCCGCGAGAAGGCCCTCGATCGTCTGCTCAGAAGCCGCGAGATCGAGGAGCGGAGCCGCGCTGCCGGTCTGGAGAAGACAGAAGTCGCACTTCGGGAGCAGATCGAGCGTCTCGAGAGGCTGGAGCGCGACCGGGAGAAGCTGATCATCCGGGCGCCGCGGGCCGGTTTCCTCCTTCACGGCTCGCCCGACGACTACCGCCCCGGCCGGGTGTCGCCGCGATACAAGCGCGGCGGGAGGGCGGCCACGCGGACGACGCTCTTCACTGTGGCAATGCCCGATCGCCTCGGCGTGGCTCTCGATGTCCCCGAGTCGCGGCTCAAGGAAGTCCGCGCCGGCATGGGCGTCAAGGTGGTCCCGGCAGTCTGCCCGGAGACAACGCTGCACGGACGGCTTCATCTCGACCGCTTCCCCTCGCCCCAGAGCGCCGCGGCAGGCGAGAACAGCTACAAGGCCAGGGCCGAGCTGGAGCTCCCCGCAACCGGTCTGGTGCCGGGAATGCGCGCCGAGGTGAACCTCGTGGTGGAAAGCCTTCACGATGTCTTCGTGCTTCCGAAGTCGATGGTTCACGGCGAGGGCGACGAGGCGCACTGCTGGAGCCTGGTGCCCGGATCGGAAAAGCGGCGCCGCGTCTCCCTGCGTCTCGGCCCCTGCAATGACGCGGAGGTCGTGGTCTACGGAGATCTCTCCGAGAAGATGAAGGTGATGCCGTGCGGTCCGCAGCAATGATCGCCCGGTTGGCGCTTCTTCTCGCGATCGTGCTGCCCCTTCCCTGTCCGGCCGAGGAGGATGCCGCGGCGCAGCCCCCGGATCTCGAATCCGCGATCCGCGACGCCGTTCTCTGGCTGGTGCACAACCAGCACGACGACGGAGGCTGGGGATCGCACCACTCACCCAGGCCGATCGAGGTCTTCTGCACGGTACCGGGATCGCACAACGCCTTTCGCACGGCGACCACGGCGCTCTGCGTGATGGCCCTGAAGGACAGCCCCTACAAGACCTTCGAGAGCCGGAAGGCGGCGAGCCGGGGCATCGACTGCCTGTGTGCCAAGTGGAACGTGAAGCGTGTCTCCGGATTCGAGCACTACAGCGTCTGGGCGTTCGGCTACACCCTGCAGTGCCTGGGCGAGTGGCTTCTCGCCCATCCCGACGATCCGAGGGAGAAGAAGATCCGCGCCGTCTGCCGCGCCCTCGTCGAGAAGCTCGCCCGTTACCAGAGCCTCGACGGCGGATGGGGCTATCTCAGCGTGGACAGCCTCAAGACATACCAGCCTGCCTCCACGTCGATGAGCTTCACGACGGCGACCATCCTCGTGGGGATCGACAGGGCGCAGAAAGCGGGGATCGAGTTTCCGGAGAAGATGATCGACCGCGCGATGGAGTCGGTGAAGCGGACGGAGACTCCCGAGGGCTCGTTCTGCTACGGCGAGCTGTGGAAATACCAGCCGCAGGGCGGGATCAACAGGATCAAGGGTTCGGCCTGCCGGACGCCCTGCTGCCTCTATGCGATGAAGCTCCACGGGCGCGAAGTCCCGGCCGCCCGGGACTGCAAGGCCCTCGACGACCTGCTGATCCGTCACCTCCGGTTCTCGAAGATCGGCGTCCGCCGCCCGATCCCTCACGAGGCCTGGTACAGCATCTCGGGCTACTTCTATCTCTACGGCATGGCCTACTCGGCCTACGTCCTGGAGGGCCTGCCGCCGGACGACAGGAAGCGGTTCGCGAAGCCGCTCTTCGATGCGGTGATGTTCTGTCATCAGCCGGACGGCTCGTTCTGGGATTACACGCTCTACAGCTATCACAAGCCGTACGGGACGGCCTTCGCACTGATCGCCCTGTCCCGGATCGAAAGCCTCTAGTCTGTCGGACTTGGTCGTTCGGCAGCCTACCCTGGCTCGAGGTGGTCGAAATTTTGCTCCCTCAGGCATTCTTTCCTGCGGAAAGAATGAAGTCGGTCGCAAGAATTCCGACCACCTCGAGCCGTGCAGGATTCCTACGCGACTAGTGAGTCCGACAGACTAGCAGGCCTTTTTTTCGAGCTCGAAAGCTCTGCTCCTGTTCGCCAGGAGGCAGATCCGGTTCACGATCTTCCTGCGGGCGCGGGACACGGTGACCTTGAAGTTGCCGTACCGGATGCCGAGCTTCTCGGCCGCCTCGGGGTAGGGCATCCTCTGCACCTCTACCATGTGGAGCGCCCTTTTCTCCTTCTTGCTCAGGGCGGTCCTGTAGATGTTGGCATACATGATGAGGAGCAGGCAGAAGGTTCTCTTCGTCCGCTCGATGTCGTCCTTGCAGATCAGCCTCGCCACGGGATCGAACCGCGAGGGAAGGGCAAAGGCCTCGGGGAAGGCGTCGAGGCTGATGGTCCGCCTCCTCAGCTTCCTGAGCTGCTCCCTGATGGTGTTGTTGATGATCGAGTAGCTCCAGTTGGCGAATGAACGGTCGTGTATCACCCGGAACTTCGAGGGATAGCGGTAGATGTAGATGAAAACGTCCTGGAGCAGGTCCGCCGGGTTGATCTGGTCGAGGTACCCGTGGACCTTCCTGCTGATGATGTTGAGGAACAGCCTGTAGTTGATCTGGTAGAGAACGGAGTAGGCGTCCGCATTCCGCGTCCGGCCGAACTCGCGCATCAGCAGGTTGTTCGCCTGGTGGAGGGTGACCTCCTCCTCTTCCAGCCTGCGGACGACCTTTTCCGCCAGGCTGCCTGGAGACGGCCTTTCGAAAAGGCGGAGCCCTGAGAGCTTCGTTCCGATGGTGCTTTGCTGTTTCATGGTCCACTCCTCTCGAAAGGCCGTCCAGGGACCGGGCCGGCAGCCGGCCGATCAGTTCTTGAAGAAGGTCTTCAGCTTACCCGCCGGTCCGGGGAGGCCGGCGATGCTGGTCACGCTGCCCGAAGCGAGCTCGATGACGTCGATCGTGTTCTCCTTGTCGAAGGAGACGTAGAGGAAATCGGGCATCCAGGTCGGAACGGCAGATCCATAGATGATGCGGATCGGATGCTTGTTGTTCGCCGGCAGGGTGGGCGACGGATTCGATCCCATGGAACCGTAGCTCGTCACGTAGGCGCTGGAAGCCACGTTCTGACTCTTCCAGGCATGCCGGTTGAAATCGGGCAGGGCCACGTCGGTTGCGAGGCTCGATCCCGAAAGGGCCGTCCACTGGGCCGTGATCAGGAACTCCCTCCCCCTGAAGTTCGGCGTCCCGGTGGGATTGAGGATCGGACCCCACGGGCCGTTCTGGTTGACGAAGTCGATGCGGGTGACGGCGGCTCCCTGCGGCGTGGAATGGGCCACGAAGCAGCCGCCCACGAGGTTCAGGGGATCGGCGATGCCGTTGAGGTAGAGCGGGTCATAGCAGATGGCGCGAGGATTAGCGATCTTCTCGTACACCGTTCCGCCCTGCCCGACGAGCGGCACCTCGCCGATGATGTCGTCATAGCCGACGCCGCCGATTCCGTGGGGCCCGGATTCGAAGACCAGGATGTTGTCCCCACCCTCGTTGCAGACGTAGCCGTGATAGACCTGGGTTCCCCAGCCGAAGAGCTGCTGACGCGGCCCGCAGGTCATGTCCACCGGCCTGTCGATCAGCCGGGTCAAGGTCTTGCGCACCGTATTCGTCCTGGGATCGATGATGGAGATCGTGCTCGATCCGTAGTTGCAGACGAAGACGTCTTCGTAATCGGGCTGGCAGCAGATCCCCATCGGCTCCTCTCCCACGGCGATGTCGCACACCTTCTCGAGGAAGCTCTCCGAGAAGGGATCCACATCGAAGACGGTGACCGAGGCGCTGCCGCGGTTGCTCACGTAGAGCCGCCTGAGATCCGGGGTGACGACCAGTCCGTGAGGCGAGTCGAGCCCGCCGAGCCGCGCGATCTCCTCCATGGTATTCGAGTTCAGCACGCGGACGGCGTCGTGCGCCTTGTCCGACGCGAAGAGCAGATTCCCGATCTGCTGGCGGCTCGCATAATTGAGCGGAACGCCCACTTCCGCCTCGGCGGCCATCGGGCCTGTGTTGAGAAAGCGGACACCGGACCACGGGCCGACTCCCGGCGGGTAGGGCGGCAGCGGATAGTCGGGCGACATGCCGCCGATACCGAGATGGATGAATCCGGTCCTGTCGTCGAAGTACATGCCGCTCATGCCGCACATGTCCACGGTGAAGACCTCGTGCCCCGGGATCGTGTAAGCGCCGTCAGGAAAGAACGCACGGTTGTCGAGGATCGTGTCGAGGGTGTTCATCGCGACGGGCACGGTCAGGGGCGGGGGGTTCGGCGTGGGGGGGGAGCTGATCGTGTTGCTGGTAAAGCCGCCCAAGGGGTAGACCAGGTCGCTGTGGAGCTCGTCGCTTGCGTAGGGATTCCAGTTGTCGCGATAGAGCACGTCGAGGAAGCCGCCCACCTCCATGTCGACGATGTTGCAGGGCGTCTTGCCCTCGACGGCCTCGGGATAGAGCTGCGCCGAGCCGTTCGAGTCGCGGACAAGGGTGTCCGTGCCCGAGGAGCCCTCGTTCACGCCCGGAATCGGCGTCAACCGCCCCAGTCCCACGGGATAGGAGTAGTTGTTGCCCGTCCCCATCATCACGCTTCCGAAGGGGTTGTAAAAGGCGGTGCAGGTGACGAGCTCGGCCTTCCCCGAACCGGGCGTGTTGGTGGTGAAACCGTTCCCGTCGAGATCGATGGCGCCCACGCCGCCCCGTCCCATGCTGAAATAGATCGCGTTAGGCGAAACGGGTGCGTTCACATATCGTTGCCTGTCGAGCACGGAAAAACTCCTGGAAAGGCGGGGGGCGCCATCAGCATAGAATCTCTCGCCGTGGAATCCGGCGACGCCGAGGTTCTCCGGTCCGAAGACCGGCAGCGAACCGTCCGGATCGCCGGTGACATCGTTGTGCAGGTAGTCGTAGACGGAAATCTCGATCCGCATGCGAACGTCATCGATCTGCTGGGGGAGGAGCTTCTCCACCGAGCTCCCCGGCAGGTCGATCACCGGATCGATCAGAAAGGTGGCCATGTTGTTCTGGTTCAGGGGGTAGGCCCTGAAGGGGATCGGCGTCCCGGGCTCGAGGGGAGTGCCCTGCGAGTCGAGCAGCGTGGCATGAAGCACGATGTTCGGGCAGAGCGGGTTAATCGTTCCCGTGCACTCCGGGGGCGGGGGCCACTGGAGCGCCTTTCTGTTGGGGACGGGAGCCGTGTTGCCCCGATAGGGCGCCATGTTGAAGACAACGGAACGTCCCACGGTGACGGGAACGACCGGCTTGTTGAAGGTGACGACGAAGGCGCTCTTCGGCGTGACCACGAGGTCGTCGGGTGAGTCGACGCCGGGCCACTGGTCGTGCAGCGGCTTCTCCGTGTTCGGGTTGATCACGAAGTCGGTGGCGCTGATGTCGACGAGCCTCACGGCAACGTCGTCGTCCAGAACACCCAGGCCGGTGCGGCGCACCAGGTGATGCGAGCTCACCGGCAAAACCGTTCCGTCGACTGCGCGAAGGCTCCTGATCGAAAGACGGATCTCCTTTCCGGACCAGACGCCCGGAGCTGCGGCGGAGCTTGTCAGCGCGGTATCCTTGGGAACTCCGATCCGCCCCGTGCCGGTCTGGGCGATGAAGGTGACGATATCGCGCCCGACCTCGGCGCCGGCCGGCCAGTTGGGGGAGAGATCGTAGGGCCCGTTGCCGAAGACGTCGAAACCGTTGACAACGACGGTGCACGGCACGTGAGCGCCCGTCTCGTCCTCGATCGCGATCGTGCCGATCAGGTAGTCGCGGGCCGCCGGCGCCTGCGTGCTGAAGATCGAGAGGGGATCGACGTTGAAGGGCAGCTTCACCTGGATGAACTGCGTGGCCGCGGTGCTGGGAGCGCCGGAGCTGTCGGCGAATTCCGGCATGGTGTCCGGCCTCAGGTGAACGGCCGGGTTGCCGTCGTCGTCGGTCCATATGTCCGGGTTGTCATAGATCGCCCGGTCGCCGGGATTGTGGAACACGCAGGCCGCCACCTGCTCGTTGAAGATGTTGTTGGCCGCGTTGGCAAAGCTCTCGAAGTCGTTGATCCGGGTGTCCAGCGTTCCATCGCCGTCGGAATCGAAATACCCGGCCGCCCTGTCCCCCTTGGGATGGAATTCGAGCGTGTCCGGTCCGATCCTGTTCCCCGTCACCAGGACGGCGGGAGTCTCGTCGTAGAGCTGATTGTGAGGCACGTTCACGGTTCCTTGCACTTCCCTGCCCTGAGGAGCCGGTGCCACGCCGGCGAGGAGGGGGACGAGGCAGCTCAGGCAGGCGGCGAGCAGCATCGGCGTGAGGGGGAAGCAGGAGTGCTTGTTCGAAGAATCGATCATTTTGAAACCTCCCTGTTGTCAAAAGAGCTCGATTTCGAGCAGATGGGCACCCTGTTCGCCCTCGGACTCGAGTTTTCCCGCGGGGGAATCCTCGATAGATCGGTCGAGTCGATTTTTTCCAGGTGTGTTCTGTTTATGCAAAGAACGTGCCAGAAGTGGGAATGTTGACAGCCGTTGCCGTCAAAGGAGTTGTGACAGGTTGGCCAGGGTTGTTCTTTCTGGGGGTGCGAAGTCACACACTCAATGTGCGTTACCGCGCATGAAATGTCAGCTCAGCATCGCCTTGATCCGGTCCCAGGTGGTCCGCTTCTGATCGATGTAGACGATCCGATCTCCGGTCTCGACCGTTTTCCCCGTGAACTCGGTGAAAGTCTCCATGCCGCGGATGATGCAGAGAATATTGACGGCATTCTCGATCAGGGTCTTGGCAAAGTCGACGTAGGAGATCTTCTTCCCTCCCAGATCACCCACCTCGAGGCTGTAGAGCGTCTCGCCCCGGCTGCTCGTGGTGATCACGTCCATCAACCGGATCACGCCCCTGTCCTGGCTCTCGTGAACGAGAAGGTTGTTCACTATCCGGTTCGAGAAGACGACGGCGTCGCAGTTCGATGCCTCGAACAGGGAGCGGTGCTTCTGGCTCAGGCATTCCGCCACGGTGACCAGCTCCGGCCTCATGTGCTCGAGGAACGAGACGATCGATGCCACCACGCTGTCGCTGTGCGGATCGTCCGGCGATGTGCAGAGCACGATCGCCTCGCGCGCATCGCTGATGTTGGCCTGGTCGAAGGTCTCCCCTTCGATGGGGGAGCCCCGCACGAAGGAGACGTTGGAGAGGGTGAAGGGCAGCTCGGCGATGTCGTCGGTGATGATGACGATCTGGCGGTCGCGGTTGCGCTCGTCCTCCCGAAGCTCCTCCACGAGCTGCCGGACCCGCGACTCGGAGGGAAAATTGACGATCAGGATGTGGTCCTTGGCGTAGACCTGGCTCATGCCTTTGACCTCCCTGTTATGAAGTTCGATAAACCAGTCGACAATGATGCCGAATAAAGTGGTGAACGCGGCAAGACCGATCAGAACGATGAAGACCAAGGTTCCGATGCGGGCACCGAGGCTCTCGGCCGAGAGATCGCCGTAGCCGATCGTGGAGATCGAGATGAAGCTGTACCAGATGCAGTCGGCAATCTCGAGGGGTTCTCCGGCGGACTCATGCAACGGTCCGTCGAAGAGGTAGAACGTACCGGCGTTGCCGGCAAGGCTCACGAAGAGGGTCACCAGGACCGTCGTGAGGCCGAGCGACTTCTTCTTCCTGATTCTCCAGAGGTAGTATCGGAGAGTGAACTTGATCGGCACCGGTCATCAACCTCCTTTCCAGGCGTCGCGAAAGTAGGAAACAATCACCGGATTCATCAGGGTGTTTTCCTCGATTTCTCGTTCCGTTTCAAGCCACCCCTTGCCGAAATCGAGGCTGGCCCTGAGGAGGGCCGGTGTGAGGAAGCGCGTCGGGACGCCGAGCTTCCTCACCTGGCAGAGGCCTTGGCGCACCTCCTCCGGCTTTCGCGCGTCCTTCCAGGCCAGGTACCATCCCCACTCGCCGAAGCTGGGGACGTTCTCGTGGTAGGGGATGATGCCGAAGCCGGCCGCGGCGAGGGTCCTGCCGATGCAGAGATAGGCGTGCTTCGCGTGGAAGGGGCTCGTGGCCTGTGTGACGACGATCCCGCCCGGCAGCAGCCGCTCCCGCAGGGCGGCATAGAAGTCGACGCTGTAGAGCTTGGCCACCTCGAGCTGGTCCGGATCGGGCAGGTCGATGAAGACCACGTCGAAGGAACCTTCCCTCTCGCGCACGAACCGGTCCGCATCCATGATGAGGACATGGACCTCGGCCAGGGGATGGAGGCGGCCGGTGAACATCTCCGACTGCCGCTGGCTTTCCTGGAGGACCTCGATCTTCTCGCCCTTTCTGACGGCGGCCGAGGTCTCCACCGTCACGCGCGCATCGAGAAAGGCGCCGCGATTCAGCCTCACCAGGTGTTCATCCTCGGCGGCGAGGCGGACCACCTCGCGGTCGATGTCCACCAGGGTGACGCTTTCCACGTCAGGGTAGGCCAGCACCTCGCGCAGGGCCAGGCCGTCGCCGCCGCCGAGGATCAGCACGCGGCTGCGCCTGGCGGCCAGGCTCATGGCCGGGTGGATCAGCATCTCGTGGTAGATGTGCTCGTCGGTGGAGGAGAACTGGATGTGCCCGTTGATGTAGAGGTTGATCCTGTCCTTTCTCTTCGTGAGCACCAGGTGTTGATACGGCGTGGTCCGGCTGATCACGACGGGATCCCGGTAGTACTTCTGCTCGCCGTACCGCGTCCAGTCCTCGGCCTTTATGAATCCGAGGCAGAGGGCGGCGGCAACGGCGAGGCCCGCCAAACCGAGCGCCGCTTTCCGCCTGACCAGCCCGGCGAAGAGGACGAGGCCCAGCAGGGCCAGGGATGTGTTGATCAGTCCCAGCAGGAAACCGATGCGGGCCAGGGTGAAGTTGACGAGAAGCACGTAGGTGAAGAGCAGCGCGCCCGCCAGTGCTCCGATGTAGTCCATGGAGAGGATCTCGGAGAGGTTCGCCCGGAGGGAGAGGGCGTACTCGTTGTTGATCCGGATGATGATGGGGATCTCCATCCCGATCAGGATTCCGATCATCAGGGAGAAGCCATAGAGGACCACCCGGTGGCTTTCGGTGTGAATGAAGGCCGTGTAGATCACCGTGGCGCTGAAACCGCCCACCAGGCCGAGGATGATCTCGATCATCAGGAACTTCCCGAAGAGGTTCCCCCGGATCCGATGCTGCAGCATCGATCCCACACCCATGGCGAACATCACGATCCCGATGACGATGAAGATCTCCTCGTGGGAGGATCCTATGAGGTGGTTCCCCAGAACGCTCAGGACATACTCGTAGACGAGTCCGCAGGCCCCCAGCACGAAGGTGGAGAAGACGAGGAGGATCCTCATGCGACGCTTGTTCCGGAGCATCGATTCTCCGCTCAGAGTGAGAAGAAGATCACGGCGGCCGCGCCGATCACCACGGAGCTTTCCACCAGGGCGGCTGCCAGGTTGTGGTCCTCGGCGATCTCCTTGTCGAAGGTGGCCTTCGGCCACATGAAGAGATCGGCCGTCCAGCGGACGGCGAAGAGGAGAACGCAGCCCGCCACGGCATAGACGGCAAAGGAAACGACGTTCTCGCTCATGGTGGTGATGCTGCCGGCCAGTCCCTTGAGGAGGATGATCCCGATGGCGATCATGTTGCCTCCCAGGGCCACGCCGGCGGCCACGTTGTCCTTCTCGATCTCTTCGTGGATGTTGTAGCGGGTCACCAGCTGGTAGAAGCCCACGAAGCAGATCAGGGCCGCCTCGCCGAGGCAGAAGAAGAGGGCGGCCGAGAGGACGTCGCCTTCCCCGTGGAAGGCGCCGGCGATGACCAGCCCGGAGGTGATGTAGTTGCCGAACTGGACGGCGCCCGTGCCGGAGTTGCGGTCCTCGATGATCTCCTTCCGCGTGCTGAACTGGCGCAGGATCAGCTTGTCAACCACCCACCGGCTGATGTTCAGGAGGATGATTCCCGCCAGGGAGTAGAGGAAGACCTCGACCAGGTCGCCGGTGTATTCCTTGATCGTGTAGACGGCGTCGGGATCCTCGGGCTCGTGAAGCGTTCCGAGGAAGATGATGATCACACCGAGGTAGTAGCCCGCCATGCTGAGCCCCAGGGCGGGATTGTCCTTCTCGGTGAGCTGCTCGTCCAGCTTGTAGGGTGTGAGAAAGTCCTTGCCGATCTTGGCCACGATCAGGACAAGAAAACCGAGGGCCGTGAATCCGATACCCACGGGGAGATCGCTCAAGATTTCCATTATCTGTTCGTTCATCGTCTCCGTCCTGTTTTTCGCTTGCAGGGTGAAAAAAGAGTCGCGCCGCTACTTGCCGCCGCCGCCCCGGCTTCCGCTTCGGAACATCGAGGATGATCGGCTCCGGGAGCTCGAGTAGGACGATCTCGATTTCGCGGCGTACTTGCTTCCACGGTAGGTGCCGCCCGATTTCTTGAACTGGGTGCCCGAGAAACCTCTCGAGCTCGTGTACCTGGATCCCTTGTACTTGGTCCTGGCCACCTCTCCCTTGGAACCGTACTTCTGTCCGCCCGTGGATGACCGGCCGTAGTAGGTCCGGCCCGCGTTGCGGGAATGCTGGTAGCTGTTCCAGTCGGACCGGTAGATCGGCTGATAGTAGCTGCGCCCCCAGAAGAGGTCGCGCATCAGGGCGTACTGGCCGTAGAAGACCCAGAACGAGCTGCCGCTCGAATGGCGTTCCCATTTCCCGTAATGAGGATTGCCCACGTAGTTGTAACCCGGGGGCGACGTCTTGGTGTCCGCCTCGGAGTCGTACTTGCCCTGGGGCTTCGACGCCAGCGTCATGCCGAGGTTTTTCTCGTGGCTCTGGTAGACGGTCTTGGAGACCTGCACTATCTTGGTGGAGGTCTCCTGCCTGTTCGAGTCGCCTTCCCGGAAAACCTTGATCGTCTTGTAGTGGTGGTAGAACCGGACCTCCTCGCCCTCGCGGATCTCCATGTCATCGAGGATCCTGTCCCAGGACACGTAGAGCTGCCCGAGGAGAGCGGCGATGTGGCCCACCGAGTGAAGGTATGTCTCCCTGGCGTCGGCGATGGCGGCTCCATGCATGCCGAGAGCCTCGAAATCGACCTCGCTCTCCGGCTTGACGTTTTCCGCCGCGATGAAGGCATGGCTCTCCGAGGCCTTCTGCTTCATCGAATCGAAGAGCGACATCTTCTGCTCGATGTCGGCCATCTTCTCGGGCCAGTCCGCCTTGGCCTTCTCGGCCTTGATCTCGAGCTGGGCCAGGGCGGGGCTCTCGATGGAATCGAAATCCTGGTTCGCCTTCTTCACAACCTTGGCGCGGTTCGCCTTGTAGTAGAGGAGGGTCTCCGCCCTCTTGAGCACCGAATCGGCCAGGCCCAGGGCCTGCATCCGTCTCGTGCGGGCTGCCTGGAGCAGGCTCTTCAACTTCCCCTCGTCGCCCGAGTCGTCATTTTCGAGTATGGCCTTGCCTTCCTTCTCGAGCGAGGCGAGGGCCGCATCGATCTCCTTCCCGGCATCATCCAGGTCGGCCTGCCATTTTTCCTCCGAGGACTTGGGCTCGAGGAACGCCTTTTCCTTGGCAACGATATCGGAAACAGTGGTCTTGATCGTGTCGATCCTCTTTGCCGCCTTGCCCGTCTCGGACTCCTCCACGGCAAAGAGCTCGCCGCACGCGGCGGGCAGGCCGCCCAGCATGGCATCGGCCGCGACCACCAGGACGATGATCAGGACGAGCGCGCCTGCCAGGGACATCAGTGTGTTCTTATCCATTCGGCTTCTCCTCACCGGCTATCGCTTATAGACCTTGACGTTGTGGGGTTTGATCGCCTTGCCGGAAAAGACCTGGAACGGCTCGCCTTCCCACTTCTCGATGGAGATGAGGTCCTCGTGGTCCTCGGTGGCGAAATCCCAGAGGTAGAATCCTTCGCCCGGTCCGCCGCAATCCTTGAAGAAAAGGGCTTCGCAGCTTTCCTGGTAGAAGTAGTTCCGGCCTTCCCACACGATATGGTTGTCCGTTGATTCCTCTTCATCCACGCGGGCCAGGTCGTCCTCCGTGAGGTTCAGGGCCGAGAGGCGGATCTTCCTCTCCGGCGACGTGGCAGAGATCTCGAGCGCGTCGTCTTCCTCCCACTCGATCCAGACCTGCTTCCCTTGATGGACGCCGAGGAGCTCGTACCACTCGAAGCCGTGCGACTCGTAGCGGTTCCGCTTCTCGATGGTGAAGTCCACGTCGTCGAAGTCGGCGCTGAAACCGACCACGGAGACGATGTCGTTGACGCGGGCGTCGCGAATCGTTGCCTCGACCACGGCGAGGGACTCCTTCTCCACCGCTGCGGCTTCCTGCTTCCCCTTCTTCCGGATCAGCAGGACGATCGCGACGAGGACGACGAGAAGAACGATCAACACGACCCAGGTGACGGTTTCCAGGGCCAGGGGGATCATGATGCCGCTCATTTGCCTTCGAGTTCCTTCTTGAGAGCCTCGAGCTCGGAGTCCACTGCGGCCGACCCGTTGTCGAGCTCGGCGAACTCCTTGGCCAGCTCGCTGTCCTCATCCATGGAAAGGGTCTCGTATGCCTTGGCGGCCGCCTCGTCGCGGTCCACCGACTCCTCCATCGCCTTGATGGCGGCAAAGGCGTTGTCGCCCTCGGCCGCACCGGCCAGTGCCTGGGAGACCTTCTTCTGCGCCCGGGCCGCGTTCTTCCGCGCGATCAGGGTGCCGGCCATCCGCTCCGCCTCCTCGATCTTGCGCTTCAGCTCGGTCACCTGCTTCTTCAGCGTGGCGGACGTCTGGCCGGCGCTGTCGACGGAGGTCTGCATGGAAGCCACCTGGGCCTCGGCTTCGCCCTTCTTGAGCAGGGCCTTCTTGGCCAGGTCCTCATTGCCGGCCTTCAGCGCCTTCTTGGCTCTCTCCTGCCACTCGTCGGCCTGCTTCTTGTACTTGTCGTACTCCGCCTCGAGGCGGTTCGTGTTGGACATCGCCTCTGCCGAGGCACGGACCACGCGGGACAGCTCCGTCTTCATGTCTTTCACCGACTGCTTGAGTGTGGACTCGAACGTGGCATCCTCGAGAGAGCTCATCGCCTTGTTGGCCTGGCCGCGCACCACGCGGCTGCTCCGGCCGAAGATATCTTTGAAAAATCCCATCTTTCTAAATCCTCCATATTCCGGTTTCGTTTGTTCAGGCTAGATGTGGGAGACCAGGAGCTCTCGTGCAGCCAGGACGTCCATGTTGAGGAACTCGAGGCATGAGAGGATGTCGTCCTTGTCCTCCTCTTCGAGGAACTGCAGCTTGCAGAAGTTGTTCAGCGTGATGATGACCTTTTCTGCACCAGTCTTGACCAGGTTGAAGCTGGATGTGGAGATTCCGTTCTCCGCGTCGAGGAGGAGCCGCAGCAGGTCGGGCGTCACGGCGGACTCCTCGATCTCCACGCAGGCCACGGTGTTGAAAAGGATGTCCGTTTCCAGATCGCAGGTGAACGTGAGACCGCTCTCCGGATCCTTGACGTGAAAACAGGTTTCGTCCATTCCCGGAGCTGTTTCGAGGCCGGCTTCCGCCAGTATGTTCTTCACCGCATCAGCGGAAATCTCGACTTTCTGATTCGAACGTGCCACGATCGACCCTCCAAAAATATGGATATCACGTGTACTGTGGGCGCCCTAGCAGGATGTTGAGAAAGTGCTTCGAATGACTTTTTCAACGTTCTGCCAACCTGAAATCGTCCAGGCCAGGTCATTAAAACAAAGCCAGCGCTTCCTTTTACAATTTAATTTCGAGAGATGAAAGCGGCTTTTCGCATCAATCGGGGGAATGCTACTGCTTTCGGCGGTCGGGCTTGCCATCTTTCCGGAGCGAGGCGAGGAATTTCTTGCCGTACTTGAAGGTGAGAACGCTGCGGATCTTGTTGAGCTCCCGCATCGAGAGGCGGGATCGGGAAGAATCGATATAATCCAGGTAGAGCCCGGTGGTGCATCTCAGCACGTAGATGCAGCGGTGGAGGAGCCACGGGGAATCGGTTCCGTGACGAATCACCGTCCAGACGCGGCCCACCACATCCTGGGTGCCCACATCGACCAGGGCCTGCACCACCTCGGGCCGTGTCTTCTGCTCGAGGAACTTCTCCATCAGCCAGTCGACGTCGCCTTCCTTCACCTTGCGGTCGAGCACCGCCTGCCAGCGGGGGGTCTCTTCCGAATCGAAGACCGCATTGACGTTGCCCGCGTACCTGGCGCCCACGGCGGCCGTGACGATCTGGCGGACCACGTCCTCGGCCATGTCGTTCCGGATGAACTCGCCGCCACCCGTCTTGGCGTACTGCTTGAAGATCCTGATCGCCTGCGCGTTCATCCCCCGTTTCGGATTGCCGCCGGAATCGACGAAGATCGATGAGAAGGAGCCGTCGAACTCGCGGATCAGGCTGTTCCCGTCGTTGTCCTCCTCTGGGAAGGGGGGCGCGTCGCCGATCAGGATGATGACCTTCTGGACCTCGTCCCGCCAGCCCAGGTCGTTGACCGCTGTCAAGAGGGCGCTGTAGATCGCGGCGTAACCGTGGCTCGAACCGCCAGAGATGTCGACGCTGTGGATGAAGTTGAGAAGCTCGAAGGGATCCCCGACGAGCGGTGTTCCCGCGATGACGTAGCGGCTGGCATCCATGTCGCCCTTGTAGGTGATCAGGGAGATCTGCAGGTTGGGGACGATCCGGTGCAGGACGCGGATCATCTCGCCGATCGTGGCCTTCACCTCGCGGATCGGCCTGGACATGCTGCCCGTGGAATCGAAGAGAATGGCGATGTCGAGCCCCGATCCCCTGAGCTGGCCCACCCGCTCGCTCCAGCCCGTGCCCGGGCCGAAGAGGCCGTTTCCCGAGCCGCGGTTGATGGCCTTGCGGACCTTTTCGCCCATCCAGGTGTCCGAGCCCGAGCCGTCGAATCCGTTGGGACCGAGATCGTAGAGTTTCAGGGCCTCGGAGGTCTTGCCGGAAAGGGGATCGGACGGCAGTAGGTCGTTGGGATCGGCGAGAGGCTCTTCTTCCGGCTCTTCCAGCTCACCGCTTCCCGAATCCGCGAAATCGTCCAGGTCGAAGGGATCGTCGCCCGACTCTTCGGATAATCCGTGCTGCACGATGCCGAAGGGCTCCTCCCTGGGCTCCTCGTCGGGGAGCAGCATGGAGACGATGTAGATGAGAAGGCAGTGAAGGACGCAGGAGAGAAGAAGCCAGTGCGACTTTTTGATCGACTGGACGAAGAGCGTGCCGAAGTTGCCCTCGAAGGCGAATTGCTCCTCGGATTTCTCCCTCGCCCCGGCGATCTCGACGCCGCTTCGCACGTTGAGGAGGGTGGAGCCGATGCTGACCGTCTCTCCTCCCTTCAGGCGGACGAACTCCACCGGGGAGTCGTTCACCAGGACGGGGTAGCCCTCCTCCTCGGCAAAAAGAACGATGGCGTTGTCCGTGCTCTTCTCGATTCGGCAGTGGATCGGGGCCACGTCCTTGCCGTAGATCCGCACGCGGCACGACTGCGAGCGGCCCACGAGCAGGGGCTCGTTTCCCACTTGGTAGCGGCGCACGATCCCTCTTTCGGTGAAGGAAAGGGTGAAGGTCCTGTTGAAGAGGGTTGTCCGCGCTTCGGCAGGGGATCGGTCGTCGGTCCGGGGCTCCTTTGAGGAACGGTTGAGCCGCTGCTTGACACCCTTGATCGACCAGAGAGAGGGGGGAGGCGTCTCTTGGTCCCGGTTTCTTTCCGGAGGAGGGGTGTCAGTCATGTCTTGTTTCGCTGTCAAAGGTGAAACCGGGCTGTCCGGCTTCGTGCCCGAAACGTTATTGCCTACAGAATACTATATTTATATCGAACAAGGCCCGGGGTCACCGGTTTCAAAAAAAAAAATGGCTCTTCTGCAGAACTTGAGGGTGGAAAGTACCATAGAGCCCACGGTTCTGATGTTCTAGCTGGCGCAGCCCGAATGGGGAAATAGAATTTACGCCGCAGCCGTGACCTGCTTGATCGTGAACAGGGTGATCGAGTTGTGCAGGCCGTGGATCAGGACCACGGGAATCAGCGAGGGACAGCGCTCGCGGATCATGGCCAGGAGGCAGCCCAGGGCAAAGATCGGCAGAAATGCGCTCAGATCGTGCAGAGCGGCGAATATGGCGGCGGAAATGATGACCGAGGGCAGCGGCGCCAGGACCCAGCGGAGTCCGGGGTAGAGGATTCCGCGGAAGAGATACTCTTCCATCACGGGGATCAGGAAGCAGACGGTGGCCAGGAAGAGGGGTGAGGCCAGGAATTCGGGCTGATCCTTGATCTGCTCCACCAGCTCCTGCGGAGTCGCGTCGATGAACCGCGAATTCACCCAGCAGACGACGAAGTAGAAGGGCAGGAACAGGATGTAGCAGCCGATCGCCCGCATGCAGCCGATGACGGTTTTTTCAATTGTGAGGCCTGAGGAGGCCAAGTCTTCCGCCGGGCCCTGCAGGAGAAAGAAGAACGCGAAGAGGACGGCGAAAGTCTGGGAGAAGAGTGTCATGTAGACCGCGGCCGGGGCGGTGATCTCGTCGAAGAGCGTTGCGAGAACGATGATGACGAGGAACTGCATGGCAAGGGCGAGAAGGAAGAGGAGGACTCCGGTGCGGAGCGGCTGCAGGGTGCGGCCGTCGTCCTCGGAGGCAAAGAAGATCTTCCTCGCACTCATGCCAGGGCCTCCATGAGGAGATCGAGCTCTTCGACCGTGTTGTAGAAGTGGGGGGAGACCCTGATGCCGCCTCCCCGAGCCGTGAGGGAGATCTTCCGGCTCGCCAGCTCCATCACCAGGGCTTCCGCATCCCGCCCTCCCGGCGCCCGGAACGTGACGATGCCCGACTTCTCCTTTTCGTTCCGGGGCGAGACGATCTCGATCCCTCTCTCCTTCATCCGCGCGGCCAGGTGGTCGGTGAGCGAGAGGATCCGTTGCGCGATGGAGTCGATGCCCAGGTCGAGAAGGAGGCCCGCGGCGGCGTTGAACCCGTGAAATCCGGCGATGTTGTAGGAGGCGTACTCGAACCTGCCGGCCGTGCCGAGGAGGTCGATCGTCGTTTTCTCGAAATCGAAGGGATCTTTCACGGACCGCCACGACACGTAGGGCGGACGGATGCGGTCGAGCCACTCCGAGGCGCAGTAGAAGAGGCCGGCGCCTTCCATTCCGAGCAGCCACTTGTGCGAATCGGCCGCGGCAAAGGCGATGCGGCATTGCCGCACATCGAGGGGCAGGGCGCCGAGGCTCTGGATCGCGTCGACATAGAGAGGGATTCCCCGATCCTCGAGCGCCGCGCCGAGGGTCTCGAGGTCGATCCTGTACCCGTTGTGATAGGCGACGCTGGATACGGCGACGAGGCGAGTTCGGGCATCCGCCTGCTCGAGGATCGCGTCGACGGTGACCCGTCCCTCGCTGAGAGGAACGATCCGGATCGAGACACCGTCCTGTTCCAGGGCTTTCCACGGGAAGAGGTTGGCCGGGAATTCCATATCGGGAACCACGATGTTCTCCCCCGGCCGGAAGCCGAGACCCCGCGCCACGATGTTCGCCCCCTCGGAAGTGGAGCCGGTGAGGGCCACCTCGGCGGAAGTGCAGCCGAGCAGGGCTGCGCAGCGGCCGCGGAGCTCCTCGAGCATGACCTCCCACGCCTCGTAGTTGGTGCTCGCATTGGAGGTGAGATCATCGACGTGCTTGTGGACCGCTTCGGCCACCGGGGCGGCGAGGGGGCACGTGGCCGCGTGGTTGAGGTAGACCCGGTTCTTCGTGACCGGAAAGAGTGCGCGCACTCTCTCGAGATCCCATTCCATGATGTTCTCCGGAAAATCAGAGTCGAGCAGACGGCGAGGCGACCGGATTCCAGGGCGCCTATTAAAGCCGATCGGGCCTTGCCTGTGCAAGAAATGCCGAAGGCGGAGCGATCGAAAATAAACATGGAGTTTGAATCGTGCATCCGGTTGAATAAAATGATCCAAAAGGATCTATGCTGCGGCAGCGCGGTGTCAATCTTCGGGATCTAGGCGGTGGAGGAACCAAATAATGATCGAGATCATCAAGAAACCCGAACAGACCCTGGACGAAGTGAGGGCAGTGATTCTGGACAACTGCGACTCGCTGGAGGAGGAGATCGAGATCCTGGATACGGATCTTTCGCTCGACGAGGCAACGAGCGTCGACTTCCTCATGCGCGATGGGGACGGCAAGCCGGCCATCGTTCTTCTTGCGGAGGAGAGCGACGAGGAGACGGTGCTGGTGCACCGGATCCTGCAGATCGTCCAGAAGCTCAGAAAGAACCGCTTTCTCCTGGAGAAGATATACACGGATCCCATGGTCTCCTTTGAAGGCACCCCCCGGATCTTTCTCCTGAAGAAGCAGATCTCGAACGAATTCGTGGAATGCCTGGGCTTGATGAAGGGTCTGGATATCACTGCCTGCGAGTACTCCTATCTCCGGCTCGAGGACCGCAACTACTTCACCCTGTCCCGCAAGGGGGAGGATGAGCCTGTCCGGGCCGTCCGCCTGAAGGGTGCCGGAGAGAAGGCTCTTCCCCGTCCGGACAAGGCGCCGGAGAAGGAGCCTGATGTCAAGGCTGTCGACCGCGTCCTCAAGGAGGAGGAGCCCGCCCCGGTCCGGGTCGAGAAGGAGAAGAAGGAAGAGAATCAGGGTGCGCGCTTCTTTGCCGACGCCAGAAAGAAGATCCTGAAGATCAGCGTCGACATCAACGAGACCACGGACGGCAACCTGACGAGGTTCAAGATCAACAACGAGCCTCTCGCTTCCCTGGCCCTGAAGGATGACTTCTGCTACATCTTCCTCGGGAGCAAGACCGACAAGGCCATCAAGGTGGCCACGGAACGGCTGCTCAACGAGGCGTTGAACCAGGTCTACAAGCGCTACTTCAACCTCTTCAACAACAAGACCGCCCAGGAACTGTCCGGAATCTGATCCCGCGGCGCCTGCTGGCCGTAACCTGCTGCGTTCCTGTCCGTCTCATTCTTCAGTTCGGTGCTGAAAATCAGTGAGATTCGCGGGAGCGGACCATGTTCAAGAAGAAGCGCGCCCCGGTCGAAGCGACGACGCTACTGATCGCCGTTATCCTGTTCCTTCTTCCCTTCGTGCGACGGATCGGCCGGGAACTCGACGCGGCTGTTGAGCCGGGAGGCTGGCAGCGGTATATTATCGACCTGAACAGCGCTGACGAGAGGCTGCTTCGCCTTCTCCCCGGTATCGGCCCCGTCGTGTCAAGGACCATGATCGAGTGGAGAATGCAGAACGGCCCGTTCTGCAGTGCAGACGATCTGATGGCGGTGCGCGGCATCGGTCCGGCACGGGCTGAAACAATCGTGCGCCATGCTGTTTTTATACCTTCGGAAAACAAATCCGGCCTGCCGGTGCGGCGGCAGGCGGCGGCCTGCGGCTCAGGGAGAACAAGTGGACGTGGATCAGATTGTCGCCCAGGCGTTGAAGGAGGATCTGGGGACGGGTGACGTCACGGTGAGAGCCCTCGTCCCGCCCGATCTCGAGGGTGCGGCGGAGATCGTGGCCAAGGAAACGGGTGTCCTGGCCGGCGTGGAAACGGCTGCCCGGGTTTTCACTCTCAACGACGGGGCGACGAAGGTCGAGAGATGTCTCGAGGACGGCGCCGCCCTGGAAAAGGGCGATACGATCGTCAAGGTCCGGGGGCGGGTTGCCGCCCTGCTCGAATCGGAGCGCACGGCGCTCAACTTCCTCCAGCACCTCTCGGGCGTGGCCACGAAGACGCAGCAGTACGTCAGGGCGGTGAAAGGCACGAGGGCCGTGATCCTGGACACGCGCAAGACCACGCCCGGCCTGAGGATCATCGAGAAGGCAGCCGTTGCAGCGGGAGGGGGCGGCAACCACCGGATGGGGCTCTACGACATGGTCCTCGTCAAGGACAACCATCTCGCCCTCCTTTCCATGGCCGATGAGCCGGCAGCCGTCGAGAAGGCGGTCCGGCTGGCCCGCGATCGCGTCCCCGACGGGATCGCCGTCGAGGTCGAGGTCTCGACCCGCGAGGGCGCTCTGGCGGCTGCACGGGCCGGGGCGCAGATGATTCTTCTCGACAACATGAACCTCGACGGCCTGGCCAGGACCGTCGAGGCGATTCACGGGGAGTTCGGGGAAAGCCGTCCGCTGCTGGAAGCATCGGGCGGCATCACGCGGCAGAGCGTGCGGGACGTGGCCCTGACAGGAGTGGACAGGATCTCCGTGGGGGCCTTGACGCATTCGGTCAAGGCTCTCGACATTGCAATGTACATGAGCATCGGGTAATAATCTGAAGTCGATCGTTCCGGGTCCGTCGTTTCCGTTGGGTCGAGTCATATGAGTGATGAACACCTGGCAGTGAAGTTCAGGCTCAATCCTCCCGTGGGGCCGAGATGCATCCGGTCCATCCGCAAGACGCTCTGCTATCTCACCGGGCAGTGGGAATACCCCTCCGATATCAGCGACAACATCGGGCTGGCGGCCAGCGAGGCGATCAACAACGCCAGGGAGCACGCCTCGCAGGAGGGAGCCGTCATCGAGGTCACCTGCCGCATCGCGCTTGCCGAGATCAAGATGGTGATCGAGGACAAGGGCAGCGGCACGGCAGATCCCGGTGCCGTGCGCCGCTGCTTCGACAGCAGCACCGATGCGCCGAGACCCGATTCGGAGCGGGGCCGCGGCTTCTTCCTGATGCGGTCCCTCATGGATGAAGTGTCCCTGAGCCACAATGCACACGGAGGAGTTCGAATCACGATGATCAAGAGGGTTCCATGATTCGAAGGTGTCTCCTCTGGTTCCTCTCCCTGAACCGCTTCGTGCAACTTTTCCTGATCCTGGTCTACATGGCGGTGATCTATCTCCTGTCCGCCATCCAGATCGATATCGACAAGGAAACCCCCTACATCCTGGAAGTGCTCACGAACCTCTGCCATGTTCCGCTCTTCATGGGGCTTGCCATGCTTCTTTTGCCCTTTGTCCGGACTTTTTTCGATCGCGACGAGGAGCGGCACTTTTCTCCCTGGTCTCTGGTTTTCGTGGTTCTTTTCACGGTGGTCTTCGGGATCACCGACGAGTGGCACCAGTCCTACACCGGCCGGTCGAGCACCGTCCTGGACGTGGTCTCCGATCTGATCGGCGGCATCTGGGGGGTTCTTGTCTGGGGCTTTTTCGTGGACAGGAGGCCGACGCCCACCCTGTTCGCCGTGACCTGTTGTGTCCTGACCGTCCTTTCTCTCTGTGCAGCCATGCTCCAGTAGCTATTCGAGGTGGATCATGTCCAAAGACAATGAGCGACGTTCCCTTTACTCTTCTCCCCTGGTGGCGCGCTACGCTTCCAGGGAGATGCTGGAGGTCTTCTCCGAGCAGCGGAAGATTTCCACATGGCGCCTTCTCTGGACGGAGCTGGCCCAGGCGCAGTGCGAGCTGGGCCTGCCGGTCACCGAGGAGCAGGTGAATGCCATGCGGCGGTCGATTTCCGATATCGATTTCGAGGATGCCGCGGAGGAGGAGCGCCGCATCCGCCACGACGTGATGGCTCATATCCGGACCTTCGCGAAGGCGTGCCCGGAGGCGGCCGGGGTTATCCACCTCGGAGCGACCTCCTGCTTCGTGGCCGACAACACCGATCTGATCATGTTCCGCGACGGTTGCCGCCTCGTTCGAGCCGGTCTCGTGAACCTGATCGCCGCTCTGGCCCGCTTCGCCGAGGAGCATGCCGGTCTGCCGGCACTCGCCTACACCCATTTCCAGCCGGCCCAGCTGACCACGGTGGGGAAGAGAGCCTGTCTCTGGCTTCATGATGTCATGATGGATCTCGACGACCTGGAGCATTTCCTGGCAACCCTCGGATTCCGGGGCGTCAAGGGGACGACGGGCACCCAGGCTTCGTTCCTCAAGCTCTTCGACGGGGATCACGAGAAGGTCAAGGAGCTCGACAGGAGGGTGACGGAGAGCCTCGGTTTCTCCTTCTCCTATCCCGTGACGGGACAGACCTGTCCGCGGAAGATCGATGCCAGGCTGCTCAACATCCTGGCCGGCATCGCGGTCTCTGCGTCGAAGTTCGCCGGCGATATGCGGCTTCTGGCTCACGAGAGGGAGCTGGAAGAGCCCTTCGAGAAGGAGCAGGTCGGCTCGTCGGCCATGGCGTACAAGCGCAACCCGATGCGAAGCGAGCGCATCTCCTCGCTCGCCAGGGTTGTGATCACCTTGGCATCCAATCCCCTGCACACGGCGGCCAGCCAGTGGCTCGAGAGGACGCTCGATGACTCGGCCGGCCGGCGGATCGTGATCCCCGAGGCGTTCCTGGGCGTCGATGCCATTCTTTCTCTCTTCAGGAACGTGGCGTCGGGGCTCGTGGTCAATCCCGGGGTGATCCTGGCCAATGCATCCGCTGAGATCGACAGCATGGCGACGGAGAACATCCTCATGGCGGCGGTCAAGGCCGGAGGCGACCGTCAGGAGCTTCACGAGAGGATCCGGGTCCATTCCAGGGCGGCGGCCCGGGAGCAGAAGGAGACCGGCCGGCCGAGCGATCTTCTCGACCGGATCCAGGGGGATGAGGCGTTCACCGGCATCATCGGGAAGATCGATCTCGAGACGATTCGCGATCCGGCGCTCTACGTGGGGCGCGCTCCGGAACAGGTTCATGAGTTTCTCGATGAGATCGTCAAGCCTGCCTTGGTGAAGAGACGCGATCTCCTCTCCGCCGGCGGCGGGGAGCTCAGGGTATGATGAGCACGGCCCGCCTTTCCTGCCGGGCAGGAGAGGCGGGCCGATTTCAGCGTTCTCTCTGTTACTTTCTTTTGAAGACGATCTCAAGCCCGTTTACGGCTTGATGTCGGAGTCGTCCTTTTTTCCCTTCTTGCACTTCTTTTCACACTCGTTGCCGCACTCGATGATGACCTCGCTGTCGCACTTCTTCTGACAGTCCTTCTCACAATCGCTCTGGCACTCGATGATGACCTCGCCTTCGCAGGTGATCTGGGGATGGCTGCCGCAATCGCCGCAGCCTTTCTCCTTGCCGATGCCGGCCGGGTTCATGACGTGGATGCCGTCGAGATCGATGGTGAAGGACTTTCCTTCGCCCTTGCCGCCCAGGATCATGACCTTGCCCTGGCCTTCGCCCGGCTTGCCGCACTTCATCACGCTGTAACCTTTCTTTCCGGCGGAGAAGTACTCGATCAGCTCATCGCCGACCCGCAAGTTTCCCTTTTCAGGGCAGCAGGAGTCCATGGAGTCGCCATGCCAGTGGAGGTCGTGCTCGTCGGCCAGCATCTCGATGCAGAATTCTTCCTCATGGCAGTCGCCGCCGCAGCCGGAGTGACCGTGAACGTCGCCGTGGCAGTCGCCGCCGCAGCCGGACTGGCCGTGAACGTCGCCGTGGCAGTCGCCGCCGCAGCCGGAGTGACCGCGAACGT